>JBEKDE010000097.1:0-18305 GCA_050014515.1 Occallatibacter sp.
ACTGTTGGGATTGGACTAAGGCCATCGCGCTGCCGCGAGTGCCAGGGCCCATGCGAAGTTGACCATTCGCCGGGGCTTACTTGGGGCTTGGGGCGCGATGCCCTAGGCCTCAGTCACCTCACGTACGATGCATCTGGAACAATCATTCTTCATCAGCTGGATCAACCTCCTTTCCCGTGTAAGGAGAAAGTACCGCAACCCAGCCACCGCGTCAAGCGCATGGTTCGAATTCGCCGCACCGATCTCATTCCGGGCTGACTCGCTGACTCGCCGACTTGCTGACTTGCGAACCCGCTCTCTACGCCAGCGCCAGGTTCAGATTGTCGATCGCCTCGTCAATCTCCCGCGTGTTCTTGTAGCCCACCGTTACCGAATCCACGCCCGCGGTCTTGAACGCAAAGCGCATCGCCTTCTGCCGGTCCTCGTGATTGAAGACGCCTTCACCCACCAGCTTCATGCTCACCACGCCCATGCCCTCTTTGCGCGCCTGCTGCACATGCTGCACCACCTCATTCACATTGCCCAACTCATTCGCGTCGGGAACTTCGGTATCCATGCGCGTTCCATTGTGGTTCACGCGAATCATGGCTACATCGAGCCACTTGTTCCCCGGAACCTGCCTGAGCGCCGGCAACCCGTGCACGGACGCGCCGTGCGTCATGATGGTTTTCTTGTGTTCCGCCTCATTAATCGCGTCCTGCCAGTGAGCCGTCTCCTCAGGCCAGGCGGGCGTGTGCTGCCAGTGCAGCAGCATGATGTCGAGGTACTCCGTATCCACGGCGCTGCGCAGTTCTTCCAGCTTTTTGTGCGGATCCACCGCGTGAAAGGTCGTCACCTTGTGCATGATCCGGTAGCTGTCGCGGGGCAACCCCTTCAACGCAATCCCCAGCATGCGGGGTGTTTCGCCGTAAGACTCGGCCGTCTCAAAGAAGCGAATCCCGCGGTCATACGCGTACCGCACCTGGCGGGTAAACTCCTGCTGGCCCAGGTTCATCTGCACCTGGCCGCTGAAACTTCCGCAGCCAAACGCCAGTCGCGTCACTTTTACATTGGAACGGCCCAGCGTGACCCAATCCGTTGCTTTAGGGCGCTCTGCATTGAGTGTGAGGGTTTCGGCGCCCACCAGCGCGCCCGCTGCAAGACCAGTTTTAAGAAAATTGCGTCGTGAGGAAAGAGACATCATCGACCTCCTAAATCTACGAACCAGCCATGCCAATTGCCCGAATGGTAACACAATCGCGGCTCATTCTCTGTCAAATGGACCTGCGGTTTACTTCCATCAGCACATGCAATCCGGTCACACCGAACGCAGCGCCTCCACCGGATTTGCCGACGCAGCGCGCCGCGCCGGAAGAGCCGACGCGACCAGTGCCATCGCCAGCATTGTCAATGCAGCTCCGACATAAACCAGCGGATCGGTCGCGCTCACGTCGAACAGAAATGCATTCACCAGCCGCGCAATCGCCACCGAACCCAGCAGTCCGAGTCCGCAGCCAAGCAACGCCAGTTTAGCGCCCGCAGCCAGCACCATGCGCGCAATCGCCGCCCGTTGCGCACCCAGCGCCATGCGAATCGCAATCTCCTGCGCGCGCAACGAGACTGAAAACGCCACCACCGCGTAGATCCCGGTAATCGACAGCAGCAGCGCGCCCATGGCGAACGCGGTAATCAGGCTGGTATTGAAACGCCGCGGCGCTTCCACGCTGGAGATCACATCGTCCATGGTCTGCACCGGATCGAGCGCCAGCGATGGATCAACTTCCGCAACCGCCGCGCGCAGGGTCTCCTCCATCTGCTTCGGCGGCAACGCGGAACGCAGCACGATGAATCCGCTTTCAGGATCGGTCAGCGTGCCCGTCGATTGCGCGCCCTCCATAATGGCCGGCTGCTGCGCTGGAATATACCACTGGTCTACATTCGGCCGGTCGAGCGCGCCGATCTTCGTATCCGCAACCACGCCCACCACCGTAGCCCAGGGCAACCCTTTCTTCGGATTACCCGCATGCATGCGCTTTCCAACAGCATCCTGACCCGGCCAGCAATGCCGCGCCATCGTCTCATTCACTATCACCACCAGCGGCGCGTCATTGCGATCATTTGCGTTGAACATGCGCCCCTCCCGCAGAGGAATGCTCATGGCCTTGAAGTAGTCGCCGTCCACGATTTCGAAATTGGCAAATTGCAGCTTCCAGCGATTCAGCGGAACCCCCTCGATCGAATAACCCGAAGCGCCGCCACTGTCCGAAGCAGGCAAGCCGTCCGTTGTTCCCACTGCGATAATTCCGGCCTCTGCCGAAAGCCGGTCGGTAACATTTTGCTTGAACCGATGAACAGAATCGTTCGTCGGATACTGCTGCAGCGGAAGTTGATATCCGCCCACCAGCACGTGGTCTGCGCGGAACCCTGGATCAACGGAGCGCATTTTCTGGAAGCTGCGCAGAAAAGCTCCTGAAACCGTCAGCAATATCAGCGCAACGGCAATCTCCGCAACCACCAGCGCAGAGCGCAGCCAGGCGTGGCTTTGCGCACCGCTGCCGGTGCGCGCGCCCTCTTTAAGGCTGTCGGTCAAATTCGTATGCAGGGCCGCGAAGGCCGGTGCAATGCTGCACAGAGCGCCTGTCAACAGGGACACCAGCAGCGCAAAGGCCACCACGCCTCCGTCCATACTGATGGAATCGACACGCGGCATCGACTCCGGCAGCAGGTGCAATGCCGTGCGGATTGCCGCGGTTGCAAATCCCACACCGAGCACGCCGCCGGCCAGGCTCAACAACAGACCTTCCATCACCGATTCGCGAACGATTGCGCTAAAACCCGCACCCAGCGCCAGTCGCACTGTGTATTCACGCCTGCGGCGAATGGCGCGCACCAGCAGCAGGCTGGCTGCGTTGATGCAGGCAATCAGCAGCACCACCGCGACTGCGACAAACAGCGTGCGCAGCAGTGGGCGCACGTCGCCCACCGCAACCTCCTTCAGCAGCATCACGTCGCCTGTAATGTGAATCGCGGCCATGTTGGTGGGAAAATTGCGCATGGCCTGCTGCGCCACTCGATCTGCGTCCTGGGCGGCCTGCGCTGCCGTCACTCCATCCTTCAAACGGCCCAGAAGCTTGAACCTCCAAACGCCCGCATTCTGGTCCGTCAATTCGTCGGCCGTCAGGCTCAGCGGAACCCAAAGCTGCGTCTGGTCCAGTTGGCCGTTCTGCAATGGAAATTCAAAACTGCGCGGCATGACGCCGATGATGGTGTAGGCAGTGCGATCGAGATCGATGGACTGACCAAGCACATTGGGATCGCGATGAAAGCGATTCATCCACAGCGCGTAACTGATCACCGCCAACGGCTGATGCGCCTCGTCCTCCTGCGCAGTGAAGACGCGGCCCAGAATCGGCTGCACTCCGAGCGTGGAGAACACGCCCGCGGTCATGCGCGATGCCACCACTTCTTCCGGCCGCGCACCGCCTGACAGTTCAAACTCCGCGCCGCCATAGCCGCCGATGGAAGAGAATGCGCTCGACGCATTCTGATAGAGCGCAATCTCGCGCGCCGTCACGCCAACGGCCGTGTTGCCCCCGATGTGATCTCCCACCAGAACCAGCCGGTCAGGATCGGTGAACGGAAGCGGCCGCAACAGCACGCCTTCCACCAGCGAGAAGATCGCCGTAGTGGCGCCAATGCCCAGCGCCAAAGTCAGCACCACGGTCAATGTGAATCCCGGCGCCTTGATCAGCCGCCGCAATGCGAACCGGAAATCCTTGACGACTGCGTGCATGCCGTCCCTCCAAAGTTGAGTTGAGCGTGCAATCGCCAGTCGAGCCCTAATCCCTTGGTCTCTGCTTTTAATGTTCCCTTGTTCCCTGTTCCCTTGTTCCCTGTTCCCTTGTTCCCTGCCTCTATCACCCCAGCAGCGTTCGCCCAATCACGTCGATGATGGAGTCCGCGGCAATATCCGAGACTGTCTCAGGGTAGGGGTTTCCCACCCATCCCGGATCGCCTGGTATCGGCTCCGGCGGAATGCTGCTCATGACAGAGTCCGATCCGGCAGCATGAACAATGCGCATCAGCTCGCCGCCATCCAGCCATAACTCAGAGCATTGTTCGCAGGAGTCGACAATGACATGCCCCGGTCCGGCGTAGAAATGCGTCTCCATGCGGTGATGGCATTGCGGGCAACTGATTTTGCGTTGCAATTCAGTGGGATCGGCCGCCGGAGGAATGATGGTCGTCGTCAGTCCAGCCCGCAGATCCTGCACCAGCGACGCCAAGATCTCCATCGGAACCAGCATGCCTTTGCACTTGATGCAGTAGCGGATGCGGGTCTTGGCAATGGTGGCATGCTCCAGCGGAATGTTGCATAGCGGGCACTGCTGCGCGCATGTTTCGCCCAGCACGCATACGCCGTCGTCGTCAGGCGCAGGCGCAAACACGTTCTGGCAGTAGTCGCACTTGAACGTGACCATATCCGGCTTGAGGCGCATCGGCGCGCCGCATGAAGGACAGTTCATTGGGGCTTCCCACATTCTGCGCAAAACTTCGCGCGTTGAGGAATCGGTTGCCCGCACTCGATGCAGAACTTCGTATCCGCACCGGCTGCGGGAGCTGCTGGCGCAGCAACTACGCCCGGCACAACCGCACCCGTCGCAACCGGCCCCGTTGCCGACGTCGGTGCGCTAAACGTTGGACGCAGCGAAGCCGACAGCGTTTGCGCCACCGCTGCCCCCGCGCCCAATCCCATGCCCATGCCCGCTGCGCCGCCCTGGTTGGCTGCCGCAATGTCCAGCGACTCTGCCGCTTCAAACTGCGTGAACTTGCCCAGGTCGCCCACCATGTTCATGCCAATGCGCTGATCGAGAATCTTCTGCAGCTCATCGGGAAGCGAAATGTTCTGAACAACGAATGTGTTCAGCGCCAGGCCCAGCGCCGCAAATCCCGGCTTGATCTGCTCAATGATCCTGTCGCCCAGTACGCCCTGCTTCGCCGTCATATCAAGGAAGGAGAGATCGCTGGTCGCGAATATTTCGCTCATACGCCCGACAATGGTGTCGCGCAGCTGGCCTTCCAGATCCTCCACACGATAGAGTTCGCGCGTACCGCTCACCTGGTTGAAGAATACTTTCGGGTCGGCTATGCGATAGGAGTAAATGCCGTAGCAGCGCAGCCGCACCGCGCCAAACTCCTTGTCGCGAAGCGTGATCGGCGTCGCCGTGCCCCACTTCTGATCCATCTCCAGGCGCGTCGAAAAGAAATAGACCTCCGACTTGAACGGCGACTCAAACGCCTTGTCCCAGTTCATCAGGTCGGTCAGCAGCGGCAGGTTGCGTGTGTTGAGCGTGTAAAGGCCGGGAGTGAAGACGTCGGCGATTTTGCCTTCGTTCACGAAAGCCGCCAATTGCGACTCGCTCACTGTCAGCTTTCCGCCGTTTTCAATCTCCAGATCGCGCATCGGAAACCGGTACGCCAGAATTCCGTCTTCCGGCTCATTCCATTCGATGACGCGAATGAATTGCTTGCCAAGAAACTGTCCAAGAGTCACGTGCATCTCCCTGGGTTCTTAGCCGCAACTATAGCACAAGGTTTGGCCGGCTCCTGCTACAAGATCCAACACCAGTGGTGACGCGGTCTGTTCTCGGTTCCCTGTTCCCTGTCCCCTGTTTCCTGTTCCCAGTTCTCTGTTTCCTGTTTCCTGTTCCCTGCTTTCACCAGCTATGCAGCCACTCCTCGTCACGCCCAATCCGCACCGGCGCGCGGAACAGCTCACTCAGCCGCGTCTCCGTCAGCAGTTCCTCGCGCGGGCCATCCCCCACAATGCGTCCGCTGCGCATCAAAATCACGCGCTCAATCTCCGGCAAAATATCGCCCAGGTGGTGAGTCACCAGCACCAACCCAACCCCCTCCTGTGCCAATCTGCGCATGGTCTCCCGCAGTTCGCGCTGCGCCGCCAGATCCAGCGCATTCGAGGGCTCGTCCAGCAACAACTGTCGCGGCCTGTGCACCAGCGCGCGCGCAATCAGGATGCGCCGCTTCTCACCCGCCGACATCTGGCCCACAAGTTGCTCCGACAGGTGGCTCGCTTCCATTCGCTCCAGTGCTTCTTTCGCGCGCGCCCGCATCTCCCGCGTCACATGCAGATTGGGCCACAGCGTCGACGCCGAAAAGAACCCCGCAATCACCGCATCCAGTCCGGTCGTCACCGCCGTGCGTTCTCCCGGCAACTCACCCGCAGGCCCTGCCGCCACCACCCCAAAGCGCTTGCGCAGCTCGGTCAAATCCCACCGCTCGCGCCCAAAGATGCGCACCACCATACCCGGCTGAATGATCGGGTAAACCTGGCACGTGATGGCCATAATCAGCGTCGACTTGCCACATCCGTTCGGTCCCAGGATCGCCACATGCTCGCCGGTTCGCACGCTCAGGTTTACGTCGTGCAGCACAACGCGCTCGCCGCGCGCCACATTCACATGGCGCAGTTCAAGGAACTCGTCTTCCCGCTTGTCGATGGTTTGCTTCAGGCTTGGAGATTTGCTGTTTGTCATTGCAGGCCGCGAAGCTCCAGCATATCTGAACCGGCTCCGGAAATCGCTGCCCCACAAACTAACTCACAAAAATCCAACTCACATCTTGAAGCTCCGCCTACCCGGCCTCTGACCTGCCGCGGCCGACCGTCCTGCTCTTGTACATCAGTTCGTCTGCGCGTTCAATGAGTGCTTCACATGTGTCTCCAGGGCGTACCAGCGCGGCGCCCACCGAGATCGACAGCGAGACGCGCCTGTCCTCCGCGTCCAGTACGGAGGTCTGTCCCATCAGCACTGCGCAGCGCCTGGCAAGCTCCGCCAGATTTTCGCTCTTGACGTTATAGACGATGGCCAGAAATTCATCGCCGCCCCACCGGCCCACCACGTCCGTTGGCCGCAAGGTTCCCGTCAAAGTTCTGCCTGCCTGCTGCAAAGCATAGTCGCCAAAGGAATGCCCGAAGCTATCGTTGATCGCCTTGAATTCGTCCAAATCGATCATCAGCACGCCAAACGCATCTTTGTGAACCTGGTACTCATTCATCGCGGTCCGCAATGACATCTCCAGGAAGCGGCGATTGGGCATCTGCGTCAGGTGATCCAGAAATGCAAGCCGCTTCATCGCCTCCAGCTTGCGGCGTGCTTCGTACTGCGCTGAATCGTCGCGGAAGATCTCGATCGCGCCTGCAATCGCCCCATCCGCCGTGCGTAGCGGCTGCACCTGCACCAGCACCGGAACGCGCCGTCCCTGCTTGTGGCGAAGGAAGAGCCTCGCCTCGTGCGTGCTCCCATCCTCAATGCTGGCCAGCAAAGGGCAACCGTCGATGCAGAGTTTCCGTCCCTGTTCGTCGACATGGCAGAGAATATTGTCCTGGCAGTAACGGCCCGTCAGCTCTTCTGACGAGTAACCCGTCAGGCGGCATGCGCCTTCATTCCAGTAATGTATACGCCGCTCCCGGTCCACAAAGTACACACCATCGCTCATCTGATCGATGAGTTCTTTATAGAAACCAGGGTCAGTCGGAGTCACCGGATCCTTCAACTTGCGAGGCTTCATCCAATTCTCCGGACAATTCCTGTCCAATTTGATTCAGGCTACCTCATTTCAATCATTTGGTTAAGTAAAATGAATGGCTGCGCCGGGCCGAACCCACTCGTAGTTCGACACCCCGCCCTCAAGACCCCCTCATCAGTGTCTTCACCAGGCGGGGTTCAGCCCTTCCTAACCTGCTAAATTAAATGGGTTGCTTCCCAATCAAACTATGTCTGACGCCTCACAATTCCTTATCCCCCGCGGCTTCCAATTCGGCGCCACCAAAGCCGGCCTGAAGAAGAGCGGCCGCCCCGACTTTGCCCTCATTGTCGCCGATCAACCGGCCAGCGCCGCTGCCGCGTTCACCGCCAATCGCGTCACCGCCGCGCCGCTCATTGTGGACAAGCAGCACCTCCATGCCACCGGCAGCCTGGTGCGCGTAGTCGCCATCAATGCCGGCAACGCCAACTGCGCCGCCGGAGAAGCCGGCCTGGCCGCCGCGCGCGCCACCTGCAACGCCGCAGCAGAGGTCTTCGCCTGCCCTGCAGAACAGGTGTTTCCCTCTTCCACCGGCATCATCGGCGTGCCGCTGCCCGCTGAAAAACTGATCGCAGTATTGCCCGGCCTGGCCGTGTCGCTGGGTCCGGAAGTCGACCACTTCCAGCAGGTGGCGCAAGCCATCCTCACCACCGACACAGTAGAGAAAACTGCCTTCGCCCGCCTTGAACTCGATGGGAAAGAGGTCCGTATCGCCGCGCTCTGCAAGGGCTCCGGCATGATTCATCCCCAGTTGGTGCCGCACGCCACCATGCTCGTCTACATCTTCACCGACGCAGCCGTTGAGCCCGACATCCTCGATACCTACCTGCGCGCGTCCATCGATGTCAGCTTCAACCGCATTTCCGTCGACGGCGACACCTCCACCAACGACACAGTGCTGCTGCTCGCCTCCGGAGCCAGTGGCGCAACCATTGGTTCCGGCAACGCAGAATTTGCCGCGGCCCTCACCCAGGTCTGCACCTCACTGGCCCGCCAGGTGGTGGCCGACGGAGAAGGCATCACACACGTTGTCGAGTTGCACATCGACGGCGCAAAGGACGACGCCGACGCCCTCCGCATCGCCAAAGCCATCGCCCACTCGCCACTCGTGAAAACCGCATGGGCCGGCGCCGACCCCAACTGGGGCCGCCTCGTCGCCGCCATTGGCTACTCCGGCGCAGAGATCGATCCCGACCGCATCGACATCCAGTTCGGCGAATTGCCCATCTGCCGCAACGGCGGCCGCGCCCCCGAGTACGACGAGGTCAGCGCCCATGCCTACATTGCTCAACCCGAGTTCACGATCAACATCGAACTCCACCAGGGAGCCGGCAACTGCGTCTTCTGGACCACCGACCTTACCGTCGAGTACATCCATATCAACGCCGACTACTCCACCTAGAAAGAACTTCCATCTCCCACGATTCATTGCGTATAGTGCCTAAAGGCACTGTCCCCTGTCGCCAGAGGTCCTCCAATGGCACGATGCTTCCGCTGGTCTCTCCCGGTTCTATTGATCTGCGCCTGCTCCTTCGTGTCTCATGCACAGCCTGCCGCGCCCGTCAGCGCGCAGATCCACCTCGGAGACAGCGTTGTTGCCCTCAACGGCCCGTGGAAGTTCCGCATCGGGGACTCGCCTCTCGATCCAGTTACCAATCGGCCCTTCTGGGCCGACCCCGCGTTCGACGATTCGGATTGGGAAACCGTCGATCTCACGCCCAGGAATGGCGCAGTCGATCCTATCTCCGGACTCAGCGACTTTGTTCCAGGTTGGACCGGAAGAGGCTATCCCGGCTACTGGGGCTATGCCTGGTACCGGATTCGTGTTCGCGTGGAAGCACCAGCCGGCGTCAAGCTCGCGATGGCCGGCCCGGCAGATATCGACGATGTCTACCAGACGTTCGATAACGGCACGCTGATCGGCAGCTTCGGCAATTTTTCCACCGACCACCCCGTCGTCTACTTCACTCAGCCCGCCATGTTCGCCCTCCCTGACCCGGTCAGCGACAGCTCTGGCGCCTCCACGCAAGTCATCGTGTTCCGAGTTTGGATGGAGCCCAACACGCTCTTTCAGGGAGACGATGTCGGCGGATTTCACAGCGCCCCGCTCATCGGCCAGGCCTCGTCCGTCAATGCCCGCTACCAGATGCGCTGGCTTGAACTCGTCCGCGCCTATATCCTTTCACCCATTCAAGCCTTCGTCTTCCTCCTGCTCGGCGTGGTTGCCTGCAGCCTCACCTTCTTTGACCGCTCTGATCGGGTCTATCTGTGGATCGGCCTCATCCTCATCACATCGGCGGTGTTTTATGCCACCACCGGCATCGGCTCGTGGACGCAGTGGGTCGGCGCTTTGCCGCTCACCATCCTCCAGGACGTAATTCTTGTGCCCCTCATCTACACCGGGTGGGTCATGGTGTGGCGCGTCTGGTTCCACCTGCGCGAACCTAAATGGGTCCCCGGAGCGCTGGCGGCCCTGGTGATGCTTCTCATGGTCTCGAATTTGTTGGGAGACAACATCTACTACGACGTCGTCTCCCAGCCCGTAAGCCACGCCTTCCACACCACCGCAATCGGGGTCAAGTTTGCACTCACCTTGCTCATGCTGCTCAACGTCTACCTGGGCATCGTCGAACAGGGACTGGAAGGCTGGCTCGTCCTGCCGGCAACTCTCTGCTGCGTTGCGGGTGGATTTCAGGCGGAACTGCGCCAGTTGCATGTCCAAACCAACTGGTTCATATACGGCGCCAATGTAAGCGCGTTTCAGCTCTCGAACCTGCTTCTGGTTGGCGCCGTCTCAATTCTGTTGCTCCGCCGTCTGCTGGTCAGCCTCAAAACCCAGCGCCAGATGGCCCTCGACGTCCGCCAGGCCCAGGAAGTCCAGCAGGTCATTCTTCCCGAGGGAAAGACCACCCTCTCCGGCTTCGCTATCGAGAGCGAATACCGTCCGGCCCGCGAGGTGGGCGGCGACTTTTTCCAGATCATTCCACACAAGAGCGACGAGAGCCTGCTGATCGTTGCCGGCGACGTCACCGGCAAGGGTCTAAAAGCCGGCATGCTCGTCGCCCTGCTGGTGGGCGCCATCCGCAGCACCGCCGAGTTGAACTCCGACCCCGAATTTGTTCTCGGCTCATTGAATCGCCGCCTGATGGGCCGCGGCGACGCCCAGGCAACCTGCCTCGCTCTGCGCATCGCCTTCGATGGCCGCGTCACTCTCGCCAATGCCGGCCACATGCCACCCTACCTCAACGGAGAACCGCTTGCCATTGAAGGCACCCTGCCTCTCGGCATGATTGACGGCAATGAGATCTCCGTCATGCGCTTCACGCTCAAGGAAAGCGACCGCCTCGTCCTGCTCTCTGACGGCGTCGTTGAAGCCACCGACGTCAATGGACGCCTCTTCGGATTCGAACGCGTGCACGATCTGCTGCGCGTGGCTGGCACCGCTGCCGAAGTTGCTGCCGCCGCCCAGGCCTTTGGACAGCAGGATGACATCAGCGTTATCTCCGTTACCCGCACCTCGGTCCTCGAACCCGCCGTAGCCTGATTGGCCATCTCATAAGCTGGCGTCAAAACCTACTGACTCACGAGCCGCATAGCGGTTCAGATCTACCTCTTTACACGCCGTTCTCAATTGTCCGTTTACAATCACAATTACCGGAGACATCCCTAAGTTGACGCCCCCTGAAATCAAGAAGACTGCCGCGCCTGCGGCCGGAACGCTCCCCGTCCAGAACGGCTTCTCGCTCATTTCCAATGACAAGCTGATCGCTCTCTACGCCCATCTCATCCAGTCCCGCATGCTTGAAGAATCAGCCCGCATCCTGTTGCAGGCAAGCAGCTTCAACCCCGGCATCCACGGCGCCCTCGGCCATGAAGCATCGGTTGTCGGCGCTGCCATTGATCTTGGCCCTGAAGACACCATCGCCCCATCCCACCTCGTTTGCACCGCCAGCCTGTTGCAGGGAGTTTCTCTTCAAAGAGTCCTCAGCCGCATAAGCGCAGGGCCGGCAAGAACCCGGCGTGTCAGCCTCAAACGCATCCTCGCCGCCGCTGAAACCAACCGGAAAAAGAAGAATGGCAAAATCGTTGTCGCCTTCGCTGCGGAAGACGCTTCAACTCAGGATGACTGGCACGAAGCCATGCGCACCGCCCGCACTCGCAAGCTGCCCATGATCTTCGTCTCCCACCTGCACCATCCCGGCAAGTTTGAGAGCGCCGCTGTCCACGCTGAGGTGGAAGACGTCGCGCTCAAGACTCGCGAGTTCCACTTTCCCGTCATCCCCGTCGACGGCAATGACGTGGTAGCCGTCTATCGCGTGGCCTCCGAGTCCATCACCCACGCACGGCTGCTCCACTCCGCCACGCTCATCGAGTGCCACTTGTGGGACGGCGACGACCCCATCCTCAAAATGCAGCAGTACCTGAAGCGCAAGGGCCTTTACTCACTCAAGCTCAAACGCAATATCGCCGGCGCATTCGCGCGCGAACTGGATGCGGCTCTCAAGTCAGCCACAAATCATCGCGCCTGATGGAGCCGTATGAACTGGTTTCAGAGATCATTACCGCGCTCGCGGATGCGTGCGGTCATACACCTGCGTCAATTGCGACGTGGTCAGCTGCGTATAGCGCTGCGTCGTCGACAGCCTTTCATGCCCCAGCAGTTCCTGGATCGCCCGAAGATCCGCTCCCTCTTCCAGCAGATGCGTGCCGAACGCATGACGCAGTGTATGGGGATGCACATCGCCTGACAGTCCGCGCAGAATCGCAATACGCTTCACAATGCGTCCCACGCTCCGCGTAGTAAGCCGAGCCTGGCTGCGCGCCTTGTTCAGCCCGCGCAACTGCAGATTCACAAACAATGCCGGCGTCGCAGCTGGCTTCTCTCCGCCCACCGCGGCCAGCAGCGCCAAACGCTCCGCAAGATATGCGCGCAACGCCTGCGCCGCCGCGTCACCCAGCGGAACATAGCGCTGCTTCTGCCCCTTGCCGCGCACCAGCACCGCCTCATTAGCCCAGTGAATGTCTTCCAGGTTCAGCCCCACCAGCTCTGCATTACGAATCCCGCACCCATACAGCATTTCCAGAATTGCTCGATCGCGCGACGGCCAGCTCGCCGCGTCCTTGCTCACTGAATCGACCACGCGATTCATCTGCTCAATCGACGGCACGCGCGGCAAATGCTTGGGCAGCTTCGGAGTGGCAACCAGGGACGCAGCATTCTGTTCCACCAGGGCCCCGCGCGCCAGCCACTTGAACCAGCTGCGAATCGCTGCCAGTGCCCGCGCCGCCGACGCCTTCGATAGCCCGCGTTCATACAGCGTTGCCAGGTACGCGCGAATGTGCGTGTGTTCAATCTTGTCAACGCTCTGGCTTTTCCCGCAATGCTCCGTGATGAACGCAGCAAAGCCGTGCAGCTCGCGCTGGTATGCCCGCAGCGTGTGCGCGGAAGCCCCGCGCTCATTGGCCAGCATGGTCAGATACTCGGCTACCAGCGAGTCCACATATGTGTCTACGGCAGCGGCCGGCCCACTCATGCGATTTCCTTGCGCGATTTCGAGCGCGACACAATGTGCAGCCCGGAGGCTGCTTTCGCCGCTTCTTTAGGCTCTGCTTCCGGCCTCCGCGTGGCGCGCGGATGATGTTCGCGATGCACCGCCTTCAGCCTGCCCAGGGCGAGATGCGTGTAAACCTGCGTTGTTGAAATATCCGCGTGCCCCAGGATCAGTTGCACGCTGCGCAGATCCGCGCCGTGCTCCACCATGTGCGTTGCGCAACTGTGCCTCAGCTGGTGCGGACTGGCGTTTCCACTCGCCGTCTTCACCAGGTGCCATACCCATTGCCGCGTCAGCGGCATGCCGCGCAGTGAGAGAAACAAGCTTGTGCCATCCTGCTGTTGCCTGTTCACCCTGCGCGCTGAACTGATGCGGGCCAGGTGAGGTCGCCCTTCGCGCAGATACTTCTGCAATGCGTCCAGTGCCGAGCGCCCCAGCGGCACAATGCGTTCTTTGTCACCCTTGCCGCGCACATGCACGCGCCCCGCATCCAGCGCCAGGTCGCCCGTTGACAGCGCTGTCACTTCGGAGACGCGCAGCCCGCCCGCGTAAAGCAATTCCAGAATTGCATGATCGCGCAACGCCGTGGCCCGTGCCTGGGGATGCTGCGCGGCCGTCTCGCTGCGATCCAGCATCTCCGTCACCTCCGGCTCAGCCAGCGACTTCGGCAGCACCTTCCACGACTTGGGCGATTCGATATTGATGGTTGGATCGTGATGGATCCTGCGATCGAGCAACAGCCATTTGTAGAATCCGCGCAGGCAGCTCAACTTGCGTGCAACCGATCGCGATTCGATGCCGTGATCGCGCAAATGCTCCAGGAACGCGGCCACATCCTGCTGCGACGCCGTCAGCAGAACACCGTGCCGCCCCTCAATGAATTCGGAAAAGGAGTTCAGATCCCCCTCGTAAGCCTCGCAGGTGAGAGGACGCAAACCCTTTTCCACGCGCAGGTACGCCTTATAGTCTCTGATAAGCGTAAGATTGCGGCCGTTATCCACACCCTTCATTATCGGCGTGCGCATCCTCATCCCGCCGCCACAGCGTCCTTCACCGAACCTCGTTCATCAAGGAATCAACTTCATCACCCCATAAAACCCCATTGTTTGCAATGATTCCTTGACCCCACTTCAAACCTTGATGTGCAAACCCACCCCGCTTTGGAGGACAATAGAATTGGAACGAATTTTCATGCATGATTGAGGAACGATTGACACCGACGCATATAGAAATCCCCCAATGGACAGCCCAGGAGTTTGCGAGGCTGGTTCTCGAAAGTAATCCCAAGGTAGCCGTTTTCGATTGTGATGGAACCCTGTGGGCTGGCGACGCAGGGTTGGGCTTCATGCTCTGGTCGCTCGAGCAGGGCCTCGTTTCCCGCTCCACCAGCGACTGGATCGACACACGCCATCGCGCCTACCGCCAGGGCCACGTAAGCGAATTGCAGATCTGCGGCGAGATGGTGCAGATCTATGCAGGCCTTCGCGAACAGGAACTGCGCGCAGCCGCTGCAACCTACTTCAGCGAGTTTGTGCGCGCCCGCATCTTCCCCGAACTGGCCGCGCTTGTCTCCACGCTGCGCAACGCCGGCGTAGACCTCTGGGCTGTCAGCTCCACCAACAAGTGGGTCATCGCTGAAGGCGTCCGCGCGTTCGGCATTCCGGAAGATCGCGTGCTGGCCGCTGAAGTCCGTGTCGCCGACGGCATCATCACCAGCGAAATCGTCGATGTGCCCACCGACGAAGGCAAGGCCGCATCCCTCAAGCGCATAGGCCTGTCCGCACCCGACGCCGTCTTCGGCAACTCCATCCACGACCTCGCCATGCTCGACATCGCGCGCAAAGCCTTCCCGGTGAATCCCTCCCCTGCACTGCTTGAGGCCGCCGCAAGCCGCGGCTGGGGCTACTTCCGTCCCAGTGCAGCCGAAGGCGTCGACACCGGCGTCGGCGGCGAATAGCGCTCCCGCTTCGCTGCTCCACCTTGGATGCGTCGTTCATCTTGTGTCCAGGGTAGGCTGCGGCGAAACTCGACTCACCGCTTTCAATTGTCATTTTTTCGTCACATCGCAACGCACAACGCGCCGCGCATTTCGCATTTGTTTTGATGCGTTTACACTAGAGGGGTGGAAGACTCCCAGCCAACTCCCGATACCCGGCCAGCCGGACCCGCCCTTCGTCTTGTAGCGGCTGCGCTTATCGTGCGCGGCGGCGAAGTTCTTATCGGTCAGCGCCGTCCAGACCAGCCCATGGCGCTGCAATGGGAGTTTCCCGGCGGCAAGATCGAAGCCGGCGAAAGCCCCGAACAGGCCCTGGTCCGCGAGTTGGAAGAAGAGCTCGGCATCCGCGCCATCATTGGTCCACGCGTTACTCGTGTCCGCCACAACTACCGCCACGGCGGCGCTGTCGATCTGCAGTTCTTCTCGGTCGTCGAGTTCTCCGGCGAAATCGAAAACCGCATCTACCACCAGTTCAAATGGGTCCGCCTGGAAGATTTGCCCACCTACGACTTCCTCGCCGCCGACCGGGGACTGATCCGCGACCTCGCCGCCGGCAAGTTACTGTAGGTAGCAGCGGGCCCGCAGGACGGAGTTTCTAATGCCCCGGCATCAGCCCCCATAGCATCACCAGCGTCATCCCAATCACAATAATGCTGGTTCCCCACGCAATCCAGTTCCACAGCCGCGAATTCTTATGCTCGCCCATCAGGTCGGTGCGATTGATCAGCAGCAGCATCAGAATGATCACCACCGGCAGCAGCACGCCGTTCAACACCTGCGACAGCACCGCGTAATTCACCAGTTGCGCGTCGGGCAGAATGAGCACCGTCACCGCGCCGCCCACAATCAGCAGCGTGTAGAGCCAATAAAAAAACGGCGCTTCCTTGAAGCTCTTGTCCACGCCTGACTCAAGCCCCAGCCCCTCGCAGACCGTGTACGCAGTCGACAGCGGCAAAATGGACGCCGCAAACAACGATGCATTGAACAATCCGAACGCGAACAGGATGAAGGCATAGTTTCCCGCCAGCGGCCGCATTGCCTCCGCCGCGTCCGAAGCCCACTGGATCGCGCCCATCCCGTGCACGTACAGAGTGGCCGCGCAGGCCACCACAATGAACCACGCCACAATGTCCGTGAAGAAGCTGCCGATGATTACGTCCAGCCGCGAGGCCGCATAATCCTTCACGCGAATACCCTTCTCCACAATCGACGATTGCAGGTAAAACTGCATCCACGGCGCAATCGTCGTGCCCACCACCCCGATTGCCATGTACATATAGGCCTTGTCGCGCCAAACTGTGTTCGGCGGCAACACCACCGTCGCCTTCAGCGCATCGTGCCAGTCCGGCTGCGACAGCACGCCGGCGAATATATAGGCGATGTATACCACTGAAGCGATGAGAAAAATCTTCTCTGTGCTCTTGTACGTACCGCGCACCACCATGTACCAGACAAGACCGGCGCACAACGGCACGGAAATAAACTTCGAGACATTGAACAGATGCAGAGATCCGGCGATTCCAATGAACTCCGTCACCACGTTGGTGTAGTTCACCAAGACCAGCGCCACCATCACCAGGAACGTCAGCCGCAGCCCAAACTCCTCGCGGATCAGGTCGCTCAAGCCCTTGCCGGTCACTACGCCCATGCGGGCGCACATCTCCTGCACCACGATCAGCGAAAGCGTGATCGGAATCATGGTCCACAGCAGCGAATAGCCGTACTGTGCGCCTGCCTGTGAGTAAGTGAGGATGCCGCCCGAGTCGTTATCCACGTTGGCAGTAATAAAACCGGGGCCGAGGACGGCCAGAAACAGCAATATCCGGATTCGCCAGCGCTTCCACATAACCGCGGGTTCCTAAGAAGGAGTCATGTTCATTTCCTCCATGAACATAACAGGGTCCGCCACAATGCGCGAACCTCGACAGGATGCGGATCCGATGTGCGCAACACAGCTCCTATTGACGCGATTGTATTATCTTGGTACATTTGTACCAATGTAGGAGGAGCAGGCAATGTCACCGGAACAGCAGAATCGCGAACCCATCGTTGTTGAGCGCGTCCAGACCGGCGTCCGGCTGGAAAAACACATGTTGAAAGTTCTCAAAGCCATAGCCGAGCAGAAAGATATGACCCTCGGCGATCTCCTGGAAGGAATCGTCCTTCACGCCTTCGAAGGCAAGGCGCCATTTACCCCGCAAACGCTGAAGGAAATTGAACAATTCAAGACCCTGTACGGCATGACCCTTAAAGCGGCCGACAGCCACAACCTCCGGGAACGCAAAAAATAAGGAGCGCAGAAAATGACATACCGCATGCACGGACGATTTCAAACTAACACCGGGATAAATCTCCGCGTCCAATCCTTTCGCCTTTTTCCTGGCGAAAGGACAGGAAAGCAACAAAGCCCGTGCGAGCGAACAGCGAGCGGCTGCCTGCATGGCAAATGCCGAGCGGCTGCCGCACCGCAGGTGCCGTCTGCCGCACCGCAAGGTGCCGTCTGCCGCACCGCAAGGTGCCTTGACAACCCCCGGCGCACGCGGCTACAACTCCCTTTCAACCCCGGCACAAGGAGAGCCGCTCTATGTCCCCTTTGAATAACGATGAAGGCCTTCGCACCCGCCGCAAGTTGCTCGGCGCCATGGCCACCGGCGCCTCCGCTGCCGCGCTGATCGGGTTCAATGTGCCATCTGCTGAGGCCAGTCCATCACCTGAAACCGCCGCCCCCGAAGAGCTTCTCGATCTCGCCCGCCTGCGCAGCTACAAAACCCGCCGCTCCTCAAGCTGGGATCGCACCGGCGGCAACGACGACGCAGTTCCCGTCGAGCCGGGCCAAACCGCGAAGCTGCTTGAATTCGACGGCGCGGGAGTGGTTACGCATATCTGGTTCACCATCAGTTCGCCCGATCCCATGCACCTGAAGAACCTCGTCCTGCGCGCCTGGTGGGACGGCGAACCAGCGCCCTCCGTCGAAGTGCCCATCGGCGACTTCTTCGGCCTCGGCCTCGGCGAGTACTTTACCTACCAGTCGGCGCTCACCGCTGTTGCATCCATCAAGGCTCTTAACGCCTACTTCCAAATGCCGTTTTCCCGTTCGGCCCGCATCAGCGTCACCAATGAAGGCAAGATCCGCACTGACAGCCTTTACTTCGCCATCGACTACGTCACCTTCCCCG
>JBEKDE010000098.1:0-27082 GCA_050014515.1 Occallatibacter sp.
CGGCTGCTGGGGCTGTTTGCATTCTTCTACGGCACGGTGCACATGCTCATTTATGTCGCGCTTTATTCTGCCTTCGACGTGAATGCGATGTTGAACGATATTGCCAAGCGCAAGTTCATCACGGTGGGCGTGGCGGCGTGGCTGCTGCTGCTGCCGCTGGCGCTGACGTCGACCAACTGGGCGATTCGCAAGCTGGGCGGGAAGAACTGGAACCGGCTGCACAAGCTGGTGTATGTGGCGGCGATCTGCGGCGCGATTCACTACTGGTGGCAGGTGAAGACCGGGGTGCTCAGCCCGCTGCGGCTCACTGTGGTGCTGGCGGTGTTGCTGGCGGCGCGGGTGGTGTGGAGCTTGTGGCAGAAGCTGCGGAGACAGCCAGATTCACGTCTGCCAGCTCGCCCATGACGAGGAGCGGAATCTCCTTGTCGGCGTAGTGGATGTCGTCGAGGTTTTTCGCTGAGGCAGCATCGACGCCGGAGCCAGACTCCGACGTCTTCTGCACCGCGTCCATCGCACCGGTGACAGCCAGAATGTATTTGCCCTCGGGCACATCTTCGAAGGAAAAGCTTCCATCCTCAAGGAGGGCGGTTTCGCGGACGCCTTCGCGGTCGTCGGCGTAAAGCAGGCGGAGGGTTGCGTGGTTGAGCGGATGACCATCGGCGAGCGCGGAGACGGTTCCAGAGACGGTGTGCAGGCCGGAGAGGGGAATCTCGATGTCGGTTCCGTTCGCTATCTCGCCGGACCCAACTTTCACAGTCTTCGATTCCTTTTTGCGGAAGGTGTTGCCGAGGCAGACGCGGGGCGCAGAATCCTCTGCGGCGGCGGGCATCAGGGTGCAGACGGCGTACTCTCCCGCGGGTAGATTCGTGATTGCATAGCGGCCATGGCCGTCGCTGAGCGTGTGGAGGGTCCAGGTATCCATGAGCGCGAGGCCGACGGTGGTCATGTCCCCTTTGTCCGACTTGCGGAAAACTTGAAAATGCATGCCGATTGCGGGTGACCCGTCGTCAAAGGTGACGGCTCCTGCGATCTCCGCGCCGCGCTCGATCTCGATTGAAATGTCGGCAGTTTTGTGCACGGCGACGGTGACCTCGGCGAGGTGGACCTTCCACCGGTCGATGGCGTAGCGGCGCTGTTCCCAGCCGGCGGAGAGAGACTTCAGCTTGTCGGGATCGAAGGCGAGCGTGGGGTCGAGATAGCCTTCGAGGGTTGCGAAGGCATAGTAGTGTCCGGGCTGAACGGCCTCAAGGCGAAAGCGGCCATCGAGATCGGTGATGGTGGTTTCGGCAGCGGGCAGCGGAGCTTCGTCGTCCAGCTTTTCGCCGGGCCTGGGCGCGGATGTGAGGGTTACGGTGGCGAAGCGGGCGGGTTTGCCGGTGTCGGCGCAAAGCACGATGCCGGTGACGACACCCTTGGTGGCGTCAGGTTTCTTGTGCTGGAAGTTGTTGCAGCCTGCGAGAAGCAGGAGGGCAAAGTACAGAGCCGGCAGGCAACGAAGATGGGCCAAAAACACGCCTCCTGATGAAAAATCAGTTTGCGGGGAATTGCAACGCCGTCTGCGAGACGGGGCTGAAGCTGCGGCGGTGAAGCGGGGTGGGGCCGAGGCGGGCTAAGGCGTCCAGATGCTCGCGGGAGCCGTAGCCTTTGTGGCTGGCCAGGCCGTAACCGGGAAACTGGCCGTCGAACTCGACCAGCAGGCGGTCGCGGTGCACCTTGGCCAGGACAGAGGCGGCTGCAATGGAGCGGCTGGTGGAGTCGCCGTGAATGACGGATTGCTGCGCGCATGGCCAGTCGATCTGGTCGCGGCCGTCAATGAGCAGGTAGTCGGGCGTGAGGGCAAGCCGCTCCACCGCCAGGCGCATGGCCAGCAGCGAGGCCTGCCGGATGTTGATGCGGTCGATGGTCTCTGCGTCGACCGACGCGATGGCCCACGCGATGGCGTTGGCTCGAATCTCCGGCTCGAGCTCGTTGCGCTTTTTTTCGGAGAGCAATTTGGAGTCGGTGAGGCCGGGGAGACGGCAGCCTTTGGGAAGAATGACGGCGGCGGCGACCACTGGGCCGAAGAGCGGCCCGCGGCCCACTTCGTCGAGGCCGGCGATGCGCAGAGCGCCGGCGCGGCGAGCGGCTTCCTCGAGAGCGAAGCTGCAACCTGGGGACGGTGCCATGGAGACAGTATATGAATTCTGGCTTGACCTGTGCGCCACAAAAGCAAAACCCCCGGCTGAGGGAGCCGGGGGCTTGATGGAATCTGGGTTGGGCGGGTTTAGCCGCGGACCTTACCGGTGACGCGATCCACTTCCTTGAGACGGGCGGCTTTGCCGCGCAGTCCACGGATGTAGAACAGCTTGGCGCGGCGGACGCGGTAGCTGCGAACCTTCTCAATCTTGTCAATGACCTTGGAATTGAAGGGGAAGATGCGCTCCACGCCCTGTCCAAAGCTCATTTTGCGAACGGTAAAGGTGCCCTGGGGGCCGCGGTTGATGGCGATGACCAGGCCTTCAAAGGCCTGGAGGCGTTCTTTGTCGCCTTCCTTGATCTTTACCTGGACGCGAATCTGGTCGCCGGGCACGAAAGCGGGAAGGTCGGTGCGCTGGAGCTTGTCGGCCAGGCGCTGCATTACGGGATGAATGGACATAGGCTTTTCCTGCGTTTGAACTCAGAACTTTTAGTTTAGCAGAGATCGGGTTTTCGCGCCTAATTTCGAGCACCGGAAGGGCCGCTTTGCGCTATAGTTTCCGATTATGGACGAGAAACGGGAATTGCTGCGACATACCGTGGCCACTTTGGCTTATCGGGCGGCGCGAGCGCTCAACGGCGCGCCGGAGAGTTTTGCGGATTTTGACGGCGCTGGACGGCGCCCCGTCGAAATCCTCGCCCACATGGGCGACCTGTTTGACTGGGCGCTGAGCGCCGCCAAAGGCCAGGAACGCTGGCATTTCTCCAAGCCGCTGCCCTGGCCCGACGAGCAGGCGCGGTTTTTTGCGTCCCTCGGCGCCTTTGACACGTACCTGGCCTCCGCCGAGCCGGTGCATGCGTCGCTTGAAGGGCTGATGCAGGGACCGGTGTCCGACGCTCTGACGCATGTGGGCCAGTTGGCCATGATGCGGCGTTTGGCCGGCAACCCGACCCGCGGGGAGAATTTCTTCGTCGCGGCAGTTGCCGTGGGCCAGGTCAGCGCGGAGCAGCCGGCGCCGGTGCAGCCGTTCAAATAGAGCGAGTCAGCAAGTTAGCGGGTTAGCAAGTCAGCGGGTTACCCGCGTTGCGCGTGTGTTACCGGAGTTGTTCAAGGAATTCCAGATCTTTGCGGCTCAAGGCTCCGGAGCGTTTCGCCTGCTCCAGCAGATCGGGGCGGTTGGCCATTGTTTTGCGCAACTGCTGTTCGCGGCGCCAGTGGCGGATTGCCTGGTGGTCGCCGTTCAGCAGGGGTTCCGGCACCTTCAATCCGGCAAACTCCGCCGGCCGCGTGTAATGCGGGTAATCCAGCAGGCCGCCGGCTCCGTGCTGCGAGCGGGGAACGCCTTCCTCATCCGTGGCGATCTCCGCGTCTGAAACCCCAAAGCTCTCAAACTCGCTGCTGGCCTCATTTCCCAGAACCCCAGGCAGCAGCCGCATGGCCGCGTCGATCACCACGGCGGCAGCAAGTTCGCCACCCGAGAGCACATAATCGCCGATTGAGAGTTCCATGTCGCAGTAGAGCTCGTTGATGCGCTCGTCCACGCCCTCATAGCGCCCGCAGATCAACACCACGCGATCGAGCGCAGCAATTTCGCGAGCCAGAGCCTGGGTGAACGGCCGTCCCTGCGCGGAGAGCAGTACCACTTTCGCTGGTGCAGTGTCGGCCCGCACGCGTTCAGCTTTCGGTTCGATTCCCATCGACGCCAGCGCTTCCGCGATGGGCTGAGGCTTAAGTACCATCCCTTCGCCGCCGCCAAACGGGCGATCGTCCACGGTGCGGTGACGGTCGTGGGTAAACGTGCGCAGATCGTGGATGCCCACCTCAACCAGGCCCTCGGCGAGCGCACGGCGCAGGATGCCGTTCTCGAAGATGCTCGCAAAGAAGCCGGGGAAGATGGTGACGATCTCGAAGCGCATACCTAATGATCCTACAAGGCGCCCACTTTTGAGCGGATTGAGGCCGGCGCGCCTCAGACCCCAAAATGCTTCATCGAAATATCGACATTGAAGTAGAAGGTCTGTTCTGTTCCGTCTTCAACATTCTTGACTTTCATTTCGTCGTAGGAATGGCCATCTTTGTTGATCAGGCTCTGCCCAGACGGCCTGAATCCCAGCACGCGCAGGATGACATACTCCTCGTCAACGTTGATTACGACCCATGCCTTCTCAGTGGACTTGCCGTCTCCCGGATGAATGATTGAGTCCACCAGGCCGCGAAAGACGGTTCTGTGAAAATCCGCCTTGTCGGTAGCGCCCAACTCACGATTCGCGATGAAGGCAACGAAGTGCGCATCCATGTTGACGTAGTCATTCGCCAGCACGACCTCGGCATCCTTCAAGGCTTCTTTGTACTCCTTGGCGTTGATTGCCGGGATCATTGCCTTCTCGGATTTCGAAACATCCTTGGCCTGCTTGTACTCAGGGGAATCCACGTAACTGAGGCGGAGCCGGCCGTAATCGATGTTGGTGTCGCCGGCCTTCAGCTTCGCCAGCAAGGTGGCGTAGTCAACGGGTGAATCCTGGGCGGCAACGAAGAAGGGAAGCGCAAACAGAGCGAGCAAAATGAAGACGAGACGTTGTGCGCGAATCATTGGGGAATATTACTCTCCGCCCTGGCGGGTGTCGATGATGGCGAGCCGTCGAAAAACGGCTCTGAGATCTTTCATCACACCGCGTTGCGCTTGGTTTGTGCTCTAATGTGTGCCAACTGCCATGGCTGACTTTGAATCGCTGCTGAAACGCTGGCAATCGGCCGGTGTCCTGGATGCGGAGGCCGCTGGCCGCATCCGCGCGTACGAGCTTGAGCGAGCCCATGGCCAGACCGGTTCAGCCGGCGAAGGGTCCAGGCGCATCGGCTGGCAGGGACTGGTCGCGCTGATTCTTGGCGCCATTCTGCTGGCCTGCGGCGTGGTGCTGTTTGTCTCAGCGCACTGGGACGAGATGGGGCCCGGGCCGCGCTATGCACTTGTGATGGCCATGGTGGCCGTCTTCCACCTGGGCGGCGGCCTGGCGCGCGCCAGTTATCGCGGCCTTTCAACAGCGCTGCACGCGGTGGGCACCGTTGCTACTGGGGCCGCAATCGCCTTGGTAGGCCAGATCTTCAACATCCAGGAGCACTGGCCGGCGGCAATTCTCCTGTGGGCCATTGCGGCGCTGGCGGGCTGGGCGCTCTTGCAGGACGAGGCGCAGCAGACGCTGACGCTGCTGCTGTTTCCGGCGTGGATATTCTGCGAGCTTTGCTACGCCACCCAAAACCATATAGGGCAGGATGTCTTTCTGGGCCGTTTCCTGATCGCCTGGGCGGTTCTCTATCTCACCGTGTTTCTCGGCTCGAAACGCAAGGTCGCGCAGGGCATTCTGTTTGCCTTGGCGGCGATTGGCTGCCTGGTTGGCGTGGTCATCACGCTGGAGAGCTGGAACTCGTGGTCGGGAACGCAGACATTCCTTTCCTTTTCACTGCAGGTTTGGGCTTGGATCGATGTTGCCGTGTTGCCGCTGCTGCTTGCGCTGATCAAGCTGCGTAAAAGCCTGGCGCCGGTCGCAGTGGCAATTGCCTTCTCAATCGCATTGCCTTGGTGCATGCGCCTGCGAATCCAGCGTTATGACTACGGCAACTACCACAACGCATACACGTACAGCACCCCCAATCTGCTGGCGCATGCGCTGGTGGCGGCCTTCTGCGTGTTCATCATCTGGTGGGGCGTGCGCCAGTCCTCAAAGGCCCTCGTGAACCTGGGCATTGTGGGCTTTGCGATCACAGTGGCGTGGTTCTACTTCAGCGATCTCTTGGACAAGATGGGCCGGGCGCTGGGACTGATCGGGCTGGGCATTCTGTTTCTGGCCGGCGGATGGGCGCTCGAAAAGATGCGGCGCGGGCTGATCGCGCACATGGGGCACGATGCTGCCGAAATTGAGGAGGCGAAATGAAGCTGGGAAAGGCGAACTTGTCCGGAGCTTCGCTGGCGCTGCTGGTGATTCAGCTGGCGCTGGTGTCTTCCATTGCGGCCAAATATCTTTACCAGCGCTGGACCTGCCCGCGGGTGTGGACGCGGACCACGGCCTACGATCCCGAGTTGCTCATGCGCGGCCGCTACCTGAGCGTGCAACTGGTGGTGGATGGTTGCCAGAGCACGCTGCCCTCGGCCAAGGAGGCCAGGATGCCGCATGACGCGAACGGCATGCCGACAGGGAAACAGTACTCAATTCAGGCGCCGGATCAGTTTGGATTTTCAGCCGAGCTCAAGGTGGAAGGGAACACGCTGAAGGCGATCAAGCTGCCGGAGTGGAAAGACGCGTCGACGGGGCAGCGGGTGATGGCGTCGCCGGGGTCCACGTGCGACAACCTGCGGCTGGAGCAGCCGGTTGATTTCTACATTGCCGAGCATGCCGTGAGCCCGACACCTGTGAAGGCGGGGCAGGAGTTGTGGATCGAGGTCACGATTCCACCAAAAGGGCCGCCGAGGCCATTGCAGCTTGCGTTGAAGGAAAATGGAGCTTGGAAGCCGCTGGCGTTTCAGTAAGCGATTGCATGGAGCCATTGCATGGAGCAGCAGCTCGCGGGAGGCTCGCACCATTGCATTGACCAGACGCTCGCCCGAAGCTCGCATTGGAGTCCTGCCTTCCTCTCATTCGCCAGAAATTGCAACAGGCAGGTTCTTCGACTGCGCTAAGCTCCGCTCAGAATGACGGCATGGATGGGGCGCGAAGCTTGGCGGGCGATTCGATCAGCTCTTTCCGGCGGTGTTCAGATCGATAAGCCCCTCAGGCAGCGCCATCTCTATACGTTTGCCCGCCAGATCGATTCGCCGCAGGTAGCTCTTGGCGAAGGGAACTAGAATCTCATCCTCGGAGCCGGGCCGGTTCACCACCAGCAGCGCCACCGGACCGGCGGTCCGGTCAACGTCCTCAATCTGGCCCACTGAGATGGGCGCCGGGCCGGCAACATCGATCAGCGTGCAGCCCACCAGGTCGGCGATATACACCTCGTCCTCGGCCAGCGGCGCGCGTTCAGCCAACGGAACGGCGACAATCAATCCCTGCAGTGGTTCGGCCGTTGAGATGGAATCGGACTGGACGAAATGCAGGACGATGCCGCCCTTGTGCAGCCAGTGGTTGGTCAGTTCCACTTCACGCGGCGGCGCGGCGGGCGAGCGCTCAGAAAGCAGCCAAAGGCGGCGGCGATCGGAAAATTTTTCAGGAAAATCGGTAAGGATGTCGGCGAAGACTTCGCCTTTGCGGCCCTGGGGATGGCGAATACGGGCCAGCCATACCCATTCTGTGGACGTTTCCGGAAGAGTCATTTCCACGATCCTGGCTGTCCTGGCGGCGCTGTTTCGGCTGTGCTGTCTTACTTGTCGAGCTGGGCAGCCAAGCCGAAGGGTAGCGGCCACCTAGCCTTCGTCGTCCTCTTCCAGGATGTCCAGCGTGTAGCGGTGGTGCAGCTTCATGCTGACGGCGCCCAGAATGGTGCGCACGGAGCGCGCGGTGCGCCCCTGCTTGCCGATCACTTTACCCACGTCCTGCGGGGCTACGCGCAGCTTGAGAACCGTGCTCTCGTCGCGACCCACGGATTCCACTTGAACGGCTGCCGGCTCATCCACCAAGGCCCGTGCAATTTCGCGGACCAATTCTTCCACTGCGACCATGTCGTGTTGGGTCATGTTCGTGCCCCTGACCGGATTGGATCCCGAAATTAGCGACCCGAGGATTAACAACCTGATTCGGTGCGCTGAATAGTATCAGCACACAGGTGCTGCCGTCAGCAAGTGTGTGGGCGGGAACCTGTGACACTGTCCCGCCGGGGTTCGTCTGGATCAGAGAGCGGCGGGAAATCAGGCTTCTACGGGGGCTTCCACCGCGGCCGGGGCCGGGTGATTCTTCACCAGCTTCTCGACGATGGGCGAGAACTGGGCGCCGACGCTCCGCCAGTAGGCGACGCGCTCGTGCTTCAGGTCCACCGTGGCCGGGTTGGTGCGGGGGTTGTAGGTGCCGACGACCTCGATGGAGCGGCCGTTGCGGGCGCGGTCCTTCTCAATGGCCACAATACGGTAGTAGGGTTGCTTGCGGGCGCCAAAGCGCGCCAAACGAATCATCACCACGGCGATACGGTTCCTTTCAAAATCCAGTGCTCTGCTGTTGTCTTTAAAGGTCTTTTCGGCCGGCGGCGTTGTTTCAAAGGCGCACAAGCCCAAATAAACGGCCGGACGGGTGCGTCCAGCCACACAAGACACAACAATTAAGTATCGCCGAAAAAGGGCTCTCGTGAAACAAAAGCTACCTGAATACCGAAGATGAGAACAAATCCAATCAATTCCGTAGCGGAACCAACGTAGAGCCCGTCCATGAATGCGCCTAATCCATCCTGTCCATCATGGGGATAGGTCCTGGCGTAACAGTCAAATTGATGGTTCGCCGTGATTTTGAAGGCGATAACGGCGAGAAGAGTCGCGCCGAGAATGGCTATACCGGCCTGCGTCCATCGGGATGTGGGCCGGCGCGTCATGGCTGCCATATTCCCTCGCTCCGATTGACCCTACTTTGCTGCCTCGTCCCATTCCGCCTCCCCTCGAGCCAGCACAGCCGCGCGGTCTTCCTCAAGAATCCAGCGCTCCTTCACCAACTCGTCCAGCGCGCGGCTATACCGAGCCAAATAATCAGCGCGATCCGCATACCGCTCGGCAATAGACTTGCGCGGGTCGCCCGTTTTAGCCCGATCGGCGGCGGTCTTCGGAAACGGCAGAAACGACGCCTCGAAAGCCACGCGCTGATCCGGCGCTCCAATTGACGGATCCCGGAGGTTCCAGCCTACGTAGGTTGCCAGAGGCGCGGCATACTCCGGCAGACGCACTCCGTCGCGCTCATTGCCGTCGGCGTCGACTTGCGGGACGAGCACCGGGAAGGGCTTGCCGATCCTCGGCGGCATGCGCCCTGTTGAGACCCGGGATGGCGGGCAGCGCGTAGGCACTGAGCGGGACGAGATTGCCGTCGGCAATTTTTGGATAGCTGCTGGGCGGCGGAGGTGTGTCGCTGCGCACCCACGCGTCCATGTTGGCGATCATGGCACGCCAGAAGTACCTGACAGGCAGCGGCGATTGCGGCTGCTGGCCGAGCAGGTCTCCCCAGCCTTTTTCTGGCGGGAAGGGCCCTGAAAAATGTTGCAACCCCGTGAAGTGATAGATGCGGACGTTGTCAGAGAGCTTGGCGTCGTGCTTGCCGTCCGCGGTGATGCTGATGAGAGCCGCGGCGCGGCCCCAGTACTCGTACGACGTGTTCGAGAAAAAGATCTTGGGGACGACTTTTTCCGCCGTAGCTCGGTCGAGAAGGCCGGCGGTTTCGCCGGTGACGGGATCCTTTTCCGGCTGGTCGGTGAAGGGAAAGATGTCCGTGGGGAAGTCGATGGAAGAGGTCGGCTGCGCATCGCGCGAAGGCTGGGCAAAACGGTAGTTGAAGCTGCCGCGGCCCGCTCCGGCAACATGCGCCAACACCCCGTCGAGGGCGATGCGGCCGTCTTCGTCGGCATTAAATCCCTGGTAGAGAAAATCGCGCAGGAATCGCCCGTTCTGCGAGATGCCCTGGCCGTAGACGCGCTGCGCGGGCGTAATGGCGTCTGGCGCGTGCTTGGCGTAGGAGGCGAAGTCGCGAATGGCGGCGAAGCCTCCTCCGGCGACGACGGGGTCGGCGACTACATAGACATATTCATAAATTCTGCCGGGCTGGAAGCCGCCGTTCAGATGGATCATGAAGCGGTCGCTTGGAGTAAGTTTGGCGTCAAACGTGTGGACGAACTGCCATTGGGAGCGCGGAATCATGGTGCGCGCAGCGTCGCGGGAGTCGCGCACGGTGAGGACGTTGCGGGGATCGTTGGGGTTGGAAACCTGATACTCGGCGCCGCCGATTGAAGCACCCATCAAGTGGCCGAGCGGGATCTCAGGCAGCACTTTGGAGGGCATCAGATCGCCGCGCAAAAGGCCGGTGATGGTGTTGCCGTGGTCTTTTGCGATGGGCGCGAAGAACCGCAGCGCGCCCGCGCCGGTCGCATCCCACTGCCAGCCAAGCGTCACGATGGTGAAGCCGTTGCGCAGCAGCCACGCGTCGCCGGCGCTGTGCGCGAAGTTCCAGTCGCCGCCGTCGACGAGCGAGATGATGCGTCCGTGGCCGCGGTTGGGCACTTCGAGAATCATGCTGCCGTTGGATTTGATTGCGTCTTTGGGGCGTACAGCGATGAAATCGGCCGAAAACTCGACTTCGCCATCTTTAAGATTGACCGCATTCGCCAGATCGACGATTTGCTTGTTGTGGTTGTTCGCGACGGGAAGCGAAAAGTAGACGCGGCCGGTGATACGCTCGTACGCGCCCGCGTCGCCAAATGCTTTGCCGTCCAGGACGTCGGTGCGCGTGGCAACCTCCACGCGGACAACCCGTGCCTGGAGCGGATAAACGGTGAACAGCAGTGCCAGCAGGGACAGAAGGGAAGCGATTCGCAGCCGCATGCAAGGAAGGATATCAGCACCCGCGGTGCAGCAGCCGTTCGGCGCCTGCGGTGCGGCAGACGCTCGCGGGAGGCTCGCATTGGAGCACTGCCTGGATAAGTTACTCGTAGTGCAGCGCGACGATCGGATCTACCTGCGTGGCGCGGCGCGCGGGGATGTAGCACGCAGCGATGGCGACCATGAGCAGCACAAGTGCGACCCCGGCGAAGGTCAGCGGATCATGCGCCGTGACGCCAAAGATCTGGTTGCTCATCAGGCGCGTGAGTGCGAGAGCGGACGCAATTCCGATGACGACCCCAACCAGCGCCATCTTCACTCCCTCTCCTAGCACCAGGCGCAGAACATCGCTCCGCCGCGCGCCCAGTGCCATGCGCACTCCGATCTCATGCGTGCGCTCGCCCACCAAATAGGAGATGACACCGTAGATCCCCACGCAGGAAAGCACCAGCGCCAGCGAAGCAAATACGCCAAGCAGAATCATCGACAGGCGTCGCGCGGCAAACGAGTTGTTGATGACTTCATTCATCGTCTCCACGCTGTAGATGATTTCGCCGGGATCAATTTGCTCCACCGCGCGGCGAACTGGCTCCATCACCGCACCTGGCTCGCCTTCGGTGCGCAACACAACGGCCACGGAATCGGCAACCAGCGGCATGATCTTCGGTGGCAGTTGCATGAAGGGGTAAAAGAACTGCGCTTCAACCGCCGACTTCGGTGCAGCGCCCGGCCCCCACTGTTTGATGTGGCCAACCACGCCGATGATCTCTGCCTCAACATCGAATTGTGTCAGGTGGATGTGTTTGCCAATGGGGTTGACGTTCGGGAAATAGGAGCGCGCGAAGGTATCGTCGATGTCGACGACGACAGGCGCATTCTCGTCGTCCTGCGGCGAGACGAAGCGGCCGCGTTCAAGCGTGATCCCCATCGCCGGCTGAAAGCCGGCTTCGACCAGGTAGAACATCGCCTGGTGCATATCGTTGTCGTTGGCCGGCTTTGGCTCGCCCTCAATCCAGAACGGCAACTCGGAATCATGGATCATGGGCCGCGAGCCGAGTGTGACCGAGACCGCTTTGACACCGGGAATTGTGAGCATCTGCGCGTCGAAGTGGCGCAGCCGCTCGCGGGTCTCCGCGGCGGTCGTCTTTGCGGATGCGGGCATGGACAGGTTGAATGTGATGGCGTGGCTCGGAATGTAGCCGGGATTCACGCGCCATAGCGCGCCAAGGCTGCGGATCATCAATCCTGCGCCAACCAGCAGAACAAAGGCCATTGCCACTTCCGCAGCCACGAAGATTCCTTGCAGGCGATGCCTTGCGCCGCTTGATCCGCGCCCGGTTTTCTTCAGGACGTCTTGGAGACTTACGCGGGAAATCCTGAGCGCTGGAGCCAGGCCGAAGACGATCCCCGCAAAGAGCGAAACTGCAACTGTGAAAAGCAGCACGCGTCCGTCGAGCGCGACTTCACTGGCGCGTGGCACGGCTCCGGGCAGCAGGCGGATCACCGCTCTGGTGCCCGAGAACGCGAGCGCCAGTCCCAATGCGCAGCCCAAACCTGCAAGAAGAAAGCTCTCGGTCAGAATCTGACGCGCCACCCGGAAAGGGCTCGCACCGAGCGCCGCTCGAATCGCATACTCGCTCGACTTTCTCATTGAGCGTGCCAACAGCAGGCTGGCAACATTGGCGCATGCAATCAGCAGCAGAAAACCGACGGCGGCCAGAAGCACCAGCAGGAATGGCTGCACGTTCCCGACGATGTCTTCTTTCATTGAAACCAGCGTGACGCCAACGTCCTTGTCGGCTTCGGGATAGTTCTGGGCAAGCTCATGCGCAATGGCGTCCATGTCGGTTCTGGCCTGCGCGAGCGTGACGCCCGGCTTGAGGCGTCCGACCGCATGGGCGCTCAGGTCGATGCGGCGATCGCGAAAGGATGGATCGTTCAACTGCCCAATCGGCGTATAAACATCGCGGTCGTGTCCATAGAAAGCAAAGCTCGCAGGGACGATGCCGATGATGGTGCGGGCGGTCCCATTGAGATCGATCGCTTTGCCGAGGATGGCGGGCGACGAGCCAAATCTGCGCTGCCAGAAGCCTCCGCCGAGGATCACCACCGGCGCTGCGCCCACCACGTCGTCGTGAGCATTGAAGGTGCGGCCGAGAACGGGAGTGGTACCGAGAGCGGTGAAGAAGCCCGCGGAGACCATGTTGCCGGTGACCCGTTCGGCATGACCTGAGCCGGTGAAGTTGTAATCCTGGTGGCGGTAAATGCCCATCGACGAGAAGGTCTTGGTTTCGCGTTCCCAGTCGAGGAAGTTGAGGTAATTGATTGGAGCCTGGCTGGTCCCGGCGTTCTTTTCGTAAATGGCGATGAGTTGGGCGGAGTGAGGATAGGGCAGCGGATTGAGAAGTACGCCGTTGACCACCGAAAACAGCGCGGTGTTGGCGCCGATGCCGAGGGCTAGCGTGAGGATGGCAATGGCCGCAAAGCCAGGCGATTTGAGCAGCGTGCGGCATGCGTAGCGAACATCCTGAAGCAGCGTGTTCATGGCTGACTCCACTCGAAGAGCGATTGGGAAATTTTGCTTCCGTAACGAAAGACGCTCAATCCAAACTTGTAGACAGATAATAACTGGACGAAACCCTTGACCCAGGAGCGAATGCTGGTGGATCGAGGCCAGAGAGTGCTCTCGATAACCACTTTCTCGCCCTCGCTGCCACTACGGCCAGCCAACATGGTGAAGGGAAAATGGCGCTTCTGTCGCGGCGTTCTACCTTCCGGGGAAAAGAAATTTCAGCATGGGGCGCACGCGTCGGGACCAGCTGGCCTCATCGTGCGTGCCGCCGTGGATTTTCTCAAAGTGCAGTGTTTCGCCGGGACGCCAGTGGTTGGCCTTTAATCGGCGATTGAGGTGCTCCACGTCGTGCAAGGTGCGGCGGCCCTCGTGGTCGCCAACGTCGAGCCAGAGTTTGGGACGGTCCCATATCTCCGGCGCGCGCTCGTTGAGATAGCCGAGAATGCTTTTGCGGTTCCACCACACGCTGGGCGAGAGCGCGGCGAGTTTGCCAAACCATGTGGCGTAGCGCAGGCCGAGATACAGTGAGACCAGGCCGCCGAGCGAAGAACCGCCCAGACCGGTCGACTCGCGGTCCGTGCGCACGCGGTATTGCGTGGCGATCCAGGGCAGGATCTCGCGCGTCAGCGTAAGTCCGTATTGCGAAGCTTCGCCGCTGCCCCCGGGCCAGTCGCGAACTGGATCGCGGTCAGGTGTGTATTCGGCCAGCCGCCGGTCGCCGGTGTTGTAGATGCCCACGATGATCAGCGGCTCAACCTCGCCGGCCTCAATGGCTGCGTCGGCATGCTCGCGCACCTCCCATGTGCGGCCAGGGATGAACGAGGTGCGCGGATCGAAGAGATTCTGCCCATCCTGCATGTAGAGCACGGGGTAGCTGCGTTCCGGCTGCTCCTCGTAGCCGGGTGGGAGATAGACGATCAGGTCGCGCTTGTCGGGCAGGTAATGGCTGGGAAAGCCGCGATGGAGGCGCAGACGCGGGTGAGGCGTGTCGGTGCCTGAGGAAAGCAGGCCCTTGGGCAGGTTGGCCCAGGGATTCTCGTCAGGCTGATGGTGGTCCAGATTCAATACTTGCAGTCCTTTAGCGCATATCGGCTCATCTGTTGGCTCGCGTGGCGAGACCGGCGGGAAAAACAGCAACCCAGGCTGTTACAGTATCAAGAAATCGGCGGTTCTCCAAAAGAGCGGACGGGGAACAGTGGGCAGTGGACAGGCACGACTGGAGAAAGCATGAATCGGGAGTATCACAAGTGGTGGTCGCCGCGGCTGGGCAGGGATATGGAGCTGCTGGTGTTTGGCCACGCGGGGCTGCCGGTGATGGTGTTTCCCACCTCCGGCGGAAAGTTCTACGAGTTTGAAGACCGGGGCATGATCGGCGCGCTGGCGGGGAAGATCGATGCCGGCGAGGTGCAGGTCTATTGCGTGGATGCAGTGGACAGCGAGAGCTGGTACAACAAGCAGGTGCCGCCGCGCTGGCGAATTGCTCGCCATGTGCAATACGACGACTACCTGATTCATGAGGTGGTGCCGCTGGTTCGCCAGAAGAATCGCGACTGGCACCTCGTCTCGCTGGGCTGCAGCTTTGGCGGGTTCCACGCGGTCAACGTGGCGCTGAAGCATCCCGACGTGTTTACCGGATTTCTTTCGATGAGCGGCGCATTCGATCTGCGCAATTTTCTCGGCGGCTACTACGACCAGGATTGCTACTTCAACCAGCCGCTCGATTTTCTTCCCAACCTCGGCGATCCCTGGTTCTTCGACCATTACCGGCGCTCCAGCTACGTGCTGGCCACCGGCTGGGATGACCAGTGCCTGGGACAGAATCAGCGGCTTGACGCCGTGATGAGCGCCAAGGGCATTCCGCATAAGCTGTTTGTGTGGGACTCGTACAACGCGCACGACTGGCCCACCTGGATGCGGATGGTGGACCAGTACCTTTGAATCAGTGAAGAAGTGAGTGGAACAGTGAAGAAGTGAGTGGAGCAGTGAAGAAGTGAATGAGTGAAGAAGTGAAAGAGTGAACAGCGGAGTTTGAGCGGAGAGCTGGAAGTTTTTTGCGGAGCAAAAACAATGAGTGAACTCAATCCTTATGAGAAGTTTCTCGATGGTCGCGCGCTGGATACCATTCTGGCGGCAACGCCGGTGGAAGTGGGACGGGTGATTCAGTCGATCGGTGCGGAGAAGGCTACCTTGTCTCGCGCGCCGGGCAAGTGGAGCCCCGCCGAGATCGTGGCGCATTTGGCAGACTGCGAACTGGTCTTCGCGTTCCGACTGCGGCAGACGCTGGCTGAAGATGCGCCGGTCATTCAGCCCTTCGATCAGGACAAGTGGGCGTCCACCTATCCTGGCGTAAAGGCGGGTGAGGCGCTGAACGCGTTTTCGGCGAGCCGCGCCTGGAATCTGCGCCTCATCGGCGGAGCTCTGCCGCGCGCGGCAAAGCGGCCCGTCACGCACCCCGAACGCGGAACCATGACCTTCCTCACGCTAGTGGAGACCATGGCCGGCCACGACCTGAACCACCTGGCGCAGCTGAAGAAGCTGGCGGGAGGATAAGAGACCGGGGACTGAGCGACCAAGGGACTAAGGGACTAAGGGACTGAGGGACTAAGGGACTAGAGAAGCCCTGTGGCGCGCCGGTTTGGCAGCATCCACTGCGGCCGGGTTTTTAAAAAAACACAATTCTTTTCGTGCAAGATTCCGCGCGATGCCCGTTCCCTGGTTAAGGGCGGCGGCGAGATCGTGTTTATCGGGAGCCATTTTCAACTCGCATCTGTCCAAATGAGCAGCATTCCAATCGGTTCGTCCGAGGAGGGCACATGCGCCGAATTCCTGCAGCAGTCAGCCGTCTTGCATTCACTGGCAGTCTTGCCGTATTCACAGTTGCCGCGTTCGCCAACAGCCTTGCTGCACAGACGCCGGCCAATTCTGAAACAAAATCCAAAGCAGCCGTAAAAGCCTCCGCGCCGGTCGCCGGGAGCTCCGTTCCGAATGCAGTCAGAGATCTGCCGGTGCGAAAAGTGGTTCTCTATAAAAACGGGGTGGGGTACTTTGAACACGCGGGCCAGGTAAATGGCAATCAGCGCGTGGCCATCGACTTCAGCTCGTCGCAACTGAACGATGTGCTGCAGTCGCTGACGGTTCTCGATGAGGGTGGGGGCCGCGTGGCCGCGGTCAACTACAACTCCACGACGCCTATTGAGCAGCAACTGAGGACGCTGGCGCTGGGGCTCAAGGATTTTCCGGCGACCATCGCTATCTACCAGTCTCTGCGCGGCCAGCGCGTTGAGGTCACGGGCGCGGGCGCTCCGTTCACGGGCAAGCTGGTCAACATTGAGTTCCGCAAGGAGACAGACAAGAACGGCCAGACCTCTGACGATCACAACTTTCTGATTGTCGAGACCGACGCTGGCGCGCTGCGTACGGCGGAGCTTACGGATGCTGTCTCGGTGCGCATGGTCGACCCGGCGTTGCAGAAGCAATTCGCAAACTATCTCGACATCGTTGCCTCCGCGCAGAATCAGCAGGTGCGCCACCTGGTGCTGGAAGACCGCGGCGCGGGCCAGCGGCGGTTGCAGGTGAGCTACATCAGCGAAGTGCCGGTGTGGAAGTCGACCTACCGGATTGTCTTTCCGCGCGAGGCGAACGGCAACGCCACTATGCAGGGCTGGGCGGTGGTGGATAACACGGTTGGCGCGGACTGGGACAACGTGCAGCTGTCGCTGGTGGCGGGCGCGCCGCAGAGCTTTATCCAGCCTCTGAGCCAGCCAATCTACACGCACCGGCCTGAAATTCCGATTGCGACGGGGCAGCAATTTGCGCCGCAAACGCACGAGGCGGCAGACATGAAGGGCGGCGAAGGGATTTCCGGTGTGGTGACGGACCAGAGCGGAGCCGTGATTCCCAACGCGACGGTTACCGCGACCTCGCCGGTAACGGGAATAAGAGTCACACGCCAGACCGGAAACGACGGCAGTTATAGCCTTGCGCCGCTTGTTCCAGGGCAGTACGAGTTGACGGTGGATGCAAACGGTTTTCAAAGATTTGTTGAGCGCAACATCGAGGTAAACGGGTCGATGACGGCGAACGCGAGCCTGAATGTTGGGTCCTCCTCGCAGACCTTGACAGTAAACGCGAGCGGGCTTGCGCTCAAGACCCCGAGCCGGGGAGTGATGGGCATGGTAGCCCGCGGTGGTGGGTTTATTGCGGGCGCAGGCGCACCTGCACCTGTCCCTGGCGGCGTGGGATATGGCGGAGGCGTATATCGCCCATCGGACGCGATTGCGGAGGGCGACGTTTCCAGCAGTGGGTTCGACGACTTCTTCCAGTATTCCCTCGCGCAGACGGTGACGATCCACAAGAACGAGTCGGCCATGGTCCCGATCCTCCAGCAAGATTTGCCTGCCGAGCACGTCACGCTATGGAGCGAGCGCTCGCGGACCCCGCTGCGCGCGGTGTGGTTGGAAAATTCGTCGAAGCTGACGCTCGATTCTGGGAGTTTTTCGATCTTCGAGAACGGCGAGTTTGCGGGCGAGGGATTGCTGGACCCGATTCACCCCGGCGAGAAGAGACTGGTTTCTTACGCAGCAGACCAGGCGGTACATGTGCAGGTCGCGTCCCGCGAAAACACGCGGACGCTTCAGCATCTGCGGATTCTAAAAGGCGTGGTGATCGAAACGCATATGGGAGTTGCGTCGGTGACCTATTCGGCAACGAACTCGGGAGACACGGACCGCGTGCTGCTGATCGAACATCCAAAGCAGACAAATGGATGGACGTTGGACGAAAGCATCAAGCCGGCCGAGACAACGCCGAATCTCTATCGGCTTCGCATGGCGGTGGGCGCCCACGCGACGGAGAAACTGGTGGTGCGCGAGCGCGGTCCGGAAAGCACGACAGTGGTGTTGACCGCCGACAGCGACCAGAGCAACTACCTGCTGGACCTGGTGAAGCGCGTACCGGATGCCCTGGAGAAACTGAAGCCACTGATGGACGCACAGGGGGCACTGGTTGAACTTGACCAGCAGATAGAGGCATTGCAGGCGGAAGAACAAACCGCAACGGAAGACGAGGCACGCGACCGCGACAACCTGACGGCGCTGAAGGGCAGCGACGCGGCCAAGCGGTTTGTGGACGAACTGAATCATGCTGAGGATAAGCTGCAGGCGACGCGGAAACAGACTGCTGATCTGCAAAAGCAGAGACAGGCCGCGGTGGAGAAACTGAACGAGCAGATTTCGGAGATCAGCTTTGATTGGGATGTTACGAAGAAGTAGTTATCAGTTGTCAGAGATCGGTCGTCAGGGAACAGTTGTCAGTGATCACTGGCAGCTGTTCCCTGCTTCACTCACTCATCATCACTTTCTCAATGGTTCGAGCCGTCACGTCCTCATCCTCTTCCGAGGAGATCATCAAGTCGTAGAGATGTGGGTTGAGCCAGTACTTCTTGTAATACTCCTGCAAGTACTTGGCTCGTTCGCCATCGACCGACCGGATGCGCTGTTCTACATTTGCGCCTTTTTCGAGGCGTGCGCGCAGGCGCAGAATACGCTCCTTGTGCGGCGCATAAACGAACACATGGAAGGCGTCGGGCTTGTGCTGCAGCACGCATTGCGAGGCGCGGCCGACGATCACGCAATTTCCGTCCGCGTACGCCTGTTCAATGATCTTCTGCGAGATTTTCACCATCTCCTCGGCGTCGAAGACGGCGTTGTCGCGGAGTTCGAGTCCGGCCGCCAGGGCCGCGGAGCGCATGGCCTGCTGATTCAGGCGGCGCAGCCACGATTCCACGTGCTCATCGTAGCGGAGAACGACCTTCGGCTCCACGTGGGCGGCATAGGCGATGGCGTCGATGATGTCCCTGTCCAGCAGCTTCCAGCCAAGATGTTCGGCGATCTTCTGGGCGATACGCCCGCCGCCGCTGCCAAACTCCCGGTTGACGGTCAATACACGGTATTTCATTGAATGCCCCCCAAGTAGAGATTCATGCCGAGGGTCCTTAGGTTCAGGAGTGAGTGCTCCTGAACGCACAGACCGGTTCCGCTCAGCTTACGGGCATTGATGATAGGCGGCAAAGAGCCGCGCGTCAGTGCGAAGGGTCACACGGCAAAAAAGCGCGTATCCCAAAACAAAACCACCCGCACGCAGGCTACGTGCGGGTGGTTGCCAAGAGAGAACGGCAAACTTCCAGAGCGGGCCCACGCAACGTGCGCGCAATCGCGGCCCTGGGAGTGTGAGCAGCCCTTAGTAAAGGACCTTCAATCCGAACTGCACGATGCGCGGCTCGAAGGTACCGGTCACAGTGCCGCCGCTGGTGGGATTGTTGATGCTGGTCGCGGTGGAGAGCGTTCCACCCAAACCGCTGGCCGGCAGGTAGAGATTGGTGTGGTTGAAAATGTTATAAAGTTCGGCGCGGAACTCGATCTTCAGGCCCTCGACCGGGGTGTTGAAGCGCTTGTTCAGGTCGAAGTCAGTCTCAAAGAAGTTGGGCGTGCGGCCGGGGTTGCGCGCGGAGTTGCCAAACGGGCTCAACAGGTTGCCGTTGGCGTCTTTGGTTGCCGGCAGCGTGAAAGCGTCGAGGTTGACGTACTGAATGCTGCCGTTCGACGCGCTTCTCTGCGCCAGACAGGAGTGGCCTGAGTGGCACAGAACAACGTCCGCTCCAGCCACCTTGTTGGGGCGGTATTCGTTGGCCCCGCGATAGGTGGCGGAGATCTGCGGCGAAACCACGTTGGCGGAGTTCGGCGTGTAGGTGATGTTGAAGGGCGTGCCGCCTTGGGCGGTATTGACGCCGCTGATCTGCCATCCGCCGATGATTGCGTCAAGAACGGGGCTTGCGTCCGCGAGAACCCTGCGGCCATGCCCAACCGGCACGTCATACACAAGGCTGAGGATGTCGGCGACGGGCAGGTTGTAGTCGGATTGGCCATAGTCGGCGCTCAGGTTGTTGGCATCCTGCGGAGAAGGCGTGTTGCCTTCGAGCGAAGCGCTGGCGTTGTCCAGCGAATGCTCCCAGGTGAAGGAGTTGAGCAGCGTGAGGCCGTCCACAAAGCGCTGCTCGTAGCGAACCTGCAGCGCGTCGAAGTGAGAGTAGAACTCGTTGAGGGCCTGGGTAATGTCGCCGTAGTCGTAGGTTGACCCCACCGGTCCGCCCCATGTCGGGTAAGGGCGAACGAAGCCCGCGCCCAGTGCGGGGTTGGTGGGGTTGGCCACGCCCAGCGAGGGATTGCCCTGATTGGCGTTGTCAAAGCCCTGCAATTTGAGGCCGTGGTTGCCAATGAAAGCGATGTCCAGCAGCGTGTTCTTGGCCAGGGACTTTTGCACGCTGAGGAAGTAGCTCTCGACGTAGCTGTCCTTGGTGTCTTTGGGAATGTAGGTGATGTTGTCGGTTCCGGGGCTGAAGTTGGAGCCGGCGGCGAGGTTTGCCGGGTAGCCCTGGTCAAGCGTTCGGTAGCCCGAAGCGGTGACCGAGGAAGGCTGCGTGACGGAGACGAACAGCGCGTTGGGCGCGTTGATGGCCAGGATGTCGCCCGACCCGGCGCGAGTGTAGTGGACATAGCTGGTGCCGTAGCCGCCGCGAACTGCGATGGTGGGTGTTACAGCCCATGCGAAGCCCACGCGTGGGGCGTAGTCGCCGAGTGAGGGATTCACCAGTGTCTTGCCGTAGACGCCGCCGCCCGAGTAGGGGGTAATGTTGCTGGTTGCCGTGAATCCAGGCGTGAGGGTCAGCATCGACACCGTCTGCGGGTCGAAGTTGGAGAGGTTGTTGTACGCCTCGGAGTAGGGCGCGCCGTACTCCCAGCGCAGGCCCAGGTTCAAGGTCAGTTTTGGGCTTACCTGCCAGTCATCCTGCGCGGAGATATTGTCCATCCCCTGCAGCAGGTGGGCGCGGAAGTAGGTAGCCAGCGCGTAATTGTTGGTGGTTCCGAAGATGAGGTCGGCCCAGTAGGTATCCGCGGCGGCGGTGGGGTTGTTGCAGGCCGTTCCCGCTGTGGCGGGGCAGGCGCTGTAGCCCTTGCCGTAGGTGAACGAACCGTAGAGCGGGTTGGAATCCTGCACCTGCATCCACACGTGCTCGTACTCATAGCCGAACTTGAGCGAGTGCCTGCCCTTGATCCAGGAGAAGTTTACCTTGGGGTCGAGCAGCGAGGGATATTGCCACTGCGGGTTGGTGCTCTGCCGCCCAAACGCGGTAAAGCCGCCTGACACGCTGGTGGAAGGCAAGCCGCCGGCCACAATCGGATTGGTGGGCAGGCCCGGGATGACGATAGCGTCGTCGCCAATCGAGAGCGTGAACTTGCCGGCCCTGGTGGATGAAAGGCCAAGCCGCGCGTCCAGCACCTTGTTGGCTCCGATCAGGCGCGTGTAACCAAGCGCAATCTGCTGATCGAGAATCTTGATGCGGCCGTTGGTTTGCCCGTCGAGCGGCAAAGGCAGCGTGGGGAAGTTGATCCCTGTCTCTTTGCGATCGCTGACTTTGAGGAACCAGGAGCTCTTGTCGCTCTGCTGGAAATCGAGCCGGAGATCGCCCTTGTCGGCGTTGTCGGTGAATGGCGCGTTGGTGGGGCAGTCGTTCGAATCGAGGCCCGTGGTTGGGTTGATGCCCGCTGCGCCGGCAGCAATCTGGCACTGCGCCGGCAAGTCGCTGAAGAAGCTGAGAATCTGCTTGGCAATCGGACTGGCGTTAGGCGAGTTGAGAATGGACGTGCCCGCCTTGTAATAAGTGCCGGGACTGAAGGGGTCCTGCACGTCGACGGCGAGAATTCCGTTGATCTCATTCTCGGTTGGAACCGTCAGTACGACGCTGGGCGTGAGTTTCTGCCGGAAGCCTTCGTAGTCCAGAAAGAAGAACAGCTTGTTGGACACGATGGGGCCGTTGAAGTTGGCGCCGAACTGGTTGCGATTAAAGCCCGGCTTGGCAATGGGGTGCGTTCCGCTGAAGGCCTTGATGTAGCCGAAGGCGTTCAGGTCGGTGTTGCGATTGAATTCATACAGCGTGGTGTGAAATCGGTTGGTGCCGCTTCTGGTGGCCACGTTGATGGTGGCGCCTGCGGAGCGGCCATACTCCGCGCTCTCGTTGTTGGTCACCACCTGGAACTGCGAAATCGAATCTGGCGGCGGCTGGATGATCTGGTTGTCGAAGCCCTGGTTGCTCTCGCCGTACGCGTTGTTGTCCATGCCGTCGAGCAAGAAGTTGTTGAACATGCTGCGCAGGCCGTTGACGTTGTACGATCCCGCGCGCACCAGGCTGGTCACCGCAGTGGTGGTGGCCGCGGTGGGCGCCTGGCGCGAGCCCGTTACGAGAGCAAGCAGGTCAGAGTAGTTGCGGCTCACCAGCGGCAGAGACTCGGTTTGATACTCCGAAACCGATTGCCCGCGCTCGCTGGTTTCTGTCTCAATCTGCAGAGCGACGTCGCTGACCTCCACCGTGGTTGCATCGGCATTGCCGACCTTCAGCGTCAGGTCGATGCGTTGGCGGCCGGCCACCGAGACGGTGATGTTCTTGGCCTCGGCGGGGGCAAAGCTCGGAGCTGTGGCCTCAATGTTGTAAACGCCCACGCGCAGCGAGGGAATCTCGTAGTCGCCGCTGCCGTTGGTGGTCACGTGGACGACGTTGCCGGTGTTAATGTTCGTCACCGTGACTGCGGCGTTGGGAACCGCGGCGCCGGTCGCGTCATGGATGGAGCCGATCAGGCTGCCGTCCTCGTACTGGGCTCTTGCGCTGGTACCAAAAAATGCGATCAAGAGGCCTGCCAGAAGGAAAGTCGTGCGAATAAATTGTGGTGTCTTCATGCGGCGAGCCTACAGACGCAATTTCACGCTCATGTGAATTCGAGATGAATGGAGCATGAATCGGGAAGCGGCTGTGCGGCGGTGAAATGGGCACGGTTAGACTGAAGCAATGGATCATTCCTGCAATGGATTTTCCGGTGTTCCGGTCATCGAAACCGCCCGGCTGCGACTTCGCGGACACACCGTGGAGGACGCGGAGAAACTGACGACGCTGTGGCGCGACGAGGATGTCACGCGCTACATTGGCGGCAAGCCGCAGACGGCGGAAGAAAGCTGGGGCCGGCTGCTGCGCTATGCCGGCCACTGGCGGCTGCTGGGGTTCGGCTATTGGGTTCTGGAAGAGAAGGCCACGGGCGAGTTTGTGGGCGAGGCGGGCTTGTCGGAGTACAAGCGGGAGATTGTGCCGCCTCTCGATTCGGTTGCCGAGGCGGGATGGGTGCTGGCCGCATCAAAGCATGGAATGGGCCTTGCCACCGAGGCCGTGCAGGCTGTGCTGGGCTGGGGGCGGGAGCATTTTGGCGTTTTGCCGGTGACCTGCATGATTCACCCCGAGAATCGGGCCTCGATCCGGGTGGCGGAGAAATGCGGGTTCACGCAACGGGAAGTGGGGATGTACAAGGGAAATGCCACGCTGATCTTTGAAAGGAAGTTTTGAACCCTGGGCGTTGGGTGTTATTCCAAACGCCAACAACAACAATGATTTGCCGTAAACTGTATGAATCCTGCACGGCAGGTCGTGCGTTGGGCACGCGACTTGGATAAAGCACTACCGATTCAGATGGAGGCGAAAGGCGCAATGAAAAAGATCGGCATTCTCTTCGGCATGGAAAATAGCTTTCCCGGCGCACTGGTGGAGCACATCAACGCGCGCAATCTGGATGGCGTACGCGCTGAATTTGTTGAGACCGGCGCCGTGCACCTCGACAAGGCCCCAAAGTACTCGGTCATCGTCGACCGCATCTCGCACGACATTCCGTTCTATCGCGCCTATCTGAAACACGCCGCGCTCAACGGCGCCATCATCATCAACAACCCCTTCTGGTGGTCGGCTGACGACAAGTTCTTCAACTACTCGCTTGCGGAAAGGCTGGGCGTGGCCGTACCCAAAACCGTGATCCTGCCGCACAAGAAGCACCCCGAGGGTACGACGGACCGCTCCATGCGCAACCTCGAATATCCGCTGGACTGGGACGGCGTGTTTGCCTACGTCGGCGAACACGGCTTCATGAAGCCGGTGGATGGCGGCGGCTGGCGCGATGTCTACCACATTCACAATCGCGAGGAGTTCTTCCACGCCTACGACCAGTCGCGCGACCTGTGCATGACCTACCAGAAGGCTGTCGAGTTCACCGAGTACTTCCGCTGCTACGTTGTGGGGCAGAAGAAGGTGCACATCATGCCCTACGACCCCCGCCTGCCGCACCACGAGCGGTATGTACAGAATCCGCCGAAATACGACAAGAAGTTGCTGAAGCGCGTGGAGGAAGATGCGCTCAAGCTTTGCCAGGCGCTGGGCTACGACCTGAACACCGTCGAGTTTGCGGTGGAAGACGGAATTCCCTACGCCATCGACTTCATGAACCCCGCGCCGGATGCGGATCTGCACTCGGTGGGCCAGGCCAACTTCGACTGGATTGTCAAAGAAGTGGCCGATCTGGCGATCGCCAAGGCAAAGAAAGCGCCGCATGTGCCCGAGCTGCGGTGGGCGGCATTTTTAGGGGCCGAGAGCAAGCCCGTGAAAAAGAAGGCCGGTCCATCTAAGAAAAAGGTCAAGAAGGATCAGAGCCCGAAGCCGGCAGCGGCGAACTAACGTTGCTTCTTACAAAGCAATCGGAGTGCTGACAAACTCTGCTTTAAACGGGCTTTGTAGCAGGGTGTGACTTCAGTCGCACCGCAACAGCCTTTTGAATGAGAGAAGTGGGGTTTTAGCCCCATGCGCCGATAGGTCGGTTTACTCTCTATCGACTCCTTATCAGCAGTCTGGTTGCTTCTTACAAAGCAATTGCTTTCCGCCGCGTCTCTGCTACCCTCCTCCCATGGCTTCCGGCGCAAAAGGCGGGCCGTGGCGGATTCTATTCGGCCTCACGTTCTTTGTCTTCGGCCCCTGTCTTCTGATCGTGGCGCTTGTCTCCGCGTACCGCACGCATGTATTTCTTCGTACTAGCGAGACCGCCCAGGCTACCATCGTCGAGATGAAAGAGTTCCACAACATGAACAAGACAAGCTGGAGCTATGCGCCCGTATTCACCTTTACGGCCGACGGGCGGCCCTATACCGTGGCATCGAGCCTGGCCACTTATCCGCCCGCATTCAAGGTGGGCCAGCGTGCGACGGCCCACTATCCGAAAGGGCATCCTGGGCAGGCGCGGCTCGACTCTTTTACCCAGCTCTGGCTGATGGATCTGGCGAACAGCATCATCGGCAGCATCTTTACACTCCTGCTTTTGTTTCTGACCTTCGCGCGGAAGGGTCAACCTCGCGTTTACTCAAGGGAAGACTTCCCCCAGCCCAACACCAACCCCAACTGACCGTTTGAAATGCTCCGGGTTGGGCATTGAAATCCGCGCATCGCGGAACTTTCTCCTGCGCCGCATCGTACCTGGATCAGTCCGTGTGAAGGAGAATCTCTTCGTGAGCCAACGATTCGTTTCCCCACTCCGTGCAGCTGCCCTGGGCGCTCTTTTTCTCGCCGTTACCATCTCCTGTGTTGCGCAGGACAACGGCTTCAGCCTCGACCTCCACGCCAACTCCCACGCCACCGCCAAGGACATCGGCCTGCCCGCCTATCCCGGCGCGAAACCATACAAAGAGGGCGACGGCGACTCCTCCGCGGCCAACCTGGGCATGAGCTTCAAGGGATTCAATTTCACGCTGATGGCCGCAAGCTACGAGACGACAGATCCAGCTGCCAAGGTGCTGGACTACTACCGCAAGCCGCTGGCGCACTATGGCGAGGTGCTGGAGTGCTACAAAGGCAAGCCCGTTGGCGCGCTCACCGTGACCAAAAGCGGCCTCACCTGCGACACGCAGAAGGGCGGCAACATCCAGGTGAATGGCAAGGGGGATTCGTCCGCTGACCACGAACTGCGTGCTGGCACGCCGTTGCGCTATCGCATCGTGGGTATCAGTGATGTGAAGGACGGCAAGACCAAATTTGGGCTTGTCTATCTTGAGCTCCCCAAGGATTCTGATTCAAAGGACTAGGCGCCCGGTAGTAATCTCTTTGGCATGCAACCGAATTTGGCCGGCCGCGCAGGAACGAGAATAGTTGCGTTCGCGTTTTTTGTCCTGGGACTCGCGCTGCTGGGTGGAGCGCTGATCAATGTGAGCGCCACCCTTCGCCTGCTGCGTGGAAGCATTGCTACAGACGGAAGAATTGTGGACGTGCAGAGGGTGCATCGAGTGCGCCGCACCGGCTACACATACATGCCCGTGGTCCGGTTCACGATGCAGAACGGGCAGATCTTCATGGTGCGGTCGAACAAAGGGGCGAACCCGCCGGCATTCAAGCTGGGCGATGCGGTGAAGGTCTACTACAAGCCGGACCATCCCGAGTGGGCTGTAATTGACACGTTTGGGCAGCTTTGGGCAGGGGACACAGTCCTGGGGTGTGTCGGCCTGCTCATGATGGGAATGGGTGGACTGTTTCTACGTGGGCGCGGCGTGGCCCGGCAGCGGCATGTGGTGGTGATGGATGATCAGTCTCAAGGCCGAGGCGGATCTTAGACCTCTCTGCGCATCAAGCAACTTTCCGAAACGTGAGGTTGTAGCGATACGGGCCCGTAAGGGCATGATGCCCGGGCTTGAGCGGCAACACCCCGTGAAAACGCATACGCGACGGGCCGCCCCAGACCACGACATCGCCATGCTCAAGCAGGATGCGCTTGGTGGCGTCCGTGCGCTGGAAACCGCCCAGCAGGAACACGCATTCCAGGCCCAGCGAGATGGAGACGATGGGCTGCGTGAGGTCGATCTCGTGGCGGTCCTGGTGGATGCCGAGCTTGACGCCTGCTTCGTAGCGGTTGATGTGGCAGGAGTCGGGTCGGAAGAGCGGGAAACCGGC
>JBEKDE010000099.1:0-19006 GCA_050014515.1 Occallatibacter sp.
TAGCCCCCGAGGTATGTCTCAGTTCGAATCGGAAGTCAGGTGATAGGCAGCGCGGAGTCCTAAAAACATAAAGAGACACGACACCAGGGCGCAGGCCAATATAACTCCCAAGCCCGCCTTGATATGAATCTCCACCAGGAAAGCTGCCAGAAACACTGCCTGAAGAGAGAAACACAGAACCATGCGCAACCTTTGAGGATCAAGACCTCTCATCTCATCTCCTTCTCAACTTGCCGGCGCCGCGACTTCTTCGTAGCCTCTAACGTGATTAGACGTAACTGCGGAGAACATGGACCACAGCCACCGCCGCGTGATTCTCGACTTTCTTGGGAAAGGAATTGGCCCGACACTGTGCCTTTGACATCCCCGGCCGTCTCAGGGGTGGATGGCCCCGGTCTCGATGACGCTTTCCAAACCAATTCCAAACCAGGTTGAACGTGCCCCGTGCCTGCCCTGGACCTGCCGAAGGGTCCCACGCTTTTGGGAACCGGGGCCGGAGGCGTGACGATTCCAGGCCGCAAACTGCCATGAAGGAAAACGCCAAAATTTTCTTCCCGCCCTTTGCATATAATTAGCCCCCTTCGGCGCACAATTATTTCAGAGTGTTCTTCACGTCCAGGCGATTGTCCCAGAAACACCCGTAACTCCTTTCCTGTCCAATATCTGCAATTATCTCGTTTAGAATCAAGAATCTGGAGCGTCCACCGCAGCTGCAGACTGAAAAGAAAAGAGTTATTGCAGAAATGGGGTGGGGGTAGACCTGGTATGGACTACCTCACTGACGGTTTGAACCTGAGACAGGCATGACACTCCTGGCGCTCGGGCTTGAGGAGTCGCCTGAATCATCCCAATCAGAATTGCGCGCGTTTGGGTGGAATTTATCGGCAAGCTCTTGGAAAACTCTCCAGGGCGCGCTCAATCACTTGCCAGGTGTTCCAAGATGCGACTCATACATCGTTTTGCTGTCCGGCCTCGTCTTAGTAAACCAGGAGGTTGGTAGCATTCTGGACCGACGAAAATTCAACGCTCTGCTTGCAATGGCCGGAATTGTCGCCGGCGCAGGGGAACGCGCGAGTGCCTCGCCGGCCGCGCCGGAAACTCTGCAGCCCGAGACTCTGCATTTGACGCGCAATGGCTGGATGCCCAACAACCAGGATCTGCCGGTTCTGCTCTATCGCGGAGTGTTCCCGAAGAGTGCCGATATGGCCTCGGCAATGGAGGCTGCCTTTGAGCGCAACGGCTGGCCGCCGCAGTGGCGCAACGGGGTCTACGACTTCCATCACTATCACTCCACGGCGCACGAGGTGCTGGGATTCGCTGGAGGCTGGGGGCGCCTGGTTCTGGGCGGCGAGGGCGGCCATCAGCTGATGATGAACGCTGGAGATGTCGCGGTGCTCCCAGCCGGGACAGGCCACTGCAAACTGGCAGCCAGCGCGGATTTTCTTGTGGTTGGAGCCTATCCCACCGGTGAAACATGGGACATCTGCCGCTCTGCTCCCGATGCAGCCACCGCGGAACGAATGAAGCATGTTATTTTTCCGCCATCCGATCCGGTGACCGGCGCAGGCGGGCCGCTGGTCAGCTTGTGGCATCGCGCCTGGTCGTGACACCGCGCCTGGACACCGCGAACAGGTTGAAGAAGCACGCGTTCGCAGCTTGCGATTCCGCGATTCCTCGGCTGGCAGGTATCTGCCTAGACACAGGCTGGATGGAAATTCATCTTTCGGCGCATTGACGCGGGGACGCATAGGCGCTACTCTCAAGCGCAGATACCCGATTTGGTCGCTAACGCCATCCCGCGGTTTCGCCACTCAGCCCAGAGCTCAGGCTCGGCCCTGCCTCGCGCCTTGCGGTTCCCTCAAAACTCCAAACTTTCCCTGCTCGCCGCTGGGCATCCCGCAAACGCAAATTCGACTCTATTCAGCAGCATGCTTGTGCTCAGGCAAACTCGGCTAGAGCGGTTCTCCAATACACGTTCACTTTCCAGTTGCGTGCGAGATGGCTTTTTCTTGAGAAAAAAGCCACCTGAGCGCTTGCTCTCGGCGTACAGCGATTGGAGAACCGCTGTAGCCGATAAACAATCCATCGTCACTCCGTCTGCGGCTCGTTTGAGCCGCAAACGGACTCCATCCACTATTCAACGCCGCACTGGAGGCCAACGAATCCTTTGAAGATCGCTCTGGAGATCACGCCCAACCTTGAGCCCCTGTTCGGGACTCGCGATGAAAATGTCAGGCTAATGGAAGACAAGCTCGGCGTCCGAATCGATCTCCGATCCGACGCCGTGCATGTAGAGGGCAACGACGACGGCGTCTCCAGGGTCAAGCGCATCTTTGAGGACTTCGAAGCGTTGCGCCGGCAAGGCATCAATCCGCACAATGGCGAACTCAACGGCATGCTGCGCCTGGTAGTGGCCGACCCGGCGACCACCCTCCGCGCGCTGGCCGACAGCGGCAAGCAGCGCTCGGCGGGCGTAAAGCGCACCGTGCAGCCGCGCTCCATCAACCAGCGCAAGTACGTCGAGGCCATTGAGCAGAACGACATGACCTTTGGCGTAGGTCCGGCGGGCACCGGCAAAACCTATCTTGCTGTAGCCATGGCCGTGGCCGCGATGAACGCGAAGAAGGTCAGCCGCATCGTCCTTGTGCGTCCAGCGGTCGAGGCCGGCGAAAAGCTTGGCTTCCTTCCCGGCAGCTTGCAGGAGAAGGTCGACCCGTACCTGCGCCCGCTCTACGACGCGCTCTACGACCTGCTCGAGCCCGAGAAGGTGGACAAGATGCTGGAGAAGAACGTGATCGAGGTTGCGCCGCTCGCCTTCATGCGCGGCCGCACGCTCAACGACGCCTTCATCATCATGGACGAGGCGCAGAACACCACCATCGAACAGATGAAGATGTTCCTCACCCGCATGGGCAACAACTCCAAGGCGGTCATCACCGGCGACATCACGCAGATCGACTTGCCCAACCCGCGCCGCTCTGGATTGGTGGACGCGATCAACGTGCTCGACGGCGTGGAGGGCATCCACTTCTGCCACTTCGAAGACACGGATGTTGTTCGTCACGCATTGGTCCAGCGGATTGTGCGCGCTTACGATGCCGTGAAACCGCAACAGCAGGAGCTACCGCTGGGCGCCGGCGAGGCTATTGATGTGAATGCGCAGCCGCGTGAAAACAGGCAGCAGACCCAGCCGTTACACGCGCCTAAACCGCAGTAAACACCCACTTCGCGTAGAATCAAAGATGAACCGGGGCCGCGCAAAATGCGGCCCCGAGTACGATGATCCTCCTCGACCCAGATCTGGACTCCCACCCCTCGCCGAAGACAAAATTGGCGAAGCCCACGGCTGCGCCCTCCCGCTCCATTTCCAAATCCGTAGACCGCGATTTCAAGCTGCCTTCCGCGCGCACGCTGGCACGTTTTCTGGCGGCCGCGCAGGCTGCGGTTCGTTTGCGCGGACAGGTCACGGTGCTCCTGACCACCGACGCGTCCATTCGCGGACTCAATCGGCGCTTTCGCGGCAAGAATAAGGCCACTGACGTGCTCTCGTTTCCCGCTGAAGGATTAGGAACTGAAGGCATGGCCGGCGACCTGGCCATCAGCGTCACGACGGCGCTCAAACAGGCCGCCGGACAGGGCCATTCGCTTTCGACGGAGATCAAGGTGCTCATCCTGCATGGCCTGCTGCACCTGGCCGGGTATGACCACGAGGTCGACGACGGCAAGATGGCTCGGCGCGAGCGGGTGCTGAGGGCCAAGTTGAGATTGCCGCAGGGGCTGATTGAACGGGCTGCAGGGGGAGTTTCAAAGAAGCGGACCTCAGGGGCTAAAGCCCAAAGTGATTTGATTGACTTTGTGCCGGGGATGAATCCCCGGCCTACCGCCCGAACGAATGTTTCCGCAACCGCTAAGACCCCGACCTACCGTTCCCGCCGATTTGCAGGGGCCACGCGCCCATGAGCTCTCTCGCCATCACGATGGTGGTTCTGCTGGCCGCGGTCGCGACGCTGGCCTCGTACATCAGCCGGGTCTACGCTGAATTCGGCAAGATTCTTACGCGCGAGATCGAAGAAAATCTCGACGCGTGGGAGGAGCTGATTGAGCCTCAGCTTGGCCTGACCCGCGAGCACGCTGCCATCTCCGCAGCTGTGTTGCAGCAACTGGCGCTGGGTATCATCGCGCTTGAATTTGGCGCTGTGCTTTTCGATCGCAGCGCGCATATTGGCCCTCCCAGCTATGCGGAGATCGCCCAGGCCGTTCTCGGCGTGATTCTGGTGGTGGTGGTCTGCAACCAGATTCTGCCGTCGCTGCTCTTCAATCGCACGCAGGGTAAGTGGGTTCGGCGGCTGGTGTGGCCCATCCGCCTGCTGTTGTGGCTCATGACGCCGATCACGGTCTTTGTGCGCTTTTTCTTTTCTGTGGCTGCGCTTGCGGAAGAGCCGGCCAGCCCGGAAGAAGAGACAGCAGTCGACGTGGAGGCCCTGCTCGAAGCCGGCGAAGAAGAAGGCATTCTCGAAGAGAATGATATTGACCTGGTCCGCTCGGCTGTTGAATTCGGCGACAAGCTGGTGCGCGAAGTGATGACCCCGCGTCCTGAGGTTTTCGCCGTCAAGGAATCGATTACGCTGGAACACTTTCTGAATCAGCTGCGCGAACACAACTTCTCGCGCATTCCCGTCTACTCAGGCACGCTGGACAATGTAACGGGGATCGCCTTCGCGCACGATCTTTTGCAAATTACCGACGAGGAAGCGCGCACGCGCACCGTGGCCAGTATCAAGCGGCCTGCTGTTTTTGTTCCAGAGACCAAGCGCGGCTACGAACTGCTGCGCGAGATGCAGCGCGAAAAGCAGCACATGCGCATTGTCATCGACGAGTATGGCGGCGTGGCCGGCCTGGTGACGATTGAGGATTTGCTGGAGCAGATCGTCGGCAATATTCGCGACGAGCACGAGGTGGAAGCATCGATCGAAGAGCCGCAGCGCGAGTCGGGCGGTGTGTGGCTTGTGCCGGGCAGCTTTCCCGTCGACCAGTTAACTGACCTATTCGGCGAGGCCGCTAACCTGGTGGATGAATACGACGCTACGACGCTTGGCGGCCTGGTCAGCGAGATCGAGGGCCGCATTCCGCACGCAGGCGAGGTCATTGTGCTGGAGCCGATCAAGCTGCGGATCGAAGTCGTCGCGTCAACCGACCGTCGCGTGGAACGGCTGCGCGTGTTCCCGCCGGCTGCAGACATTCCCGCAGAATCAGACTGAAGCCGAGCTTCGCCGGGCTGAGTTGCTACCTGCGCGCTTTCCAACTTCGCCACTCGTCCGCTGTGATTTCCCAGACCTCGAACGGCAAGCGGCCGCACACGAAATCTTTTTCGCCCACGCTCACCACGCGCATGCCCTGCTTCGCGGAGATGCGCCGCGATGCGGTGTTGGCAATTGCCTTGGGAATCCGCATCGCCGAAAACCCGAGCGTCTCAAACCAGAAGTCGTTGACCCATACGCAGGCTTCGCTCATCAGTCCCCGTCCGCGCCAGGGCGCGCCCAGCCAGAAACCACGGTTGTCCTCGTCGCCCTTCATCAGGCTGATGGACCCGATGATTTGATCCGGTTCCGCAATCAGGCGCAGCGTCCAGTGCCAGGCATCGCCGCGCTCCGCCTGGGGAATTGCGATGTCGCGGCAGTACTGCAGCGCGCCGTCCGCGGGGTAAGGCCAGGGCACGCGATTGGCCAGGTATTGCACAACTTCCCAATGCGGAAACAGCGCCTGAATCTGCCCGGCATCAGCCAGTTCCAGTGGCCTGAGAATGAGGCGTTCTGTGCATCCTTCAGAACCCATGCGCCCCCCACGCGTCATCATAGCAACGTTCGCATAGCAACGCCCTGACTTGAAATCCGCGATAATAGGGACTGGGAGTATTCCTTGAAATCTGGATTTGTCGCAATTCTGGGCCGGCCGAACGCCGGCAAAAGTACGCTTCTCAACGCCCTGACCGGCGAAAAGGTGGCCATTGTCTCGGCCAAGCCGCAGACGACGCGCAACCGCATTGCCGGCGTGGTGGAGGTCGCGGCACACAAGGGCGCAGGGCGAGATTCGCAACCAGCCGCGCAGATCGTGTTTGTGGACACACCCGGTGTGCACAAGCCCGGTTCGCATCTCGACCGCCGCATGCTGCAGGAAGTGTACGAGGCTCTCGAGACGCGCGACCTGGTGCTGGTGTTGATGGACGCGACACGCAAGGTGCAACTGGAAGCGGCTGCTGAGCCTGATTCTTCTGTTGACGATGGCGTGGGATCCCCGGTCCCAAAATCGGGAACGGGGGCACCCGCTGCCCCTAAGGGTAAGAAGCATGAGCGCACCAATTGGGCGAGCGAGGATGAATTCCTTTTCGGACTGATTCGCAAGCTGGACTGCCCGGTCTTTCTGATTCTGACCAAGATCGACCTGGTCCCCAAAGATCATCTGCTGCCATTGATTGACACGCTGACCAAGCAGTTCAACTTCGCCGAGATCATTCCGGTGAGCGCGCGCAAGCGCGACGGCCTCGACATCCTGGTCCGCAAGATCGTCGGTGCGCTGCCTACCGGTGAGCGCTACTACCCCAAGGACCAGTACACGGACCAGCCTCAGCGCTTTATGGTGGCCGAACTGATTCGCGAGAGCATTCTTGTCGAAACCGGTGAAGAGGTTCCTTACGCTTCGGCGGTAGTCATTGAGCGCTTTGAGGAGCCGAAGCCTTTTGTGCCGCGAAAAAAGGGCGCGGTGCCGGCGCGCGCGCCTCTCACGCGCATCGCCGCGGCGATTTACTGCGAGCGTGATGGGCAGAAAGCAATCCTCATCGGCAAAGGCGGAGCGAAGCTTAAAGAAATCGGAACGGCTGCGCGAAGACAGATTGAGTCGCTGCTTGGAACGCGCGTCTATCTGGAGCTGCACGTCATCGTTGAGCCAAACTGGCGCGAGTCGAAGAGCTTTGTCGAGTCGCTTGACTGGCGCGATCAGCTGGAAAGGCTGGCGGGCGACCAGATCACGGAGCGGCCTGAAGAAGACGAGACATAGCGCGCGTTGTTTGGATGTCGTGCGCGCTTTTGCGGAGTTACTTGGCCAGTACTGTTTCCAGCGGATCATCCACAGGCATCGGCTTCTGCCCCTTGTAGTCGGAGAAGTGGACCACGTTGTCGTAGGCGTCCTTGATCAGATCCTGCAGCGGAATCACGCTGCCGTTGACGCGCTGCTCGTCGAGCAGATCAAGATCGACATCGGCCACCACCATCTGCTCCTGATTGATGGTGCCCTCGGCGGCGATTCCATCGCGCGCAAAGAAGTAGTCAGAGGGCGTAAGGATGGCGGCCTGGCCGTAGTTGGTGTTCATGTAAGGCACCAGGGGCAGATTGCCGACTGTTCCCGTCACGGCAACGTAAATCTGGTTCTCGATGGCGCGCGCCTGCGCGCAATAGCGCACCCGGCAGAAGCCCTCGCGGCCGTCGGTGCAAGAGGGGACGAAGAGAATCTCCGCGCCAGCCTCTGCCATGACACGCGCCACCTCAGGAAATTCAACGTCATAGCAGATCAGGATGGCGATGTTGCCGAAGTCGGTGTGGTAGAGATACAGCCCGTGCCCGCGGCTCAGCTGGTACGGACCGCTCTCGGTGGGAGTGAGGTGCACCTTCTTCTGCCGAAAAACCTGCCCGTTGGGGGTGAAGAGATGCGCGGCGTTGAAGACCTTGCCCCGCTGAAATACCGGATGCGTGCCGCCGATGATGTAGATTCCCGTTTCCTGGGCAAGACGCGTGAACAGCTCCTCGTACTCAGGCGCCATGCGCGCCAACCGCCGTACGGCCATGGCCGGCGCCGGCTCCTTGATGTAGCTGAGCAGTTGCATGGTGAAGAACTCGGGGAAGAGCAGGAAGTGCGCTTTGTAGTCCTTGGCACTGCGCACGAAGAACTCCACCTGGTGGGCAAAGTCATCAAAGCTGGCGATGGGCCGCAGCAGGTATTGCACGGCTGCGATGCGCACACGGCGCGGGCGGGGCGTTCCGCGCATGGATTCGGCGGCAGCCTGTTCCAACGCAGCATGCTGCAGGCTCGCCTGCAGGCTGACGGACGACGTGTATTCCGGATTGAGCCATTCGAGCACCGTGGCAAAACCGCGCGACTCGGTGTCGTTCATGTAGCCGGGCACTACATCCAGAACGACAAGATCGTTCTCAAGCTGGAAGGTCAGCGCGGGGTCTTTGCGCTTGCCGTCAACCACCTCGGCCACATACTCCTTGGGGGTCAACTCGTCGGCCACGACGGAGTAGCCTGCGATGCGGCCGCCGGTAAGCAGACGTTTCAGGCCCCGGTCGCGAATCAGCTCTTTGCGCGCCTCATAGAAGCTGGTGCCAATTCCCAAATTGCGCGCGATCGGATCGACGCCCATATCGGCGCCATAGAGAGTCATTCCCTGCGCATTGTGTGTGGTAAAGGAGCCATCGCCGGTAATCAACGACCAGTTAGCCGACTCGGCGTAGTCGTCCCAGTCGATCAGGAGCGAGCTGGCTGAACCGAGGATGCAACCGTCCGCGTCGCAGGCCACAAGCTGGCCTTCCGGGAAGACAGCGAGGTGGTTCTCAAGCTGCTCAGGCCGCCACGGTGGCAGACCGGGAAACGCACGAACCTGCAGCTCTATCACTGCCGGGATATCGTCCAGAGCCATCTCCCGGATGCAGTAATGGTTGATCGGATCGTGGGTGGCATGCATGGGGCGGGCTCCTGGTCTGTTTTGAACTATCCGGCTTGAGGCGACAGACCGTTAGTCTACTCACTCGCCAGTGAACAGGATGTAACAAACAGGCCAATTTTCGGAGACTTCGCGAGGCTTTCGCCCCTGCGATCAGGCTGCGACGCGCACTCAAGCGCCGCGCAACTGGCCGCGTCCGTCATTTTTGACGGCGTACATGCGGGTGTCCGCGGCGCCGATGATGGCGTGCAGGGACATACCGTCGGCCGGCGCAGTTGCCAATCCCACGCTGGCGCTCACGCGCAAATCAAGCCCGTTCTTCATCCGAAAATGGGTGGCCAACAACGCGCGGTGGATCTGCTCCGCTTCAGCCAGTGCGGCCGCGGGTGCCGTCTCCGGCATGAGGATGACGAACTCGTCGCCCCCGTAGCGGAAGCACCAGTCCTGCTTGCGGCAGAGCTCCTGAAGCCGCTGCCCGGTGCGGGCGAGCAGTTCACTGCCAACCAGGTGGCCGTGTACATCGTTCACCAGTTTGAAGCGGTCAAGATCAAGAAATGCCAGCGCCAGCGGCGTGCCCTTCCGCTTGCAGCGATCCAGTTCCCGGCCGAGCACATCGTAGAGATGACGCACATTGTAGAGGCCAGTGGTGTCATCGGTGATGGTCAACTGCTGAATCCGGGTCACATCGCGCGCGTTCTCAATGGCGATGGCCGCGTGGTCGGCCAGAATGTGCAGGAAGGCGATGGTGTAATCGGTCATCTGCTCGGCGCGCGGATTGAAGATTTCAATTGCGCCGTGAGTCCCTTTGCGGCCTCGCAGCGGCATGCAGATCACCGAGCGCGTCCGGTGCGCCCCATGTTCTTCTTTCAGGCGCGGATCCTGTTCCGACTCGGGGACAATCAGCGTTTCTCCGTGTTGGACCACCCAGCCGGCCACGCCTTCGCCGACCTTGAGGCGCAGATCGCGCAAAGCTTCCTGCTCGCCGCCTGCGGCCAGTGCGTAATAGAGCTCATCGGTCGACTCATCCACCATCAGCAGTGTCCACAGCTCCGCCTCGATAAAGCGCTCCATCTGTTCGAGGATGGTGCGCAGAATCGTGTCCAGATCGAAGCTCGAGGTGAGCGAGCGCGCCAACTGGTGAAAGACCAGCAGGTCTTCCAGCGGAATCCGGTTTTCAGCCTGCTTTTTCACGAGGGGAATCTCAGCAGCATTGTTTCACACCACTGCGTGGGGCAGTCGCTCGCTATTCGCTCACACCGGCTTTGTTGGCTTTGGCTGGCAATGCGCGGGTCTTGGAGTCAGCCGCCGATGTGCACCATGGACCGCGAAGGCTTCAGAAATCCTGGCTCGCCAATATGGTGGCGGGCTTCCTTGCCCTGCACGGTCTGCACAATGTATGTACTGAGTTCCTGGTTAGTTGCGCCGGCCCGCAGACGGCCGTATAAGTCATGCTCCACCTGCGAAAACAGGCAGGTGCGGATCTTGCCGTCGGATGTGAGGCGGACGCGGCTACAGGCTCCGCAAAAGGCCTGGCTCACCGGAGCAATGATGCCGATCTCGCCGATGCCGTCCGCAAAGGTATAGCGCCGCGCTGTCTCGCTGGCTTCGCGCGCGGGCATTGCAACCAGCGGCAACACGCGGCCTATGCGCTCCACAATCTCCTTCAACGGCACTACGATTTCGGGCGTCCACAGGCGGCCTTCTTCGAGCGGCATGAACTCGATGAACCGCACCACGACGTCTTCTTCACGCGCAAAGCGGGCAAAGCCCTCGATCTGGCTATCGTTGAAGCCGCGCAGCAGCACGCAGTTGACTTTGACGGGCGCAAGGCCGGCGGCGCGAGCGGCACGAATGCCTCTCAGAACTGTCTCAAAGCTCCCCGGAGCGCGTGTGATGCGCTCAAACGTCTCGGCGTCCACAGCGTCCATGCTCACGGTGACCCGATTGAGGCCGGCAGCCTTGAGAGGAGCGGCCAGGCCTTCGAGGAGGTGCCCGTTGGTGGTGATCGCAATATCCAGCGGTTCGTCATTGACTGTGCGTAGTCGCGCGAGTTCCTGGACCAGCTCAACCAGCCCTCGCCGCAGCAGAGGCTCGCCGCCGGTGAGCCGCACTTTGGTGATTCCGAGGCTTACAAACAGCTGGATCAGGCGAAGGTATTCATCAATGCCCAGTTCGGGATATTGTGCGCCGACTTCACCGGTGCGGCAGTAGACGCACTTGTAGTTGCAGCGGTCGGTGATGGAGACGCGCAGGTCATGGATGACGCGTCCGTGACTGTCTGTGAGCCGTTGGGCCGAAGTCGTCGCGGCTGGCGATGCGGCCGGAAGTAGGGAAGCGGAAACCATTGGCTTTCTCAAGGCTACACCGCGTCTGATGCGGATAGATAGCGTATCGACTCTCGGCTCACAGCCTGCCCGGCAAACCCGCACTGAATTTCAACAACGTTTACAGCCAATTTCACTCTTGACAAATCATAACCATTTGGTTATGGTTTGTGCATGCAAGAGGGAAAGCCGGCAACGAAGAGCGGAAAGGATAAGCCATGCAAATCAAATTGACGAGTGTCTTCGTGGACGATCAAGAGAAGGCCCTGAAGTTCTATACCGACACATTGGGCTTCCAAAAGAAGATGGACTTCTCGGCGGGGAGTTACCGATGGCTCACCGTCGTCTCCTCTGAAGAACCGGAAGGCGTGCAGCTTGTTTTGGAGTCCAACGCAGGCTACAACACTGCCGCAAAGACCTATCAGCAGGAGATTTTCCGGCAGGGGATACCCGCGGCTAATTTTTTCGTCGGGGACGTCCAAAAGGAGCATGAGAGGCTCAAGCAGCACGGCGTGACGTTCACCAAGGAGCCTACCAAAACGACCGGATCGACCATCGCGGTGCTTGACGACACGTGCGGAAACCTCATTCAGATCACGCACCTGGATTGGTAAATCGCCTGGCAAATCGGCCGGCAAAACACCACCTGAGGGAGGGGTTCTCAATGCAAGCCGAAAGGGACCATGTTTTTCGTGCCCTCGCCGACCCTACGCGGAGGGCCATTTTCGAGGAGTTGACCAGGGCCGGCGAACAGACCGTTCATGCTCTGACTCGCCATGCCGGCGTGTCTCAGCCTGCTGTCTCCAAGCACCTGACGGTGCTGAAGCGGGCGAAGCTGGTGCAGCATCGCCGCGACGGACGCGAGACCCACTATCGCGCACTGCCGGACGCGCTGGCGCCGATGGTGGACTGGCTGGATCACTACGGAGCATTCTGGCGCGAGCGGTTTGACCGCCTCGAAAATCTTCTGGAAAGGATGGACAAATGACTGACACCACGCAGACACATACGCTCGTCATCGAACGGGAGATGGCGCATCCGCCGGAAAAAATCTGGAGGGCGCTCACCGAAGGCAGACTGATCCAGGAATGGCTGATGAGCAATGATTTCCAGCCGGTTGTGGGCCATCGGTTCAGCTTTCGCGCCACGCCGGTGCCGGGTTGGAACGGGGTCATCGAAAGTGAAGTCAAGGTGGTTGAGCCGCAGGTACGGCTCGTTTACAGCTGGGGCACCATGGGAATGTGGAGCGTTGTTACCTGGACCTTGACGCCGACTGAGAGCGGCACGCAGGTCCGCATGGAGCAGTCCGGCTTCCCGTCGGAAGATGGGCCCAACTACAAGGGTGCAAAATACGGCTGGCAGAAGTTTATCGGCAACCTGGAGCGTGTCGCAGGAGGATTGGCATGACCTCGAGAGCAAAATCCATTGTTTATTGGACAACGACTGGGTTGACGGCGTTTTTTATCGGCGGTGGGGGCGCCTCGCAGGTTTGGCAATATCAGACCAACCCGCACGGCGTTGTGCCCCTGCTTGGCTACCCAATGTACTTCTTCGCCATCCTGGGATTCTGGAAGGTGCTTGGGGCCATCGCGATCCTCGTACCGGGTTTTCCCCGGCTCAAGGAGTGGGCTTATGCCGGCATCTTCTTTGACCTGACGGGCGCGGCCGCGTCCTGTGCTGCGGTGGGCGGTTACGGCGCTTACGCGTTTCACGTCATCGCGCCGCTCATCATCACTGGTTTCACCGTGGCATCGTGGGCGCTGCGGCCGCAGAGCCGTACGATTGGGGTCCTCGTTCCAACGGCAGGGGGCCCGGCGACAGCTGGCAGGCCGGCAGAAAGACTCGTGCAGCGAAAAACTGGTTAGGGCCATCCCGCCCGAATTGGATATTTCTGCTCCGTCGGAGTCAGGCTAGGATGAAACGTTCAAAGCCCTTCCCTGCAGAAACGGAGCCACGGAATCGTGCAAAACCGCAGCCTTGGATCCAATCTTGGCATTTACGCCTACGCGGCGGGCGCCATCTTTCTCGGCCTTGTCGGCCTGGCATCGGGAGACTTCGCCACATCATGGCAGCGCGTCGATCCGCAGGCCCCCTTCCGCGAGCCGCTGGCCTATGTCACGGCTGTCCTCGAACTCGCTGCCGGAGTTGCGCTGCTCTGGCGTCGAACCGCACGCGCCGGCGCACTGACGCTCACCGCGATTTTCTCGGTCTTTGCACTCCTGTGGGTGCCCAAAATTCTCGGAGGCGCGAGCGGCTTTGACCCCACCGGCAACTTCTTTGAAGAGTTTTCGCTCGTGTCCGCCGGAGCTGTTCTTTTCGCCCGGTTCTCACCGGCCGGCACAGCCACGTCGCGAAGCGAATTGTTATTCGCTCGGCTCTCCGGACTTTCCGCAATCTCCTTCGGTATTGCCCACATTTGCGATATGCCGGGCCTCTTAACCTGGATTCCCGCATGGATTCCGCCATCGCAGATGTTCTGGGCCTATGCGACGACCATCGGCTTTTTCCTGGCCGCCGCGGCCATCCTTTCGGGCAAACTGGCGCCGCTTGCCGCACGCCTGCTTACCGTGGAGATTGTCAGCTTTGAGGTGTTCGTTTGGATACCAAAGCTGGTAGCCGGCCCTCATGACCATTTCAACTGGGCGGCAAACGCCATCTCAATCGCCATCTCCGGCGCAATATGGGCGGTCTCGGACTCCATCAGCGGGGCGGTCAAACGTGCACCCGCCTCAACCGAACGGGCCACTGAAATCAGGGCTTCAGCGTGATGTAACGGACGCGCCGGGACGGCGGGCTGGATGCCGGTTTCAGTGACGAAAGCCCATCATCCACCACAGGATGAGCCCTGTGAAGGAGGCCGCAGCGGCAACAATCATGGCCATCCGAACCATGCCGCGGTCCATCATGCCTGTCTCCCCAATCAGCGGGATCCTGGTGGTGTGCAGGCGGGCAGACAGTTGCTCCTGGGTTTCGGCGGAAGTTTCCGGCGCGCTGGAAGGATTGACGAGAGAGCGGTAGCCGCCTGGCGGACGCACGATCACTGTGCGCGGAGCAGTTTTCAGAACCGAAAAGAACCCGGCAGGTGCGACGCTGAAGTCCTGACGATTCTTAGGGCGTTTTTGGGATCGAGGAGCTTTCATTGCACCTCCCGTGACGACTGCTCGCGGCCCTGGTTTCAGTCCCGGCTTCTGCGTTCAGATCCCGCACCAATCCTGAACAACTAGAGCACATCCTGAGATGCTGTAACCCGAAACCACAATGCTGAAGTTGACGCGACCATCAGGGAGAGGCAACCTTGCACTACGCCCCAAAGGACACACCTTCTCAGGATTTGCTCTAAATTAGAGCACCGTGACCCCTGTGTGTACAGTGATATCACCGATGATTGTGCGCCGGCAATCGAGCGGCGAATCGTGATGGAGGATTGGAATCCCATGGCAGGGAGTTATGCGAATCCCAAGGTTGATGAGTTTATTGCCAGTGCGAAAAAGTGGCGGGAAGAATTGAAGAAATTGCGCGGAATTCTTCTCGAGTCCGAACTGACCGAAGAGTTCAAGTGGAGCGGACCCTGCTACACGTTCCAGGGGAAAAACGTGGTCATTATCAATGCATTAAAGGAATCGTGCGCATTCGCCTTTTTCAAAGGAGCGTTGCTGAAAGATCCGCATGGCGTGCTAACCGCTCCCGGACGGTATTCACAGTCAACACGCTGGATCAAGTTCACTTCGGTGCGGGAAATTGCGGAGACGAAAGCGATTTTGAAGGCCTATATTCGCGAAGCCATCGAGGTGGAAAAATCCGGAGTGAAATTGAAATTGAGAAAGACATCGGATCTGAAGTTCCCCGAAGAACTGCAAGCGATGCTGGGTGAATTTCCAGAATTCAAGACTGCCTTTGACGCGTTGACCCCGGGGCGGCAGCGGGCCTACATCTATCATTTTTCCGCCCCCAAACAATCCAAGACCCGTGAAGCCCGGGTACTGAAATACATGTCGCATATTCTCAAGGGGAAGGGGCTTCTTGACCGGTAGATTCGGTGAGCGAACCTTCGGCAACGGCGGAACGCGGTGAGGCGGATTGGTTCCCGATAGTCAGGTGTGAAGAATCAACCATCAATTGCCGGCGGGCGACCCGGCATTCTTGCGATACGTCTCCAAGAGAACCAGGAACTCCTTCGCACTCCGGTCCATATCACCCCAGCTCCAAAGCAAATCGTAGCCATAATGCTGCCGGTTCCACAGGATCACTTCAGCATAATTTCCAACCTTGCCGAAGGACTTGAGCTGATCGGCGAGAGTCTCTTTCCCGCTCAGGGCGGACCAGATTTTGGTGTATTGATCGTACGGCATCTTCACGGAAGTGACAGCGAGTCCGGCGACCTTCACGAAAGGTATGAGCTTGAGCAATTTCGCCGCCATCTCTGGCGAAACCGACGCCAGGTAGCGGTCATAACTGCTCAACCGCGCGCCCACTGCCAGAGTCGAATTGTAGTCAACAAGGCCGAACTTCTCGACGTCTGCCCACGGTAACTGGGTCGTGCCCCATGCGCCAGTGTATTCAAGCGCGCCGGCCGTCAAGACCATGCTGACTTTTCTTTTCATCATTTTCGGAACGAGGAAAAGAACCGGTCCGCACACGAGAATAACGACAGCGCCCAGTCCCATTGACGCCGGAGTTCCCGAAATCAGTGCAGCAACTCCACCGGCTAATGCGAAGATGAGGATCGCCCCGAGGAGGAGACCATTCCGCACACTCCTGGGCTTGATTTCAAGAGTTTCCATGAGCATCTTTTCCCAGGAACCAGTTTATGGAAGTTGTGCGGGTACTCGACCTTCTCAGGCCTTGGTCATGTTCAGCGCCACGGCGGCGCGAATGAGCGCTTTCAGAGCCTTTTCGTTCACCTTGTCACCTTCGCGGAAGTCAATGGCGCGGCGCAGATTTCCTTCGAGGCTCGAATTGAACAGGCCTGAGGGGTCATCCAAAAAGGCGCCCCTGGCGAAGGTCATCTTGACCACACTCTTGTGAGTCTCGCCGGTGCAGATCATCCCGTTGTGGGACCACACGGGCACTCCCCAAGGGTTGGAAGGCTTCTTCCACTTGGCCTCTTCAACGGCGTCAGGGTCGGCTTGCAGGATCAGAGCGCGGATGCGCTCGAGCATCTCGACGCGCCAGTCGCCGGACTTGCCGGACTTTGTGTCGGGCAAGCGGGATGCAGATTCGGTTGTTTGGGAACCACTCTTTTTGATCATGTAATGCACCCTCCAGCTGGGAGAAGGCAGAAGCAAGGTGGCGTTGACGGAAATCTCAGATTGCCGGTATAGGCCAAACGGGCAGATAACATTCAAATCAGCGACATGGAGCTAAAGCCCCATCTCTCTCATTTTAAAGCTTGTTCCGGCACAAATGAAGTCGTGTCCCGATACAAGGCCTGCCCAAAATGAGTTTGTCCACAGCTTGTAAAGTTCTGCCCTGAAACATTGCGCGTCCAGCGCGTAGCTTCCAGTAACGACTTCCTGGCCAGCATCTGCGCCAGCCGGACATCAGTCGATGCGCGGCGTACCCTTGCGCAGAACGATGCCGGTGATGCCGAAGACAATGATGATTGCGATGGCAAGGGCGAAGTAGTAGGCCATGGGATGCGCCCAGCCGGGCGAGTAGGTGAGGTCCTGGCCAACCCACAGGAGCAGGATGGTGGCGATGACCGCAAACTGCCCCGCAATGACCAGAAATGTGTGCCCAAGATCGCGGCGTTTGTCGAGCGCCTCAACCTGGTCCGGGGTCAGATTGCGCTCTTCGAGGGGAAGCAGGGAATTTGCCATCGAGTTTCTCCTGTAATTTTGGCGGGCCAGCAAAGTTGACCATGGGCCAAGCAGCTCACAGATTCAATTCAATCACAGGCCGGGACCAATGCGCCACTGCTCGACGTCGATATCTGCGGCCAGGCAGCTTAATCCAACGAAAGCTATTCAGACAAAAATGCGATTGTCTGCAGCGATGTGATTTCAAACGGCTTGCGGCAGCGGATGTTGGCGCAGGCCAGCTTGTCGTCGCGGCGCACCATGTAGGACTGGGCCTTGGCGAAGCGGGCACGGTCGCGCTCGTCGGCGTTGCGGGGCAGCTGTGAACGCTTGCGCCGGACGACCCAGGTGACCTGGTATTCGCCGGCCTGACCGCACTTGGGGCAGGTAATTGTGTGCTTCCGCTGTTCCGTCGTCTCGTTAAAAAACTCGCGTTCTTCCATAGTGATTCGGCCCTCCGGAACCGCACCCCACTCGCAAATTCCCACCCGCGGTTGTCTCCTGCCGTTCAAATGGACAAGAAACCTCACGCAAGGGGCTTTCGCTCCGGTCCAATCTATTCCATACTCATGCTTGCAATGGCGAAACGCAAGCCAGCCCGATTTTCGGCCACCAAGGCCGTGAAGGCAAACGCGCGAGAGCGTGTGGGTCAGCCCAAAGCCTCGCGCGTGCTCTCCACAGAGCCGCGCACCGGGCGCGAAGTCAAACACAAACCGAAGCTCGAAGAGGTTATTCGGCAGGAAGATTAGCCGCGCGAAGAAGACTTGCGGCGGGAAGAAGAGCGACAGGAGGAATTACAGTGGCGAAAGCGGTGGGTTTTGGCGGGGTTTTTCTGAAGGCGCAGGACCCTGAAAAACTGTCAGCCTGGTATGCACAGCACCTGGGAGTTCCCTCGCAGGATGGCGGTTCGCTGGCGTTCGACGGGCCGGAGTCAACAGGAATGACTGTGTTTGCGCACTTTCCAGTGGACACACGCTACTTCGGCGAGGGAGCACAGCAGTCGATGGTGAACTTCCGTGTGGATGATCTGGACCAGCTGCTGGAGCAGCTTGCCGCGGCGGAGGTTCGCATCGACCCCAAGCGCGATGATTACCCGTACGGCCGGTTCGCCTGGATCTGGGATCCTGAGGGCAATCGCGTGGAACTGTGGGAGCCGCTGCCCTAGGGAAGCTCTGAACAAGTGGGATTCTGTTTTGGTTTTGCTGGGGGCTAGCCTTCTTGCCATGAGGTTGGTGGTGCGCAAGGCGGTTTTTCGTAGCTGGAGCGGTTAGTTCGGCGGGTTGTGCGCATGCGGCGAACAGTCGGTTGGTATTTTTCTTCAGGCCTCTGTAACAGACTTTCGTGAACCCGAACTTGAGCTTCAGTACTGCGAACACATGCTCGACGCGAGAGCGCGTCTTGGCCTTGATGCGGTTCCGCGCGCGCTCCTCGGGCCACAGCTGGAGTTTGGATCGCCAGCGGCGCGAAGTCAAATCGCGAGCCTTAGGTGCACGTTGGCGAATGACCGCGCCCTGTCCCTGATAGGCCTGATCGCCCCATACCCTGGTCTCTCTACCGTGCAACAGCTGGCCCAGCAATCGAGAGTCGGCAACATTGGCCGCACTGGCGGCCAGCGAGTGGATCAGCTTAGTCCGGCTATCGACCCCGATGTGCGCCTTCATTCCGAAATACCACTGGTTTCCCTTACGCACCTGGTGCATCTCCGGATCGCGCGCGCCGGTGGCATTCTTGGTCGACGACGGAGCGTGAAGAATCGTCGCGTCCACGATGGTGCCGGTGCCGACCTTCAACCCATGCTCTGCCAGGTAGGCATTGACGAGCGCAAAAATCTGTTCTCCCAACCCATGCTGCTCCAGCAGATGCCGGAACTTGCACACCGTGGTCTCATCCGGCACCGGCTCACGGCCAAGATCGATCCCAACAAAGCCACGCATCGTCAGCGAGTCGTACAGCGCCTCTTCCACGCCGGGGTCCGACAGACTGAACCACTGCTGCAGAAAATAAATGCGCAGCATCCGCTCCAGACCCACCGGCCGACGCCCGTTGCCGGCCTTGGGATAAAACGGCTCGATCAACGCGCAAACTTCCGACCACGGCACCACCTGCTCCATCGTGGACAGAAACTCCCCCCGACGCGTTTGCTTGCTGTAACGCTCAAATCCGTTTGCCAT
>JBEKDE010000100.1:0-20887 GCA_050014515.1 Occallatibacter sp.
TACGTCAGCGGCCCGCGCGTCATCAACGACGAAAGCCGCAAGGCCATGAAGGCCATCCTCACCGAAATTCAGAACGGCAAATTCGCAAAAGCATTCTTGAAAGACCAGAGCACCGGCCGCAACAAGTTTGAAGCCTTCCGCAAGAAGGAAGCCAATCACCCAATCGAGAAGATCGGCAAAACTCTCCGCGCTTCCATGCCCTTCCTCGACCCCGTCACCGTCGAAGAAGTCCGCAAGACGCGCTAAACAAATCAGCCTCCAGCTACTAGCTTTTAGCTGGAGGCATTGTTATCTAATCCTATAGAAACTGACTGTCATCCTGAACGCAGCAAATCGAAGGACCTGCGGTTGCTTTTTGACCACAGCCTATTACCACGCAATCTTCTCGAAAATCCTTCTTAGCCGCGCCCCTTTCGCCGGATTCACCATCTCCACAAATCCCACTCTTCCATCCAGGTGCTGCCTGAACGCCGGATGATCGTCGCGGTTCTGGCTCTCCGCTCCGTGCCGCACGCTGTTAGTCAAAATCGCTTTCAGTCTGTCGAAGTCCGCGCGCACCACATTTAACTTCTCGTTCGTCACAATCCCCGCAAGGTACTGCCTCACCCCGCACCGCATCACACGCGTCTTGCGGTGATGCACCTGAAATCCTTCTTCCATCAAAATGGCAGCGCCCCGCAGCGCGAATCGCTCCACGCATCGCTCAAACTTCTCATCGCCTGAAAACGCCAGATCATCCGCGTAGCGCGTGTAGGTCGCGCCCGCTGCCTCGGCGAGTCCTGCCAATCGGCAATCCACGCGCCATGCGCAGATGTTGGCGAGAGCCGGCGAGGTGGGCGCACCCTGCGGCAGATGCGGCCACGCATACAGCGCCCGCGCCTCCGCCATGGCAAGCAGATCCAATCCCCTGCCCAGCGTCTTCCACATCCCGCGCGGCACGGCATTCGTGCAGATGCCGCCCAGCCGGTCAGCCACCGTATCCGGATAGCCCGCCGTACGAAACAGCGCCTGCACCCGCGGCCCGGAGATCGACGGAAAGAAATCCCGCAAGTCCATCCGCAGCACCACGCGCTGTCCCACATGCGGCGCGGCAAATGTCTTGATGGACCGGCCTCGTACAAATCCATGCGCAGCCGGATGTGTAGGAATCCTCTCCAGAACCTCGCGCAGGATAACTCCCTGGATCTCCTTGAGTTTCTCTTTTGGAGCCTCAATCAATCGGACGCTGCCGCTCTTCTTCGCCAGAACACGATAGTGATAATGCTGAAGTGCCCCACTCTTTAGCCGCGCATTCATCCGCTTCAAATCGGCAAACCATTCAAGCTCACTCGCGGTCACATTGAGCCACGCGGCCAGTTCGCCTACCGACTCAATCCGCGGCACCTGCCACGTACGCGCTGCATACATCGGCTGCATCCGCGCAGGCCCAGTCAACCATTCAGCAATGCGCAGTTTGCTTTTGTATTTGTGTTCAGCGTAGTTGAGCCCATCATCGGCCCGAAGGAACTCAATCACTTCTCTGCGCTTCGGTCTGGTCTTTTCTCCATACGCCCGCACATATCGCTCTGCCAGCGTTCCTATCCAGCGCCAGTTCTCGCCCAGCGTCTGCCGCATGCGCGCAGCAACGGCGTCTGCCGCCGGCTCTCCTGCCAGAATCGACCGCGCCAGCGCAGAATAAAATGAGGAACTCAGCATCGCAATAAAAACAGCGGAATGCTCCAACGAGTCTGGCCCTGCGTGATCCTGTCTGCGCAGCGCGCAGTGCCGGTCACGCGATGAATGCCGAGTACTTCACGTTGCCCTGGGGTATCCCCGGAGAGGACCGGGCCGCGCCCGAAGACTCGACCCAAATCCGGCTTGGAGCATTCCACTGCCTGACGCATGATAACCCGATCAGCCGCGCCCTGCGCTACCCTTGGAAGGGCGAAACGGGTTCAGTGCTTTTTCCCGGGCAGATTCTCTCCGCCCTGGTGCAGCACAATCGACGCGAATGCCCCGCTGGCATCCGGAACAAACTCGATCTCCGCGCCAACCTTGGCCGCAAGAAACCGCGGATGACCATCCTTCAGGCCCACATACATCAGCGGAAACGCCGGCTGTCCGCCCACCTGTCCGGTGAGCCCATCGGCGCCCACGGCAAAGGTCATCGAGACTCCCGCGTCCAGATCGTAGACGCCCACAAACTTCGCCAGCTCTTCCTTGGCAATCGGCACAGCCTTACGCTCGCTCGTCAGTGTTACCGGCTTGCCCAGCGCCAGGTCCGTCAACTGGTCGCCCATCTGGCCCGGCGCCGCGCCGTTCACGTTGGCCAGCACCACCACGGCAATCTTTTTCTCCGGCACATACGCCAGGTACGTATTGAACCCCTCAATGCCGCCGCCGTGTCTCACGACCTTCACGCCGTCCTTGTCTGCGATAAATACGCCGAGCCCGTAGTCGCCGTTGCCCGGCGTCATCATCCGCTTCAGCGAATCGGCGTTGAGCACCTTGCCGCCAAACAGCCCCCGCTCCCACTTCAGCAAGTCGCCGGTGGTTGAATACATCGACCCCGCAGCCCACGGCACACTCATTGATTCAGACCGCGCCAACTGCAGCCCGTCCTTGCCTTGCATGTAGCCCTGCGCGCGCCTGGGCAGAATCAGCTCATCCGTATCGAGCCCTGAATCCTTCATCCCCAATGGCGTCAGAATCCGCTCCTGCAACTCGTCGACATATTTCTTGCCGCTGACTTTTTCAATCACCGCACCCAGCACCTCAAAGTTCGAATTGCTGTAAGCGAATTTGCTGCCCGGCTCAAAATCCAGCGGCTTGTCTTTGAAAAACGCAAGCTCCTCTTCCAACGTGTGCGGGCTCATGCGCCACACGCCAAACTCCTTCAAGTCGGTAAAGTTCGGAATCCCCGATGTATGCCCCAGCAGTTCCGCCAGCGTTATCTTTTCCCACGTCTTTGGCGTTTCCGGCAGGTACTTGCTTACCGGGTCGTCGATGTTCAGCTTACCGTCTTCCTGCAACAGCAGCACCAGCGCAGCGGTGAACTGCTTGGTCAGCGAGCCGAGGCGAAACTTCACATCCGGCGCATTGGCATTGCCCCATTCCAGATCGGCCATGCCGTAGCCCTTGTCCAGCAGCACTTTGTCGCCGTTCACCACCAGTGCCGTGCCCATATAGGCATTTCCCGGCGTGTACGATTGCGCAACCTGTTCCATCCGCGCCTTCAGGGCCGCCTCGTCTGTCGCCTGAGCCGAACCCAGCACCGCGCCCATCGCACAACCCAACGCCAACACGCACGCACACCCCGCGCTCACCGTCCAACGCCGCATCGCAACTCCCCCAGCCCTTGCGGGCCCAATTGGATAAAGCTTTTCCTGGTTCTCCTTACGCAAAACGCGCAGCGCAAGTTTCAAGCATTCAATGACATGTGCTCCCGCACCGCAGTTTTCAGAGAACGAAATCATACCAGCAAGCCACCGTGCCACGCCCGCGTCTTTTCCTGCCGCGATGTGTTCCAATAGAAGTAGACCGATCAATCTGCAGAAAAGGCTCTATGTCATCTCAAACCCTGCCTGTTGCTCCGCCGACTGCGAGGAGCAGCACTTTCCGCCGCGTGTATCCCATCGTACTAGCGGCTTTCACGATCCGTATGATCGTTGTTTTCTTCACTTTTCGCGGCCTGCCCGATGCCGACAAGTTCTACGAGGCCTTTGGCTGGGAGATGGGATGGATCGCGCGCGCACTCGCCACCGGCCACGGTTTCAGCTCGCCCTACTGGCCCTGGTCCGGCCCCACGGCCATGCAGCCCCCGCTCTATCCCGCGCTGCTCTCGCTGGTCTTCCGCGTATTCGGCGTCTATACGATCCTTTCTGGATTCGTCATCCTCACCATCAACAGCCTGCTCAGCTCGCTCACCTGCATCGCCGTCTACTTCAGCGCCAACTACTCGCTCGGTGGACGCGGAGCCCGCATCGCCGCCTGGGTCTGGGCACTCTATCCCTTCGCCATCTACTTCTCCGCGGGCCGCGTCTGGGAGTACTCGCTGACCGGCATCCTCTTCACCACCAGCTTCTGCATCGCCCAACGCATCCATCGCACCGGCAACCCGCTCGCATGGATGGGCTGGGGCGCGCTTGCCGGTCTCACTGCGCTCTCCAACCCTTCAACGCTCTCCACGCTGCCCTTCCTGGCCGGTGTTGCCGCCTGGCAACTGCGCAAAGCAGAACTGGGCACAATAACACTCGACCAGGCCAAACTCAGGCAGGGCAGCCGTCGCTGGCTTCTCAATTTCGTCCTCACGGGACTCACCGCCGCGGCCGTCCTCACCCCGTGGACCATTCGCAACTACCGCGCTCTCGGCATCCTCTGCCCGGTTCGCGACAACTTCTGGCTTGAGCTTTACGATGACAACGGCGGCGACACTTCGCTCGACCCCAGCTTCGCCCATCCTGCCAGCAACCCCGCCGAAATGCAGAAGTGGCTCACCCTCGGCGAAGCCGGCTTCCTTAATGAGAAACACGCGCTCGCCGTCAATTACATCCAAGCGCACCCGGAGTTCATGATCCACAAGACCATCCGCCGCGTCTTCTACTACTGGACCGGCTTCTGGAGCATCTCCGCCCAGGAGTTTCACGAGCAGCCCTACGAAATCGGCAACATCTTCCAGGTCTGCTGCATCACCTTCTTCATGCTCCGCGGCACGCGCCGTTTCTGGCGATTCAATCGCGCCGCCTTCCTGCCCTACCTGGTGCTCATCGCCGTCTTCCCTCTCACGTACTACATCACCCATCCGCTCATGGACTATCGCCAGCCTATCGAGCCGGCCATCATCGTCCTCGCCGTCGCGGGTGTTCTCCCATGGAAGCGTCTGGCGCACGGCGACTCCGCAAAGCACGACAACTGGGCAGGAGATGTCGTGAGAGCTGTTCGAATCTGAACAGGGCCGTCCGAAAACGCACGGCCATCCCGGCATCTCGGCGATCCAAACCTTTCATTTTTCATCCAGATAATCCCGATCACGATTGGCAGATGAAATGCATCTACCTGCAGAGAGAACACGCGGACAGGTACGTCCGCCTCTGGAGGATGCGTCTTTATGTTGGCCGACCTGAAAAATGCGTTTTGGCAGTTGCGGAGATCGCCGGGATTTGCTCTAACTGCGATCCTGACTCTCGCGCTCGGCATTGGCGCAACCACTGCGATCTTCACACTGGTGCATGAAGTGCTGCTAAAGTCGCTGCCGGTAGCAGACCCGGCCCGGTTATGGCGCATTGGGGACAACGAGCAGTGTTGCCACAACTCGGGCTTGCCGGACTATACAGACAAGGCCAACGACTGGTCGCTGTTCTCTTATTTGCAATACGCCCAGTTTCGCGACCACACCAACGGGATGGAGAGCCTGGCAGCCTTTGAGGCCTCTGACACCGAAATGGCGGTGCGGCGAGCCGGAAGCGGTGATCAGGCCCAACCGTTTTATACCGAGTTTGTCTCCGGTAATTCGTTCCAAACACTCGGCCTGCGCGCCTATGCGGGACGGCTGCTGCAGCCGGGCGATGATGTCACGGGCGCAACGCCGGTTGCGGTGATGAGCTTTCAAATGTGGGACCAGCAATTGGGACGCGATCCGTCGGCGATCGGGTCGAGCTACTTGATCAATGGGCAGCCCGTGACCGTGGTGGGGATTGCGCCGCCCGGGTTTTATAGCGAGCGCTTGAGCCCGACCCCGCCGGCGTTCTGGTTGCCGCTGCACCTGGTGCCCACGGTGACGCCGCGGGACGCGGATGTGCTGGAGCGGGGCGATCACCAGTGGCTGAACCTGATTGGGCGAATTGCACCGGGAGCGAGCGTGGCGGCGGTTCAATCGCAGATGCAGGTCGAGCTGCTGCAATTCCTGAAGAGCCCCCTAAGCAGGATTACGGGACGCGAGGAGGATCTGATTCCTTTGCAGTATCTGCGTCTCACTCCGGGCGGCGGGGGCGTGCAGCGCATGCAGGCCCAGTATCAGGGCGATCTGCATTTGCTGATGTGGATCTCGAGCTTCGTGCTTCTCATCGCCTGCGCGAACCTTGCCAACCTGATGCTGGCGCGGTCAGTGACGCAGCGCCAGCAGATCGCCGTGCGAGCGGCGCTGGGTGCGCGCCGGAGCCGCCTGGTGCAAAGTGCCCTGGTGGAGTGCGTCGTGCTGGCAATGGTCGGCGGAGTGGCCGGGGTGCTGGTTGCGTGGGGCGGAGCCATGGTGATCATTCACATGGCGTTCCAGCAGAATCCGATCAGCGTTACCGCGAGCCCCTCGCCGGTCGTGCTGGGATTTGCATTCGCGCTGTCGCTCTTGACGGGCTTGCTTTTTGGAGTGGCGCCGGCGTGGATGGCGGCGCACGCGGATCCGATTCAAGCACTGCGGGGAGCAAACCGCTCAACGGGGCGTCACACAACGCTGGCGCAGAAGGGACTGGTGGTGGCGCAGACGGCCGTCTCCGTGGTGCTGCTGTGCGCGGCCGGATATCTGATTCTGAGCTTGCAAAAACTGGAAAATCAGCACTTCGGATTTGAGACCGCGCACCGGACGATCATTCGCTTCAACGCGCAGACGGCGGGTCTGCAACCGGAGCAGCTGGATAATTTTTACCGGCGGCTCGACACCGCGCTCTCAAGCTTGCCTTCCGTCAAGAGTGTGGCGTGGTCCATGTGGAGCCCGATGGATGGCAACAACTTCAGCACGGATGTCTACATCGCAGGCCAGCCAACGCCGCCGCCGGGTTCATCTGTAAACCTCGCGTCGTGGATCCGTGTCAGCCCGCGCTATTTCGCCACGGTGGGCACGAAGATTTTGCAGGGTCGTGCTTTTACTGACAGCGACAATCGCACCGCGCCCTACGCGGCCATTGTGGACGAGGCATTTGTGAAGCGGTATCTGCACGGCGAGAACCCGATTGGCGCGCACTTTGGAGACGCGGACCCGTCGAGCACGGGCCTGTTCACCATTGTGGGCGTGGTCGAGGACGCACAGTACTGGCCGCCGAATGATCCGCAGCAGGCGTCGCGCCCCATGTATTTTGTGCCGGCCGCGCAGTGGCCCCAGGTCGCGGCGACCATTCCAAATGCGGATGTATACACGAAGTTTGTTGCCAACAATCACTACATGGCATCGTTGGAGATCGAGACGCGCGATGCGGCGCCGGATCTTGAGGAGCAGGTGCGCAACGCGCTGGCAGGGATCAATTCAAACCTGATGATCACGCGGTTTCAGAGCTTTGGAGCCCAAGTGAATATGGGATTCAGCCAGCAGAACATGATTGTGCAACTGACGTCGTTGTTTGGGCTGGTGGCGCTGGCGCTGGCGGCGATTGGGCTTTATGGGGTGACGGCCTATGCGGTAGCGCAGCGCACAACCGAGATCGCGATTCGAATGGCGTTGGGAGCGAATCGCGTACACGTCCAGGGGATGGTTCTGCGCGGAGCCTTTCTGCAGGTCGGGCTGGGTCTGCTGATCGGAGTTCCGGCGGCCATTGAAGCGGGACGTTTGATGGCCGCAGAGCTGTTTGGCGTGAGCGCGTGGAGCCCGTTGGTGCTCGGCACGACAACTCTGGTACTCGCCGGGGTGGCTCTGATAGCCGCAGTAGCTCCGGCGCATCGGGCCGCGGGCGTTGAGCCAATGGAGGCGCTGCGCGGTGAATGAGAGAAATTAAGACCTGCTGATCAAACCGCCCCCATCCGGCGCTACCAACTTTACGCTGACCTGCGATGGTTTCAGGACTGTCTTCGACGGCTCGACCTGCGGCATCACCAACGCCACCACCTGAGCCGGCCCGGAAAGCTTTATTGACAGCGGATCGAATGGTCTCTACTTCCCGAATGCGGCCAAGCTGCCCTTATGTCCGACAAACACCGCGGCGGGCAACCTGCCGCCGTTCTTCTGCCCGGCTTTCACGGAATCGCTTTCGGCAACCAATGAGGCAGAAAACGGCACTTCGAAGAGCACGAACTTCAGCGTGGCCAATGCCGAGACGCTATTTACCGGTTCTTCCACGGATTCAGACGCCGCGCCGCCTGCCCCGTGGTGGGCCTATTAGCTCCGGGGAACGCCCCAAGGCGTCGTTCTCCAAGGCGCCATTCCCAGTATGCAAGTCGCGAGGCAGTCACCTGTTCGGAAAGCCTTCTCGTCGCCCACCTCGGCGTTCGACGACCCCGGCAAGATGTCCAAGTCCGGAGAGCCACGCCTCACATGGACGATACGCCACCATCCAGTTTAGATTTGAGCAATGATCTGCCGGTCATCCATGAAGCTCCTCCTGAAGATTGTCTTGCTCTCAAGTTTCGGGTTTTCCGTCGCAGCTCATTCGCAACAAACCCCTTCGCGCTTGATTGTGGGCGATCTAAAAAGAACGGGTGAACCGGTCGACCATTTTTTCGATCTCTCGGTTGGATCGGATTACCCGGGCACCCTCATCCGGGACGACAGCCAGGCGCAACTCAAGCTTGCCGTCGACGAACTCGGATTCCGTTATCTGCGTTTCCACGCCATCTTTCACGACGTCTTGGGAACCGTACGAATAGCGAACGGAAAGACGGTCTACGACTGGGCAAAGATCGACCAACTCTACGATGACATGCTGGCAAGACACATCAAGCCATTCGTAGAGCTCGGGTTTACACCGGAAGTGCTGGCAACCTCCAAAAACAGCATCTTTTTCTGGCATGGCAATACCTCACATCCCAAACCAGAGGGCTGGCACGACCTCGTTGACGCCTTCATTCGCCATATTGAAAGGCGCTATGGACGCGACGAAGTGCGCACTTGGTACTTCGAAGTGTGGAATGAGCCCAATCTTTCCGGCTTCTGGGAGGGCGCTGACCAGAAAGCGTACTTTGAGCTCTTTGACCTGACATCGCACACGATCAAGTCAATCGACCCAGCATTGCGCGTGGGAGGCCCCTCAACCGCGGGCGCCGCATGGGTGCCCGAGTTTCTGGCGCACGTAAAGTTGAGCGGCGCCGCTATCGACTTCGTGACTACCCATACCTACGGAGTGGATGGGGGCTTTCTCGACGAAAACGGGAAAAGCGATACCAAGCTCTCTCCATCGCCGGATGCAATTACGGGCGACGTGCGGCGCGTCCGCCAGCAGATTTCCGCTTCGGCCTTTCCCAACCTACCCCTGTATTTCACCGAGTGGAGCACGAGCTACACGCCGCGCGACCTCGTGCATGACTCCTACATCAGTGCTCCATATGTCTTGAGCAAGCTCAAAGCAAGCCAGGGCATGGTGCAGGGAATGAGCTATTGGACCTATTCCGATCTGTTCGAAGAGCCCGGCCCGCCCACGGCTTCGTTTCAAGGAGGGTTCGGCCTGCTGAATCGCGAAGGGATTCGCAAACCAGTCTTCTTCGCGTACAAGTATCTCCACGCGCTCAAGGGAAACACTGTCGTCTCTGACGATGGCCAGGCCATGCTCGCGACGGATGGCAAGAGCTTCGAAGCGGTGGTGTGGGATCTCGAACAACCGCATCAGGATGTCAGCAACCGGCCATTCTTTTCAAAAGTGATCCCCTCGCGTCCAGCCGCGCCAGTGTCGTTGAAGGTGGAGCACCTCGTTCCAAGTACGGCTTATCGCCTCCGTGTCCATCGCACGGGGTACCACTCCAACGACGCTTACACTGCCTACCTTGAGATGGGAGCGCCTCAGAACCTCTCCGCTGCCCAGGTTGCCCATTTGAATGAATTGACCGGGGACGTTCCAGAGAAAGACGAAGCCGTGCGGAGCGGAAGAGATGGCAACCTGGAGCTCACGATTCCCATGAACAGCAATGACGTCCTCCTGGTCACCTTGGAACCCGCAACTCCGTGACTGGATGACGGCTCGATCTCTATCCACCGAAGGTTCAGAAGCAAATCCCGTCCACGCGGTTATTCTGAAGTGTGACTGAATCGCTGGACACATTCCCCATTCGGCGGCCACGAAGAAGCTTCTTCCGGTCAATGATCCGGTGGCTGCTCATCTGCATCGTGCTGATGTGGACGCTTGCCGCGCTTACTCTCGTTGCCGCGAAATGGATCGACCCACCCACCACCGCGGTGCACGTCGAACGCCGCCTGCAGGCGTGGATTCACGGGAAGCCCTATCAGGAACACTACAAATTCATCCCACTCAGCCAGATCTCGCCCAATCTGCAACACGCCGTTATCGCAGCAGAAGACGCGCGCTTCTACCAGCACCACGGCTTCGACTGGCAGGCGATGGAGCTCGCCGCCGACCACGATCTTGAAGGCGGCCGCATTCGCGGAGGTTCCACCCTGACGCAGCAACTTGTCAAGAATCTCTTCTTCGGGACCGGTCGGTCCATCCTGCGCAAGGGCGCTGAATTCACCCTGGTGCCGGTGGCCGAACTGGTCCTCGGAAAGCAGCGCATTCTGGAGCTTTATCTCAACGTGGTGGAATGGGGCCCCGGGATCTATGGCGTGGATGCCGCGTGCCACACCTACTATAAGACCGCTGCCCGCAGCGTCGACCGCGAAGAGTCCGCGCAGCTCGCCGCCGTTCTGCCGGCTCCCCTCAAGCGCAAGCCTGAGCGCATGAGCCGCTACACCGCCATCATCCTCGAGCGCATGCGGCAGATGGATTGGTAAATAAGTCTTCTAGTCATCATGGAGTGACCGGCAGTTCTATGCGCGAGGGCATCGTTGCGGTGGACCAGACGCGCTGGGTGGCTTTTACAAAGTCGCTTGCAGTGGCCTCGTTGATGCTCTTCACAAACTGCTGCGGATTGCGATCAATGAGCGGGAACCAGGTTGACTGGACCTGCACCATGATCCGGTGTCCCTTCAGGAAGACATGGTCGCGGTCGCGCAGCGGGACATCCCACTCCGCAGGCTTATTCGCGATGAGCGGCTCGGGATGTTCAAAGCTCTTTAGGAAGCGGCCTCGGCGCACCTCCATGGCAATGGGAAGCTCATATCCGTTCAGTGAGTTCGCGAAGGCAGTGGAGTCGATGGCGCTCTTCTGGCCGGTTTCAGGGAAGACATCGATCAGCTTCACCACGAAATCGGAGTCCGTGCCGGAACTCGATGCCCAGAGTTTCGCCGCAACCGGGCCGGTGACCACGAGGTCGTGATCGAGCGGCGCGCTCACATAGCTCAGCACATCAGGGCGATGGTCGACGAAGCGCTGGTCTGCGACCTCCCAGAATCTCCACTCGGGCAGCGGGTAAGTGGGCGAGATAGGACGAGCGCGATATGGAACCGGGTTGGCTGGGTCAGAAACATACTCGCGCGGAGCCTCTGCCGCAGTAGGAGCGCTGAATGAAAGCGTGCCGTCGGCGTGGAAGTAGAGACTCGTGGTCTTTGTACCCGCCGGGGGCCACGCAGCGTACGTCTTCCACTGGTTCGAACCTGTTTCAAACGTGGTCACCTTCCATGCAGGCTTGTCGCCCGATTCGTGCAGGTAATGACGGAAAAATGGCGCTTCAATCTGCTGGCGAAACTCGAGTGCGGTCTTGTGCCCTGCGAAGGAAAGCGGGCCCAGGCTGTCGCCCTCAGCCGCATGCCAGCCGCCATGGTACCAGGGCCCCGCGACCATGAAGTTGGTTGAGTCCGGGTCGTGTTCGCCGGCATGGCGGAAGATCTGCCACGGACCCCACGGATCCTCCTGATCCCAGAAGCCGGCGACATTCAGATTGGGCACCGTCGAGGAGTGGAGCTGGTTGACCCAAGCCTCCTTCTTCCAGAACTCATCGTAATTGGGGTGAGCCATCTCATCGTTCCAGTAAGGCAGCGAGCGATGCAGATATTTGTCGTTGAGAGTCTGCAGCGGTCCGGCACTCAGATACCAATTGTAGGTATCGTACGTGTCGAATTCGAAATTGGTGTTCTTGTTCTTGTCCGCCTGTTCCAGCACAGCATATTCAAAGCTGTAGCTTTCGCGGAGGGCGCCGTAACGGTGATCGTCGTCGTTCATCCATTGATCCACCGGCGATGCCTGCTCGCTGACCGCCTTCAACGCCGGGTGCGGATGAAGCAGGGTCAGTCCTGCCGTAAGGCCGTCGTAGGAGACCCCGTAAATGCCGACGCGCCCATTGTTGTTGGGCACATTCTTGATGAGCCAGTCGATAGTGTCGTAGGCGTCGTTGGTTTCGTTGGCCTGCTTGGGATCGTTCGCATCGTAGCGCGATGTCAGAAGAAAGGTTCCTTCTGATTTGAAACGGCCGCGTAGATTCTGGACTACGAAGATATACCCGTCGGCAGCCAGTTCGCGGAGCGCGATCGGCGTTCCGTCATCATGCTGCCTGGCGGCGAGTGTGTCGAACGTCTCCTGGGTAGGAACCCCGTACGGCGTGCGCCTCAGCAGGATCGGGAGCGTGCGGGTATCGGCGGCCTTGCGGATAACGGCCGTCTGCAGCCGGATGCCATCGCGCATCGGCACCATGAACTCCTGAACGCTCCAGGCACTGTGCGCAGCGGGGGCCTGAGTTGGAGACTGGCCCGTCGGCTGGGTGGTTTGTGCACTCGCGCTCAGGCATGCGGCTGCTCCGAGCAGGATGTGCAACACGACGGCAATACAGTGACGCTGGATTCTCATGGTCTGGCCATCCGTGGATTTGATCTAAGTTGGCTTAGTCTATATCAATATCAAAGCGCTTCTCGATTTACCTGGCGAAACGTCAAGTCAGGTAAGTATCGGTGGACGCCGCTCTCGCAAACTGTCCATGACCCAGCTGCAGGCCGCCAGAAAGCCTCCCGCGTGATCGCCGCACCGCGGATGCCCGAGACTCAACCCACCGCAGGCGGCCGGTGCGAGCCTCCTGCAAGCATCTGCCGCACCGCAGGCATCCGTCTACCCAGCCGCAGGCGCAGTTCGTCCCGCTGCAGGAGCCGTTCGTCCCATTGCAGGTGTCCGCGATTGTCAAATGGGCTATCCTGAAACTGCACCCAGGAGGCCATCCGGATGCCTTTCTCTTCCCCCGTCGTCGCCGCACCTCCCACTCCGACTCCGCCAGAAGAAATCGCGGCTGCGATCGAACACATCACGCCCCTTCAAGGCCTGTCATTTGAAGACCGCCTCTGGCTCGCCCGCCACGGCCAGGAGGTTGTCGCCCAGCCCGGCGACATCCTCTATGAAGAAGGCACGCCCGCCGACCGCATGATCCTGATTCTGAAGGGAGAAATCCACGTCCGCCGTCACAGCGGCGGCCCCATGGAACTGTTCATCGGCCGCGCTGGACAAATGACCGGCTACCTGCCCTTCTCGCGCATGAAGGTCTCCGGCGGCCAGGGCTTTGCCGTCTCCCCCGTGTGGGGATTGCTCATTCATAAATCCCTCTTCCCCGAAATGCTTCAGGCCATCCCGTCCATGACCCAGCGCGTCGTCTCCACGCTTCTCGACCGCGTCCGCGAGGTCACACGCATCGAGCAGCAGGCTGAAAAACTCAGCGCCCTCGGCAAGCTCGCCGGCAACCTGGCCCACGAGCTCAACAACCCTGCCTCTGCCGCCCAGCGCGCCGCCGGCAGCCTGGTCTCGGAACTACGCTCCAATCGCAAGAACCGCTTCAAGCTGGTCAATCTCTGCCTTACGCAGGAGCAGATCGACGGCATGGAAGCCTGGGAGCAGAATATCTTCGCCCGCACGCCGCCTGCCGATGCGCAATCGGCAACCAGCTTGATCACCCGCGAAGAGGCAATTCGCTCCTGGCTCACCGCTCTCGGCGCCTCTCAGCCCTGGGACATCGCGCCCCAGCTCGCCGAGCAGGATGTCTCCATCCCCGATCTCGATGAGCTCAAATCCATCGTCGGCGCCGCCGCGGCCGCTGTCTCGCTCGAATACTTCGCCCGCTTCCTCCGCACCTCGCGCTCCGTAGACACGCTGGTCCAGTCCACTGCCCGCATCTTCGACCTCATCAGCGCCGTCAAGACCTATTCCTACATGGACCGCGCGCCCATCCTCGAAGTCGACGTCCCCGCCGGCCTCGACGCCACCGTGCAAATGCTCCACTCGCGCATGAATAAAGTCCACGTTACGCGCGATTACCAGGCCGATCTGCCCCGCATCAGCGCTTACGGCAGCGAGCTCAACCAGGTCTGGACCGCCCTGATTGAAAACGCCCTCGACGCCCTCGGCAACAGCGGCGATCTGCGCCTTACCTGTCGACTCGAGCCCGAAATGCTCTTGGTTGAAATATGGGATACCGGCCCCGGCATTCCCCCCGAGTTGCAGGACCGCATCTTCGAGCCCTTCTTCACTACCAAGGCGCCCGGCCAGGGCCTCGGCCTCGGCCTCGACAACGCCATGCGCATCGTCCGCAAGCACCGCGGACACCTCAGCGTAAAATCCGAGCCGGGCTCAACCTGCTTCCGCGTCCGCCTGCCGCTGGATCAGTTACAAGCGTACTAAGTCCGGTTGCAGGCATCCTTAGCCCCATTGCAGGCACATTAAGAAACTCTCAATTCAAACGGAGCACTTCTGGCCCACAGGATGCTCCACCCCAACCCAGTCTTTGTTTTGTGGCAAGGATGGCAGCGCGGCAACCCCAAGACGCATGCGCCCATCCTTGCCACGCTTTTTCCCGCGCCAACCCGGGCATTTCCAGCTCAACACCGAAAACACCCTCAATTTCCCGTCTGTGCCATTCTCATTCCGCGCGCAGCGCCTCCATCGGATCAGCCTTGGTTGCCCGCCATGCAGGAAGCAGGCACGCAAGCGCCAGGGCGACCGTCATGGCGCAGCATAGCGCCGGGAACACAAGCATCCCCGACTTCACCAGCGTCAGGTACATCGACTCCTTGAGCACCCGAGCCAGCAACCGCGTTGCCGGCCAGGAGATGGCCAGGCCAAGCGCCAGCCCGATCAGGCTCATCCATGCGCCCTGCCTCAGCACCAGCCCCAGAATCTTGTTCTGCGGCGAGCCCAGAGCCAGGCGAATGCCGAACTCCCTCGTTCGCTGGTTCACCGCGTAAGCCATCACGCCATAAATCCCGATCAGCGAAAGCACCAGCGCCATCGCCGCGAAAACAGCAAGCAGCATCGCATTGAAACGGAAAAACGCATGCAGCCCGTTAAACACATCCGTCAGGCTGCGGACTCCATAGACCGGCTGGTCGGGATCAAGCTTTGCCAGCCTGCGCCGAATCTCCCCCGCCACGCTGCCGGGCTCCACGGTTGTTTTCACAAGCAGCGACATCGCGGCTTCGGGGTCCTGCGCCATCGGTGCGTAGATCGTCTGAGGCGTCATCTGAAAGAGGCCGTACTCCTTCGTGTCGCGCACCACGCCCACAATCTCCAGCGGCGGTCCCGCCGTCTTCGCCGCTGCCGATGCGTTCACATCGCCATCCAGAAAGATCCTCTTGCCAATCGGATCGTCGCTGCCAAACTTCTTGCGCGCGAATGTCTCATTCACCATCGCGACGGGAGAACCGCGCTCACTGTCGGACGGTGAAATTCCGCGCCCCCGAACCAGCGTGATTCCCGTGGCGCGAAAGTAATCGGGTGTGATGCGGAAATACTCCGCCATTGACGCTGCACTGATAGCCTCCGCCACATGGCTGCCTGCAATATGGAAGCGAAGCACGGAGCCAGTCTCCTCCATTGGCGCGCCGCTTCCCGCGGCAGCGGCACTCACGCCGGGAATCGAAGCAAGTTCTTCGACGGCCGCGTTGAAGAAATCCCTCCGCTTCCGGGCATCGTCATACTTGTGCTTCGAGAGCGACATGCGCATGGTCAAGACATTTCGCACATCGAAGCCCGGATCGATGCTCATATAGGAGAAGAAGCTGTTCAGAATATCGCCAGCGCAAAGCAACAGCGCGAGTGTGAGTGCAATCTCTGCTACAACCAGAGACGCCTTCAACCGGTTGCTCTTCACCGTTCCTGAACTGGACCGGCTGTTTTCTCGCAACGCTCCCTGCAGCGAAATCCCGGAAAGAGACAGCGCCGGAAGAATACTGAACAAAAGCCCGGTCGCAAGCGACAATCCCAGCGCAACTGCCAACACCCGCGCATTCAAAACCGCATGCTCCAAGTCCGGCAGCTCCATGGTTGGCGCCAGCTCCGCAAGCGCCCGCGTACCGCAATAACCGAGCCCAATGCCCAGCAGCCCTCCGGCAATCGAGAGTAGAACTCCTTCGGTCACAAGTTGGCGCACCAGGCGGCCCTTTCGCGCCCCAAGCGCGGTACGTAACATAAACTCCTTCTGCCGCTCCATCCCGCGCACCAGCATCAGATTAGCCACATTGGCACAGGCAACCAACAGCACCAGCCCCACTGCAATCGAGAGCAGGACAAACAGGCCGCGAAAATCGCTCACGCCCCGATCGGCGAGAGGCATCAAGTTCACGCCCCAATCCTTATTGGTGTCTGGATAAGACTTCGCCAGCTGCTGCGCGACACCTTCAAGACTTGCCTGCGCCTGGGCAAGCGAAACTCCCGGACGCAGCCGCGCGACGACATCGAGGATAATGTCTTTCCGGCTCGATCGCAGAGAACTGTCCATCGCTAAGGGCGTCCAGATCTCCACCTCGCTTGAGACCCATCCAATGGGAAATCGAAACCCCTCCGGCATGATCCCCACCACGGTGAATGTCCGGTCATTCGCCCGAATCGTTTTTCCCAGCACATTGCGGCTTCCGCCATACCGGCGCTTCCAAAGCCCGTAGCTCAGAATCACCACCGAATCGTTGCCGGGTGCGTCTTCACCACTTTGAAACGCGCGGCCAAGCATAGGCTCCACTCCGAGAACGCCGAGCACGCCGTCGGAAATCTTTGCCGCCACAACCCGCTCCGGGCTATCTCCGCCGCTGAGGTTGAAGTTGGCAGTCTGCCACGCGCCAAACCCTTCGAAGGCCCTTCCGTCCTTCTGCCAGTCGAAGAAGTTCGCGGGCGCAACCGGCATTCTGTCGGTGGACTCGCCGCTCAAACTCTTCTGAAAAACCTCCACAAGCTGTCCAGGCTCCTTATACGGCAGCACGCGAAATAGCAGCGCGGAGTCGGCGCTAAGAATCGCCGTATTTGCTCCAATTGCCAGCGAAATAATCAGCAGAACCGCTGCGGTAAAACCCGGATTCCTGCGCATGGCCCGCAGCGCATAGACCAGGTCCCGCCCCAGGCCTTCCAGCCAATGCACACCGCGCGTCTCGCGGCACTCCTGCCTTCGCTTCTCTATCCCGCCCAGCGCGATCAGCGCCGCCCGCCGCGCCTCATCGGGCCTCATCCCGCGCGCCACGTTGTATTCCGTCTGCCGCTCGATGTGGTCGAGCAGTTCCTCGTCCAGTTCCTGATCGACATGATCGCGCCGGAACAGCGAACGCAGCCGCAGAGGAATCGTATACAGCCATTGTTCAAGCCGCATCGCCTATACCTCCGTGAGACGGACAACGCTGGTGATGGCCGCTGACAGACGGTCCCAGTTCTTCGTCTCCCGCGCCAGGTGCCGATATCCTAGCCGGGTCAGAGAATAGAACTTCGCGCGGCGGTTGTTCTCACTCGGCTTCCACTCCGCCTGGATCCATCCCTGCTGCTCCAGTTTGTGCAGCGCCGGATAGAGCGATCCATCGCTCACCTGCAATACATCCTCTGAAACCTGCTTCAGCCTCTGGCCGAGCGCCCATCCGTGCATCGGTTCGAGCGCCAGGATTTTCAAAATCAGAAGGTCCAGCGTCCCCTGGACCAAATCGACGGGTTTGCTCATCGCTCCTCCCGGTTACCGAGGGATCATAGCGCATCTCCTCTCGGTAAGCAAGGGGTATGATTTCTCGGTAAGCAAGGGGTATGATTGCAAACTGTGGCTTAGGATAGAGCTGATCTAAGTGGTACCGCCCTCCGGCACTGGCCGCTGTACCGGTCGCTGTTCTCGTGCGACCCAAAATGGCAAGCACTCATAGACCCGCAACAGCAACACGATGCAACAGACGTACCACATCGCCGAAACCCCGGACACCGTTGCAGCGGCACAGCCCAGCAACATGACCCAGAAGCAGTTCTTCACAAAGCGCCCGGCGCCAAACACGAACCGCATCGAGTGGCTGGTCACCTCGCCGATCGCCGGAGCAGCCAGTTCGTTCAGAGGCGCCGAAGCTTCGCGAAATTCTGCCGGCTGCTTTTGCCAACGCTCGAATTCCACGTAAAGCTCCAGCGCCTGCTTCTTGAATTCCCAGAAGTGGCAAGGCATCAGTGGCGCATAGCCCCATGTTCGAATTGCACCCGCGGTCTCGTCCCACCAGTCAACATAAATTCGAGGCACGGGGAACCAGCCGGGTTGACCCGGCCCCAGACGTACTGCCTTCACCTGTTCCTGATTGAGCGTGAAGCGAATCTCGTCGCCCACGTAGCAGAGCAGGTTCCGTGTAAAGATGAGACAACCTGAGTCCCACGCAAAGCCCATCGCATAATAACGCAATCCCGCATGCGGGCTTAAAGCAGCCATGAAAGCATTGCGATCGTCTGCTTCTATGCCCTCAGAGGCCAACCTCGACCTGAATTCGTGATCGAATTTTGTTCGGCCCCATGTTCCCAACCAGTGCGTAGCGAGTGCGTAGATCAGGACGCATGCTACGGCGCCGCCTATATAAGCCGCCGGCTCCAACACGCCTCTTCCCGTTGCACCCAATATGTCGGCACACCGCGCCACAAGGATGGCCGGCACAATATGCAGACTCCAGAGGATCCAACTCTTGGTAGTTAGCAACTGCGCCTTGCGAGCCGAATTGACGACGCGATCACGCCGCGTCCTCGCTTCTGAAAACCCTTCTTCTGCATGGACCTCGCTGGGCGTGCCAGACTCTTTTTGCACACGTTGCGACTCCATCAAGAGCTGCTGAAGCCGGTCCGGCGAGACCTGGCCAACACGGGCGACGCGCTCTACACGTTTCAGCGTCGACGGATGAGTGAGCAATGGGCCCGTCAAACTTCCCCACTGATTGGGAAGAAGATTCAGACGGCCCAATTTTAAAAGTCCGGAGATTACAGCTTCCGGGTCCTGCGTCAACCGCACCGCTCCTGTATCCGCGGAACGCTCCATGGCGCGTGATTGGAGTAGGAACAGGAGGAATCCAATCGTGTAAAAAACCAAATCCAGCTCGGGAAACTGAAGAACGTGTCCAATGAATCCATGAACTGCTATCAGTCCGGATTTGTATTCAGTGGCCTGCGGAGGAAACCCGGCAGCACTTTGCAGCCTTATTTGAGAGGCGATTGCAGAGTGAATCCCATTGAGAATTCCGCGGAAGAGAAATGTCGACAGCACCAATCCGACAAGCCCAGCCAGCTTCCAGCTCCCGTGTTTCTTTTGGATGTGTGTGATCTCGTGCGCTGCAATTGCGCTCACCTCGCGCTTATTCAGGCGGTTGAGCAGGAAGTCCGTGAAGATCACCATCTTGTTGCGTGACGCAAACGCGTTGGCCATTTGCGATTTTCCGGCAGGCATGATGAACACCTGGCGGATCTCGACCGCGGCTTGTTTTGCAAGGTCGAAAACGCGATCGCGAAGTTCGCCCGTGGACAGCGGCTCAAGTTGTATTCCCGACACCTTCACCTTGAGGCGGACGCAAACCGCATACGTGACGTAAACACCAATGAACAGGGCCATTGACGCGCGCATATTCACGTTCATCATCCCCGTTCCGGCGAGCAGACACATCAGCGGCAACATTTGTGTGGCGACGTCCAGCAACTGGTTGGCCAGAAATTCGCGTTTCGTCCACGTCTCGCCGCGAACGTGAACATAAACCCTGTAAGAGGAGAGCACGCAGATCAAATACGCAGTCCAAGGCGGCAGCATGAAGATCGCCACGCCGAGGGCCACGGCTCCGGCATCTCCGGCCGCCAACTGGTAGGTGAATAATGTCTCCAGTCCCTGGCGAACACCCTGCCCCAGCATCCATATGACAAGCAGGCAGTATGCGCACCATGTAAGCACGCGAAAATAGCTGAACCACGCACTCGTCGGGTCAATCCTGGCATCGCGCAACGCGGCGCGCTGCGCCCACAGCACCACCAGGATTGGCAACAGGAGAAACGCCAGCGGAAACGCGGCCGAGCGGATTGCATCTTGCTTCCGAAGGCCGAATTCCAAATGGATTCGATCGAAGGAAGGAGCCGAGGCCTTCCCGCCGAACCTGTACGAGAGGAACTTTTCCGGAGAAGGGTTGTACTGTGTTGCGTTGGAAGGCGTGTATTGCGAATACCTGGATTCAGGAAAGCCGACGTTGACCCATAATTGGTGCTCCCCGATACTATCGAGCTCAGTCAGCAGCGGTGCGAAATTCAACTCAGTCGAAAGCAGCAATCCGTTGTAAGCCATGGCACCCGGACATTCGCCTTGCCACGTTTGCCGCCTTCCCAACTCCGCATATTTCTGCAGGTTTGCCTCTTGCTGCGCAGACAAATTCGGGTGCTGCCGGAGAGGACGAGGCGGTGGATGGGTCAGGTTCCCCGCCTCACAATGCAGTGCGCTGTCGATTGCGGCCTCGACCGGACCCCAGTTCTGAATCTCCCGATTTGCATGAAAATAGACGCTCGCATCGCCGTGTGCGTTGTACCGAAGAGAGATGTATGCGTAAACGTCTGCGGAGTCGTCGTCATCATCCTCCGAGTCCTGCGCGTGAAGACAAAGGGGAAGGAGAACAAGGAAAATGAGCGCCGCGCCAACTTGGAGGCAGGAGAATGCGCTCAGTCTGTACATCAACGGCTTCATGTCCATTCCGGATTCCAATTTGAATTATGGACAGTAAACCAGCAGACACTTGAAAACGCAATCTCTTAAAGCGATTGATCATTGAAGACGGCGTGTAATTCGCTCCTCAGAACGAAACATCCACCGGTTGCGTCACCCGCAGCACGGACTGATCCCCGGTCATCTTCTTCCATGCCGACCGAATCGCTTCCACCTTGTCCCGGTTTTCCTTCGTATCCGGATA
>JBEKDE010000101.1:0-17216 GCA_050014515.1 Occallatibacter sp.
GAAGCTTTCAGCCGCGCTCCAAAAGGAAGATCGGCATCCTTCAGCCGTCGACATTCGCATCGCTTCTCTGGATCTGGCGGCAAGCAAACTAACCGTGACATTTTCGGCCGACGGTGTGTTTCCTTCGCAAGGGGTCGACGTTATCGCCGTACTGGCAGACGATACAGATCGCTCGAGCGTTCAGCGCGGCGAGAACTCCGGACACACACTGACCCATGTCGCCGTTGCACGTTCTCTCACCCAGGTGGCAAGGCTAAAGGGCGCGGCAGCGGAGTCGACCGTACAAATATCTTTGCCGCCTTTATATCAACAAGCGCAAATGCATCATCTCATCTTGATCGCCCAAACCACAGGCACTGGGCCGGTCGTCGGAGCCGATACGAAATCTTTCTAAACACTCCTTCGGCGGAGGTTGGCATCAAACGTGCCCGTATCTTGGCCATCCTCGTTGCGGTTCCCGATCCAACGGTAAAAAAGTCGGAAATAACATCAACGCAGAGCGAAGAGCATGTACCGGCAGAAGTCCCGGTGGCCGGAGGAGCAATTCTGTAGACTGCTCGGTACATCTGAAACCGATGTCGAACCACAAGTGGCGGCCCCAGATTCCGCAACACAATTATCGAGGGACATTTTCAATTGCATCAAAGAGAGAACGGTAGAGAGCCGATTGAGCATAGAGCGCGGAATGAATGCCAGTCGCAACAATTCGGCCCTGATCGAGAAGTACAAATCGGTCTATGCTCCCGACAACGGTCTCATCGAACGAATGGACCTGAAGCAAACGCTGAGCAGAACCGATCCTCAGCGTTCAACGGCTATGGTGTGTTGCGGCAATCGCCATGAGCTGCAAATCGAGCGATGAATCATACTGCGCCCTCAACCGCTGCCATCTCTCGAAGGCCATCAACATTGTCGCCACCGAAGCATGAGTACGAAGCTTCAGGCCGTACCCGTCTCCAAAAGGAGCATGCATGTCATCCGCAAGCACAAGCTGTACATGCAAATTCAGATGCTCTTCGGCCGCAAGCGGGCTGGGGAGCGCTTGCAGGACGAACTCCGCTTTCATCTCGATCAGCTGATTAGCGAAAACATCGCCTCCGGCATGAGACCGGACGACTCACGTAGAGCAGCGATGCGCACTTTCGGAGATCCGGGGTTGGTGCGCGAGCAAGTCATAGCCACCTGGAACTGGTACAACCGCGAAAAACTCGGCCGCGACGTGAAATATGGACTTCGCACCTAGCTGCGTTCGCCCGGCTTTGCCATCGTTTCTGTATTGGTGATGGGACTGGGCATCGGTGCGACCACATCGCTTTTCACTAGGGTGCGCGCGGTGCTGCTGCTAGTCGGACCGTGTTGGGGAGGGAGATTACCTGAGTCTTAGATCGCCATTCTGTCAAGGCCTCCGTTCAAAATTCTTAACAACAAGAGAAATAGGAGATCTCAGTCACGATTCGCGCTATTCAGGCCGCATCTCAGTGCGACCGGGTAATCTTCCTGCTCTCGGGCCGCCTAATTTCGGACAATCGACGAGCCTGCTCAACCAGACTGGCAAAGGCGTGGGGAATATATACGCGACGATTTGGCATCAACTGGGGGCCATCAAACAACATTAAGCTTTTCCATTTGCCGCAACTCTAGATGAACCCTTGCGGTCTCGGAAACCGCAGGGCGTGATCACTGGACTTGAATGTGTCTCCAATACGAGTTACCTGCGTATTGATTCGGCACGAGAACGAGATCGTAGAGCCGGATGACAATAGACTGACTTTTGAAGGTATTCAGATCAATTGCAAAATGTTCCCAATGTCGTTCTGACAAGTTACCAGCCACGATTGGACCCCCAGTGATCAATCGATCGAGCACCTTATCGTTGTTGATAAAGACCACGAATCGCCAAGTACGGCCGGCATCGGCGCCAACATCCAAGCTGAGCGATGGAGAATCGCTGAGGTTCACGGCACGACGCAACAATGCTCCACGGACCTCATCGCGTGGCCAGATCGCAAGTGTGTCACCATCGAGATAAGTATCCCCCCGGATGTCTTCGAGGCCGCCACCGGCCCCTCCGAAGCCAGCCCGTTCCAATTTCCAGTCAGGATTCCACCATTGGGTCAGTTCAGAGAGCGTGAACAACTCCGGCGCCTGCGTTACGGGTTGCTCCACAGGAATTGCCAGTTTGTCGCCGTCGATACTAGCCCCGTGTTCCAGCAGGATCTTTTCGCCAATGACCGAAGTTCGTTCTGCCAACGCCATAATGCTCTCGTCTACCGGTGGCGTTAGCTTCACGGAACCCATCGTCGCACCGTAGATGCGGTCGTGCAGCGCTGCAACCTCATCCCTCGGCAGAGCCGCCATCCCGTGCATCGCAGCGACGACTGAAGCAGCATTCGCTGCGTTGCAATCAGTGTCAGCAAAGTCCGCTGCGCCAAACGCAAGGTTCTCGGTTTTGAAAAAGTCGCCATCGCCAAACCACACGCTTGTGGCGACAATTCCTCCGTTAACCACCGCGTTGTTGGTCGCCGGATATTCAATGCCCCAGCGTTCATTGATTACCCGGAAGATGTCCTCGGGCGACTTTCCTGCATCTGCCATCGAGATGACCATGTCAAGACATTGGCGGTATGGCGACAGCGGCGAAATCAGACGCGCGGCTTTGCGAACGATCTCCCGCGTATCGGTCTCGACAAACCCCAGACTGATCATGCCGGATACGAACACCGCCCCATCCGTGCCTTCCGCGTATCCGTTGATATGGGTCAACCGGCGAGCCATCTCCGCGGCAACGTTCGGCATACCGGGAGCGAGCGTGCCGTAGACATCGCTGCTGAACTGAGGGCCGATAGTCCACCAAAGCTTGTTGTACCGCGGGTTACCGGTATCGGGCGGTTTAATGCCACGCTTGAGCAGCAGCAACGCTTGTTCGCTTGAGCCCCATGTGCCGGCATTGTTTTCAAGCCACTGAAGGCCCAGCTGCTCCACAGTAAGATGAGTCCCATATTTCTCAAACGCTCGGATCGCGACCATCTCGTAGTAATAGTCGTCATCGATGGGAGCGTAGCCCTTGGACGGACGAAGCGGGGTTTCCTTTAGAGCAGACGCGACCTGATGCTCGAACAGAAGCCCAGTCCATTGGCCAATCATTTGCGCAGTCCAGATAGCCCTTGCGCGATCAACGTATTGGGCCCGCGACATTGCAAGTTGCTTGGGCTGGCCCTGTTCTGCCTGGGCAATTCCGAGAGCCGGAGGGGTGGGCATAGCGAGGAAAACGGCGAGCAGGAACATGATACGCATTGAGAGCAGTTCCATTTTCACTGCGAGCCTCCTCGAACCTGCATGCTCTTTCATTGCTAATGCGCGGGCCCAGTTCGAAAATCACCCTGACTCTGATGGGCTTCTTTAACAAACAAAGACTTCAGTTGGTCGGCCACACGCGCGGCGTCTTCTTTGCGTCCTAGCTTGCGATAGATCAACAGCAATTGATTGAGAGTGGCGTGGTTTTCCGAGTCAAGTTTGTTGGCCTTTTCAAAGTACGGCAAAGCTTCCGCAAGTTGATCCTCGTCGGACTCGATTTTGCCCATCAGGTTCAACGCATCAATTGAATCAGGCTTTTTGTCAAGGGTTCGTATAACTGCGGCTTTGGCTTCTGCGAACTCGGGAGTCGACGGGCTTGCTCCTTGATGGATCAGTAAATCAGCCAGTAGCATGTTGGCTTCGGGATCGTTCGGATTCTTTTCGAGTTGTTTGAGCAGTGACTGCTTCGCGGCTTCTGGCTTCTCTGATTCCATGTAGAGCACTGTCTGGGCGGCCTGGCCGAATGAGCTTTTCGGATCGAGTACATTTGCCTGCGCGAAATCCGTCTCAGCCTCGTCATACTTTGACAACTGTGCGTATGCAATTCCGCGAATGGCATAGAGTGTTGCAGCTTTGGGTAGTTGCGAAATTCCGCGCGTAAGAGAATCTACTGCGCGCTGTTCCTGGTTATGATCGAGGCAGAGGAGAGCCATGTCGAGATAATTGCGCTCGTCAAGCGGGCTCGCCTCCGCCGCTCGCTTGAGGTCAGCAAATGCCGCGGCCGGATTCCCCAAAGTGGCTTCAATGGATGCACGGAGATTGAGCATGCTCGAATCAAGGTCGCCGGACGATTGCAGAGTTGCGAGCGCGTCTGCACTGCTTCCGCTTTCAATCTGCGAGACGGCCAGATCGTATCGGAGGTTGCGGCTCGCGGGATGCTGAGTGAGCGCTTGCTGAAGAATTGAAGCCGAGTCCGCAGGGCGACGCTGATCGAAAAGGCACGCAGCATACTCCGTTGCCGACTTTTCGTCGTTCAAGATGAGTTGTGCGCCCTTTTCGAAGTGAGGAATTGCTCGACCGCAACGATGAGCTTCGAATTCCAGCACCGCGGCCATTGCGTTCGGAGCAGGTTCATCAGGCCTGATCGCAAGCAGGCGATTCAAATACTCCATTGCGCGCGGGTTGTGGTGCAGATAGGAGAACTGCGACGCGGCCTTCAATGCAGGCAGGTATTTTGGATTCAGCATCAAGGCCTTATCCAGGCTCTTCATGCTTGTTGTTGAATCCCCGGCTCCGTCCAACGCCATGCCGCGCATGGTCCAAAGCCAGGGATCCTGTGGCCGTGATTGCAGGCTTGCATCCGCGATCTTCACGGCTTCAGCGAAATGGCCCGCGGCGATCGCAGACAACAAGGAAGAGTCAGCAGCCGATTGAGCTAAGACCGCCAAAGAGAGTGCGCCTGTGATCAGAACGGCGATGGAGATCCGAATGATCTCAAGCTTATTCACCGTCAGCCAACCCCGTCTGACGCTCGCGGGCGGATTACGCTGAGATCTTCGATTTTGCCTGCTCAAGAAACGCCTCGCACTCGGAGAGAACCGGCATCGACGTTTGAGCACCGGATCTGGTGACTGATAGGGCTGCGACAGCACAGGCGAATCCGGCAGCCTCCTGAGGAGCCATTGCGTTTTGTGTGAGCGCATAGGCAAAGGCTCCGTTGAACGCGTCGCCTGCTGCTGTAGTGTCGACGGCATGCACATGGTAGGCGTCGACAAATGTGCCCTCCACATCTTTCCCAGCCAAATATACACCCCGCGCGCCGAGCTTGAGAATTACGTTCCTCACGCCCAGCCGGAGCAGACGCTCGGCCGATTCAGGCGCTGGGAGCTTCGATGCATCTGAACAATGTGCAGCCAGCAGCAGTTGTGCCTCTGTCTCATTTGGAGTGAGCCACGTGACGCTTTGCAGTAACTCCTCAGAAAGAGGATATGCGGGAGCGGGGTCCAGCAGAAATGGAACGCCTGCGGCCATGACTACTTTGGCGAGATATTCGGTCGTTTCGCGCGGAATCTCTAACTGGCCGAGTACGATTGAGGCTTCTTCGATCTGAGGGCGATACCGTTCAATGTCTTCAGGGAGCAGCATGCCATTGGCTCCCGCGATTACGACGATCGTGTTGTCGCCGTCAGCGGATGTGGTGATAAGAGCCGTTCCAGAAGGGCCCTTCGCGTTCCCTACGCAGCTTGTGTCAACGCCCGCCTGCTCGACTTCGTCGCGGAGTTGCTTCGCAAAGGCATCCGTTCCAAGTTTACCAATCATCTTAACTGACGCGCCGAGACGCGCCAGAGCCACAGCCTGATTGGCGCCCTTCCCGCCTCCGTAAGTATTGAAATCGCGGCCGATCATCGTCTCTCCGAGTGCTGGGAGGCGATTCACGCTTGCCACCAGATCCAGATTCAAACTTCCCACAACTACAATCGATTTCCTCATAAAAAGGCACCTCTCATTAAAAAATCGGCGCGATAGCAATGGCTGTCAGCCCGATTAAAAAGAAGACGAACATAAATGGAAGCAGCCTTCGTGAGTTCACCGGCGCGGCTGCAAACTCACGCCATACAAATACGCCCCAAACCGCCGACACCATTGTGGCGCCTTGCCCGATGGCGTACGAAATTGCCGGACCCACGATGTGCGTGTTCGAAGCGACAAAATTCGAGAGCGCTCCTGTGGACCAGATCATACCGCCGGCGACACCCCAGAAGTGCCAGGCTTTGCTGGCCTTCCAATAGTCAGAAAAAGATACGCTGCCCTCGCCGGTAATTGGCTTACTCATGAGCCAAGTGTTGAAGGGGATGGCGCAAAGGCCGACACCAATCGAGAAAACAAAAGCAATCGTGTAAGGACCAAGCGGGTGTTCCTGCATCGCGGACTTTGCTACAAAAGGATAGAAGAGGCCCATGAGGATACCGCTTACAATGCTCAAGCGAACTCCTTTTGCGCTCGACTTGCGATTGCTTTCGCGGCGCTTGTAAGCGATTGCATCGACGATGATGGCTTCCGCTACAAAGGCTACGCCGCCGAAGAGCAGAAGCGGGTTGCCGCGTGGGTCGATGACGTAGTTGAACAGCACACCTACAACGAGTGCCAGGCCGATTCCGACGGGGAAGGCTACTGCCATTCCCGCGATTGCAATGGATGCGACAAGCAGGACGTTCGCAATGTTGAAGATCGCGCCGCCCACCAAGGCAAAGACTATGCTGGAGTGACTGGCTTGAAAGAGGTTGGGCAGAAATGCAGATGGCCCGCCGCTGAGACTACCCAGTGTGAATCCCCATAACAGACTTGCGAGAATCATGCCGAGGACATAATCCCAATAGAACAGCTGGAAGGAGTAGCCGGCTGCGAGCTTTTGCGTATTGGCCCATGATCCCCAGCAGAGCATGCTGAGCAACATCAGTATCAGGGCGATGCCATATTCTTCGGGCTGAAACATCTTGCCTCCTTAGCCCCGTTCAATTCAGCCAGCAGGATACGAAACCTGACATCCCTCAAAGCGACTCTGCTCTGGTGTATGCATGCGATTTGTTTCTGCGCTGCCGACCGCGCGGTCTGCGGCTGCGCGGCCGATAGTGCACAAGTAATTAGAAGCGGATGTGCGCTGATACCTGGACATCGCGCGGTGAGTCCTGACCAGTCGAGTACCCGAACAATGTGTTGTTCATGTCGCTGACCGGTTCGATGAGGTTCACTCGGTTGAAGAGATTGATCATTTCTCCGCGGATCTCAAGCTTGCCCGCTTCGCCAAGCAGCGGCAGATTAAAGCTGCGCTGAGCGGCGAGGTTGACGTTGGCAAATCCAGGACCGTCGTATGTGTTGCGTCCAAGATTACCCTCGGTTCCTTTGGCCGGGACCGGGAATTCGCTTGCCGTGAACAACCCCTTCAGGAAGTCTGAACGTTTGGTCTTGAGGTGATTCCCGAAGCTCGGTACGTCAGGCGTGTCGTAGTCGAAACCATCGCCATTGTAGTCTCCGCCGCTGCTGTATTGGGCAGATGTGTAGACCGTGAATGGCTGGCCGGATTGCAGGATGATGATCGGAGATAGCGTCCATCCTGATGTGATCAGATGGCCGATGCCGGACTTGAACCCTGGCACGCTCCAAACTGCGTCTCCTGAGAAGCGCTGGCGGGAATCGTAGTCGGAGCGCGCATATTGCTCGATAAGCGTGTCGGCATCGAAGACCCCCTCGGCGCTGTTGGCGCCGTTGACGCCGTTGTCGTTGTTGCTGGTGTAGTCCAGCGACTTGCCCCAGGTGTAGATTGCGTGCGCGGTCCATCCATGTGAGAAATGGCGGGAGATGCCGAATGCGCCCACGTTAGAGTTGGCAATGCCGATACTCCGGCCGTAATCGATTGCGCCGAAGCTCTGATTCAACCTTGCCTGCTCGCCGTTGTTGATGATTTCGTCGCCGGCGAACCGGTTGACGTCGGTCTGGAGATAAAGGTTTCGGGAGGCGGTTCCAAAGTAGTCGGCTTCAACCACGAAGCCGCCAATTTTCTGCTGAAGTCCGAGAGCCCAGCTATGAACAAGTGGCGTTTTCAGATTCGGATCGATGCCTCCGACTGAAATTCGAGTTCCCACAATGCCGCCATGCGGGTCGATTTGGAAGGTTATTCCAGGAGGCGGTGCAAAGCCGGTTGCTCCCGAAGTGCTGGTTCCGTAGGAGAAGTTGGCCAGCGAGACGCCCGGGTTGAAGATATCGATTACCGGATTGACGTCGTTCGGCGGATTTGTGCGCATTTCGTTTACGTAGGAGTACTCTCCGACCCGGTTGTTGAACATGCCGTAGCCGCCATGCAGCGCCATCGTGCCATTTCCAAAAACATCGAGTGCAAAGCCGATACGCGGGGCCACGCGGAACTGCTGGTTCTTTGTGGCGATCCCGCCGCTTCCGCGCACTTCCATCGAGCCGTCGGCGACTTGATCCTGAAAAGTAGAGCCAGTGCCGGGCGTGAAGAACGCGATGGGGCTTCCGCTGTTTTTCACGCTCGACAAGTGTCCATAGTCGTCGAAGCGTAGACCGAGTGTGAGCGTTAACCGGCTCGTGGCCTTCCAATCGTCCTGCACATAGGGCGCAACATAGCTGAGGTGCACCTGCTGGTAGATGTTGGTCGCCACCAAGCCGGTTGTCGGGTTCATGACCGGACCGCTTTGATAGAACGGATGGTCGGCTGCCATGTCAGCGAGATTGAGGAAGTAGAAGTACGGGCGCACATCGCCATTCTCGAAGTTATCAAGATCGGCGAGCTTGTCCACATCAATGCCAACGCGTAGCGTGTGCTTGCCGCGCGTAAAGCTGAGCGTGTCATGCGCGTACCAGTTATTCTGTGCCCAGCCAGAGGGGCCCCATTGAGAAAAATCATCATCGATACCGCCAATGTAGTAGATGGTTGGCAGTGACGAGAAGGGCGCGGGCTGCGAGCCAGTGACGCGGCTAAAGGTTACGCTGGCTTCGTTGACAACGGTGGGTGAGAAAGTATGCAGATAGTCGATCTTGTTGTATGACCCGGTATTGGGTGCGACGTACGTGTAAGCCGGCCTGGGATCCACATGCTGCGAGTCGGTATGGTTGTCGAACAGACTATAAAAGAGCCTGTCCCTGTCGTTGTTGAAGTTGTGGTCAATGCGAACGTGGCCCTGGAAGCCATTGTTGAATGGAGATGCATTGATAAATGCTTCGCCGGTAGCGACCAGGCTTCCGGGAATTGACGGAGGTGTATAGGGGGTGTAGTAGTTGGCTTCATTCTGGGCCATGGTCTGAAAGTTTGTGCTTGGATAGGCCGACGGAGGTGCGTCCTTGAAAAACATTGCCGCGAGCGTGTTGGGGAAGTTGGTTTCAACATACTGCTCGTAGGCTTGCGTCTCAAGGTTCTCGTTGAAGGTCTCACCCAACAGGCTCTTCATCCAGAACAGCGAGCCGAAGAAAAATGTGTGGTTTTTGAAGATCGGTCCGCCGACGGTGCCACCGAAGTCATTACGCAGAGAGTGCGGGACCTGGGTTTGGAACTCAGTGCGCGCAGTCATGGCCGCGTCGGTGTGCATTTCGGAGAGCGTGCCGTGAAAGCGGTTCGATCCGGGCTTGGTAAAGAGTTCAATCAGTGCTCCGCTTTGCAGTCCCTTTTCAGCCGAGAAGGTCGCGGCAGTGACTTTCATTTCCGCCACCGTGTCAGGCTCAGGGGTGATGTTGACTACACCATCACGCGAGTCGCCGTTGACTGTGGTTCCATCCACCTGGAACTCGTTTGCGTCCTGACGCTGGCCGGCTGCATTGATCTGGAAGCCAGCCTCAGTGCTGAAGCTGTTGGTGCCCTGCGAGCCGGCTGACGCGATCGACCCCGACGCATCCCCGAGGCCGGTCACGCCGGGAGCGAGGGAACCGACGCTGGCATAAAGATTCTGTCCAACCAGGGGAGCTTCAGCAACGGTTTGATCTTCGAGCGTGCGGCTCATGGTACCTTGGTTTGTTTCAAGGGATTCCGTTTCAGCACGGACTTCTACGGTGGCCACGCTCTGGCCGACCTTGAGCTTTGGATATACAGGGCGGATTGCGTTGCCTTCCACCAACACATCCTTCTGGTCCCACTTCTCGAAGCCTGGGGCGGCAATCAGGATGCGGTACTTGCCTGGCGGCAAGTGCTGAACGCGGACATATCCCTGCGCATCGGAAACGGCCGTCTCCTGAACCTGCGTATCCTCGTTGATCACGGTCCATTGAGCCCCCGCGACAGCGGCTCCGCTTTGGTCGACAACCGTTCCCTCGATCCCACTTGCATACTGTGCCCGGCCCGCGACGGTCAGGAACAGCAACATGGCCAGCACCGCGATAGTGCGAGGGCCAACCAGCCTCAAAGTCGATACCATCGGTGTCTCCTTCTTCCAAGATCGCGATGCGTTCTCGAGAACGGAAGCGTCTTGAAACCTTTCAAATTGCGACGCGACGAATAGTAAACCTGCGCTTTTGCAATTGTCAACTGAATTTCTAAGGGGCTGACGTCCGCGAGGTTTACCTGCCCCAATCTTGCCGCACAGGGTCGGCGGGATACCGTGCGCTGTTTAAGTTACTTCATTCATATCATTCAAGTATGCCACTCTATGGACTTGGGATGCGTGGTTCTGGCGCTCCATCTGCCCCGGGGTTGGGGGCTGGACCGTTGGTCGGGTTGACCTGGCGCCAAGTGCATTCAACACCGTTTTGGGGCTGTACATCTTGATTAAAAGCTTTTATATTCCTGACTGCCATCTCTTTAGATCCCTTCGTATCAGGAGGACAAATTCGTGAGTCATCTTTGCCGTGCACTTTGCCTTCTTTCTGTGTCCTTTGCGGTGACCGGGGCAGCCCGCGCACAGGACACTTTTGTGCATCCGGTCTGGGAGCAGATTCCGGGTCCTTCCTGCGCCGCTGTTCCGGAATGGAACGCGCCAGCCCCGCCCGCAACCTGTTCCCCAGTGCAATTGAGTGAATGGCTGAGGGACGTCACGCATTGGCGCGTGGAGCGCCTCATTCGCGTGGGGCTCGACAATTCGCTTTACAGCGATCCAGCGTTGCTCTGGACGCAGTCAAGTTTTGTTCAGCCACAGATGATGGTGCATGACCGCAAGTTCTACGATCCTGCCACGCTGAAGTACACCGTGGATCGTTATCTGGACGACGTGAATAAGCGCTATGGCGGGATCGATAGCGTGCTCATCTGGCACACCTATTCGAATATCGGGATCGACAGCAGGAGCCAATACGACCTGTTTCAGGATCTCCCCGGCGGAGTTGCCGGTGTGAAGCAGATGGTGGATGACTTTCACAGGCACAACGTGCATGTTCTGTTTCCGATCATGCTTTGGGACCAGGGAACCCACGACGTTGGAGTGTCTGATGCTGAAGCAATCTCAAAGGAGTTGGCCTTGGTGGGCGCTGACGGCATCAATGGAGACACGCTGGAGGGAATGCCTCGCAACTTCCTCGAAGCCTCGAAGAGTTTGGGCCATCCACTGGCGTTGGAGCCTGAGCTCGGCCCCGGATCCGATGAAATGCTGTCCTATAACACGTTGACCTGGGGCTACTGGAACTATAGCTTCGTGCCGTCGGTAAGCCGGTTCAAGTGGCTTGAACATCGCCACATGGTGAATATTTCAGATCGCTGGGCTCATGACCATAAAGACGATCTGCAGGAAGCATTCTTCAATGGAATTGGGTTCGAAAGCTGGGAGAACATCTGGGGCATCTGGAACCAGATGACGCCGCGGGACGCCGAATCGCTTCGCCGGATCGCGACGATTGAACGTACATTCGCCCCTTTGTTGATCAGCCCGCACTGGGAGCCGCACTTCCCTATGCGGCAATTTGGCGTGTTCGCGAGTAAGTGGCCCAGCGACACAGAGACACTGTGGACCATCGTCAACAGAAACGGATTTGCCACCTCAGGCCGGCAGATGCTGGTTCCGTTTAAGGAAGGGGCGCGGTACTTCGATCTTTGGCATGGAGTGGAAGTGCACCCGGAACACGAGGGCGTTTTCTCGGTCGTCGCATTTGACATGGAGGACTATGGATTCGGCGCCATTCTCGAGGAGACCGGACAGAACCCAAAGCTCGATGCGGTGCTGAAGACGATGCATACTCTCAGTGCGCATCCTCTGGAGGAGTTTTCTCATGAATGGCATTCCCTTCCACAGCAAATGGTGCCGATTGAGACGACCAAGCCTGCCGCGACGACGCCCGATGGTATGGTGAAGATTCCGGCGGTGAACTACGTGTTCCGCGTGAACGGTATCGAAATCGAAGGCCAGAATGACGACGGGGTCGACTTTCAATATCCATGGGAACCTTCTGCGCGGAGATACCATGATCACGAAATTCATCTTGGGACATTCTGGATTGACAAGTTCCCCGTGACCAATGCGGACTATAAGCGATTCATCGATGCCACCCATTATCACCCAGCGGACGACCACAATTTTCTCAAGAACTGGAGCAATGGAACCTATCGTGAAGGCTGGGCGAACAAGCCCGTAACTTGGGTTTCTCTCGATGACGCGCGCGCCTACGCACACTGGGCAGGCAAGCGTCTACCGCACGAATGGGAATGGCAGTATGCGGCGCAAGGCACTGACGGGCGTGATTATCCTTGGGGAAATCAATGGCTGCGTCAACCTGTGCCAAATCCGAGCGGCATCACTGAGATTGAGCCGGCAGGAGCTTTTGCTCCGTTTCCCGATAAGGGAAGGGATGCATTGCCCGCGAGCGACGTGGATGCTCATCCCGCGGGAGCAAGCCCTTTTGGTGTAATGGATCTTATTGGGAACGTGTGGCAATGGACGGATGAGTATGTCGATGAACACACGCGAGCCGCTGTCCTGCGCGGTGGAAGCCATTATCAACCGCAGGGATCACGCTGGTATTTCCCACAAGCCTACAAACTTTCGCAGCATGGCAAGTACCTTCTGATGGCCCCCAGCATCGATCGCTCCGGTAACATTGGATTTCGGTGTGTAGTGGATGCCAAATGACAGATCGCATCCGGCCGAAAACAGCAAACGGGGAGAATACGCGATCGGAAATGAGCACGAAGCCTGACGCTCGAGTAACGATGCACCAGATTGCCCGCGCGGCTTCCGTATCGCTCGGCACTGTTTCTCATGTCATTAATGGAACCGCAAAGGTCCGTGAACCGCTGCGCCAGAGAGTGTTAAAGGCGATAGCGACTTTGGGATACGAACCGAACGAGTTGTCTCGTGGCCTTCGCCTGAATCGAACGAACATCATCGGGATGATCATTCCCGACATTACAAATCCGTTTTTCCCTGCCGTGGTCCGCGGTGTGGAAGATGTGGCCTACAGGGACTCTTATCGTCTGGTCCTTTGCAACACCGATAACGACCCAAGTAAGGAAGCGATTTATTTGGGTCAGTTGAAATCGTTTCTGCCGGCCGGCATCCTCATCATTCCATCGCCTGACAGCACAATTTCGAGCAACACATCCGGGCCGCCCATTGTCTGCGTCGATCGGCGCCCCGATGGATGGAAGGGAGACATTGTCACGGTTGCCAACCGGGAGGGCTCGTACAAAGCTGCTCAGCACCTGATCGACATGGGTCATCGTCAGATTGGAGTCATTGCTGGACCTTCCCATTTGACCAATGCGCTGGAGCGCGTGAGCGGCTTTCGTCAGGCGTTTAACGACGCCAGCATCCCCATTTCACCGGAGTACATCCAGGAGGCTCACTTTGATCGCAACAGCGGGTATTCATCCGCGATGCGTCTGCTCCAACTGCTCCCGCGACCTACGGCGATTTTTGCCACCAACGATCTAATGGCCATGGGGGCACTGCTGGCGATCCGCGATTCAAGGCTTGTCTGCCCGAAGGATGTTTCCGTGATTAGCTTTGACGGTTTGGATGTTACCGAACTGACTGAGCCAGCGTTGACCACTGTCTACCAGCCCGGCTATCAACTCGGCTACGCAGCTGCACGCCTGTTGCTGGAACGGATCGTGGCCCCCAGTGACCCTGCGAAGGAGATAGAATTGGAAACCGAGCTCCGAGTACGCCACTCTGTAGCTCGGATCACTGCGCGGCCCCAGCGTCGATAGGATTTCGAATTGCCGCACCTCAATGGCAGCGATATCAGAAGTCGGGCCATCCACGGTGTTATATTCGTTGAACCAGCGGCAGGCAAATTCGCACCGTGTCGGATTTCAATTGATTTGGGGGCAGCGCAGCTTCGCGCGCGTCCTTTGACTTGAGTTTGTCAAGTAGACTTGACCGGGGGTTGTCAAGGACGGACGTAACGCATTCCAGGCATCGGCGCCACCAACGATTTCCTCGCTCGTCAAAATGAAATCTTGATTAAGTCGATCGGTATCCCCAGTGCCGTGCTAACATGTCGCGCAAATCAAGATGCTTCCCGGGGGGCATTTGCGCCGTCGAACTTTTCTCCAAGGTCTTAGCGCAAACGCGCTGTCTGCTCGCTTTTCTAAAGCCCGATTGGCCGCGGTACTGCCTATTGTGAAATCTCAGTCCGGGCCGGGCGCTCCCGGGTCAAGAAATAGCAGTGGATATGCTGGAGCGGTACTGCGAGAAGTGCGATGATATCGCTGTGTCAGCGATCCTCGCTCGGGGACGTCCGCGTTGGCATATCGTTCCGTCGTCGCTGCATAATTCGTTTACCGACTTGCCAGGTTCAGCAGGCCCGATGGCGTTATCTAGTGGCCCTGACTGGATGGACATCCGAGAAAGAGCGCGCAGACATTTTTTTAACCGCTGAATTTGGGAACCTGTGCGCGGCGGATTCGCAGACTGGAGAGTCAATTTTGTGCCATTCAAGGCACCCAAGTACCACACAATTCAACGGCGATCGCCAGTCGCACGTTAAACAGTTGAATCAAAAGTGTTTATTCCCACACAAATTCAACAGAATTCTATAAACGATGTGACTTGTTTTGAGAGCAGAGGACCTGCGAATCCACCCGGGAAGCGGGCGATCAGGTATGACCCCATGCACACGTCCTCTCCCCGTTCAAACTCCGGTTGAATCGGCGGATGTGACTGCACAGCCGTGCAACGATAGACGGGATGGGAGTTGTCTTCAGAATGAAGTCATCTGCGCCGGCATCGAGGCAAGCCGTCTCGTAGAGTTCACCCTTCATTGCGGTGAAAATCAGAATCGGAGCGATTACCTCTAACGCGCGCAGTTGGCGAACCACTTTGAGACCATTTCCGGACCTGGGGTGTCGTACTCCTTCAAACTCCGGAAAAGCTTGAGCCGGACGGACAGCAAGCGCGAAAACTTGCTTGTCCTATGCCCCTTGCGTTATGGCTCCTGGAGAGCAACCACGCGAGCTGGATCCTTTCAGCCGCGCCTGCCAAAACCAGTCTTTAACGGAACAAGGCGATGTCGATAGAGTCTGCCATGGCTGCGTAGCCTGCATCCTTCGGGTGCAAGTGGTCGCCGCTGTCGTACTGTGGCGCGAACGTGAGCGGATTGGCTGGATCTCCGGTCGCCTTGTCGAAATCAATCGTGCCGTCGAAGGCGCCCGACGTCAGAATCCAGTGGTTCACGGCCTGGCGTATCTGTTCGCCATTTTCGGTGAAGTAGCCGGCGCCTTTGTACGGTGTGACGGTGGCGCCAAATACCTTGATGCCGTGTTCGTGAGCCCTGGCGACCAGTTGGGCAAATCCCTGTTCAAGGTCTTCGGCCGTGAGCTTGTAATTGGGCAGGTTGGGCTCATGCATTCGGCCGATATCGTTGATGCCCTCAAGAACGATGACGTACTTCACTCCGGCCTGCGAAAGAACATCCCGGTCAAAGCGGGCCAGCGCATTCTGCGCGACGCAATGGATGAGCACGCAATTGCCGCCGATGCCTTCGTCGAGCACGGCGAGATGAGCGGTTGCCGGGTTGCTCCGAAGGCGCGTGGAAAGATAGTCGGGCCAGCGGTGGTTGGCATTCTCGGTCGACACAGCTCCATCGGTAATCGAATCGCCGAATGCAACAATCGCGGCCGCGTGAGGATTCATGGGCTCAACGTCGACACCCTTCAGAAAATACCAGGAGGGCGTGATCACGGGCGCGGCGAAAGAGGCATCGCGGACGTGATTGCCAGTCACGATGAAGTTGTCCTGCTGCGCGCTCGAATGTACGGAGACGTCGCTTACCTGTTGTAGGGGCAGGTAAATACTGATGGACAAGTCGGCGGACGCCGGTGTTGCCATTTGCACGGGGTTGGTGAGGACCTGCGCACCTGGCGGGATGACGATCGACGGCGAGCCGCCAAACTTGAGGTCATGCGAGGACGCCGCGTCTATGCTGCTTCCGCCTGCGCTTGTTGCGATGGTTGCCGCGTCGATGCGGAGAGGCTCAGTGCCGAATTCATTGGTGAAACGCACGCGCAGGGACTTGCCGGCGATCGAGGTGTGCACGACTTCGCGCAGCGTGGAGTTGACGAGCGTGGGAATCGTGTGCCAGGGATCCCCGTCGAAGGGCGAAGTAGCCCAGGTCCCGACCCAGATTGGAGGCGTGGGTTTGGATGCTATGGACTGGGCGGAAGTAGAAGAAACAGTAGTGAGCAATACCAAAGCTAAACTGAAGCGCATTTTGGTGAGACCTCTTTGCTTGAGTGAATGAAGGCCCATTATAAAACGCGCGTCGACTTAAAATCCGACCTCCGCCCTACCGCAGACTTGAACTTGCGCTTTCGTCAAAGACGAGGTGGCGCGCGAAGAACGGCAGCACCTCCGTAGAGATTCGACCGTCAGTTCCCCAATTTGGTTCTCCCCACGTGCCGTTGTATTCCTCGGCTTCGTGAACGATTCCAAATTCATTCAGCTTATGAGTGAAGGCCTGATTGGAATACACATGATCCTGGTTGAGATCACTGCGCGCCCAGTCGATCTTGAGCCCTCGCAAGGATTTCAGGTTGTCGGCATATTGAGGGATCATCGACTCCAAAAAGAAGTTATTGCGCAAGCGCTCCATGAGCTTGCTATCGATCAGAAGCTGCCCATCAACTCTCTGTGCCGACAGATCGACAAAAAGCGGCGGCTTGTCCACATTGGGCAGATGCGCCTGGAAGATGGTGGTAAATATCTGCGAAAATCCGTCCTTCTTTACTTCGTCCAGAGATTTGGCGTTTGCCAAAAGATCCCAATCGGGCAAAGAATCCATGATCTTGAGTCCGGACCCGGTTCCCACCGGATGCAACGCGTACACGGAGCCAAACACGTCGGGATATTTCATGCCGAAACGGATTGCACCATAGGCACCCATGAAATCGCCGGCAATGCCGCGTGAGTTCCGGTTAGGCAAGGTCCTGAAGTTCGCATCCATATACGGCACCAATTCCTGGATCATGAAGTCTTCCCAGTTTCCGGTGA
>JBEKDE010000102.1:0-19607 GCA_050014515.1 Occallatibacter sp.
TAGGTTGAGTTGCCGTAGTTGAGCGAAGTCTGGTACTGGTTGAAGCCGCGCGAACCATTCTCACCGAAGCCAGTGTTCTCGTAGCTCGAACCGGTATCCATGGCATGCGCAAAGGTGTACGCAAGCTGGAAGCTCAGCCCATGGGTCAGGCCCTTGCTGACCTTGGCCTGCACAGCATGGTAGCTGGAAGAAGCGAGCGAACCCACCTCGCCGATGCTGGCGAAGCCTGTGTTACCGGTGTTGGGATCGATAGACCCGGCGATCGTGTTTTGCGGGAAGTAGTAGGACTGGAGCACAGAGTATGCCTGGCAAACTGGGCTAGCGAGGCAGGCCGCATGACCGGCTGCAGTCTCGTAGTTGCCCTCATAGGATGCCTGGTTGTGACGTGCGAGTGACCCTACGTAGCTGACACGAACCGCAGTCTTGCTCGGGAACTCACGCTCGACGGAGAGTTGGAAGTTTTCTGCATAGGGAGCGCGGAACCCTGGGGCATAGCTGCTTACGCCGATTGGCTCATAGGGTGCAAAGTTGATGGTCTGTCCCTTGTGGGGGAAAGTGAACGGGAATTTGTTGGCATACTGCGTACCGGTGTTCAAATCTTCCCAGGGATTGGCGAATCCAGGAGCATGCGCACCATAGTCGACTGCGCCGCCGGAGGTCAGGCCGAAGGGGGGACTCGACAGGGTCTGGAGAGCAGTCTCTTCTTCGGTACGGTCATAGTAGATGCCAAAGCCGGCGTTGATTGCGAACTTGCCCGGAGAACCGGAGATCTTGCCTAAATCAGGGGCCCATGCGAAGCCGAGGCGAGGTCCAAACTCGGAGTGGTTGACAGTGGCCTGACCCGAGTTTCCGCAGCCCGGATCTCCAGGGTAGTTGAGACCCACTGGAGCCGTTGAGAAGATGGTGGATGTCTGGCCAGGGATCAGGCAGATGACTGCCTCGCCGCTGTACTGGTGGTTGTAGAGCGGAGTGTCAATCGAGTAGCCGACGCCGTAGTCCATGGTCAGCGTGGGGGTCAGCTTCCAGCTATCCTGGGCAAAAATGTAATTCAGGAAAGCGTCAGCTTCGATCTCGGCACCGCTGCCCTGATTGTAGGTAGCTGTATCACCAAACAGAAAGTCCAACGAGGGGTCGCCGGTGGTATAGGCACCTGAGGTGGTGAAGCCGAAACTGCCGCTGTTCCTTGCGCCGAAGGGATTGGTGGTGTTGAATCGGCGTCCGTCATAGCCAAACTTGAGATTGTGGGCGCCGACGATCTTTGAGAAGGTGTCATCAAGCTGATAGACCTGGTCGATGCGAGGCTGAGGTCCGTTGGTGCTGAAGCCAAGTTCAAAGAACCCTGAGACGGTTATGGTCGGGACGCTGGCCGCGGCGGTTATTTCAGGGACAATGTTGAAGCCAAGGCTGGATGGATCAACAATGGTCGCGGGCTGAACAGCGTCAAAGTTGAAGCGCGTCCAATGGGCTGCGAGGTCGTTCACTTCCGAACTGCCAATCTGACGAACATAATCAAATGTGTACTGCTGAACCGTGTTCGTGTCGATTTCGTTGAACCCGGGCAAAGACGCGCCGGTGAAAGGGATGGTCTCGTTGTCCTTTTCCTTATCGATGAGGCCAAGGAAGGTGATCTGGTTCTTGGGATTGAAGGAGTAGTCGAGGCGCCCAATCTCCTGGTAATCCGTCTCCGGCTCTACGCCGTTGGTAAAGTAACCGGTCGTTCCCTGGTTAGGCGCTGGAACATATTTGCTGACAAGATTGGTCGAGATGCTGTTGAATGCCGCGGTCGGGAAGATGCCATTCAGATCATACGCGCACTGCGCCCAGGTTTCACCAGCGGTGGTGCAACCCGGGACGGTGATAGTACCTGGGATCGATGCACCCGAAAAGGTGCCCCATGTTCCGGGATTGGTGCTGGTTGGAGCCAGTGGGCGCGATCCCTTCTCAGCGGGATTATCGTCTGAAAAGTTGCCACTGGCAACCTGGCCGTTGGCGTAGACGATATTGCTTGCGGTGCTGGGAAGGCGTTCCTTGGTTCCCTGGAACGCGCCGAAGAAGAAGAGCTTGTTCTTGAAGATGGGTCCGCCGACCGTGCCACCGAAGATGTTCTGGTGGTAGGGGCTTACGGTCCCAGTCCAGGGGCCAGTGCCGCTCGCAGTGGGGCCTTTTTCAAAGTAGCTCAGCGTGTTCAGAAAGGTATCGCGATAGAACTCAAAGGCGTCGCCGTGGAATTTGTTCGAGCCCTGCTTGATGGTGGCGCTGACAATGCCGCCTGAGTTACGGTCATATTCAGCGTTCAACGAACCTTCAATCAGGTTGAACTCGCCGATGGCATCAAGGTTCGGTGCGAGAGCCAGAGTATTGATAGCGATGTCATTGGTGTCCGCGCCGTTGATCAGATATTCCGACTGCTGGGCCTGTCCGCCGCTCACCGAGTAGTTGCCCCCGAAGCGGGTATCGGCTGCCTGCACACCGGGCTGGGTAAGCTCAAGCTCGGTGAAGGTACGGTCGATCAGAGGCAATTCAACGATCTGGGTGGAGTCAACGATGTTGCTGAGCTCCATTTCAGTCGTGTTCACCTGGACCGCATCGGCTTCGACCGAGACGACTTCATTCTGGCCGGGCTGTGACCGTGATGGAGTAAGTACCAACGGGAAGCTGCTGGAAGATGTAGTCGCCATCCGCCTGCGAGGTGGTCACGAACTTGACGCCCGTGTCCTTATTGGTGGCAGTGATCGATGCATGCGCAACGACCGCGCCGGCCGGATCCGTGACGGTGCCCTTGATGCGGCCGTTCACGTCGGCTGCGGAGGCACAAATGCTCGCGGCAACGATGGTGGAAACAATGGCGACGGTGCGCCAGAAAGTCAGATTTCTCATGCCAACAGTCCTCGGAAGAGTGATTTCTTGAAGAACAGGTAGGTTATGCAGGTTGCCACGCCACGAGGGAATCAGGTTGGCTGGAAATTGAAACGCCAACAGATACCTTTGAAGTCGGTACATCGGAATCTCCTCTAAAACACCGCCAGGCGGGTTTTTCGAAAGCTAATCGGATGGGCCTATACCCATGGAGTGGAACAGCAGGTTGTAGCGAGTCCAGCTCGAAAAGTACGTAAAAATACGAAGAAAACTGGGGACGACGGTTCGCTTGTGGATATCTATGCAAGTAGGTGGCCAAACCGTTCAATTTTGCTCTGCCGAAATTTTTATTAGGTTTTCACCTTAAATTGAACAATCTAGAGCCATCCACCGGTCTTTTTTGACCACGTACTCCAGGACGCCAATCCTGTATTGCGTATGGAGTTATGAAAAAGCATATTGCCCCGAGATTACGCCTCGAAGTTCCGAAATGTGGGATAGGGTATCGAGCGCGGCTCTCGCGGACGTTTTGGGGTTGGCCGCAAAGGAAGTGGCCCGGCAGGGGGCCGGGCCGTCGAGCTTTTTGATGCGTTTTTCAGATGCGCATGGGCATCAGCACATAGCGGTATTTGTATTCCGCATCGGGATCCTCGGGGCGCATCTGGCCGGCGGACTGCGAATCCTTGAACTCGAGACGTACTTCGCCCTCATTGCTGAGCGCTTTGAGGAAGTCCAGGATGTAGCCGGAGTTGAATCCAACCACGATGGGGTCGCCTGCGTACGGGGTATCGATGGTGTCTTCGCTCTCACCGGATTCCGTTGAGCTGGAGCTGATCTTGAGTTCGTTGCCTTCAAGACGCAGGCGAATGGCCCCGGACCGCTCATCGGCGAACTGCGCCACGCGCTGAATGGCCGCGGAAAGCTCGGTGGAGCGGACTACGGCGAACTTGGTGTTGTCGCGCGGCATGACCGCTTCAAAGTTGGGGAACTGGCCGGAGAGCTTGCGAGTACTGAGGGTGCGATAGCCGACGCGGAAGAAGAGTGTATGCTCGTCGTCGGCGAATTCAACCTTCTCGGCATCGGTGGTGGTGAGCAGCTGGTAAAGCTCCTGCAGGGCCTTGCGGGGAATCAGCACACGCTTTTCGCCGCTGATGCCTTCAAGGGTTTCGTTGGGCTTTTCGACATAGGAGAGCCGGTGGCCGTCTGTTGCGACCATGGCCAGCGACTCGGCCTTGAGCACCAGCAGGGCGCCATTGAGCGTGTAGCGCGACTCTTCGTTGGAGATGGCGAAGATGGTGCGGATGATCAGCGTCTTGAGAGCGATGGTTGGAATGCTGCTGGCCGTGACCGCTGGGAATTCAGGCACCTGCGGATAATTGGCGCGCGCCATGCCAACCATCTTGGTGTTGGAGCGGCCGGAGCGGATCTGCACCCAGTGATTCTCAAGCAGCTTGATGGAGATGTCACCGTCGGGCAGGAGCTTGATGTAGTCGTAGAGCTTGCGTGCGGGGATGGTGCACGAGCCGGCCTTCTTCACTTTGGCCGCGGCGCTGGTGCGAATGGCCTGATCGAGATCGGTTGCGGTGATGCTGAGCCGCTCGCCATCGGCCTCGATGAGAAAGTTCGACAGAATCGGAATCGTGGTCTTGCGCTCCACGACGCTCTGTGTCGCGGTGAGCTCCTTGACCAGGTCCTGGCGGCTTACGGTAATCTCCATCGCTGCCCCCTGCGCGGCTGGCTTCTCGACTTCACTTTCAACGATCGGCATTGAATCACCCTCGCTTGAAGCCAACTTCCCGCACTGGCCACACTCTACAACACATTGCCGCCCGGCGGAAGTGGCTGTCTTTTCTTCAATCTTGATTGTATTCATCTCCAGCGCGGATATGCGTGGAAAACAGGGCCGCATCTCTGGATTCCATGGTTGCGGTTTATGGTCGCCGCTGATTGAACCTGTCGCGGGGCGGACGCGTTCCGTCTGGCACGTATCTGGATCACCGGCGCGCACAGGAGGATTGAAGTGCGACGGGTGAGAGGAAAAGGGAAAAGTAATAAAGAAAGAAACAGTAGTACCCGTAGTTGATGCCGGAAAAGTGGAAATCAATGCGAAGTTCGTTTAACACAGCGAGTTGACCATGCGGCTCCTTTTCTAAATCGCAGCTGTGCAATTCAGGACTCTTGGAAATATGGGATCAAACACGCGGTACATGACCCCACTTTCCCACGACTCCCACAGGTGCTTGAAAAAGGCCTGTGCAAAGCGGACGGGTTATGTGAAAAGAGAGTTCCCATGCGCATGAATCAAGGACTTCATGAAGTCCAGTAGTGCACAGTAGGCGTACTATCCACAGGTTCCACAACCCGTGAACAAGAGGAGTAAAACGTAGTTGAATCTCATCACATTCCCGTTGATGAGTAGAAGGGTTTTGGTTCCCATTCCAGTACCGCGGGTGCACAGATTCCTTTGAAGAAAATCTTTTGGATTCCACCGGGGCCTAAGCTTGCATCAGGAAGGAGCGCATGCGATGACCATCGATGTTGGCCGTCTGGAAGATCAACTCCTTCACATGTCAGAGGAAGGCGCTCCGGGACGCGAGTTCTGCGAGGCGATCTCAGAGCTGGCGAACAGCGGGCGCTTTGGGCAGTTGCGCGATGTGCTGCCCGGGATTGTCTACGATGAGCTTTGGGAACGCTATCAAAAGGACCCTGCCGGCTTTGTGGCCGGGTGGCGCATGCTGGCGCACGAGATGCGCCAGGGCTTCATCCAGCATGCCCGCCAAAGGCTCACCTCGCTCACGCGCCTGCAACAGGCGGGTGAGAGTGCATATACGCCAGCATGGAAGGAAATTCAGCGCGCTCTTGATTCGCAGCAAAACGACCTGCTGCGCGCCGCTTTTGCGATGGAGTTGCTGGAGCTAGTGGAGCCGGCCGTTTTGCGCGCTACACATTTGCGGGAGTGTGAGGTCGCCGCGCCCAGCTCAGAGGATGCCGATCGCTATCTCGACGAAGCTACACGCTGCTACTTCTTCGGCCTGTTTACGGCATGCGCCGTCATGTGCCGGTCAGTGCTCGAAGAGGCGATCCGGCAAAAGTTGCCTGTATCGCTGGCACGCCTGGTTACGACTCGCTATCGCAACACGGCGACGCTGGGCAATCTGCTGCACGAGGTGAATAACAACCTGCTGCTCAGCGGCATCGATCCAGGGTTTCCACGTTTGGCCAACCTGGTGAACGATGCCGGAAAAAAGGCAGTGCACCAAGGGCTTCTTTCGGAGGATGAGGCGCGCGACTGCCTGCAGAATGCGCGGGAGGCGCTGCAATTGCTGCTCAGCCGCTGAGGACTGATCGCTGACTGCCGATCCCAGTTCTTCTATACTGTTCTTTCCATGTCTTACGCCGCAGCCATCGAACAACTCAACGCCATGGTCCCCGAGCTCTACACAGGATCAGGGCAGCCTCGGCGCAAGTTCTCGCTTGAAGAGATACGCTTGCTGCTGGCCGCGCTGGGCGATCCTCATCGCCGCTTCCCCGCGGTGTTGATTGCCGGAACCAACGGCAAAGGATCAACGGCATCGACGCTTGCATCGATTCTCACGGCATCCGGGCTGCGCACCGGTCTTTACACTTCGCCGCACCTGGCGCGTGTGAATGAGCGGATTCGCCTTGACTACGTTGAGATTGGCGACGACGCATTTGCCGCGCTCTATTTCCGGGTGCATGACGCCGCGCAGCAGCTGGTTCTCGATGGGACATTACCGCAACTCCCGAGCTTTTTTGAGATCCTCACCGCGCAGGCGTTGCTCTACTTTGCCGAAACCGGCGTCGACATTGCGGTGCTCGAAGTGGGCATGGGGGGACGCCTGGACGCGACCAACATTGTCGATCCGCTGCTCTCGGTAATCACCGATATTTCGCTCGATCACACCGAGTGGCTTGGGTCAACCATCGGGGCCATAACCCGCGAAAAGGCGGGCATTCTGCGCCGCAACGGGACGCTGATCACCCTGCCGCAGCATCCGGAAGCTAACCAGGCTTTGGGCGAAGTGGCGGCCGAGTTGAATGTGCGCGGTGTGAGCGCTGTGCCCTATATGCCATCGGTCGATACCGGGGCGAGCGGCTCCTATCGCATTGAGGTCCTGGGCGCGGAGATTGAAGTCGATTCGCCGCTGACTGGAGCACACCAGCATCGCAACCTGGCGCTGGCTGTGGCCGCGGCTGCGGAGCTGGCGACGACCCACGGTTTCCCGGTGACGCCGGCGTCCATTGCCGACGGGATTCACCAGACTCGCTGGCCGGGGCGCCTGGAGCACATTCGGAAGGATGGGGTCGAATGGATTCTGGATGTAGCCCACAACCCGGCCGGAGCATGGGCTTTGCGCGCCGGGCTGAGTGCCCTGGCGGATGAGGGCCCGCGGACGCTGATTTTCAGTTGCCTGCGCGACAAGCCAGTTGCGGAGATGGCGCAGATTCTGTTCCCGATCTTTGACCAGGTGATTCTGGCGCCGATTCACTCCGCGCGCGCAGCGGCGATTCCTGATCTGCTGGCGGCAGCACAAGCGACTGGCACTCCAGCGGTGGCAGTCGATTCAACTGAGAAAGCGATGCAAGTAGCTGTATCTAAACAAGATAATGGAGTTGTTGTGATTTCCGGGTCGGTGTATCTGGTGGGCGAGGCTCGTTCCCTCTTGCTCGCTGAACGGAGTGGGCGATCGTGAGTGCGCGGCCCAATCCGTTGCCGCGGCTTCATCGTTGGCGCACCAACGTCATCCAGATCCCATTCATGACGGTGGTCACGGTGGTTTGCGCCACGACCTCCTTGCTTATGTCGCTGGCCGACAAGAGCGGGCGGGTCCAGCACAACATTGCGCGCGTCTGGGCGCGAATTCTGGTTTGGGCGACGGGGTGCTCGCTGCAGATTCGCGGCGCGGAGAACCTCCGCAAGAGCCCAGTCGCCGTGTATGCATCCAACCACACCTCATACATGGATACGCCGGTGATCTTTGCTTCGCTTCCGTTCCAATTTCGCATCCTGGCGAAGAAGGAGCTTTGGCCTATCGCGTTCATAGGATGGTACTTAGATAGGTCTGGACAGATTCCGATCGACACTAACAACCCTCGAGCGACACTCTCGAGCCTGGGGATTGGAGTGAAGGCGCTGCGGTCGGGAATGCCGTTGTTTGTTTTTCCGGAAGGCGGCCGGACGGCGACCGGCGAGCTACAGCCATTTCTCTCCGGAGCAGCCTACCTGGCAATTCGCGCCCAGGTCCCGCTGGTTCCCATTGCGCTGAGCGGGGTTTATGACCTGCTGCCGATTCATACACGGCACTTGTATCCAAGTCACCTGACCCTGACCGCAGGCGAGCCCATTGAGACGAAAGGCATGACGCCGCGCCAGACGGAGGAGCTGACCGCGAAACTGCGGGAGGCAATCGCGCAGCTAAGCGGCAAACCGGCGCAGGCAGAGGCGGAGACTGCCGCGTCCCTGGCGTAGATGCAGGAGCGCGTGGCGGTCTATTTGGGTATGAGTGTTTCGCAGCTTGGGCAGGTGGGCTTACACTGATTGCTGTCTATGCCCGTACACATCGCCATTCCTGAGCCCACGTCGACCGATTTAGCCTACAACCAGCGTTCGCTGCCCTATTACCTTTTGGCGCTGCATTCGGCCGGTGCAACGCCGATTGTGGTGCCGCTGCATGAGCGCCAGGATCGCGTGGCCCGACTGCTGGCCGGGGTGAATGGAGTTCTGCTTCCGGGTAGCCCGCATGATGTGAACCCACAAAGATTTGGCGAAGACCGCATTCCCGAGTGCGCTGCGGATGACCCCGGCCGCACGGCGGTCGACGAGCTTTTATTGCAGGACGCCTTCAACTTGCACAAGCCGATTCTGGGAATCTGTTTCGGAATTCAGAATTTGAACGTCTGGCTGAACGGATCGCTGATTCAGCATCTTACGACTGCGATCAATCACAGCCCGGAAGACTCGGCTGCGGGAGCGCATGCGGTCCGGATTGCCAAGGGATCGAGGCTGGCTGGGCTCTTGCCTCTGGGTCGTCCGCTTGAGGAGTTAGTCAATTCAAGCCATCACCAGGCGATCAGGACTCCAGGAGACAATCTTCTGGTGACTGCGGTTTCTCCTGAGGATGGGGTGATTGAAGCGGTCGAGCTGGATTCGCCAGAGCATTTTGTGGTCGCAGTCCAGTGGCATCCGGAGCGCAGCTATACGCAAAGCGCCTTCTCGCGGGCGATCTTCGGAACGTTTGTTCGTGCGGCGGAGGGCTGGACACCGCGGCGAATTGAGGCATCGGTAGCTGCGCAAATCGGGGCATGACTGCCGAAATGGACAGAGACGCCATTGCCGAACGGCTTAATGTGCTATTGACGGGCACTTCGCTTGAGCCGCTGGATACGGTTCTGGCGGGACGTTTTGCAGACTACCTGGCACTGTTGATGAAGTGGAATGCCCGCATCAACCTGACGGCGATCCGCGATGAGGAGGGGATTCTCTCGCGGCACTTCGTGGAGTCGATCGTATGTGCGCGGGCTTTGCCGGCGGGAATTGCGACGCTTCTGGACTTCGGATCGGGAGCTGGTTTCCCCGGGCTGCCCATCGCGCTTTGCCGTCCTGAGATTCGTGTGACTTTGGCAGAATCACAGGGAAAGAAGGCAGCGTTTCTGCAGGAGGCGATTCGCGTGCTGGGAATCCAGTCTGAGGTGTATGCGCAGCGGGCGGAAGGGATGGCTGCACGATTTGATTGCGTGACCTTGCGGGCGGTGGACCGGATGGAGAGAGCGGTTGAGGCCGCGGCTGGTTTGGTTGGGTCTGGAGGTTGCCTGGCAGTGATGACGACCAAGATTGAATTGGAGCGGCAGCAGGCGGCAGCTGGAGCGGGCTTTGCTTGGCCGCGATCACTTTCTTTGCCCGGTGGCGCGGATCGGGTGGTGGCATTTGGGCAACGGCGAGAAGGGGCAGGCAGGTTGAATTGAGGGCGGACTGAGTTTGGAACGGGCGAGTCTGATGGCGGCTGATTTGGGAGCTGATTACGGGCGATGAGGTGGGCAGACGCTCATTGTTCCACGTGGAACATTCATGGAGCCTAGCCCAAAACGGAAAAATGTTCCACGTGGAACAAATCCAATTTGTCCCCAAATGGGCATCATTCAGATATGGAACGGCTTCCCGAACCTGCCTGAATTCCTCCACCACATTACGGAAGTTTTCCACCACGAGGGATTTTTGGCGGTCCTTCCGGCCACAAACTCTCCGTCTACTGCAAACCTTTTCCCATCAATCGCTTCCTTCGAATCCGCCTCCGTGCTCCCTAAAGGCTTTCCACAGCGCGGACCTGTTCTCCACAACCGGGTCGCCTACCTAATATTCGCCCTTCCCGTTAGTCTTGATTCCCATGGGAAAGATACTCGGCGTTGTCAATCAAAAGGGTGGTGTGGGCAAGACCACGACGGCCATCAATCTTGCCGCCTGCCTGGCGATTGAAGGGCTCAAGGTCCTGCTCGTCGATTGCGACCCCCAGGCGAATGCCACCTCAGGACTCGGATTTCAGCGTGACGACAACCGCCATTCCATCTATGACGTGTTGATGGGTGACTCTCCCGCGCTCCAGGTGATCCTGCAAACCAGTATCGATCAACTTTTTCTGTTGCCCGGCTCAAAGAATCTGACGGGCGCCAACGTGGAACTGGCCGGGGTTGAAGACCGTGCGCTACGCTTGCGAACTGCTCTCCAGCCCATCCAGGAGCGGTTTGACCTGATCATTCTGGACTGCCCGCCGGCGCTCGACTTGCTGACCCTCAATGCTCTCGTGGCATCCAATACGCTGATCGTTCCCATGCAGGCTGAGTACTTTGCCCTCGAGGGGGTCTCCGAGATCATCTCCAACCTGGAGCGGGTTCGTGCAGCGTTGAATCCCGAGCTGGTCATTGAAGGCGTGCTGCTGACCATGTATGACGACCGCACGAATCTGGCACAGCAGGTGACCGAAACCCTGCGCGAGTATTTCAAAGATCGGCTGTTCTGCACCGTGATTCCGCGCAACGTGCGATTGGCCGAAGCGCCCAGCCACGGCAAGCCGGTGGTGCTGTACGATCCGCGATCACGGGGCTCTGAGGCTTATTTTGAGCTAGCTGGCGAGTATCTGGCCCGGAACCACATCGAAAGCCCGCGTGCCGCTGGCCGGAAAAAAGTGGAGCCGGTTGCCGCAGCACACAAAGAGGTCAAGTTTTGGCCGTATTCGTGATTGGCTGTCGACTACCGCCTTGCAGCCCGCGCAGATTTTTCTTGATCGAACTGAGTAAGAACCCAGTAATTCTCCCAAGTTAAAGGATTTTGAATCATGAGTATAGCCGCAGTTGACCCCAAACGACGCGCCCTTGGCAAAGGGCTTGATTCTCTTCTTCCGCGGGTGCAGGCGCCCGCTCCCGCTGCCGAGACGGAAGGCGGCAAACCGCGCGAGATTCCTCTCGACCAGATCGACCGCAATCCTTTTCAGACGCGCTCCCAGATGAACGAGGATCAACTCGGCGAGCTGGCCGCTTCCATCAGTTCGAACGGGGTGGTGCAGCCGATCCTGGTGCGACCGTTGGCCAATGGCCGTTTCCAGCTTATCGCGGGCGAGCGCCGCTGGCGCGCCTCGGGGTTGGCGGGCAAAACGACCATCCCGGCGATTCTGCGCCAGGTCTCCGACGAGCAGGCGATGGAAATCACCATCGTCGAAAACCTGCAGCGCGCCGACCTGAATCCCATGGAACAGGCACGCGCCTTCGAGCGGCTTTCGCGCGAGTTTCACATGACCCAGGAACAGATGGCGACGCGCACCGGAAAGGACCGCGCCACTGTGTCTAACTTCCTTCGTTTGTTGCGTTTACCGGCGACGGTGCAGGGGCGCGTCGAATCCGGAGATTTGAGCTTTGGGCATGCGCGCGCGCTGCTTGCATTCGAGCACGCCGAGGAGATGGAAAAGGCGGCTCAAAGAGTTGTTGGACTTTCGCTTTCTGTTCGCCAGACTGAGACGTATGTGCAGGGACTTCTGCACCCCGAACGGACAGCCAAGAAAGATGTCAAGGCGGAAGCGCCGGTCGACCCGAATGTGCGTGAGGTGCAGGAACAGTTGCAGCGCGCCCTGGGACTCAAGGTCTCAATCGAAGACCGGAACGGCCGCGGCAAAGTGATTATCGAATACGCGAAGCTCGAAGACTTCGACACCCTGCTGGAGCAACTGGCGGGCAAGTAGGCATTCTTCGACTATGGCATCGCGTTTCTATTACGGCATGGCGATGAGCGCAGCCATGGTCTCAATGCCGTCCCACAGATTTTGAAGACGCAGGTTCTCATTCGCCGCGTGCTGGTTGTCGTCGTGGTTGGCGATGGGGACGGTGATGGTGCGCGTGTTGGCGGCATGCTCCATTACTTCAAGAGGCACCGTGCCACCCATGGTGGGAATCAGAATCACATTGCCGCGGGCGCTTTTGACGGCTTGAATCACATCTGCGGCGATGGGCAGGTCCATTGGCGTCCGCGACGCGGGTTCAACCTGGTCCGCATGAATGAATGCGACCTTCGCGTTGCTCAACAGCTCCTCGCGGGTCGGTTCTTTATCGGTAACGAAGTAGCCCTGCGCGCGAACATAATCGATGACCCGCTGCTGCTGGATCTTACCGTCAACTCCCACCACCAGGCGCAGATCGAGGTCGACGGTTGCGGTGTGCGGAATCGAGTTGGTTGCGTGGGTGCCGGTCTGGCCTGAAGAGATGCCATTGATGTTGAGGGTGGGCTCGTTGAGCAGTTCAAGCAGATGCTTGCCGGCGCCATCGGTGTGGCCGAGTTCAAACTCCTTGCGAAGCATTTCATCGTTTACCGGCGCGGATGCAAGAGCTTGGCGCTCGATGGGGCCGAGCGGAACGATCCCGTCATAGAAGTGCGGGATCAGCACATGGCCGTCGGCGTCTTTCATGCCGGCAAGAAGTTGAACCAGCATCATCGCGGGGTTAGGAGCCCAGTTGCCATAGTGGCCGCTGTGGAGCGGATGCGCAGGGCCGTAGACGGTGATTTGCAAGTGGGCATCGCCGCGCGCGCCGAAGACGACTGTCTGCTGACGGGACTGGTCTACCGGGCCGTCGCACACCAGCCAGAGATCGCCCTCAATGAGGCTGCGGTTGGCCATGAGCATCTGTTCCAGGTGGACGGAGCCGGCTTCTTCTTCGCCCTCCCAGACAAAACGGATGTTTTCCTTGAGCGGGATATGGGCGGCCTGCAATGCGCTCAGCGCCTGCAATTGCGCGAAGATGGCGGCCTTGTCGTCGCCGGCGCCGCGGGCGTAGATTCTGGGCTCGCCGTCCACCTGTTTGATTACGGGCGTAAACGGCGCACCGGTATCCCATTCACTGGGCGTGACGGGCTGGCCGTCGTAGTGGGCATAAAAGACGATAGTGCGCGTGGCGCCGGGTGTGCGGAACTCGCCCCAGACCAGCGGCGGAACGGAGGCGGGCAGTCCGGGGGCGGTGAGCAGCTGCGCGTTGGCGCCGCGGGCCTTGAGCTGGGCGAGCAGGAACTCGGCGTTCTTGCGCAGGCTGGCGGGATCGGCCGCGACGTTGGGAATCGAGAGGAAGTCGGCGAACTGCCGGGTTAGCTCAGCCTGATGCGCGGCTGTGTAACTATGCGCGGCCTGCGGAGGCGTGGTCTGCGCGTGGATTCCCATGGGGAAGCCAGGAATCAGGCTCAAAAGCAGGAAGGTTCTGACGAAACGCATGACGCAAATCTAGCACGGTGGTGCTTTGAGGGGCCCTCCGAGACCGCAAGGCTCGTTCCCGAAGAAAATAATTGCCCGAGGAGTGATCCAATTCGGTCTCGACCACGTTCTTTGGCGGTTGCCTTGCCGCGTCTCCTGCTATGGTCAAATTGCCTGAGCGAAGTTGAACAGATCAACCGAACCGTGCTCCTAAAATATCGATAGAATTGAAGGAACTTTTTCCCCATGCTGAAGCCGCCGATCCCCGTGAATGAGAGCGCGAGAATTGCGATTTTGCGCCTGCTGAACATTCTTGATACACAGCCCGAGGAGCGGTTCGATCGCCTGACGCGCATGGCGAAGAGGCTGTTCGATGTGCCCATTGCGCAGATCACGCTGGTGGACGCCGATCGCCAGTGGTTCAAGTCCAGCGCCGGCGCTCCGCGAGGTGAATCATCGCGTGAAGTGTCCTTTTGTGCGCACGCGATTGCCGGCGACGACATCCTCATCATTCCGGACGCGGGGCTCGATGAGCGCTTTTCGGACAATCCGCTGGTGCTTGGCGATCCGAACATACGCTTCTATGCCGGATGCCCGCTGAAGGTCGGCGAGGCAAACCTGGGAACGCTGTGCGTTATCGATGACAAGCCGCGCGAATTCGATGCGGAAGAGCTGCAGCTGCTCCGCGACCTGGCAGGAATGGTGGAGCAGGAACTGGCCGCGGTGCAAATGGCCTCCACCGATCACCTGACCACGATTTCAAACCGGCGTGGATTTGAAGCACTGGCGCAGCACGCGCTCTCCGTATGCAAGCGCACGGGCAGGAGCGCCACGTTGCTCTACTTCGATCTGAATCGCTTCAAGGAAATCAATGACACACAGGGCCACGCGGCGGGCGACGAGGCTCTGAAGACCTTCGCAGCGGGCTTGCTGAGGGTGTTCCGCGAAAGCGATGTGATTGGGCGGATCGGCGGCGATGAGTTCGCAGTGCTGCTGACAGGAAACAGCGGCGAGGCCGTCGCCGAGGTCATCTCGCGGCTGGAAGAATGGATTCGCGTGAACATTCGCGAGGAGGAAGCGGGGTATTCCATCGGATTCAGCGTGGGGTGCATCCACTTCGATGCGGAAAAGCATCCGTCTGTTGGGGATCTGATGACAGAGGCGGATTCGGCAATGTTCGAACACAAGAGGGCTATTCGCGATGGGGACGCCGGCGCCTAGAGCGGCTCCGGCACCAGCGCATCCAGGCCGGGCGACGTGCTTGCCGGTGTTGCAACCGGTCCGGTATCCTCGGGCTTAACCACTCATTGCACGCCTGGTTCGCCAAAGTCAGTCCGGTTCGGGGAGTACGATCCAAAGCATGTTTACACTTCCGATGCGCGTCCTGTTTGGACTGATGTTTTCAGTCTGCGCCGCGGAAGCCTGTCTGGCGGCACCGTCTGCGGAATGCGCGGGGCCTGCGTCGCTTGAAGAGAATCACTCGCCCAACAGCCTTGTAGCGCTGGGCAACTGGTTCAGTGAGAATCACCAGTTGCAGTGCGCGGTGCAGGCGTTTCAGGCGGCGCTAGCGGTCGACGCGGGGAGCAGCAAGGCGCTCGATGGGTTGGCCAGGGCACTGATCGCGACCGGCGATGCTCAGGGCGCTATCCGACTCCTGAACGGTGTCCACCGCGATGAAGTTACAACGGTGGATCTGGCGGTTGCGTATCGCAAAGCGCAGATGTTCGATGAAGCTGCCGAGGTTCTGCGCGGGGCGCTGAAGACCTATCCCAACTCCGACAGCGTGACGGGAGCCCTGGTTTCGCTTGAGGCGCACCAGTCGCACTACGCAGTGGCACAGAGGCTGGCTGAAGAGCTGGCGAAGGAGAAGCCGAACGATCTTGAGGCGCAACGCATTTATTTCCGCACGCTGGTGGTGATTGGAGACAACGATGGCGCCGTGCCGCTGGGCCGGAAGCTGCTGGAGATTGCGCCGAAGGACGCCGACCTGCTGAATCTCAACGGCTTTTTGGAGCGCAAGGCAGGCGACTACGGTGCGGCGCGCAAGCACCTTGAAGAGGCCGTCGCAATCAATCCCAACGACATGAACGCGCGGGTGAATCTCGGCCTGGTGTTGGCTCAACTCCATGAGGCCGCGGCGGCGAAGGAGCAGCTTGAAAAGGCCGTGGAACTGGGCGCGACTGAACCACAGGTGCGAATCGAACTGGCGAAGGTTTTGCGCGCGCTGGGCGAGAGTGACGAAGCGCAGAAGCAGCTCAAGCTCTATGAGCGGAAGCTGAAAGAACAGGACGACCAGGAGCAGTCGGTGCTGAAGGCGACCGAGGCCGCGCAGGCCGCCAAGGATGGCGACAATCGCAAGGCCGCCGTTCTTTATCGAGAAGCAATCGCACTTGAGCCGATGGATGCGGAGCTTGCCTACAGGCTGTCGGTGGTTCTGGCCAATCTGGGCGACATGGCAGGACAGCGTGCAGCGCTGGAACAGGCGGTCGAGGCCGATCCAAAGTTTGTGCTGGCGCAGTACGACCTGGGCTACCTGGAGTTTCATAGCGGCGAAGACACAGCGGCCGAAGAGCATTTTCGGGCCGTGGTTCGAACTGTTCCTGACAATTTGCGGGCGTGGCTGGCGCTGGCAGGGACGTTGGCGACGGAAGGAAAGACCGCGGAGGCGCAAGAGGCAGTGGCCAACGCGCTGAAGATTGATCCTAACAACCCCGGCGCACTCGATTTGAGCAGAAAGCTGGCCGCTGCGCAGGCCCGGCAATAACCAACCGAATAGCAAGCGTCCGGGAAGGACGCCGGCGAAAGATAAACGACGGGATGAACGACGAGCGGAACGACAAATCGAGCAGAGAAGACAGGTCCTGGATGCGTCGTGATTCGATGCGCCCTGACTGGACGCGGCGCGATTTGCTGCGCACCATGCCTGCGGCGCTCGCTCCCGCTTTGTTTCCCGCTAATCTCCGCGCTGCGCTCGCCGCGGCAAAACCCGCCGCGCCGTTCTCGCGCTTTGTGGACGTGGCTCACGCCGCCGGCCTGACGGCGACCATGGTCTACGGCGAGCCGGAAAGCTTCACGTACATTGTCGAATCGATGGGCACGGGCTGCGCCTTCTTTGATTACGATAACGACGGCTGGGTGGACATCTTCATTCCAGGCGGGCGGCGGCTTGAGAACACGCCGAAAGACGCCGGCAATCGCCTTTACAAGAACAACCGCGACGGGTCTTTTGCTGACGTGACGGCCAAGGCGGGCCTGCTCGGCTCAGGATGGGCGCAAGGCGTGTGCGTTGGCGACTATAACAATGACGGCTTTGAAGATCTTTTCATTACTTACTACGGACAGAACATCCTGTACAAAAACAATGGCGACGGAACGTTTACCGACGTGACGGCCAAAGCCGGGCTGCTTTATCCGAGCACACGCTACAGCACCGGCTGCACCTTTATCGATTACAACCGCGATGGCCATCTCGACCTGTTTATCTCTAATTATCTGGAGATCGACCTGGCCAACGCGCCCAAGCCATCCATGGCCATACCCAACTGCAACTACGAGGGTGTGCCGGTGATGTGCGGACCCGAGGGGTTGCCAAAGGGACGCAACTTCCTCTATCGCAACAACGGCGACGGGACATTTACCGATGTTTCAGTGGAGTCGGGGATTGCCGCCTGCCGCGGATCGTATGGGCTGACCGCGTTGAGCATCGATGCCGATGAAGACGGTTGGCCGGACATCTTTGTGGCCTGCGATTCGACACCGTCTTTTTTGCTGATGAATAACCATGACGGCACGTTTCGCGAGGAAGCGCTGTTTCGGGGCCTTGCGCTCAGTGGCGAGGGCCGCAATATGGGCGGAATGGGCGCCTGCGCCGGCGACTATAACCTCGACGGACACACAGACCTGGTTAAGACGCACTTTTACAACCAGGCCACCGGACTCTATCGCAATGACGGCCACGGCAACTTCGACGATGTGACCATTGAGGCCGGTCTGAATAAGGAGACGCGGTTTGTCTGCTTCGGCGTCGGATTGGTGGACTTTGACAACGACGGCTATCCGGATCTGTTCATAACCTCCGGCAGCGTCTACCCCGAGGTTGCCAAAGTGTCGCCACGGTTTCCAGCGCGCAGCCCGAATCTGCTGTTTCGCAACCAGGGCGATGGAGCGTTTATCGAACTTGGCCCCGAGGCTGGACCGGGGATCACTACGCCTCATTGCGGCCGCGGCGCCGCATTTGGCGACTTCGACAATGACGGTGACATGGACGTGCTGATCATGAACGTGAATGAGCCGCCCAGCCTGCTGCGCAACGACGCGCCGGCGACGAATCACTGGCTGAAGATCCGTCTCGAGGGGACGAAGAGCAACCGGAGCGCAATTGGCGCCCGCGTTCTGGTGCGCTACGGCGGCAAAGTGCAGGTGCAGGAGCAGATGAGCGGAACCGGCTATATCTGTTCGAATGACCCCCGGCTGCATTTTGGTCTGGGCGCTGCAACCATCGCAGACATTGAGGTTCACTGGCCGTCGGGGCTGGTGGAAAACCGTAAATCCGTGGCTGCCAACCAGCTTCTGACCCTGCGGGAGGGCGTGGGACCGGTCAAAGGCAGGCCGTTCCGAAAAGAGGGATAGGGGTCCCCAAAACGGGTTTCGGTTGGCTCAGAAGTGGCATTGACCCTTCGGATAGGTTACTTTAGGTTACTTATGTGCTCAGACATTGGGTACTAAGCGTCGTAAGATGAAATGCACGAACCGGGCGAGGCCGAGTTGAGGGTTGTGAGGCCAGGGCTTTCCGGTTGAAGGAGAACAGATGATCGTCATTCTGCTTCCAGTCGCCACAATCGGGTTTGTGGCGCTGTATCTTGTCCACTGGCAGAAGGGTGTAAGCCAGCGCAATGACCAGTCGTGGGACGCGCTGGTGGCGCGGTTGCAGCCGGACTGGATCGCGGGCCCGCAGGGCGCCGCTGCCCTTACCAGCCTCGCCGCGAACGCTTCGCCCCAGGAAAGGTGGCAGTGCATCCAGGGCGCGCAGGGACTGTGGACCATGTACCAGAACGCGAGCGTGATGATGGAGCTGGCCGACTTTGCGGCCCGCCATAGCGAGTCAGTGGACCGCTTGTTGCTCGAATCGCTGCGCAGCGACGCGATTCAGATCCGCCTTTGCGTGTTGACTGCGCTGTTCCGCTACGCTTTCAGCCAGTTGAACGAAGGCATCTGCGTGAATGCATTCCGCGCTGCAGCCATGTACAGCGGTATGACTGCGCGAATGAAGCAACTTCTTGAGGTAAACAGCGGAGCCATGACGCCTGCTTTGTCCGGCGCTATGTAGTCCACACTTGTTTTAGTAAGCCCTGGCTCCTCCTCCAGGGGAAAACCCTCGGCACCTGCCGGGGGTTCTTTTTTGGCCCCGGTCTATTTCCCGATGCAGAAGGTTGAGATTGTGTCCAGGTATGGCATGAACTTCAATGATCATGCGGATTCGAGCAAATCGCCCTAAGCCAGGTTCTCGCTCTGGAGACTAAAAACTGCGCTGAAGTAAGGTCATCACTTCGCGGCCGCCCCGCACGATCTCTCAGTCCGCCATGCATTTTTCTGACGACTTCCCGTCCCCGTACACGGCATTGGCAACTTACTGCTCGTCGAGAGAGTCAGGACGCATCAATTGAAATAGAACACTTGTCCGCGAAGCGGTGATTCACCAACAACTGGGCATGACCATGGGTCCGAACAGCCCGTTATGCAGCAAGGCGGACTCTACTTCCCAATGCAGACTGGAAGGGTTTGCAGGTCTGGGACGATCTCCGTGTCTGGCGATGGAAGAGTACCCTGTCCAGCGCCGACATTTCGCATAGAAGAGAGGACGGCATCGCGCACGATTGCAGAATTTAAGGGTCCGTCGCCCTCCCTGTGAGGAGGGCGCCTTGTTCAAGCACACGGTTTGATCCGCTCATTTAGATATAATGGTTTCCTCCGGATTATTGGTGCGAATTCTTCGCCTTCCCTTGCAAGTGCACC
>JBEKDE010000103.1:0-17188 GCA_050014515.1 Occallatibacter sp.
AGCGTCCCCACCGGCACACCCTTGGGCATCTGCACAATCGAAAGCAGCGCATCGAGGCCATTCAATTGCGTGGCCGCCACCGGCACGCCGAGCACTGGAACCAGCGTCTTCGCCGCCAGCATTCCAGGCAGATGCGCCGCGCCGCCAGCGCCAGCGATAATCACGCGCAGTCCACGCTCGCGCGCCGTTGATGCGTATTCAAAAAGCCAGTCGGGAGTACGATGGGCGCTAACGATGCGCGCCTCATGGGGGATATTCAACGCAGTCAGAATTTCCACCGCGGCTGAGAGCACCTCGTAGTCGCTCTTGCTGCCCATCACCACGCCCACCAGCGGATGTTCGCTCATAAAGCTGATTATACGAGGCTCCAAATAGCATGCAGAAGGAGAATCCATTTTGGGGACATGAGGCAGATTGACGGCCTCGCCTAATGGCGGCGCCAGGCTTCCACAGCCACCTCAATCACAGCAAGCAACACACTCGCAGCGGCCACAAAGCCCTTGGCCCGCTGCCAATTTTCTTCGTGCTGGAACATGCGCCGCTCCAGTTCCGCGATGCGGCCGCCGTTGCCGTCGCCCATGAGCCCGGTCATCTGCGTCTTCAGCACGCTTAAATCGCTCAGCACCTGCGCTTCGAATTCATTCATCATCCGCATCCGTTCCGTCCCATCTTCTCCAGTGATCGGAAAATGCCCATCACGCCGTTGCTCCGTTCACTGCTCACTGAGCACTATTCACTGTCCACTGCTCAGCGGCAGGTTGATAAACAGAGCCGTTGAGAACTGGGAGTAGTTGGGTGGCGTTGATCCGTCATACACTCTGATATAAAAGCGGTCGTTGGCAGTTTCGCGCGAGAAGGTGATGTTCGGCAGAGTCGCCCTCGACACCAGGCCTGGATCTTCACCCGCCATGAATGCAAAATCCCGACGCCTTATCTCAAAACCCCCGCCCGCAGGTGGAGTTACCCCCGTGTTGATGGCTACCGTGCTTCCATTGAGCGTAGTTACGGTAAGCGCATTCAGATTGCCGGGAAATGACGGAGCGATCGCCGCGGGCAGCCATGCATCCGCGGGCACAGTGGTGCTGGTTTTTATGGCCAAGTCGTCTGCCCAGTCGTTCGCAAACGTGATGGAATACGCCACAGAGTCTGGGTAACTCGCCCGATAACTCACTTTGACTGTCCGCACCACCACCCGCGCATCCATGCTCATCGACGGCGCATTCAACTGGAGCGCATCTCCCGGCCAGACATCTGCCGCAAAGCTCACTCTGTTGCCGCTATAGGTGCCGCTCCAGAGCGCACTCACTCCAGCCGCCGCCTGTTCGATGGCCAGCGCCGCATTGAGGCAATCGGCAGAACTGCGCGCCGGCGGGTCGGTCACCGAACCGATCCATGCAGCTACCGTTGGACTGCCGGCCTGCGCAAGCGCCTGTTGACTGGCGGTGTTGACCGCGCGGCCCACAGCTCGGCCCGCCGTGCGGTAATTTACCGCGATCTGCTCTTCGGCCACAGGGGCAAAGCCGGTATAGAACACAAGCTTGCCGGTGCGCTCGATGTGGCACTGAGCGCACTCGGCAAGTGTGCCCAGGGTGCGCGTATAGACGCTGCCGGTCGGCGGCGTGCTCACCACCCAACCCGATCCCAAATTGGTGAGCGCGATCGAGCGCATGGTTCCCGTCAGGTTGAAACTGCTGGCGGCCACCACCGTGCATGCCGCAGGCAGGCCTGCGATTCCGCCATCATAAAGCGTGACCGGCATTCCGCCCACGCCATTCACAAACTCCTGAAGCTCCAGGTGCAGCTTCCCCTGACAAACATTGGTCTGCCCGCCAAGAGTTATGGCTCCGCTATCTCCAAAGGAGCGATAGATTGATAACTCCCGCTCCATCTCAGGACAATGCACTCTTGCTCGAATCGTATATTGGTTGGCTGGATTCACTGTGTAGGCCGTCCCCGCTGCGACTCCCTGAATGACAGGCTGCAAACTCACCGCGCCCGTCCCCTGCTGCGCTGTCGCTTGAAATCCAGCAATGCAGGCAGGCAAATCGTCCAACCCCACAAAGAAACCGGCGAGAATCCCGTTGCTTCCAGGCGAAAGCGTGACTCCCACCGCCTCAAGCAAAAGCGTGCCGCCCATTTCGATCTGGTCAAGCCAGCTCAAAACGACCTGCCCATCGTTCCCATTGCCGCCATTCATCACTAACCCGCCAACGCCCGTGGTGAGATAGGAGTTGCCGCCAGGATTGCCCCAAACCTGCAGATTAATGGTGCTCTCGTTGAATTGCTCGCTGATGATCGTGGATTTTGAAGCGGCTGGAAAGAAGGGGTCCTGTGCAAGATAGAACTGCGTTGTGGCGCCGTCGCCGAGAAAATACTCCGTCACATAAGCAGCCGGCTCATGCTCGCCGCAGACCGTTACATCGTTGGCCAGCGCGCGTTTCACGCTTGCCGTGAAGCTGAGATTCGCGAGGTTAAGGCTTCCATCGGTTTCATTCAGCGTGTGTACAGCGCCCGGCACTTCGGCTACGGTGAGCGCGCCATTCACCGCGCGATACGCGGCCCGCGCCACGTTTGCCACCTGCCCGGCACTCTTGCTCCAGTTCGCGCCGGGTTCGGGAACAACGTTAGTCACCGGCGTGTTGAGAGAGAGTCCTTGTGTCGAGAGCGCGTTGGATCCTGCATGAGTAACCAATCCTGCGATCAATTCGCCCGCAGTCTCGCCCGTCGCGCCAGTGCTCGGTGGCATCAACACTTGATCGAGGAGCACCTCGTCGCTCACGGCCTGCACGGCGATTCTGTACCGCGGGCCCTCCATCGCCATTCCCGCATATTCAGGCAGCGGACTGACCGCGATGTATCCCGTGAAGTACGCCGTGCCGTCCTCGCCTGTGACCGCCAGCGATTGATTGCGAGAGGGCATTGGCAAGCTGCCGTTGGATGGCAAGCTCAACCATAGTTCACAAACAGAAGGCTGGTTCAGCTTGCGCTCAATGCCTAACGGACGCGCTGTATCGAGCGCAATTGTGTAGTCCTGCCCCTGAATCGTAATCTTCATCGCTCACTCGCTTCTTCACTCACTTCTTCATCAATTCGCTTCTTCGCTCATTCACTTTTTCACTGCGTCTCGTCACACCAACGCATTCGGCGCGGGCAGGAAACTCCGGTAACACACCACCCGTTCGCCATCCAGCGGATCAATAACCGGCAATGCGAGAAACTGGCCTGTGAGCAGTACGCGTGCCTGGCTTCCTTGCCGCTTACCGTCCAACGGAATTGCCGCTTCTTCCGCACCGCTCATAGTCTGCAACCGCGGATAGTAAAAGAAGATTCGCTCTCCCTGGCTTCCCTGCATCACAAACAACGCGGACCACTCCTGATAGAAGCTCCCGCCTTCGCGATCGATAAACCCGGTAACAGCCTGAACCTTTGCTCCCGTCCCCGGCACTCCGCCCGGCAAAGGCTCGGCGAGAGTTAGCCCGCTTGAACTAACTTGAGATACCAGCGCGACATTGAACGTCACGCGCCGGATGTAATCCACATCGGTGAGCGCCTGGCGCACATACGCACCCGAAACCGGCGCGCCGACAAAGCCCGTCTGCCCTGTGTTGTCCACATCGACAGCAACAATTGAACCGGCCGTGAACTTCGCCGCGTCAGTGGATGCGAGCAGAATCGACGTAGCGGTGGAACCAGTTTGCGGAATTACAGCGGGCACAGCCTGGGCCCCGTCCGCTGCCGGAGCCGCACCGCTGGCCACCGCCAACACGTTCATGTGCTGCGAGCCCGTTGCCAGCGCCATGGTCAGCTTGGTCCAACTCAGAAACTGCAAACTCACCTGAGCCTGCACGGTCTCGCGTACCTGTTCCAATGTCGCGGCTGGAATGCCTGTCAACACAGGCGCTGTCTTGCTTGCGGGTTTGCGCGTGAATCCCTGAATCCATCCCAGGTTGATCCATGGAGCCGGCGGAGCGTCAAGGCTGAAGCTACCCTGCTGTGAAGGATCGAAAAGCACCGGCGTCTGCGTTGCGCGATTCACCGGCGCAAAATACGCCCGCACCCGGCGCGCCACAGGCGCTGGAGCTGAAAACCAATTCGCCGCCATTTACTCCCCCTGCTCCTGGTAGCTGTAGATCATCACTTTGGCCGACCGGCTCAAGCGATCGCGCTGAGTCACAACGGCACTCAAACCTGGCTCGTCCCAGAACACCTGGGTCAGCATCGCCGCCGGGGGTGTCGCCGCATAGTTGAGCTTCGGTGTGTAGAACGGAGTTAGCATCGCCACTAACTCCTCGTCCATCTGGCTCAGTGCCCGTCCGCGATCGAGGCCGCCGAAGCTCTGGGTTCCGCATGTCTGATAAAGGATTTCGCACTCCGCTGCGGCCATGGCGGCGCTCAGCTCCATATCGACACCGAGTCCCAGCCAGCGCAGAACAAACACGTCATTGGGAAGCTGGTTGAATGGAGCCTCTGCCTCCTCCACCAGGATTCCCGGGCGCACCGCACCGCGCACCAGAATCGTTCGCTCCGGATTGATCGTGGTCAGCCGCGTGCGCAGCGCCATATAAAACGAGTCCTTCGCATTTTGCATGGGGCATCTCCTCAACTAATTGCGCAATCGCGGTTCACGACTGTCCACTGTGCACTGTTCACTGCTCACTGCTCACTGCTCTCACACTGCCTGCTGCCTGGCTTCCCGCAAGAGCAAACGGTAGAGATACACCTGGCCGAAAGCTTCGTTCGCGGCAATCGACTCAATCAGGTAATCCTGGCCAGCTACGGTAACTGCCAGAGTCATGGCAAAGAGCGATTGCGCCGACGCAAGATCCAGTGCATTCACCTGGCTCTGCACGCTGCTTGCCGACACCAGTAACTCCCACTTCGATTCCCCGCCCTCTTGCCACGTGGGTCGAAGCTTCCTCATCACCGCCGGGCTCACCACAACGTCGGCAAAGGCCGTTGCAACCAGGCCCAGCTCCGACATGCTGGTATCCGTGTTCGGTCCGGTCACGCGCAACTGGGCCGTCGTTCCTGTCAAGCTGCGCAGCAGGGCATCGGCCAGCATCTGCGGCGCTCCCACCGGGTTACGCGGCGCGGTATCACTCATCGCTCACCCCAGCCTGTTCGCAATGTAGGGACGCAGCCACGCCTGCACTGTTTCGTCCACCAGCGAACTTGAAAAGTACTGCATCTGCATGGTGTCAATCTTGGTCTTGCTTGCATTCAACGCCGGCGTGGATTGAGCGTTACGCACAATCTGCGCACAGGCTGTCTTCACGTCATCGCCGATCATCGCCAGGCCCGCCGTATAAGTAACCGCAACCTCGTTGTAGGGCAACCCCAGCACATTCCAGGGCAGCGTGAGCTCGCCGGTATTCGGATCAAAGTCCACCGAGTTCGGATCGATTGCTGTCCACTGGCCGGGAAGCGAAAACGCCCACACAATCTCAAACAGCGGCTCGTTGAGCGTCTCGCCGCGCCGCGGCTTTGCGTAGCGGCCTTCAATGCTGACGATGGGCGTTGTTGCCATCCCCAGCGGCGCCAGCGGCAGGTAACTCAACAACACCGTTTGCGAGCCGCTGGTCAGCCGCAAACGTTCGGTGTACTGGATCACGTTCAGGTCCGGACGCCTGCAATAGCTGTTGATCAGGGCCGTCGCTGCCGTGATCCAGTCCGCCGTCGTTCCAGCCGGTAGTCCATAGTTCGGGTAATCCGCTGGCTCGAGATATGCCATGAGATCCTTCCTTCAGTTGTCACTGGTCAGAAAAATGCCGGTGCGCAGTGAACAGCAGTCAGTTTTTTACTGTTCACTGACCACCGTTCACTGATCACTGTTCACTGATCACTGATCTTGTTTACCGGTCCACAAGCACCTGGTAGTGCGCGTAGTTCGCGCCCTTCACCACCGGAGCGCCAAACTTGACCGCCACGTACTGGTAGGTCAGCGAGCCCGGCAGTCCAAGCTGGAAGATGCGCGGAGTCGGATCGCCGAGCCAGTGGTACTCGATCAGGTCCTCGGTCACGATGTAGGCCGGAAGCACCGCTGAACCCGACCCGGGCGTGCCCGTGTAGCTCAGGCTCCAGTCCGGAATCAACGGCAGGTCGCCCGCCTGCGTCGACAACATCTTTACCCGGATGCCGCCCGTGATGTTGTCCGTGTTCAACACCACGTTGAACTCGGTCTTCATCTCGCGGTCGATCAGATCCAGCAGCACCGGGTTGGCATAGATGGCCGTGGGCCGCACGTAGTAGCCGTTGTTGGCCACCATCTGCGCCACTGCCGACTTGATGCCGTCCACGATCGAAGCCGTCGTTCCGATGGTCGTGGTAAGCCCACCCGCCACGATCTGCGAAACGACTCCCATGTACTGCGTAGTGGTCGGCGTGCTCAGACTGGTGTCGTTGCCGTTCCAGAGGGCCACGTCGTGCGCCACCATCACGCCGCTCACCGTGTCCACCAGGTCCTTGGCCTGCAGATAGGCAAACTGCTTCTGCTGGTCGCCCAGTTCGATGTCGAACAGGTTGTAATTGATCTGCGAAACGATCGCCTTCAGCGGCACGCTCCGCTCCACGCGCGTCGGGCTCACCACCGGCGCCACAATGCTGCGCGGATTCACAAAGCCGGCCGTGCCCGGATTCGGAAGCGCTGTCTCTTCAAAGAAGCGCGAGGGATGACCGGTTGCCGGAACCTGCTTGATGCGCTGGCCGAAAGGGCTCGAACGCCGGCAAATGTCGAAGATTTCGGTTTGGTACAACGGTACTTCGATTGCGCCCGGCCCAATGTAATCTGCTGCTGCGTGAATGTCTGCAAAGGTTGCGTTCATAGGCTCTTTCCGCCCCCTCCATGGGGCCGTTGCTTAAGTGATCAGTGATCAGTGGTCAGTGATCAGTTCATGTCGATCAGCGGTCAGAGCAGTGGCCACAAGAAACCGACCACTGATCTCTGATCACTGACAACTGCTTTTACGCGATTGCTCCCGCGCGCAGCAGCTGGCTTTTCACCGCAATGCGCTGCTCCAGGCTCAATCCCGTTAAGGCGGCGTCCAGCGCCCGCACATCCACTGGCCCATCGCCGATTCCATGCTTGGCCAGCATCTCCGAAGTTGTCGCGGGCAGCGTCCTGCGCAGCGGATTGGCTGCGACCGGCGCTGCTGCCTTCACTTCGGCCAGCTCCCGTTCCACTGCTGCAAGCTTTTCGGCCAACTCCGCCTCCCGCCGACTCTGTTCGACGGTGGCCGAAATCCTTTCCACTTCGCCGGTCAATGCGCTCTGCCGCTCTTCCAACCAGCTCAGCGTCTTTTCCAGCAATGTGGTTGCAGCCTCAAGCCGCTCTCCCATCTCTCTTTCGTTCGTCTCCATGACCATCCTTTCCTGGTTTCACATGTTGGTCCGGCGTTTGCCGGCTAACTCCGCTAACTCGCTAACGAAAGAAGCTCCGCAAATGCGGAGCTTCTTTGCTAACTTGCCGACTGGCTGGTTTCTAGCTCGCCATGCGGAAGCTTGTCGCCCGGTACGCCGCTTTTTCCCGCAGCAGAATCGCCGCTCCGGTAAACGTCACGCGGGTCAGCTTCCACACTTCGGCCCGTATATCCTCAACCCGCGCATCGGCCAGTTCGTAACTCATGCCCATCGCCTCGGGCGAGTGCGCCTGGATGGCTCCAGACACCTCCGGAAAGTCCCGCGCATAGAGATAACCGCGTACCACGAGCTTCTGCCCCACCAGGTCCGCCTCGGTCAGCAGCCCGATCTTGCGCCGCGCATCGTGGCCGTCCCACCCCGGCCGGTAGTCCACCGCCATGCCCAGCAGCGAAGGCAATGCCTTCTCCGCCGCCTCGCGCGTCAACATCACCCGGTGCCCCCGCGCACCGGACGGCGCCTTGTCGCTGGGCGCATTCACCACCGTCAGTACCCCTTCGAAGGCAACCCTGTTGGGATGCCCGTCCACATGAGGGAACTTCACCGCCATCGCTTCCAATCGCATAAGTCCTGACCCTCTTCACCCGCCGCTAACCCATTGGCTTACTAACTTGCTAACTCGCTTACCTGCTCGCTGACTCGCCGGCCTGCTCACCCAATGGCCTCAGCCCCCGCATCGCCCGCACCTCGTTCACCGTCAGCACACCCGCCTGCAACAACTGCACTTGCACCGCCAGTTCCGTGTCCTCATCGCGCGCATTCAGTTCGTTGAAGACGAACTCAAACTCCCGCCACCCAATGCACTTGCCGAAGAGATCGCGCGTAATGTGTCCGGCCAGCAGCATGGCCAACGGAGAGATCGCCCCGCGAAATGCCTCGTCGGTCATCTCCGCTGCGGTTGACTGGTTGACGTCCGCCTCAAGCCCCAACATCAGAGGAGGCAATCCAAAAGCATTCGCCACCATCCGAATGAGGAACTCCTGCCAGGCCAGCCGCATGTCTGCATCCGTGCCCTGTGCGAAGCGCAGCACCTCCGGCTTCTGCTCAGAGGAGATGAGCGGCACGCGCCCGGTGCCCTCGATCTCGTCCTGCCACCAGCGGATCAGCCGGTCGTGCTGCGCGGGCGTTGCCTCATTCAGCCACAGCGCGTACTGCGCCACCGAGTTCGCCGCCAGTTTGCCCGCAAATCGGTGCGCGCTTAAAAACTGGTTCACCGTTTCGAAGGCGACTTCAAGCGGACCCAGTCCAAACGGCGTAAAGCTGCGCGGATTCATCCGCACATAGATCAACTGGTCGTCGCGCAACTCAATCGCGCTCGACTCCAGTTGTCCTGGCAGCGCCTGCGCATAGCGCGCTGTGTCCGCCTGCCCGTCCCACCGCGCATTAATTCGAATAGAAGCCCCATCCACGGCCCACAGCATCGCCGGCCGCTCCGCGTCTCCGGTCGGCTCCATCTCGATCGCCCCATACCCACCGGTCAGCGCATCTTCAATCACCTGTTCGATCAGGGTCCGAAAGCTGTCCACCGCATTCGGCTCTTCCAGCATGCGTCTCAGCGCGCGGAGCTTTTTCTCTGCGAAGGCCACATCGCCCACTCGCACCCCGCGCCGCACCCGTACCTGCCAGTCCATGGCGGCAATGCGGTCTTTGATCACGTTGATCGCCCTTCGCACCACCGGCGTCTCGGCGAACCGGCGCAGGTTCACCGGTGTCGGCTTGGGCAGCAGCCGCCCCGGAAATTGCACAGGGCTCAGGACCGCGGGGAGCGCCAGCGTCTTGCGCTCCGCCTCGGCATCGGCTGCACTCGCAGCCAGGCCGGCCCTGCGGCCGCTTCCGGTCGCCTGCCGCCATATCTCACGCAACTGTTCGCTCACCTTCACGCGCACCTTCCTCTTGCATTGCAAAAGCAAAAAGGCGCAACCCAATGGGTGCGCCTCTCGTAGCTTCGTACTGGTTGGCAGCTATCAGCCCTCAGCTTTCGGCTGTAAGCTCTGATCTGCCGGTGAATAACTGCTGTTTGTAACTCACAAATTCAATGCTAGCAAAAACCGAGTTAATTATATGCAAACTTTTGAAAGATTTTTTGAACTATTTTCGATGGATGTCAGCACCTGCGATTTCGAAATGATAACTGACAGCTGATAGCTGCTTTTCAGATCCTCAGTTCCCGCCTTGCTGTCTCCGCCACTCTGCCCAGGTCGGATGTGGTCAACACGCGAATCTGGTGCTCTTCCATCGTCTCCACGCCGAAGCGGTACATCTCCAGCCGCTCCGGCTCCGTGTCGGTCGCTCCCAGCCTCGCAGCCGGCTCAATCACCGCCGTCAGTTCCAATTGCGCTTGCTCCACGCGTTCCACGCCTGCCCGCAATCCTGCCGCTGAAAACGCCAGAACCTTGGCCATCTCCGCGCCCGGCTCCAGGCTCACCGCGTGAAACATGCGAATCACGCCATTCGGTCTATATCCTGCGTCGATCCGCAGCGGATCGCCTGGCCGGGTGTACTGGGCGGCCGCAATCCTCTTGCGCATCAGGTCCCACACGCCGGCGTGTTCAAACTCTGTTCGCATGCTGGCCTGGATGGCCGCCCGCCCGCTCAACCGGGGAACGCGTTCCCGCGGCGGTGGATCGACGTAAAGCCGCATCAACTCCTCAAGCCCTGCCGGAAGACTCTCCGCCAGGTAGGCCTTGGTCTCGGTCATTTGCAAATTGAGAGAGAGTGCTTCGGAAAGCAGCCGCATCAGGTTTCCATTCGGCTCGGCCTGGAAGCGCATGCGCAGCTCGCTCTCCATGCCCTCCAGTACCGCCGTATCCGCCTCGGGATCAAGACAGCGCACGCGGCGCCAGTCGCGCGTAAAGCGCACCTGCACACTATCCGCGCTGCCCTGTTCGCGCAGGATCACGCCGATATATACAAACTCGTTCCTCACCGCGTCCGGAACATACCGGAGCAGTTGAAACTCGCATGCCCGCCGCTGGCCATCGCTGCTCATCAATCAGAACTCCAGAGGTGTCAGCTATCAGCTTTCAGTTGTCAGCCAGAAGCATGCGTGCTGGGACCAAGTTCGATCCAGCACTCCCAAGCTGAGAGCTGAAAGCTGCCTTCTCAATTCACCCTCCCAGCCATGCTAGTCCCCCAGCGCATCCCCATCCAAGCCTCATCACCCGTTTCTTTTCCCAACCCGCCCCAATTTGGAAATGGTCGTCGATCCGACCGCCCAAACCCTTCAATCAGCTCCCGGATCCTGCTTCGCCGCGCCAGCAACTTCTCTACCAGCGCTTCCATCTCGCTCAAATCCCCACCGTACCACTCCGGAGGCACCTCGCCGGCCGCCGCCCACACTGTCTCCGCGGCCATGGTCTCCATTCGCGTCAGCCAAGGCTCAAACGACTCCCATCCGGTAATCTCCCGGTACACCTCATTACGGTAGTAGACCCCGCGCAGCGGCGCATCCTCAAACCGCCATTCCCCGGCGTGAAAGCAATACCCGTAGTCGATGAACACTGCCCGGTAGCGACGTTCCCGCTGCTTCCTGGTGAATACCGCCTGCCGCCCGTTGGCGTTCCCGGTCCACTTGTCCAGCGCCAGAATCCCGGCAAACTCGCCCAGGTTCCTCACCTCGGCCAGCTGTTCCTCGGGCAGAAAATCCGTCACCTGGCCGGGCATCAATCCGCCTACAAACCGCGACCCGAACTGCAAACCCGGCTGGCATCTCACCCGCGTCTTGCCCAGATCGATCTCCAGTTCCTGTGTGTTTTCGATCAGCCAGCTCGAGACCTCGATCAGCTCCACCTCCGGCGCCGCCAATCCCGCCGCCGCTGCAATCCGCGAGGCCAGAAACTCGTTGGCCAGCACCCGCATGTGCTGCGGGTTGTTCTGAAACTTCACCACGTACACGTTGCCGTCCGCGCCCAGCATCAACTGGCCCTGCGCACCGCCCCGCATCCGCCGGATATGCTGCACCGCCAGAACCGCCAAGCCCGCTCCCGTCCGTTTGAGTTTCTGATTGGAATTCTAAGCGCTTTCTCTGGAGATAGTGAACAGTGTGCAGTGCACAGGGTGGCACGCATCATGCACCCGACGGAACCCGGTCGTGATAGGTTTCCTCGCCGACAAAACGGACTCCAGCGAACCTGTGCACTCGAATGCCTTTTCACTGTGCACTGTTCCCTGTTCACTGTGCACTGTTCCCTGTTCACTGTCCACTGCCCTTCCCCATCAGTTCCGACCTCGCCTCCAGCGCAATCGCCATGGCCATCACCCGGTCATCATGCGTTCCCGCCCGCGCCCCGGTTCCGCCATTCTGCAGGCGCACAAAACTCCGGCACTCCGCCAGCAGCCGCCGGCTCTGAAAGCACTCCGGCCGGTCCACCAGCGCCGCTCCCAGCCGCCCCAGCACCGCCGGCCGGCTCACCGAGGTCGTCAACCAGCCGGCCTGGCCCGCATGCCTGTACAACCGCTTGCAGGGGTACACGGTCTCCACATAGGCCAGGACCCCGTTACCGTGGTTGTTTCTCTCCACCACCAGCCACGCGTCGTTGTACTCCGCCGCCAGCTTTGTCACCAGCCGGGCCAATTCCAACCCGCCCGCATGCCCGGCATACTCAGCGCATTGCAACCCGGTCTCCATCTCCACCACTTCCGCCGCGGAGTAATCCCCGTCGCTCCCGCCGCCCGCCGGGTCAACCGCAACCAGGTACGACTTGCCCCTAACCGGCGGCAGCCAGATCTCCAACTCCCCGTTCATCCGTCGCTCCTGGGGCTCCTGCACTGTTTTGAGCCGCTCCTCAATTGCCTCCAGCTCGAACACGCTCTCCCCGCTGGCCAGAAAGCAGCTCTGCTCATCTTCCGCGTACTCCTGCCGCGCCAACCCGTGAAAGCTTGCGCGAATCTGCCGGCGGTATCCAATCTGGCCAAGACTCAGCCCATGCCTGGCCATCAGATCCTGCTCGTCGTCGCTCAAAGTTGCCTTGTCCACAGGCGCCGTGCGGTACCGCTTCTCCATCCACCAGGGAAAGAAATGCCGCACCATCCCCGTCTCGGACGCTTTCTGCCACTCCTCGTAAAAGCATCCGCCCACCCCGTCCGGCGTCGATTCCAGAATCAGCTCCGCACCCGGCGCCATCGCCGCACGCAATCCCGCCAACGTCTCCGCCGGGTCGCCCGGCCAGCGCGCCAACTCCGAGCAGTGCAGATTCTGCACTGTCAGTCCACGCCCCGCGTTCCGGTCGCCTGCGGAAACCACCCTGTACGTCGAGTCAATTTCCGGAAACACGATCTGCCGCACGTTGTCCCGCGAAGTCTTCAGCGGCCCTTCGCGCAGTCTCTCCGGCAGCCAGTTCACAAACCGGTGCACGATCCTGAAGATATCCTCGGCCGCTTCCTGGGTGTGCGCCACCTCCAGCGTCAGCGTACCCGGCTGGGTAATTGTCTTCAGAAAGAATCGTGCCGCGGCCCACGTTGTCAGCCCCATCTGCCGCGCCTTCAGCACGATATTCCGCTCGCCTCGCCGCTGCTCAAACTCCTGCTGCACCGCATTGGCCTTGAGCGGCCCTGTCCTTCCGCTTTTCCTTCGGACGTTCAGCAGGCGGGCCGCCAGCTCCACGGCGATCGTCCGGCCGTCAAAACTCTTCAGTCGATCATCAAGGCGCCGTCCCAACTCCTCCAGTTCTGGCCTCCCCAACTCATGCTCGAAAAGCACGCACTCACGCTCCTCAACCGCGATTCCTCCTGCCTGTTCTTCCACGCATCCCCCACTGGGCAAAAGCCCTTCAGCCCGGCTTGATCGGGTCGCTGCCAACACAACCGTAAACCGGCAGAATTTTTCTCAATAGAACAACTGCACGCTCGCCTGGTCGATGAAGCAGTTATCGGCGCTCGCCGAGTTCTGCACATAGAAGTTCAGATAGGCAGCGTTCGCAGTATTGATTGCAGAGGAAACCGGCAACCCCGTAAATGTGCCGCTGGCATATGTCTCGGTCACCTTCCCGATCTGAGTCGAAGCCGACGTGTTCTCAATAAAACCCCAAAGTGTCCCATTCCTCGCTGCGCTCACAGCGGCTCCGCTGAGTATTGTGGTGCCTCCCGTATTTGACGAACTGAACTTCACGCTGAATGAACAGGTGCCGGTGTTGGCCGTTCCGGTACAGGCAGCAGAAGGAAGTCCGGATGAGGTGGTGCATGAATCCATCTCGATCTTCACATCGAGATGACTCGTTGCTCCCATCGTCCCAGCCGGAATTGCAATCGAGCCAACCTGCACTCCCAACGTGCTTCCGGTATTTGCGATCGGTCCCGCCAGCTTCCAGGAACTTGGAGCCACGGCCGGAAGCGTTGTCCAGTTCCCCGAACCTCCATCGCAATAGGTGCCGGACGTGCCGGGCGTTCCACCGCAAACTTGGCTGGTGCCAAGCACTCCGGCGGAGTTAGCAGCCGGAATCGTCGCCCAGGTTCCGGGCGTGCCTGCGCTCACGTTGACGTATGCGGCGATCCCTTGTGAAGATGCGGCCGCATTCTGTTCAATATCTCCCTGCGCCCAGGCAAGAGCAGTCGGAGCTCCAGTGGTCTTGGTCGGCATCTCCATTTCAAGACCCAGCACCGGACTCGAGAAACTCAATGCCGCGTTGGTCACAGTGCCCGCCAGGTTCCCAGACAAGCTCACAACCACCGCTCCGGGATTGATGGCATTTATCGAGGAAATCGTCTTGTTGGTCGTCGTGCCAATCGAGACGTGCTCCCCTGCCGACAAGTCCGTCGCGCTGGTGCAGGTGATTGTGCTTGCCCCGCTGCTTCCGGAGCAGGTTGTACTTCCTGCATTGGGCGCGCCGGTGGTTCCAGTCTGAACCACAACATCCAGCGCATACCGCTTGCCGTTTGTCCCGCTCCAGTATGCCGGGGGCGCAAGGATTTGACCCGCGTACAAGGTTGTCGCGTTCGGCAACGCGGCATAAGCAGTATCGGAGTAGAGCAGCGCCGATGCCTGAATGCCGTATTGCCACAGCTGCCCAATGTTGCAGTCGCCGAGGCATTGCGACGACATGGCACCACTGGCGCCGATCGTCCCGTTGCTGTAAGAGGATGGCGCATAATTCAGGCTGGGAATAAAGCCTGAGATTCCCGAGTTATCGTAGCGCGTCAATCCCGGCATCCCCACCCAGCGAAGACTGTTTGTTGTGGCAAACATGCCGTTCACGATGCTCAGATTCAAGGCCGCGTCGTTGGCGGGCGACATCAGGATCGCGGTGGCGTTTACCGAAGACGTCATTCCCGTGTTTTCCATGTCGATGGCGAACTGAGTCGGAGCGGATGCCGTTGTGCAGTCCAGCAAGGTAATCGCGCCCAGGCCGGAAGAGAGTCCGGGACTATAGACCTCGAAAGCCACATTCCTGAGCGTAAGGCGGGTCAGGTCGCTGGCGCCGTTGCACGCCTGATTGTCCACCATGATCGCCGCGCCCTGTCCTGCGCTCGAACCGCTGAACGACTGTCCGTTGGCCATGCCGAAGTTGTCGCCGCCGCCATTCCGCCAATAGATTCCGGCAATTCCCGGCGAATCGAGCCTCCAGCCCTTGTCGAAATCAACGTTGATGCCGCCGCCTGAAAAGTAATAGCCGAAGTACGACTGAGTCTCCAGCCAAACATTCACGAAGTGCGTGCCGGTGTCCACGCGCGAACCCATATAGAGCCCAACCGCCCCGTTGGTGATCTGGATGTCCTTGAACTCCTGCTCCGACCTTGCAATTGAATCCGTCGCGATATCGACGCTGAGACTCTTCACAGATCCGCTATCGGTATACGTTCCCGAACTGGGCGCGCTGCCCGCAAGGAACACCGTGAAGGAACTGCTTGAAGCAGCCATCACCTGCGAGACAACGTTGTTCAGCATCACTCCAGCCGCACTGGTCAGGCCGTTGATGTACACCCAGTTCCCCACCGCGTAGGAGTTTGCCGCTTGAATGGTGGCGACGTACTGATATGGATAGGGACGGCCTCCCGCAGGCGAGCTCGCCGGATAATACGCAGCCTGCACCTTGATGTTGGTCGAGTCGCTGGTGGCAACAGACTCTGTCTTGCCGTTCAATCCGGTGGACTGGTATTTGAAGTCCACCACTCCGGAACTTGGATTCGTGAACGGCTGGCTCACTGCAATGCTGGTGTTGGCCGATGCATTCAGAAAGTTGTACAAAGCAGTCGCCGTCGCCGCGGCGCTCGCTCCAATGTTCACCTGGTTTCCCGTGGCTCCAGAAGCTACAAAGGTGATCACCACTCCATTCACAGTCACGGTATCGCCCGCAACGGCGTTGCCCGTGAAGGTAATCGACGAGACATTCAAGCTGACTGTGAATCCGGTCAACGAAGCTGTCGCCCCATACGCAGAACCATTCCACCGGATCTCAGGCGGCGAGTTTGTCCCATTTCCAAGAATGGCGCCGACCGTGCCTTCCACGCGGCAGCTATCGTAGGCATTGATCGTGCTGCTGATCAGATAACTGTGATTCCCTGGGAACTCCACCACACCGCCATAGGGCGCAATGCCGGTCCCATTTGCCCAGCATGCGTTGAACGCTGCCTGAATTGCTGCAGTATCATCCGTAGTGCCATTGCCCACGGCGCCAAATTGAGTTACATCGTAAAGCGGCCCAATGCTGGCAAGGTTCTTGGCCGACAAGCTGGCGGCCGTCACATTCCCGCCGAATGTACCTTTGGCAGTTACCGCAATTCCACTCGCGCCATCCGAGGCCAATCCCGCAATCGCAGCTTGCGCGCCAAGATTCGTCAGCGCGCCGGCCGAGGTCGAAGCTCCCGTCCCACCTGCGGAAACGGGCACCTGGCTCTCGCCGCCAACCGTTGTCCCGGCTGCCGTGTAATACGCAATTTGCCCGGCGCTTCCCGAGCTCACCGTCCCGCTCCCGCCCGTGCTCGTTCCGCAAGCCGAACCTGTATTCGTCACATAACCTGAGGTGTCTACCTGCAGACAGTCATGTCCGCTCGCCGCAGCCAATCCGGGAAACTCAATCGAAGTGGTTCCCGTGAAGCTCGCATACAAAGAGCTGGAGCTGCCGCCGTAAATCTTGAACGCCGTCCCCGCACCGGTTTCGTAATTTATGCGCACCGCGCCCGACGAGTTCGATGCATCGATGTACGTATCGCCGCTGTTTGTGCTTTGGTAAGCCTTGAAACTGTCCAGCCCGCCAACCGCTGAATTCAACTCCCAGTTATTGCTTGCGTCCTTCTCCGCATACCACTGGCTGTTGCCGTTCCAGTCCTTGTAGATCAACGATTCCTTCTGGCTTTGCGTCAACCCCGCCCACAGAATCGCGTCGATCTCCGCATCGAGTTGGTTCTTCACTGTCGGCGTGCCAATCAACGTGGAAACTCCGCCCACCTGCAGCGTCCCGTTGAATTGCGCATTCCCCGCGCTGTTGATCGTGGCAACACTCGTCTCAGCCGGCCCACCCGATCCAAACACCACGCCGCCAGTCCCGGAATTGTTTGACCCGTTCAACACCACGGCGCCCGTGCCCGCGGAGTTGATCACCGTCTGGTTGTTCGTGCTCGACTGCCCATTGTTGTACTGCCCGATCGAGAACCTGCCCACGTTATTCAGTTCATCGATGATCTGATAGAACTGCTCGCCCGCAGTCGCATCGCTCAGCCCCATCGTCCACCGATAGCCGTAGTCCGTCTGGTAGCGATTCAGCAACCCGCGCTCATTCCCCAGGCCAATGCCAAGACGGAGATGGTTGGTCACCGTCGCATCCTGCTGGCTCCCGTACCAGTC
>JBEKDE010000104.1:0-31111 GCA_050014515.1 Occallatibacter sp.
TGAAGCAAGCTTGCGAGCAACGCGATTGCGTCGGGGTGCAATCCAAGCTCAGGCTCTTCCATGCAGATTAATGGCGGAGGAGTGGGAGAAAGCAACTGGGCCAGAATGGCCATGAAGCGGATGGTTCCGTCGGAAAGGCGCGTGGCGGGGATGGGCATTTTCATCCCCGCCTCGTGGAGAAAAAACTGGACCGTGCCGCCAACTATAAGCGTACTAAACCGTTGGAAGCGAGGAAGAAAACGAGAAAGGTAGGTATTGAATTCCGCCCACGCGCTAGAGTGTTCTAACTGGTTGAGAATCAACCCGAGATTCCGCATATCGGGGAGTAATGCTTCGGATGGCAGATCGGCGGGCTGAGGCTGACGAAGCTGACCGTTGCGACCGAAGCTCCATTCGCGGAAGCCCCTCATCTGCTCGAACTTTTGTCCTATCCCAGTCAACTCTGGGTAGACGAAGGAATCTTTGAGCTGTGCCAAGATTGACTCATCTTGCTTGAGAGCCGTGGGATCCAGGACTCGCTTTTCTCTGCGGTCCGTGTTGGTTAACCCATTCACGCTTCTGGCGTGAACAATGGGATTGCCTTTCTTGAAACGATAGTATGAGGATGAATCTGGATCGAGATCGCCGTTCTTGGTCTCATCTTCGATTACTTCGTCAGTAATCTCGACACGTTGGCCAAGAGCGGAAAATGCAAGCCTATAACGAAATATTGGCGGATGATGAATAAGGCCAAGCGTTTCAGTTGAGCTTCTTCCAACGACCTTGAAAAGACTCAAATATTCCACACACGTTTCAATCGTGCCTACTCTAGCAGTGTTCTCCCCCTTCCAAAGCCACTCGCGCGCCCCACCGCCTTCGCGGATAGCGCTTGCAAACCCCGTGGGCAAGGCATGAAGCAGCTCAATCCCCTCGATGAGGTTGGACTTTCCCGAGCCGTTGGGACCGATCAGGACGTTTAGCCCCGTCAGCGGTATCGGCTCGGAACCGGGAGGAAATGAAAGTATCCCATCCAGACGCAGGGATTTCAGAAATGGCACTTTATCCTCCAATGGGCATTGCAGCCAAGATACAACAATTCAGTGTACCGGGCCATAACGGCCATCGGCCCCTGCGGATCGTGGTGGCCCACAAACTCCTTGAACTCGTTGAGGCGGGCATACTGCGCCTGCAAACGCGAAGGCGGAATGGTGAAGAGCTTGGCCCAGTGGGGACGCGGGGCGAACGGCTCCAACTGCTTCTCGATCTGGGGCAGGATTTTGCTCACCTCGGGCCACTCGGGCTTCCAGGTGAAATGGATGGCGAGCGAGTCGCGCTGGTAAGCCATACTCATCCACAGGTTATCGGCGGCGATGGTGCGCAGCTCGGTGATGAACAGATGCGGAGTGATCTGCGCGCGCAGCTTTTCAACCGCGAGGATGGCCTCGTAGCCGCGCTCGCGGGGAACAAAATACTCGGTCTGCAACTCGCGCCCGCTTGACGGCACAAAGTTCATGCGAAAGTGGGGCAGGCGCTCATACCACGGTCCCGGGATTCCTTGCTGCTCGGTGCAGGGCTCGGCATCGTGTCCCGCAACAGGGTGCAGCTTTGTTTTGGCGAGCTTTGCGCCATAAAACTCAGGCTGCCACTCATTCTTGTCGCCGGGCGCGAGGCGGCGCTTGATCCAGACCTGTGTGGCCTGGTGATTTTGCCAATCGGTAAATAGGCTCACGCTGTAACCGGCGCCGAAGATCTCGTCAAAGTGGTGCGCGAGGTGGTCGAAGGAAAGATCCTCGTAGACCGATTGCGCCACTTGAAACGTGGGCAGCAGGTTGAGCGTGACCGCGGTGACCACGCCCAGGCTTCCGAGGCCGACGACCGCGCCCGGAAATCTGTCGCCGTCCTTCTCGTGCGAGAGAACTACCGTCTCGCCGCTGGCTGTCATGATTTCAAGTGCTGAAACGGCTGTGGCAAGGTTGCCGTTGTGCAGGCCTGATCCGTGCGTCGCGGTAGCGATGGCGCCGGCCACGGAGATGTGAGGCAGCGAAGCCAGGTTGTGCAGCGCGTAGCCGCGCGCGTCAATGATTGGGGCGAGCTTGCCGTAGGTCACGCCCGGGCCCACAGTCACGGTACGCGCCTTATCGTCAATCGAAATCTGGTCGAGCCGCTGGAGCGAGATCTGATTCTCTGTGCTGTCGGCGATGGTGTTAAATGAGTGCTTCGTGCCCAGCACGCGCAGCCTTGCGCAGCTCTTCACCACCTTCCGCGCCTCGTCGATGGACCCCGGCGTAAACAGGTGGTCGGTGCTGTAGGTGAGGTTCCCGGCCCAGTTCTCGCGCGGGCCGGTGACCTCCTGGCCAGCTGCTGCATGCGGCAGAAAACTTCCGGCCACAATCGCGCCGGATGCCTTGAGGAATTCTCGTTTGTCCATTGATCACGCTCCGATCCGGGGAAAATCAAAACGGTTTCAATCGCCCGTGTACGCGATGCGGCCCTCGCTGATCGTCCACCGAACTTTGCCCTGCATGGTCCAGCCGTCGAAGGGGGTATTGCGGGACTTGGATTTTGTTTCCCGCGCTTTGTAGGTCCACTCGGCCTTGGGGTCGAAGACGACCACGTCTGCAAAGCTACCCACGGCGAGCGAGCCGCGGCCTTTCAATCCCAACAGCGCCGCTGGCTGCGCGCTGAGCAGGCTCAGCACCCGGCCCAGCGGCATCTTCCACTCCCTGTGCAGCCAGCGCAAAGACAGGCCAAGCGCCGTCTCCAGGCCCGTGATGCCGTTGGGCGCATTCTCAAACTCCACTTCCTTCTCGTGGATCGCGTGCGGCGCGTGGTCAGTGGCGATTGCGTCCACCACGCCGTCGAGGATGGCCTCGATCATCGCGTCGCGATCGGCAGCCGACCGCAGCGGCGGACACATTTTCGCGTTCGTGTTGTAGAGGCCGACATGCTCTTCCGTGAGCAGAAAATGATGCGGCGCCACCTCGCAGGTAACACGCAATCCATTGCGGCGAGCCTGGCGAACAGCAGCCAGCGCAGCGGCTGTCGAAGTGTGCGCTACGTGCAGGTGAGCGCGTGCGTCACGTAATTCGGTCACCAGTCTGATATCCCGCTCAACGATGGAAGACTCAGCCTCAGCCGACATGCCGCGCAGACCGAGTTTGAACGCCATCGCCCCGGCATTCATGCTTCCGCCCTGGGTCATGCGCGTGTCCTCGGCATGCTGGATCACGCTCAGCCCCACCCGGGCCGCGGCAGCCAGGGTCTCGCGCATCACGCTGTCTTTCAGAATGGGCAGGCCGTCATCGGTCACCGCGACGGCGCCGGCGGACTTGAGCGCCGCGTAGTCGTTCAGCGCCTCACCTTTTGAGCCGCGCGTAGCAGCGGCGATGGGGAAGACGCGCACTACCGCGCCGCGCTCCGGCGCCTGCATCCAGCGCGTGATCTCTGCTGAATCATTCACCGGCCTTGTGTTGGGCATGGCCGCAACGGAAGTGAAGCCGCCCGCTGCCGCCGAGGCCGTGCCCGTGGCAATGGTCTCCTTGTAGCCCTGGCCCGGCTCGCGAAGATGAACGTGGATATCCACGAGTCCAGGCGCAACGGTGAGACCCGTGGCGTTCAGCACTTCAGCACCGTTGGCCAACTTCAGCTTGCCCGGGCCGGCGATCTCGGCGACGCGGCCGTCCTTGAGCAGGATGTCCTTGGGCGCATCCACGCCGGCCGACGGATCGATCAGGTGCCCGCCGCGAATTATAAGAGCCGTCATCCGCGGCCTCCGGTTCCGTCATTCAAAATGCACTCTATCCGAAAAAACATTGTGGTCCTCAATTGCCGCGCGCTACTGGACAATCACAAATTGTCCCGTTTCCGATTCTATTTTCCCGATGTGCTTCACCGCTCTGGCATCGCGGTAAGAGTCGATATTCATTGGTTCACTCATTAAGTTCTCCGCTTTCGTCAGGCCGATGTCGGGAACAAAAGCGCTGGCCGTGTAAGTTCCCGGATCAGTGAGAACGTATTTTGCGGTTGCTTCACGAAACAATTCAGAGCTGGTCTGCTTAGGAGCAATGCAGTAATTGACGTCGGGCGGGGTGGCAGTAATCATGGGTATCCCGTCGTGCTGCACGAGCTTTGGCTCGGCGCCGGTTGCGCTGTCGAAAACATGGATCAGAAAATTGTTCTGTCCGAAACATGCGGTGAGTTTGGAATAATTTACGGCCGTGGCCTTCACCCAGATCGCTGAACCAGCCTTGAACTCTCGCGCGGGAACGAAGACCTTGGGACAGAATTGAACACCCTTCCTGCAGCTGGGGTCGGGTTCAAAACGTCCAGCTTCGAACGAGATGGAGAGCGGTTGTTTGGAGCGGGACGCTTCCACTCGGCTAGCTTGCGGCGCGGCGGTGACAAGAAGACAGGAACAGGAAAACGACAGCGCGATGCGGATTGCGGCGATCTTCATGCGGCTCTCCTTCTTCGGCGGGTAGGCTGACCGTTCCATCTTGACGCTACGCACGGCTCGATGTGAGCGCCCGTTCCACCACCGCCATGCGAATTGCGACGCCGTTCTTGACTTGTTCGAGAATCGCGGACTGTGGTCCGTCTGCCACCCCCGCCGTGAGCTCAAGCCCGCGAATGATTGGTCCCGGATGCATCACCACCGCAGTGGGCGCGTGCGCGGCCAGGCGCGGCCCAGTGAGTTGGAAGCCGGTCTTGTACTCTTCAAGATCCAGTTGCAGGCCGGCCAGCCGTTCCGCCTGGATACGCAGCATCATGACTATTTGCGATTGGCGAAGTGCCGCGTCGAAGTCGCGCTCGATCTCTATGCCGGACCCGACCTGCGCGGCAAGTTCCGGCAAAAGTTCTTTGGGTCCGCAAAGCAGAACGCGCGCCCCCATCCGCGGCAACAGCAGCATGTTTGACCGTGCCACGCGGCTATGCAGAATGTCACCAACGATGGTGACGGTGATGCCCGCGAGTGTCTTCGCGGTGACGTCGTGCGTGTCCGGCTTGAGATGCGCGAGGATGGTGCGCAGGTCGAGCAGCGCCTGCGTGGGATGCTCGTGCATGCCGTCGCCGGCGTTCAGCACGGGCAGGCGGGTTTCCGCCTCAAGCAGCCACGGCGCACCCGACGAGTTGTGGCGCAGGATGATTGCCTCGGCGCCCAGCGCGCGCAGGGTCAGTCCGGTGTCCTTAAGCGTTTCGCCCTTTTCAATGCTCGAAGAAAGGCTTGAGACCAGCACGGTATCCGCGCCCAGTCCCTTTGCGGCCAGCTCAAAGCTGGTTCGCGTGCGCGTGGAAGATTCGTAGAAGAGCAGAGCAATGCGGCGCTTCAAGAGAATGCGATCGCGGGTGAGCGGATCCTGATTTTCCAGGGCTGTGGCGCGCGCGAGAATGTGGCTGATTTCAGCCAGAGTCAGGTCGGATGCGGACAGCAGCGATCCTGGGTTATATGGAAACGGCGATGCGGTTGCGGCTGGCGGATGAAGCGATCGGCGAGTAGGTGCTGCGGTAGGGTGCATTCGTTCCAGCTTCTGGTTCCTGGCTCTTGGCTTTCAGCATATAGATCCTAGCTAAGAGCTAAAAGCTAGAAGCTAGCGGCTGTCCTTTTCAATCCACGCGCTCCACCAGAAGCACCTGCTCGTCGTTATCGACTTCGCGGAACTTCACTTCGATGATTTCGCGGCTGCTGGTGGGAACGTGTTTGCCGACATACGTGGCCTCAATGGGCAGTTCGCGATGCCCGCGGTCAATCAGTACCGCAAGCTGCACGCGGCGCGGACGGCCGTGGTCAAAGAGCGCGTCCAGCGCAGCGCGGATGGTCCGGCCGGTGTAGAGCACGTCGTCGCAGAGGATCACATCCCGGCCCTCGATGTCGATGCCGATGGCGCCTTCCGTGACCACAGGGCGAACATCGGCGGTGGAAAGGTCGTCGCGATAGAACTGGATGTCGAGCACGCCGGTGGCGACCGGGTGCTTTTCAATGCCGGAAATGAGCTTGCCCAGGCGCTCGGCCAGCGGAATGCCGCGCCGTTTGATGCCCACCAAAGCCAAACCTTCACTGCCGTTGCTTTTCTCCACAATCTCGTGAGCCAGGCGCACCAGGGTGCGCTCAATCTCCGAGGCGGACATCAGCCTGCCCTTGATGCGCAGACTGGTCTTGCTTTGGGCTTCGCTCATTGGGTGCTTTCTCGCGGCGAGAGGATCATCGCTTGTCTCTGGTGGGGATGATACGAGGGCTCACCGCTTGGGGGCAAGTTGTGGAGAAGTGGGACCGAAAATCGCGGCGAAAGCGGCCTTGCGGCAAACGGAAGAAAGAAGATTTAGGTGCACCTCAGAAAGACTCAAATGAACCTCGGAAAGCCTCAAACCTCCGGTGTGCGCGCAGGAGCCAGCAGACGCGCGCCCAAAGCGCCGCCTGCAACGGCGAAAAACAGCAGGAAAACCGAGTTGAGGGCGAGCAGCATGGCCCACATGCCGGCATGTCCGGTCTGCGACCGCATCCATGCCAGGACGGGAGCAAACTCTGCCTGCATCTGTGCGCCATCGGCCTGGCCCATCTCGGAAATTGATTGCTGGGTCTTTGCCTGAAACGGATCCAGCACGACGGTCTTGTAGAACGAGTCCATCTGTCCGGACTGGTGCTGCACATAGCGCTGGACAAACAGCGACCCGCCGCTGATGGCAAACGCCAGCCAGCAGCCCATCAGTCCTGTAACCAGGCCGATGCGGGCGCCGGCTCCGATCGTGACCCATGCCGGCTTCTGGCTCCGTACGTAGAGAACCACCGCCCAGGACGCGGCAGCCGACATCCAGAACAATCCCAGAATGTTGACCGGGGAAGGGCTGCTCGACAACAGGCCCGCAGGGATTGCGAGCAGCAGCGCCAGGCGCAGCGCCGGCTTCCACTCCACGGTGCTTGCATCGCGTGGTGGCTCGTTCAAGCGCTCGGGCGCAGCTTGTCCGGGAACGGCGTCGGCTGAGTACACCAGTTGCGGCAGTCCGCAGGCAGGGCAATAGCAGGCTTCGGCCTGAACGGGCTGGTGGCAACGGGTGCAGACAATTTCCATACATCTATGAGCCTATCGCATCAGGCCGGTCATAGGCAGCCGTTCGCGCCCACAGCCCCGAGACAGATGTCCGTTCCACGGGAGCACCCGATTTGCCGGGACTCTGGCAAAGCAGGTCTACCTCTTGCGCGGCTCTCCGTGCTTTTTCATGGCAATCATCCGCAGCAGGAAGCCAAAGCTTCTCTCCCGGCAGGTGCGGCAGCGCATGGGGTACTGGAGAAGGAGCAGTCGACCGATGTCCGACCTTCGGAAATGAGAGGTACGGAGGTCGGGCGACCCGCAAGTTGGGCAATGCGAAGGCATGAAATACTCCCGGTCTGAAGAACTCAATCTCAGTTCCCGATCAACGGGCATCAAGCGGCGATCGGGGCTTGTACACTATCCGCAATCGAATCGATGGGCAATGCTGATCGGATCTGCCTGAGTGCTCGAGCAAATCCTGAGATGCTGTAACCCGAAACCACAATACTGAAGTTGACGCGACCATCAGGGAGAGGCAACCTTGCACAACGCCTCGAAGGACACACCTTCTCAGGATTTGCTCTGCCTGCGCCGCGTGGTCCAAGGGAACTCACGCGGATAAAGACGCGCGAACCGCAGTCTCTCGCTCAGCCCTCATCAAAGGGCGAACTGCGAGACTTCCTGAATTCCGATGCGGCTGCGATGGGGATGGATGCCTGCAAAGGCTGAAGGTGGGTGCTTGTATCGGCTTCACGAGCAGAAACCGCCTGACTTGGAAGTCGCTGGGTCAGCAGAAGTCCTCTGTCCGTTGCACACTCAGGTGCGGGATCCGATGAGCTGAAGCTTCCCAGCCACAATAGCTTCTGCGGCCTGTACCGCTTCTTCCAGCGTCATGTTCGTTGAATCCAACAGGATAGCGTCCGCCGCTGGCTTGAGCGGCGAATCGGCGCGGTTGCGGTCGCGCTCATCGCGGGCGCGCAGGTCGCGAATCACTTCTTCCGGCTGCGCGGCCGGCGCGGGACCCAATTGGTCGTAACGGCGCAGCCCGCGCACTTCGGGAGCGGCGTCGAGAAAGATCTTTACTTCAGCGTGCGGGAAAACGACGGTGCCGATGTCGCGGCCTTCCATCACCACGCCGCCCTCGCCGCCAAGCTGCTGTTGCAGCCGGACCATCCAGGCGCGGATGGCGGGAAAAACGCTTACCTTTGAGGCCGCATCGGTGACGGTTTGATTGCGGATCAGGTCGGTAACATCCTCGCCGTCCAGCAGAACGCGATTGTGCTCTGCGCCTGGGGTCAGGCGGATGGTGGTTTCGGCTGCAAGGGATTCAAGGGCCTTGCTTTCGTCGAGTTTGAGGCCTAAGCGCAGCGCCTTCAGGGCGAAGGCGCGGTACATGGCGCCGGTTTCAAGGTTAAGCAGGCCAAAGTGCTGCGCCAGATGCCGCGCTATGGTGCTCTTGCCCGCCCCAGCCGGGCCGTCAATGGCGACAATGATTTTCCGGCTGAGGGCGCGCAACGAGCTTTCTTCCGGGCTCATCCGCGCTTCTTCGTCTCCTGCTTGGGCTTGTTGGGCCGGGCAGTAAAGCCGAAGCGCTTGCTGTTTCCGGCGCGGGTGCTTGCTGTGAGTGCAGGCTTGCGCGTGGTGCGCGAGGGCCTTGTGTCGGGCCGTGCGTCCTTGCGCGTACCGCTCACGGTACGGTTATTGCCGCTGCTCACCCTGCCAGTCACCTTGGGCTTGCCCGCAGGCTTGGCGCCATTGCTGTGGCCGTTCCGCTGCCCCCACGCGGGAGCCGAGGGTTTCGAACTCCGGGAGCTGGAGACGGCTTTTGCCGGGCGCGATGCACTTCCATTGCTCCGTGCTCCGTTCCCGTTGGTGTGCACTCCGTTCGTGTGCGTCCCGTTGGTATGTGCGCCCTTGTGCTTGCCATTGGCCGTTGCCGGCGATTTTGGAGTCCAGCGTGCAGACGAAGGACGAGCGCCATTGGCGGCTGCGGGCCTTGCGGCAGCATCCGTGCCAGTGCGGCGAACCGGGCGTGTTCCCGCGCGGTTGCCGGTGGAGGATTGCGCCGGTTTGCGATCCCGTGAGTGCACTGCGGGCCGGCTGAAGTGGGGCCGCGCCGCCGGCTTCGATTCGGCCGCCGGCTTGCGCACCGCTGGAGTACGCGGGGCGTGGATTTCCGGCGCATGATGCTGTTCAACGCGCGCTACCGGAGCTGCGATAGGAGCGGCAGGCTTCGGCGCTTCAATCGCTGGCAGCTCGTCCTCAAGCTCGCGGTGCATGAAGTAGGTAGACGCTGCCATGGAGGAGCTGCTGTAGAGCGTTGCAGGAACAGCAAATTCGGGCAGCGTGCCGGCCACATAAAAGTGCGGCGCGTGACCCATCGAGATGGTATGCACCTGGCGCGTTGCCACCAGGCCCCGCAGCACTTCACGCACCTTGCTGCGTGCAGTGAGCGGCGCAAGAAACAGCTCCACCTCTTCCATGCTGGCCGCGATAACCGCCTGCAGGTAGATGGAGGCGAGCACCGAAATCGCGGTGACTTGCGAAGTGGATGCGCCTTCTGCAATCGCTTTCTGGAAACGGTGGCGCAGCAGCTGCCACTGTGCAGGCTGGCCGACGGCAGAGATGGTGGGAATAATCCGAAGCTGCTGCCAGAGCTCGGTGATGGCGCGCAGCACGGCCACTTCAGTGACCTCGCGCCCCAGTGCCTGGGTGAGCTTGGAGATGGTTGTGTCGCCCAGTTCCAACTGCTTGTAGGCCTGCACAGCCAGTTGTGAAACCTGGCGTGAACCGGTCAGTTGCGGGCTGCGGCGCCAGTCGCGGTCGCCACGCAGCGCATACACGTAGGGAAGAACCCAAGCGGCCACTACGAAATCCGGCTGCTCACCGGGCTGCCCCAGCAGATTAAGCCGCACTGCCACGCCGTCCAGCTCAAGGCGAACCAGCAGCTGTTCAGCCGCGGCAATATGTTGGGGATCCGGGGTCGCGTCCCGCTTTCCTGCGACCGCCTCCACAAACGAGGGTGCGATGGAAGAGGAAAACTGCCGTCTCGGCAGGAAAAGACATAGTCCGGTCTCTTCAATCCACGTGCGGGCATCTTCCAGGGTCAAAGCCCCGTGTCCGTTCTGGCGCATCCTTTCGGCGCGCGATGCTTCCAATTGCTCTGCTGTCAAAGAAAAACCTCACTTCCAGGCTGGAGCGGAAATTGAAACCGCTTTACCGCAAAACCAGTGATGTTGCGTCCTGTTTTGGCCAGTTCAAAAGGTTGTCGCTACCGTCGAGCCATGCCGCTTGAAATGTTGCGGCTACGGGGTGTATTGCCCAATTTTGGCTTTCGGCGCCGGATTAGCCCTCACTCCTGGGAGGAGAACCAACCACCTTTCAAATATATTCCAGATTCGAATTAAATGCGATGGAAGGCCCGCTGGATCTCTTTCCACGAATAGAGCAAGGCGATCGGCCGACCATGCGGGCAGCTGGTTGGATGCTCGGTTTTAGCTAGTTCCAGCAGCAGCCACTCCATGCGCCGGGGATCGAGGGCTGTGTTGATCTTGATGGCTGAATGGCAGGCAATGGACGCCGCAATGCGCGTTCGAAGCGAGGTAAGATCCTGATTCCGCTCAGGTTCGCCGGAGTCGGCGCTGGATTGCTCAATGACCTCAGCCAGCATGCGCTCCAAAGCCGCGCCTTCCAGCCCCACCGGCGCTGCTTTCACTGCAAGTGTTTGTGGGCCAAAGGGTTCCACCTCAAATCCGTTGCGGTCCAGCTCTTCGGCAATCTGGGCGAAGACCACCATCTGCCAAGGCTTCAATTCCACCAGCATGGGCATCAGCAGCCGCTGCCGCTGCACCCTTTCCACCTGCCGGTCGCGGAGAATTTTTTCAAAAAGAATTCTCTCGTGTGCCACATGCTGATCGATAATCCACAACCCATCTTCGCCGCTGGCCAGGATGAATGAGTCGCGCAACTGTGCCAGGGGACGCAGCGAGCCCAGGTGATTGAGATTGGCGGCAGCTTGCTCGGCCTCGACCTCCGCAGTCGCCAGCGCCGTGTTCGTAGAACTCCCAGGCTCTGATTCGAAAGGGCTTGACGAGCACCCGTTGGCGCTGGAGCGCGCGCCGGGTTGAAAAAAAGCCGCTGCCGCTTCACCCAGGGTTTCCTGCATGGTGCCCTCAGCCGGATTAAAGGCGCGGACGTCAAAGGGTAGCTTTCCGGGGATGGGCGGAGGAACGCGCGGGGTGAGCTCAAACGTCTGGGCCTCGGAGGGTGCGGTTTCCGAGGCCGCGAAATCGGAGTCCGCTTGCGGCGCAACGGCTGAATCCGGTGAACCGGGCAGTGGCGAAATGGCCGGCGGCATCAACGAGGGGCTGGCGGCAGGCGATGTGTCGAGGGCGCTCAGAAATCCAGCGGCCGGACGCGCGTTAATGAGCGCGGCGCGAAGGCTGTCGCGCACAAAGTCGTGGATATGGCTCTGCTGGCGGAAGCGGACCTCGGTCTTTGCCGGATGGACGTTGACGTCAACCTCTTCCGGCGGCATTTCAAGGAACAGCAGCACCACCGGAAAGCTGGTCGGCGGAATCACGTTGCGATAAGCCTCGGTGATGGCATGCATCAGCAGGCGGTCGCGGATAAGGCGCTTGTTGACAAAGATATAGATCGAGTTGCGATTGAGCTTTTGCAGCTCCGGCTTGGAGTAGAACCCGCTCAGACGCAGCGTTCCGGGGGCTCGGACAGGCTCGTCCGGATCCTTCTTCCACGGCGGCGGCTCAGGCAAGCCCGCGCGCTCCAATGGCATCTCTGCGGCGACGGGAAGCAGCTGGGCCAGCGTGTCCTTGCCGAAGATCTGGTAGATGCGCTCGGCGGTGCGGGTGACAGGCGGCGCGGACACCAGCGTGTGCGACGCCGAGAGCAGCTCGAAGTGCTTCTCGGGGTGTGCCAGGGCGTAGTGGGTCACCAGCGCGGTTACGTGCGCCAGCTCGGTTGACTCGGCGCGGAGAAATTTGCGCCGAGCCGGGGTGTTGAAGAACAGGTCGGCGACCGCAATCGTAGTTCCGCGTGGCAATGCGGCATCGTCGACATGATGCATCTTGCCGCCTGCAATCTCAAGGCGCGTGCCTGTCGCTTCCTCGCCGGTAGCCGTTTCAAGCGTCACGCGGGCCACGGAGGCGATCGACGGCAGAGCCTCGCCGCGGAAGCCTAGGGTCGCGATGGAGAGCAGATCGTCGGCGGTGCGCAGCTTTGACGTGGCGTGGCGCTCGAAGGCCAGCAGCGCGTCGTCGCGGCTCATCCCGTGCCCATCGTCGCTGATGCGGATGAGCTTTCTTCCTCCCGCTTCAACCTCCACGCGGATACGGTTGGCTCCGGCGTCGAGGGCATTCTCCAGCAGCTCCTTCACCACCGAGGCCGGCCGGTCCACTACCTCGCCCGCGGCGATCTGGTTGGCGACCTGGTCAGGAAGAATGCGGATGCGGCCCATAAGATCTTAGAGTATCGCAGGAGAGATGCACGCGGGGACGGTTGAAAACCCGGTCAGAATTGAGAACAGGCCCAAATGCGAAATGCCGCCCGTGGGCGGCATTCTGCGATTCCAGATGTGCGAAGCGGCGAAACTAGATGCCCATCCCAAATTCGCTGACATGCTGCTCGCCGGCGTTGGAGTAGAAGTCGTATGGGGTGCGGCGCTTGAACTTGTAACGGTTCCGTATCTCGGCGCCCACGTAGATGCCGACGGCGGCCACTGCCATCCCAATGGAGAACCAGCCAATGACCCGCAGGGTGTTCGATTCGTGCGCTTCCTCTACGGGCGCGAGCTCTTCTGGTTCGGTGGACATGGGACTGGTACCTCCTGATGGCATGATAGCGCAGTTTCGGTTGGACTGGCTGAGGTAGGCGTCGGTGAGCGTACCACTTTTGTTTACTGCGTAGAGTCGATTCGGGTCAGAAGAGTTGCTTTGTCCGCTTCGGGAAGGAAGCTGGCCCGGACGGAGTTCGCCGCGAGCTGCCGCAGTTCCTCTCGTGTGAAGCTCTGCTCTGTGTGGGCCAGCAGGTACTCATTGGCCACGTCGGAGCCGAAGAAGGCCGGGTCGTCTGAGTTGAGCGTCACCAGCAGTCCGGCATCGTAGTAGCTGCGCAGCGGATGTTCGCGGAAAGAAGGACAGACGCCGGTGCGCACGTTGGAAGTAGGGTTGAGTTCGAGAGCTGTGCCGCGGGCTTTCAGTTCGTCAATTAATGCCTGATCCTGAATCGCTGAAAGCGCATGGCCGATGCGCTCCGAGCCGATGGAGAGCGCTTCCCAAATCGCCTCCGGCCCCGTGGTTTCGCCTGCGTGGTTGGTCAGCCGCAACCCGGCTGCGCGCGCCTTGGCATAGAGCGCTGAGAAAGGAGCAGAACCGCGCTGGCGCTCGTCGCCGCCCAGCCCGATGCCGACGATGGAAGGGAACTCGCGGCGCATTTCCGCCGCCTTGCGGAAAACCACTGCGGCCTCATCCACGCTGAAATGCCGCACCGCGTCGAAGATCCAGTAGATGGAGACGCCCAGTTCACGGTGGCCTCGTTCGCGGGCGCGCTCGAGGCCGGCGAAGATGGGCTCAAACGCTTGCGGATCGTGGTTGCGCCACATGTAGATGACGCCCACGGAGATGTAGACCTCGGCGTGCACCACGCCCTGCGCAGCCAGCCGTTCCATCATGCGCCAGGCAGCCAGTTCGTAGTCGTCCGGGCCGATCAGGCGGCGGGTGACGGCCTTGAAGGCGTTGATGAAGCCGGTGAAATCAGTGAATCGGTAGAGAGCCTCGGCCTCGGCCAGCGGAATGGGCTCGGCATCGTGGCGCGCGCTCAGGTCGGCCAGCGTAGCGGGCGTGATGGTGCCTTCAAGATGCAGATGCAGCTCGGCCTTGGGTAGGCGGCGGATGAAGTCGCGTATGTCATCCATCTCTCCAGTTTACGGCGCGGAGGTGCGTGCAGGGTTCGGCCATCCCCATCGCTTGTCCGCTTCCAGCCTTGACGAATGTCAGGGATCACATTCAAGGGATAAAAGCGGGTGGTATCCTTCCGCGTTTTCCGAATGAACGAGGAGGAAGGTATGAGAAAAGGCATCATTCTGGCGATCGGGGGATTGCTGCTCCTGGCGGGGTGCGGAAATCAAGATAAGGGCGCCGGCATTCCGGTTGGGCCGAAGTGGAAAGGAGAACCGTACCGGCTCGAGTTGGACGCAAAGGCGGCCAAGCCGACCCCGGCGGGCGTCAACATTCCGCCCATCCACTTCACGGCCAACCCTGACGCGCTGGTGACCAGAGTCCTTCTGGTGCTGAAAGTGAATGGATCCGGAGCGGCAGGTGCGGCGCCGGTCGACAAACTGTTGATCGGGAATGCGGTAGACATCAAGGGGGCAAATGGATCGCTTCCCGGAGATTATCTTGACCGGGCGAGGAAAGGCTTGTCGGAGTACCTTGAAACCAACTGCATCAAGGGCAAGGTGGACGTGTCCGTGGCCCTGGCGAGATCGTCGCTCGTGCCCACAGCCACAGTTGCCCAGGCCGACGACAAGCGCCTGTCAGACTGGCTGCCGATCGAGTTTGTGTACAAGAACCCGCATTCGAAGTGCAAGTAGACAGTTTGCAATCTGGTGCGCTGCACCGGTCTGTACGGTCATCCGTGTCGGCGACTCTTGATTTCGGTTGCCTTGCCGGCCAACCAACCATGCCTGGTTTGAGATCACATCTTGTGATCTCAAACCAGGCGGCGGAATGACCAGGGAGAGCGCCCTCGCACCGAAACCGATTGAGAGCCAGATCTCTGTGGATCGCGGCCAGAAGATCCTTCTGCAAGTCAGTCTTTACGAAATGGGCGGTGGGTGAGATCATTGTGCGTATCACAGGCTTCAATTCTTCATTTCCAAGCGACCTAATCCTTGTTCCTCTGGGAGAGGTTTGAAGGCCGCAGCCGTGAGAGATCCTCGTGTTTTGGCTTGGAATATCAATGAAATGAAGCCTTGTTCGGATTCTTCGAACGAACAAGTGTGTCGGTTCTTAATGGGCGGGCAGGGCGTGCATGCTTCATGAGCTTAAGGCTAAGGGCTACGAAATCGTTTTTGAATCTCATGCAGTCGCGATTCTCGATCGCGACTTTCCTTCCGCTCTCGGAGAGCTTGAATCTGTCCTGAAAGACTTCGAGATACCAATCACGGAGATCATTGGCTCAGGCGGCGGTGAGACAAAGGGAACGCAGCGGCTGCGCAGGGCCCTCGCCGCTCAAGGTTGGCGGAAGACTAATTTCGAAATTAGAAAAAGCATCCGGTTTGCAGAGGCAGATACCCAGACCGAGCCCGTGCAACTAGAACGGGAATCAACGACGCACGAGATTGATCACGTGAAGGCCTTCGCAGGGGATTTCGCCGGTAACAAGCTAATCGCCCTTGAGATCGAGTGGAACAATAAGGATCCGTTCTATGGCCGTAGCCTTGAGAACTTTCGGAAGCTTCACGGTGAGGGCGCGATCTGTATTGCAGCTTCCTGTCTAGCTTGCTCGTCAACTCGTGCGCTGCTCTTGGTCAGCGCTGTGTAGAGAACCGGCGGAGTCAAGTTTGCTGCCTCGATGCGACATCTCGATTGCCGACTCGTACGCGAGCCAAAGTCAGCGCTCAAGAGTCATCTCGGAAGCCTGGTTTCGATCTTTCGGCTATTGTCTGTCGTGCGATAGCAGCGAGCTGCGTCCTACCGCCGCAAATACAAGGGTTAGCGACTTTGTCTGCCCCGAATGCCGTCAGTCGTATGAACTCAAGACCTTTGGACTAAAGCCAAAGCGAAGCTTGGTCGATGGGGCATACAGCGCGATGATTTCTCGAATCAAAGGCGGGGATGCGCCAACTCTCATGCTGCTTGAGAGAAGCCCGGTTTGGGATGTTCGGAGTCTGACAGCAGTACATGGTTCATTCCTCACTCCAAGCGTAATCGTGCAGCGGAAGCCGCTTTCTCCGAGTGCTCGCCGGGCCGGTTGGGTCGGCTGCAACATAAGGCTCGACTTGATTGCGGCTGACGCGCAGATTCCGCTTGTGAAGGATGGCCGAGCATGCGAACCCGAAGTCGTTCGCACCGCTTTTAGGCAGTTCAATCGTCTGGGCGAACTCAGCCTCAACGCCCGGGGATGGGCAACGCTAACTCTACGAATGATTCGCAGTCTCGGTGGGAGCACTTTCTCCCTAGATGATCTCTACCGGCGAGAGCAGCGTTTTTCAAGTGTATATCCAGCGAATCACAACGTTAGGGCCAAAATTCGACAGCAACTGCAGGTCCTTCGTGACATGGGATATCTGGAGTTCTGCGGCAGGGGAACCTATAGGCTGCTTATTGAGACTGCATCGCTCTAATTGCTGTCCTTGGTCTGCGGTGGGTGTGAGAACCGCGTTTTGGGAGGGAGTTCAATGGCAAGCGAAATGGTCTGCCCTAATTGCGGATGTGAGGACTCGATCGATTGGAAGTACGACGCCTGGGCGTGCTTCGAGATTACGGGCGTTGATGCTCGCGGCGGCCTCATGAAAAGCACCGAGTTTGACACGCAGGTGTTCGATGACAACAAGATCGAATGTTCGAGCTGTGGAAGATTGTTCAACGAGCAAGAAATAGTAGAACTGTTGCGTCGAGCTATTGCCCCGGCAGAAGGGTAAGTAGTCTGGTCGGACTTGGCGATCATGGGGTTGGTCCGGGATTCCTAGGCGTTCTTGCGGACCGGAGCGAGACCTTTGAGGCTACGCATGTCTTGTTCCTGAAAAAAGAGGCCATTGCTCTGAAACATACTTCTCTGCCGCATCACGGATCACCCACGCCATTGAGACCTTTTTCTGCTTAGCAATAATCTCAAGTGAGCTGTAGATCTCCGCCGGAAACGTAACGGAGGTTCGGGTTGCGGGTTCGCTATTGGCTTTTCGGCCCATCGGAGTTCCCTTTTGGTCCATGCATCACTTTACACCAAGTAGGTGCAGGCCAGACATAAATATTCGCCAGCGGGCACATTGAATGGTTCCTTTATGCAGACTGTCGAATTCATAAAATCAATCCGGAACGAGGCTCTTGCGTGCTCAACCCGCAGGTTCTTACCGTGCCTTGGCAAACTCCGACCGGTGGCGGCTGTAGAAGAAGTAGATGACCAGGCCGATCGCCAGCCAGACGACGAATCGCAACCACGTGAGAATGTCCAGGCCGGCCATGAGCAGGAAGCAGAAGAGCAGGAAGCAGAAGATCACGCTGAGCGCTGGAATGATGGGTCCGAAGGGAACCCGGAACCCGCGTTTGCGCTCCGGCTCGCGCCAGCGCAGCACGATCACACCGATGGAAACCAGAATGAAGGCAAACAGGGTGCCGATATTGGACAGGTTGGCGAGGGTCCCGATGTCGAACAGGCCGGAGGGGATGGCGACTACAAATCCTGCGACCCATGTGGAGAAGGCGGGTGTCCGGAAGCGCGGATGGATGCTCGAAAAGATCTTCGGCAGCAGTCCGTCGCGGGACATCGAAAACCAGACGCGGGACTGGCCGAGTTGGTAGACGAGCAGGCTGGAGAGCATGCCCATCAGAGCGCCGAAGAGAACCACGAGCCGTATCCAGTGCAGCGAGTGACCGCCGGGCAGAGTGGAGAGCTTCTTGAGCGCGTTCACCACCGGAGCCGCATCGCCCACCATGGACTGCCAGGGCACCAGGCCGGTGAGGCAGACCGCAACCGCGACATAGAGTACCGTACAAACCACCAGCGTGGCGATAATGCCGATAGGCAGGTCGCGCTGAGGATTCTTGCATTCCTCGGCCGCAGTGGAGACCGAGTCAAACCCGATGTAGGTGAAGAAGATGATGGAGCCGCCCGTCAGTATGCCACTAAAGCCGTTCGGCACGAATGGGTGGTAGTTGCCGGGGTGGATGAAGCTGATGGCTGCGAAGACGAAGACGAGGATGGCGATGAGCTTGATGCCCACCATCATGTTGTTGGTTTCAGCCGACTCGCGGATGCCGCGGACAAGAACGACGGTCAACAGCAGGACCACGAGAAAGGCCGGAATGTTGAAGCCGAAGTGCCATCCGGGGTGGTAGAGCCAGTTGCCGGCCAGATCCTGCAGCCCCTCGGGAAGATATGCGGGCGAGATCCAGGTGGCGGCGGGATGGAGTCCGAACCAGTCGAGCAGATCAACAATGTGGGCGGCGAATCCCACGCTGACCGTCATGTTGGAGCCGGCGTACTCCAGGATCAGGTCCCAGCCGATGATCCAGGCGATCAACTCGCCCATCGTGGCATACGTATACGTATAGGCCGACCCGGCAATGGGAATCATCGAGGCGAGTTCGGCATAACAGAGGCCGGTAAGCGCGCAGACGAAAGCGACCAGGATGAGGGACAGCGCGATGGCAGGCCCGGCGCCGGGGCGGCCGGCGAGGGCGGTATGGTGAATCAGGTAGTCGCCCAGCGGGGTGTTGAGCACGCTGGAAGTGTCAAACTGCTCGCCGGAGATGGCCGTGCCGATGACCGTAAAGATGCCGGAGCCAATCACGGCGCCAATGCCGAGCGCGGTGAGCGACCACGGGCCGAGGGTCTTTTTGAGCCTGTGCTCGGGTTCTTCCGAGTCCCGGATCAGCTTATCGATCGACTTGCGGGCAACAAGTTGGCTGGGCAGGGCAGTTCTCCTCGATGCGGAGGGATGCAAAGGCCTGTCAATTCGGGCAGATTGGGGGTTCCGGTTGGCCGCGAGGGCTATGGCGGGAACCCCGGTCTGTTCTGAGCGCAGCTTACCGCTTGGACTGGCCGCGTGCCAATTTCTTCAGCTTCTTCTTGTTTTCTCCGCGCGCTCCGGTGCGCTTGGCCTTGGGTGCGGCCTTCTTGCGGGCGGTGCGCTTCAACTTCTTCCGTTCCAGCTTATCTTCAACTTTGGTGGTGTCTGCCACGTATAACCTCTTTCGTTGCAATCTCTTCAAGTTTCCCGTCGATCGGGTTGATGTGACGTTAATGGTAACAGGGATTTGGGCTGCGCGAAAGCGGCAACGCCGCAGCCTCGCTGATCCATCTGACGGTATCGGACCCGCCACGAGGACCAGCCACGTTTCACGGCGCCGCAACCGTTTCCAAGGTACAATGGAGTTAGACCAGAAGTAGACCCCGCCTGCTCGGCTCCGGCCGTCCTTTCGCTTCAGACGAGCCCCGTACCTCACGCGACCATCACCAGCACCTGTTGACCGGAGTCCGACTCATGCGTTCCGACCAAATTCATCGCGCGCTTGCGCAGGGAATGAACCGTTTTGAAGTCTGCCAGCTTGTTTCTAAAGGCGTGAAAGCTACGCACAAGACCGGCTCACGCTTTGAAGATTCAATTAACGATGTTTTGCAATATATGGGCACACACGAGACCCGGATGGATAGACTGCACCCCGCCATTCCGCAGGTCAGCGTAAAGAGCCTCAAACCTGCGGCGTAAGAGCCAGTGGTCAGGTTTCAGTTGTCAGTGATCAGTCAGGTATCGCCGCTACAGGCTCAACGTCGCTGATTGGAAGACAAGATTTTGGAACTGAACGCAGAAGAGGGACGGCAGGTTTGCCGTCCCTCTTGTTGTTTCTAAACTGGTTGCCGAGGGGGAACCCTCTGGCGGCCGGACTTAGACAACCTGAACGTTCTCTGCCTGCCAGCCCTTGGGGCCCTTGGTGACATTGAACTGAACGCGCTGGCCTTCCTGAAGCGAACGGAAACCGTTCGACTGGATGGCGGTGTGGTGGACGAAGACGTCCTCGCCGTTTTCGCGGCTCAAAAATCCAAATCCCTTGGCGTCGTTAAACCACTTGACTGTGCCTTGTTCCATGATGTGTTGCTCCTCATTACTGAATTACCGTCCGAACGCAATGTGGAAGTTTGCTAGTAGGCGGTAACCGGAACAGGCAAAAACTTCAGATCGAATTCTACGATTGGATAGAGTGTAGCACGGATTGGCAAGTCGCCTTGCAAAGATCGGCGCCACAAGGTGATTACGGTGCTGTCCTGTGCCGATTTGGGCGGCTGGCCGAATCGCCCGAATCCTACGGCAGAAAACGCCCCGCTACAGCTTCTGCAGGTTGGCGAACTTCTCCATCAGCTTCTTCATCCCGTGGCGGGTGAACATCACGGTGAGCTTGGCGTCTTCCCCGTCGCCCTCGCGCATCAGGATGGTGCCTTCTCCGTACTTCGAGTGGCGAACTCGCTCGCCCTTCTTTAGATTCGCCGCGCCTTTGGGTTCGGGAATCTCCATCGATGGACGGGAAAATCCGCCCGGCTTTGCTCCCCCGCCTTTGCCGCTCCCAGCTTTCCCGCCAAAGAATCGCGCAATGTTGTCAATGGAATGCCCTTCCGGGCCTTCACTCTTCGGACTGGTTTCCTCTTTCTGCGCAGGAGCCTTGGCAACCATCCATGAGGCGACGAAGGGCTTGGACGGGGAACTCTTGCCCGATCCCTTGTTGCCGCCTGCCAGGCTCTGCGTCTCCTGGCTCTCGTCTTCGTAGTTGTAGTGCTGGTCGGCGAACTCGCTGGAGTGCGCCGGGCGGCGCGATCCGCCGAAGCGCGAGCCGCCGAAGCTCGAACCATAGGTGTTGGGGTAGCCGGGAGTTGCCCAGGCCGCGGTTTGCGGACGCCCGCCGAGGCTTTCGACAAGCGCGGTCGGCACTTCCTCCAGGAAACGCGACGGCATGCTCACCTCCGGCGCGTCGTTGCCGTAGCGGCGGCGATAGTGCGCGCGGGTCAAAATCAGCGTGTTCATGGCGCGCGTCATGCCCACGTAGCACAGCCGGCGCTCCTCTTCCAGTTCATCCGGGTTATTGAGCGTGCGCGAGTGCGGAAACAGGCCCTCTTCAAGGCCGGCGAGGAAGACCAGCGGAAACTCGAGCCCCTTGGCGGCGTGCAGCGTCATGAGCGTGACCCGGGCTTCGGGATCGAACTGGTCCGTGTCAGACGCGAGCGCCGCGTGGTCAAGGAACTCAGCCAGAGTTTCGCCGCGGGTTTCGGCATCGTGTGCGGCGTTGGCCAGTTCCTTCAGGTTTTCAATGCGGCTGAATGCTTCCGGAGAGCCTTCGGTCTCAAGCGCCTTGATGTAGCCGGTCCGGTCAATGAGGAAGCGGATCAGCTCGGGAAGAGTTGCAGCGTCACCTGGTGATCGAAAGGCAGCCTTCTCGTCTTTCTCGTCAAGCGCGACTTCTTCCGGGTCTGATTCAAAATCGGGGTTGGGCGAGGTTGGACTGCCAGGGCTCGAAGACGAGATATTATGCCCCCGAACACCTTCCTGCTTCGGCATCTTGAGAAACGGCCGCTTAGGCTCCTCGGCAAATGGATTGAAGCTGGCCGGATCAAGCAGCGTGAGCTGGTCCTCGTTGCCGCCAAAATCGAAATCAGTCGCCGAGTCTGCGCTTCCCAAATCTGCCGCGCCAAATTCAAAGCCGGTGTCGGCGTCCACGGAGTCCGCGCTGGCTGCCACATCGGCCGAAAGCTTGCCCGCGAAATCGGGGTCCATCATGGCCTGCGCGTCCAGGATCAGCTGCCGGAAAGTATCGAGAGCAATCATCGCGCGGTTGGGGATGAGCCGATTGCTGATGGCCGACGAGAGCGCCTCCCACGTGGAGACGCCCGTCTCAAGCGCCAGCCGCTCCAGAGTCTCCAAGGTCGTTTTACCGATGCCGCGCACAGGCGTGTTGATCACGCGGTTAAGGGCCATCGAGTCATGCGGATTGCGCACCAGCCTCAGATAGCTCAGCAGGTCCTTGATCTCGGCGCGCTCGTAAAAGCTGAAACCGCCCACCATGGTGTAGCGGATGTTGTACCGGCGCAGCGCCTCTTCAACCAGCCGCGACTGCGAGTTCGTCCGATAGAGAACCGCGCAATGGGCTTCATCTCCAGCATCCCCGGCTTCACGCAAAAACTTCTGAATCCGATCGGCGATAAACAGCGCCTCGTTTTCCCCGTCGGGAGCCTCGTAGTAGCCGATCAGCGATCCGCCCTGGCGGTCGGTCCACAGCTTCTTCCCCTTGCGGCGCAGGTTATTCGAGACCACTGCGCCGGCCGCTTCAAGAATATTCTGCGTCGAGCGGTAGTTTTGCTCCAGGCGAATGATTCTGGCGTTGGGAAATTCCTTCTCGAAGTCGAGAATGTTCTTGATATCGGCTCCGCGCCAGGAGTAAATGCTCTGGTCCTCGTCGCCGACTGCGCAAACATTTTTCGCTTCACCCGCCAGCAGCTTCATCAGCTCGTACTGCGGCCGGTTGGTGTCCTGGTACTCATCCACCAGCAGATAGCGGTAACGGCGCTGGTAGCGTTCGCGCACTTCCTGCGATACCTTGAGTACGCGCACTGCCTCAAGCAGCAGATCATCAAAGTCCAGCGCGTCGTTCTTCCGCAGCTCGGCCTTGTAGCTCTGGTAGATGTGGGCAATGCGCTCGCTGTTGGGGTCCTTGCTGCCCAGGTAGTATTCCTGGGGATCGACCATGTGGTTCTTGGCCCAGGAGATGCGGCCCAGAACCGTGCGCGGCGTCAGCTGCTTGGTGTCCAGGCCCATGCGCCGCATGACCTGCTTCACGATGGCCTGCTGGTCGTTCTCGTCGTAAATCGCAAAGGACCGCGTCAGTCCTTCGCCATTCACCTTCAACGCCTCAATGTCGCGCCGCAGCATGCGCACGCAAAGCGAATGGAAGGTGGCGATAAGAGGCTTGGCCAGCGACGAATGACCAAGCAGCCTGTCGACGCGCTCACCCATCTCCTTGGCGGCCTTATTGGTGAAGGTGACCGCCAGAATGGAGTCGGGTGCGACGCCTTTTTCGCGGATCAGCCATGCAATCCGGCTGGTGATGACGCGCGTCTTGCCGGAGCCGGCGCCGGCAAGAATCAGCAGTGGGCCTTCCGTGGCCTCAACCGCGGCGCGCTGTTCGGGATTCAGTTTTTCGATGAGCGACTGCAAGGCGATATCCGGCGGGAAGGTTCCTGTCTCTAGTGTAATTGGCGCAGGTCTCGGGCGCGATGGACCAACTGTGGATAGAGCCCGTCTTCCGAAGTCGATGAAGTCTGTCTCGTTTTGAGTTAGACTGCGTATCACTTCGGGTCGACCGGTTGATCCACGTTCCACGGAGGGAAATCCATGAATAAGACGTTTACGGCAAAGCTGCAAAAATCGCCGGCCAAGGGCGGATGGACCTATGTGGTCATGCCGGATTCGGCAAAGTTCTTTGGCACCAGGGGGTTGGTCAAAGTTCGCGGCACTATCGACGGGCACCCGTTTCAGAGCTCCTTCATGGCGCTCGGCGACGGAACACACAAGCTTCCGGTGAAGGCCGACCTGCAGAAGCTCATTGGCAAGAGCCAGGACGACAGCGTAACTGTTTGCCTGACCGAAAGGTTATCCGGTTGAAAAATGTACATTTTGTCTAATTTGTACAAAATGTACATTTTTGAGTAGAATGAGGCTATGCCTACTGTTTCCGCTACTCACGCCAAGCAGAATTTCGCAGCGGTGCTCGACCAGGCGCAACGGCAACCGGTCACAATTCGGCGCCATGACCGAGACGTGGCTGTGCTGGTGTCGGCGGAGGAATACGAGAACATACGCAAACTCCGAGCGAAGGAACTGATCCGCCTATCCGACGAGAATGGACGCTATGCCGCGGCCCAGGGTATGACGGATGAGTTGTTGGAAAAACTCTTGGCCGATGAATAATGGCACGGCGAGTCGTCATTGACACCAACGCTTACGTAAGCCGCTTCATTCACCCCAATGCAATACCTGGACAGGCTGTGACCAAGGCACTTGACCAGGATCTGACACTGATCTCCATTCTACTCTGGGAAGAGCTTCGCTCAGTTCTCCACCGCCCGAAATTTGCCAGATACATCAAGCCAGATTTGCTTGAGCCATTCCTTGCTTCCGTGTTGCTGGCGGCCGAACCGGTCGAGATCAAGACTCGCATCCGCGCCTGCCGCGACCCGAAAGATGACATGTTTCTTGAACTGGCGGTCGATGGGAGAGCCGATGCGATCGTGACAGGGGACAGGGACCTTTTGGCGCTGCACCCGTTTCGCGGAATCGCGATTCTCGCCCCGGCGGATTACCTGAAATTGAAATAGCCTTTACCGTCCCGGATTTATCCTGAGAACATCATGGCATTGAAGAGCGACTCTGCGCGGCGCATTGCGGTTTACTGCGGTTCAGCCAACGGAAACGATCCTGCATTTATCACAGAAGCGCGGTCGCTGGGCGTGGCAATTGCAACCGCCGGCCTCGGTCTTGTGTACGGCGGCGCCAGCGTGGGCCTGATGGGCGCGGTGGCCGACGCCGCACTGGCCGGCGGGGCCGAGGTCATCGGCGTGCTTCCCGATGTGCTGGCGGGAAAAGAGATCGCGCACAAGGGGCTGACGCGCCTGGAACTGGTTTCCACCATGCACGAGCGCAAGGCCCGCATGGCGGAATTAGCCGATGCGTTTCTGGTGCTGCCGGGCGGATACGGCACCTTGGAAGAATTGTTCGAAGTGGTCACCTGGGCGCAACTGCGCATGCACGCCAAGCCGGTCATCCTGGTGAATACGGCGGGCTACTGGGACGGCCTGCTCAAGTTTCTGGATTCCGCGGTTGCCGCAGGTTTTTTGAAGGTAAAAAACCGGGAACTGCTCCTGGTGGCCGGAAACGCGGTGGAGGCGGTGGGGATGGTGGTTGAAACGCCTTGCTGATTGCGGGGGTGTCCGCGATACTACGTTCCGATTCCTGGAACTAAGCCGGCAGTTCCTCCGTAGTTGTATTGCAGGAGGTCATGTCATGGAACAGGGGCGCAACCGCTTTAGGATTTTCCTGGTTTCGGCATTCAGCCTGCCGATCGGGGCATTCGCCGCCTACGTGGCCTGGCTGGTGGTTCCCGAGGTGCTGCGGGTCGTGGTTCCGACCGTCGTGCAGACCGTGGCTGCCCGCTAGCCGCAAAACACTGCCTGGCTTAGGGCAACGCGCTCGTCGGTTGATGGTTCAGCGCATCCCGGTTGGGCGCCTCAGGTACGAAGTTCAGAAACCCAAGATAAACAATTAGTTCAGCGCGCCGGTCGTTTCCTGCGCGGCAAAGGTGCATTCGCGGCACTGGCAGACACGCCTCAGGTACTCCCATGAATAGATCCCGGCAGTATGCCCGTCCTGCCAGTTGAACTGCAGGGCATAGCGTCCGACCGCGTGTGCGCTGGCCGGCTTCGGGGGCGGGGTATACATCTGCAAGGGGTTGGCAGCTTTGGGCTTGGGCTGGCCGGGCTTGCGGCCCTGGTTGGCGCGCTCCTCGTTGCAGGTGGCGCAGGGGCAGGCGTCGCGCAGCCAGGCGAAGGTCCACGCGCTGCGGTGGCCGTCCTGCCAGTCGATCTCCAGGCCCTTGCCCTCGGAGAGCAGGACGCGCACCTTCTCCGGGGTCACGGCGATGCGGGCGAGTGGACGATTCTCCTCCGACTCGCGCGCCGCATGTTCCTTATCGACAAAACGGATGCCTTCGTGGCTCATGACTACAGTTTACAGTGACCCCTGACCCCCGACCCCTGCCTTTACGGATTTCTCCAGAAGAACCATGCCGCCATCCCCAGGCCGATAAAGACAACCACTCCGCGCAGCACCGCCTGCGGCACCATGCGCGCAAACCTAGCCGAGGTGTAGCCGCCCACTGCGCAGGTGACCATGGCCAGCAAGCAATAGCGCCACACCACCTGGCCGTCAAAGACGAAGATCAGAAACGCAATGCCGTTGGCCATCGTGGTCGAGACAACTTTGAGTGCGTTGATCTCGTTCAGATCCTGAAACCCGAACAGCGAGAGCAGGGTGATGATCAGGAAGCCCGCGCCGGCCCCGAAGTACCCGATGTAAAAGCACACCACGATGGTGAGCAGGAAAACCGGCAGGCGGCGCGGCGGGCGGGATTCACCGGTGGTCCGCATCTTCCGGCGTTCGAGCCAGCGGGAAACAGGCCCGCTCAGAGCGAAAATGACAGCGGCCACCAGCAACAGCCACGGTACCAGGTGAAGGAATGTCATCTGCGGCGTGCTCAGCAGCACCACCGCGCCGGCCGTGCCGCCGATGAAGCCCGCGATGCCCATGGGGATGGCGAGCCGGAGGTTTTTGCGGATGTCGTCCCAGTACGCGGCAATGGAGGTGAGTTGTCCCGGCCACAGGGCCACCGTGTTGGTCGCGTTCGCCTGCACCGGGAGCATCTTCATCCCCAGCATGGCCGGAAACAGCAGAAATGAGCCGCCGCCCGCCACGGCGTTGAGCACCCCGGCCAGAAACGCGGCTACGGAAAGCCAAAGCCAGCGCCAGTCCATGTGTTGCAGAAGGCTGGAAACAGAAGACATCTGAATCCATTGTAGAAGACAGACTAGACACGGCTCGGATCACCCTGGAGGGTAATTCCGGACCCGGACCGGGTAAGAATCCGAGAGTCTCTCACCGCGATTCAAAGAGGGAGTTCCCATTAAGTCAATTTAAATCATAAGCATGCGAATAAATAGATAATATGAGTGTAAATCACGCATATTTTATGAATCAATTATGCTATAGTGTTATCAAATTGATTGAGCGGCCAAGACTCAGAGTCCGGCCCCGTCAATTTGAGAATCCATCTGGAGGATGAAAATTATGGCAATCACTCGTTGGGACCCGTTCCGGGAAGCAGTTGCCCTGCAGCACCGCGTCAACTCTCTGTTTCGCGATTTGAACGACGGAGACGATGCGCTGACGACCGCAAGCTTCGTGCCGGCGGTCGATATCTATGAGGACGCGCTGAAGGTCGTTTTGAAGCTCGAAGTGCCCGGCATCGAAGAGAAGGACCTGGACGTGCGGGTGGAAAACCACACCCTCACCGTCAAGGGCGAGCGCAAGTTCGAGGCGGAGGAGAAGGAGCAGAACTTCCATCGCATCGAGCGGCGCTACGGCAGCTTCTATCGCGCCTTTACGCTGCCCTCCACCGTCGACACGGAGAACGTAAAGGCGAAGTACGCCGCGGGCGTGTTGAAGCTGGAGCTGGCCAAGAAAGCCGAAGCCCAGCCGAAGCAGATCAAAATCAACGTAGCGGCGTAAACGCAAGTTGTCAGGGATCAGTTGTCAGTTGTCAGTTTTTCTGTGTGGGCTAACTCGTTGCTTACTGGCAAACGTTTTTCCCACTCGGAGACCCGGGCAACTGACAACTTTCATTTCCGGTCGCAATCTAATAACAAGTCGATGATCGGAGCATACTGATCACTGACCACTGAGAACTGATCACTGAGGTTGAAATGGCAATTCGTTGGGACAAACTTACCGTGAAGTCGCAGGAGGCCGTGGCACAGGCGCAGGCGCGCGCCACCGAACTCGGCAACCCCGAGGTGCAGCCGGTTCACCTTTTGCTTGCATTGATTGAGGATCGCGAGGGCGTGATTCCGGCGGTGCTGGAGAAGATTGGTGTCCCGACCGAACGGCTGGAAAGCGATCTGCACCAGATCGAGGAGAAACTGCCTCGAGTTGCAGGCTCCGCGAGCCAGCCGGGCCTGAGCAATGCGTTGAGCAAGGCGCTGGAGCAGGCCTTCCGCGAAGCCGCGAACTTCAAGGACGAGTACGTCTCGACGGAGCACCTTCTGCTCGGGGTCGCTCACGTGAAAGGGGATGCCGCGCGCGATGCCCTGCTGGCTCTCGGCGCTACCCACGAAGCAATTCTGAAAGCGCTCACCGCGGTTCGCGGGTCGCAGCGCGTGACCGACCAGAACCCGGAAGGCAAATTCCAGGCGCTTGAAAAATACGCCAAGGATCTGACCGAACTGGCGCGCCGCGGAAAGCTCGACCCCGTCATCGGGCGCGACGAGGAGATTCGCCGCGTGGTCCAGGTGCTCAGCCGCCGGACGAAAAACAACCCCGTGCTCATCGGCGAGCCCGGCGTGGGCAAGACGGCCATCGTTGAGGGCCTGGCGCGGCGCATCGTCTCCGGCGACGTTCCGGAGAGCCTGCGCGACAAGCGCGTCATCTCGCTCGACCTGGGCTCCATGCTTGCGGGTGCAAAGTTTCGTGGTGAGTTTGAAGACCGTCTGAAAGCCGTGCTCAAGGAAATCGAAGAATCAAACGGCGAGATCGTCCTCTTCATTGACGAGTTGCACACGCTGGTGGGTGCAGGTGCCGCTGAAGGCGCCATCGATGCCAGCAACATGCTGAAGCCAGCCCTGGCGCGCGGAGAACTGCGGGCAATCGGTGCGACCACGTTGAACGAGTACCGCAAGTACATTGAGAAGGACGCGGCGCTGGAGCGGCGTTTCCAGATTGTGTACGTCGGCGAGCCCAATGTCGAGGACACCATCGCCATCCTGCGCGGATTGAAGGAGCGCTACGAGACGCACCACGATGTGCGCATCAAGGATTCTGCGATCGTGGCCGCGGCGACCTTGTCGCATCGCTATATCAGCGACCGCTTCCTGCCCGACAAGGCCATCGACCTTGTCGATGAGGCGGCGGCATCGCTCGCCATTCAGAAGGGCTCGAAGCCAACGCTCATCGATCAGCTTGAGCGCGAGAGGACTTCGCTTGAAATCGAGCGCGAGGCGTTGAAGCGCGAGACGGACAAAAACAGCCGCGAGCGCCGCGACGCCGTGGAAAAGGAAGTGGGCGCGCTGACCGAAAAGATTACCGCGCTTTCGGCCCGATGGACGAAGGAGCGCGAAGCCAGCAGCCGCATTACCGATGTTAAAAAACGCATTGAAGACTTGCGCTTCGAAGCCGAAGAGCAGACGCGCAAGGGAATGCTGGAACGGGCTGCGCAGATTCAATACGGCGAGCTGCCAAAACTCGAAGCCGAACTGAAGCAGCTAAGCGCTGCGCAGGAAGGGAACGCGGGCGTGGCGCGCATGCTGAAGGACGAGGTCGACGAGGAAGACATCGCCGGCATCGTCAGCAAATGGACGGGCATTCCTGTTTCGCGGATGCTGGAAGGCGAAGTGAAAAAGCTTGTGCAGATGGAGACGCGGCTGCGCGAGCGCGTCGTCGGACAGGATGCCGCGCTTACAGTGGTCGCCAATGCAATTCGCCGTTCGCGTGCAGGCTTGAGCGACCCGAAACGGCCGATTGGCAGCTTCATCTTCCTGGGACCAACGGGCGTCGGCAAAACCGAAACCGCCCGCGCGCTCGCCGAGTTCCTTTTTGACGACGAGCAGTCCATGATTCGTATCGACATGAGCGAGTACATGGAGAAGCATGCCGTGGCGCGCTTGATTGGAGCGCCCCCGGGCTACGTCGGCTACGACGAAGGCGGCCAGTTGACCGAGGCTGTGCGGCGCAGGCCGTACGCGGTCATTCTGTTCGACGAGATCGAGAAGGCGCATCCCGACGTCTTCAACATTCTGCTGCAGGTCATGGACGATGGACGGCTCACGGATTCAAAGGGTCGCACGGTGGACTTCAAGAACACGGTGCTGATTATGACCTCAAACCTGGGTGCGGCGCTGTTGACCGGCGATACGCTCAAGACGGAGCACGACTACGACATGGCGCGCGAAAGCGTGATGCGCGTGCTGCGGGAGCACTTCCGTCCAGAGTTCCTCAACCGCGTGGACGATACGGTGATCTTCCATTCGCTGGGGCACACGGAGATGTCGCGCATCCTGGATCTGCGTTTGAACGAAGTGAGCAAACTGCTCGAAGACCGGCAGATCTCGCTCGAGCTAACCGAACCCGCCCGGCAGCTGATTCTGGCCGCGGGATCGGATGCCGCGTATGGTGCGCGGCCGCTGAAGAGGGCGCTGCAGCGCATGGTGCAGGATCCGCTGGCCATCAAAATTCTGAATGGCGAGATCCTGCACGGATCGCATGTGCGCATCACCGCGGACCGCAACTCAAACCAGCTCAATTTTGAGCCGATGACCAGGGAAGCCATGGCCTGAAATCCGTGGCACTGGCTTGAATGGGCACAACTTCAATCGTGCCGCAGACTGCTAAAAACTGAGAGGTGTGGGGCTTTAGCCCCATGCCGCTGATTTCTGGACTTGACGCCCAGCGGGCTTTCTCAGCAATTTCCAGGCTCCGCGTTGCGGGGCCTGTTCTGTTTGCCGGCAAACGCCGCCAGTCAACTTGCACTTTGTCTCACCAGAAGGGTGCACCTCAAAAGCTGTCAAGCCCCGCATGTTCCCGGACCATCCCAACCCGCTCATTTCATTAGGAATAAAGATTCCCAGATTCTGCGTTTTATTTCTCCGCTTGGTTCAAACTGGATGGTGATCGAAAAATCGGCCGATTCCGGGTGCTGAAGGAGACACTCTCATGCAGGCAAGCTACGAACTAGAAATCCAATCCGCGCTCAACCAGGGTGGCGAACAGGACCACCCCACCCTCAATCCATCTGTCGCTCGTTGTTGCGAGGCCTACAACGCTCGTTTCCGAGCCGTTCTGGCCATCCGGGAGCATGCATGCACAGCCCGCCATGAAGCCCGGCTGGCCTACCGCATGGCAATGCCCCCGCTTTCCAGCCCCAGGAACATCGGCGATTTTGTGGCGTGCGTCGCCCATGCAACCCTCATAGAGGCCATCGAAGGCTCCGATGCTGCCCGCCTGCTCTATGCAGCGCAGGTCGCCCATCGCGTACTCCGGAGCCCATCATCTCCGGAAAAGGTCGCCTCCTGAACCTCGAAGCAACAGGAATTTACCCCCAATTCATCTTCGCTGAATATTCGCGTAATAGGATGATGAATTACTGATATAAAATGCTATAGGATGGTTTGATTTCGTTTTCTTTTTCTTCGCCTGCACAGCAGAAAGGACCCGAAGCCGGGGCCCTTTTTGCGTGCTGACAAACTCTGCTTTAAACGTGCTTTTAGGGTATGACTTCACAGGCTGCGGAAAAACTCCAGCGTGACGTAGACGTGCGAAGGGGCACGACTTCAGTCGTGCCATAAGTTGATCGAAATCAGAGAATGGGCTTTAGCCCCTGCAGCCTTGAAGCCAAATTCAGCCCTGCCACGAGCCTTTTTTCCGCAGCCTGTTCAGTCGTACCGCAACAGCCTTTTGAATCAGAGAAGTGGGGCTTTATAGCATTTCGGAATTGGTGTAGACCGAAAGCACACACTCAAGTGGCTTTTTCCTCAAGAAAAAGCCACCTTTCACGGTACTGAAA
>JBEKDE010000105.1:0-17703 GCA_050014515.1 Occallatibacter sp.
CGGTGATGGAACTCGAAGGCACTGTGGAAGAGCTGATGAGCACCATCCACGCCCACCCCACGCTGGCCGAGTCGCTGCTTGACGCTTACGGCGCTGTCGAAGGCATGGCCATCAACGCGTAGAATCTGCGGTCAAGCTGCCGTGCGTCGCTGGCTATCCTTCGTCCGTTTCATCTTCCAGCAGCGGGCTGACGTCGCGCTTGCCATGCAGAACGCGGACAATTCGCAACTCGTCCACACTGTGGAGGTAATAAATGCGAATTGCGGGAAAGCCCCGTACAGGCCAGGATCGCAGCCCCGTCAGCAGTGGGTTGTCGAAGAACCGGGGACTCCCTGCTGTCGGATGCTCGGAAAGAGACTCGATTTCAGACTGAACCGATGCAAGAAAGCGCTCAGCCGCGCGTTCGGCGTCGTTCTCGATGAAGAAATAGGAATACTGGCGGAGAATATCTTCGCGAGCGGCTGAGCGAACCAGGACTTTCACGGCTCTGGGAGCCTCTTTCCAGGCTACCTGCGCCTGGCAAGTATCTTAGTCGCATTCTGCCTGAGCTCGCTCCAGAATTCCGGGGAAAGTGGAGTCTCCTGCCCGGCGTTCAGACCTTCGATCAGCAAAGCCTCCAACCGCGCGTCCGCTTCCTTGGCCTGCGCATCGCGCAAAAGCCCGCGAACGTATTCGCTCACGTTGCCGTAGCCCTTTGCATGGACTTCGCGGTCAATGAAGTCCTTGAGCGAATCGGGGAGAGAAATGGTCAGAGTCGGCATCGGCAACCTCTGTTCAATTATAACAACAATTCCTATCAATTAAGAGAATTCCAGGGAAAATCCTCACGCTCTCACTAAGATCAGAATGAGAATTGTTAGACAGAGGCGATCAAAGCATGCGGGAGCCAAAGTCTAGCCTCATCGGAAATGTGGGGAAGGGTTCCGGGTTGGGGGCAACTTGGACTCAGCTACTCAGGCACGCGCTTGAAGGCAGCAGCTTCTTGTAGATCCTTTAGATTGAGAAACCATTTGAGATTCTTGGCGAGCGAAAGAGGGCAATCAAAGTGAAGATTCTTTCCATTCATGCCCTCCTCGATCCGGACGCCAATGCTCACAGGTTCATGCGCAGATGTCTCTCTTGAGTGACTCCCAGTGAAATAGAAACTGTGCTTGACACCTGGCATACTGCCAAATGGTCGGGTTTCAATGATTCTGCGCAGAGTGAGATAGCCAGCCCTCTCAACGCCAAATTCAAGTGACGCGGCTTCTGAAGGTGTGCATACGCGGACCACGCCGAAAAACAGTTCGTCGCGCTCATACGCATCTCGGAGTTCCAAGCAGCCTTCTGGATTGTCTCTCATTCAGTCAAAATCTATAGCTCGGTGGATTGGGCGGCGACCAGCGCCTTGGCCTTGGCAATGAACTCGGTCAGCGTCAGCGTCCCCTGGTCGCCCTTGCCGCGGGTCCGTACGCTCACGCTCCCCGCCGCCTCCTCCTTGTCGCCGAAGACCAGGATGTAATTCGCAAAGTCGCGAATCTTGCCGTTCATCTTCTCGTTGCGGTCGTCTACTTCCACGCGCAGGCCGGCGGCCTTCAGCTCCGCTTCAATCTTCTTCGCATAGGCGTGGTGCCGCTCGCTGATGGGCACCAGGCCCACCTGCACCGGCGCCAGCCACAGCGGAAACGCCCCCGCGTAATGCTCGATCAGCACGCCGAAGAAGCGCTCCACTGAACCGAACAGCGCGCGGTGCACCATGACCGGCTGATGCCGTTCGCCATCTTCTCCCACATATTCAAGCTCAAACCGCGCCGGCAGGTTGAAGTCGAACTGCACCGTGGAGAGCTGCCACAGCCGACCCAGGACATCCACCAGCTTCACGTCGATCTTGGGGCCGTAGAATGCCGCCTCGCCGGGAAAGGTGTCGAACTTAAGCCCGCGGTTGGTAAGCACATTCTTGAGTGCGCCTTCGGCGTTGGCCCAATCTTCAGGTGTGCCAAAGAAGTCACCGGCCTTGTTGGGATCGCGCGTGGAAAGCTCTACGCGAAACTCCTTGAAGCCGAAAGTCTTGAGCATCGCTTCAGCGAAGTCGAGACAGGCAATCACTTCACCCTCTACCTGCTGCGGCGTGCAGAAGATGTGCGCATCGTCCTGCGTAAAACCGCGCACTCGCAACAGGCCGTGCATGGTTCCGGAGCGCTCATAGCGATAGACGTTGCCGAACTCGGCGTAGCGCTGCGGGAGGTCGCGATAGCTCTTCGGCGAGTTCTTGTAGATCATGATGTGGCCGGGACAGTTCATCGGCTTCAGGCGGTATTCGGCATCGTCCAGCTTCATCGGCGGAAACATGTCCTTGGAGTAAACGCCGTCGTGTCCGCTCACCTTCCACAGGTCACGCTTCATCACGTGCGGCGTGTATACCAGCAGATAGCCGCGCCGTACACATTCTTCGCGCATCCAGTCTTCCATCACCTTGCGCACCATCGCGCCCTTGGGATGCCAGAAGATGAGGCCCGATCCAGCCAGGTCCTGGATGCTGAACAGATCGAGTTGCTTGCCCAGCAACCGATGGTCGCGCTTGGCCGCTTCTTCCAGCCGCGCAAAGTGCTCGTCCAGCGCCTTCTGCGAGAAGAACGCCGTTCCATACACGCGCTGCAACTGCGGATTCTTCTCGTCGCCCAGCCAGTACGCACCAGCCAGCGAGAGCACCTTGAACGCTTTCACGCGCCCCGTCGAGGGAACATGCGGCCCGCGGCAGAAGTCCACGAATTTCCCATTTCGGTAAAAGCTCACTTCGGAACCAGGCTCCGTGAATTTTGTCACGAAGTGTGTCTTCATGAAGTCGCCGTCGCGCTCAAATTCCGCCAGCGCCTCTTCGCGCGGTTCGTATTCGTGCACAAACTTCTCGTCGCGCGCCACTACCTCGGCCATCTTCTTTTCGATGGCTGCGAGGTCTTCGGGCGTAAAGCGCTTCTCGCGATAAAAGTCGTAGAAGAATCCCGCGTCGGTCGCAGGGCCGTGGCCCAGCTTCGTTTCCGGAAACAGTTCAAGCACCGCCGTTGCCAGCACATGCGCAGCCGAATGGCGAACCACTTTGAGCGCCTCGGGGTCCGACTCCTTCACCAATTCCAGCCGTGTATCCGCAGTCAGCGGCGTTGCCAGGTCCACAAGGCGCGCAGCGGCACTGTCCTCGGCGCCATACATCGCTGCTTCAGACGGCTCTTCGCCGGTTTCAGTCTTCGCGGCTGCACCGGCGAGTGGAGTCAGCCGGGCCACAACGGATGCCGCGGCCAGGCGCGGCGAGATGGAGTTGGCAATGTCAAAAGGCGTTGTGCCGACGGGAACTTCGCGAATGGCCCCGTCGGGCAGGTGTACGGCAATTGTCTGCGTGCTCATGATTGATCGGTTCCTGTGTTTTCCGGCCGCGGCATTTTCTCTCCGTGGCAACCTTTCAGGATATACCGGCAATTATCAGGAACCGTCCCGCGCAATGGCTCGTATGAGCTTTCACGCACCCGATTTCGCGCTCCGCACTATCCGTCCCCGTTTATGCCGGCGCGCAAAAATCCTGTGTACGAAAGAGGTCAAAATGATGAACTGGCGTTTGCGGGGCCTTACGCTCCTGGTTCTAGCCGCAATTTTCAGCGCAATTGCAGCCTCGGCGCAACCCGCCATCCAGCCCACGGTGGACATCACCAAAATCCCTGCCGCTGCCCAGCCATCGCCCCATTTCAACGTGGACGACGCCACTGAAGCCTACATGGCCATGATGCCGCCGGACGCTATTGCCCGCTCCAACTCCTATTTCGAGGGCGGTTACTGGCTCATTCTCTGGGACTTTCTCTATGCCTCGGCGGTTTGCCTCATCGTCCTCAACACCCGCTGGTCAGCTGCCATGCGCGACCGCGCCCAGCGCATCACGCGCTTTCGCCGCCTGCGCGACGCGGTCTACTGGACCCAGTACATCCTGCTCACCACGCTGCTCGGCTTCCCGCTCGAGTACTACGAAAGCTACGTTCGCGAGCACAAATATGGCCTGGCTACGCAGACCTTCTGGCCCTGGATGGGCGACGAGGCAAAGAGCCTGGCTATCAGTCTTGTCTTTGGCGCTCTCGCGTTCCTTATTCTCATGGCCATCGTCCGCAAGTGTCCAAAGACCTGGTGGATCTGGGGCTCAGGCGCCGCGATTGCCTTTATCGTGGTGGCCATCGCCATCGGCCCCGTCTTCATCCAGCCCATGTTCAACAAGGTCAACCGCCTCGACGATCCCAAAATTACCGGGCCGATCCTGCGCATGGCGCACGCTAACGGTATCTCCACCAACGATGTGTATGAGATCGACGCCAGCCGCCAGACCACGCGCATGAGCGCCAACGTCAGCGGCATCGGCAACACCATGCGCATCACCCTCAACGACAACCTGCTCAAGCGCGGATCACCGGAAGAGATTCAGGCCGTGATGGGTCACGAGATGGGCCACTACGTCATGAACCACATTCCCAAGTCGATACTGTTCTTGTCGGTGGTGATTGTCCTCTTCTTCGCCTACCTGCGCTGGGCGCTTAACTGGACCCTGGCCCGCTGGGGTGATCGCTGGGGCGTTCATGAAATCACCGATCCCGCCGTTTTACCGCTCGTGTTCCTGCTCGGCGGCCTCTCCTTCTTCGTGCTCACCCCGGTCAATAACACCGAAATTCGCACCCAGGAGAAGGAGGCCGATATGTTCGGTCTCAACGCTGCCCGCCAGCCCGACGGCTTCGCGCAGGCCGCCATTCACCTGGGCGAATACCGCAAGATGCGTCCCGGTCCGCTTGAGGAAATTCTTTTCTTTGACCATCCCAGCGGCTACAACCGCATCCACTCCGCAATGCAGTGGAAGAGCGAAAACCTTCAGCTCTTTGAGAAGCAGGATTGCCCGCCCGCTGCGCAGCTCACTGCATCCGGCCCTCCCGTCGCGCATTGAGCCGTCTCTCATCAACGGGTCCCACCAATTGGGTATGGACCCTTACCCCAAAAGACTGCCTTGTTGTCCGAATGAGCTATTTGAGCCTTCGCTGGAAGGGAATATTGTCGTTTCACTGAACGAGCAATTCGACAACTGTAACGAAACCAGAGTCGCCGCATCCCAACTCCTCCAAGCTCAAGTCGACGTGATCATCTCGCAGCGCCGACCCTGCAGAAAGCTCAAAGGACACAGTAATTCTGGATTCGTTCTGAGGGGGTAAAAATGCAAGTTCTATGCAGACCAACCAACCGTAACGCTGAAACACGCTGCTGCATATGCGGCCAGGGATTTGTGATGTTCTGGGAGCGTCAATCGCACACTGAACGCAGAGAGATCCTCTTCGAAATTCAGAAGACCCTGTGCAACCACCATCGCAACCACGTTGGCCCGGATGTACACCCGCAGGGCGACTTTGAGGCTCCGGACCACTTCGGGCCATTTCTGCCCGGTGAGCCAGCCTCCGCAAGCCAGGCCCAAACCTGCACCCATTAAGACTCAAACCCGCTTCAGGTCGGAACCAAACGCCTGCTTCTATAAGCCTAGAGCGGTTCGCTCGTCGGTCGAGTGGGAAACCGGAAATGCGGAGTGGCTTTTACCCTCACCGGGGTCTCCGGCAAGAGGTTTTCGTTGCCGGTTGGAAGGAAAAGCCACTCGCATGGTGTAAAGGCTCCACGCGATCTGAAGAACCGCTCTAAACGCACACGAGGGCTGGGATCGCTCCCAGCCCTCGTGTGCGTTTGCTAGATTCTGCCGGAATCCGGCCAACCGGGTACAGCAAATTCAATTCTGCTCTTCACAGGTACCTGGAAGCTCAGTGGCTCTTTCCTTAAAGAAAGTCCCCTTTACGCTCTCAAGGCTGTCAATGAGTGAATCGAAAATGCTCTAGAGAGGCTGCACGTCGGCAGCCTGCCATCCCTTGGGCCCCTTCACCACGTTGAATTGCACAGCTTGACCTTCTTGCAGACTCTTGAAACCACTGGAGTTGATTGCAGAGTAGTGCACGAATACGTCTTCGCCGTTCTGGCGCGAGATAAAGCCGAAGCCCTTCGCGTCATTGAACCACTTCACAGTACCTTGTTCCATGTTGATCGTATTTCCTGGATTGGATTGCGCTGGATGAATCGGAGCGACCACTGGCAGAATCTTGCTTGGTTGGGCGAGTTTGCTGCTCACGCCCGGTTCGACTCTAACGCTATCCAAAGTATATCATCCCCATGGAAATATGGTGCAGAAATTGTTGCGATGTCTTTCCGTTCACATTTCCTGACCTCCAAATTATGTTGACCGGTATGAGCTTACAGCCGCTCCGCGGCTTGTGATACGTTGGGAGGTCGATATGTTCCAGGATCCCGTTCCCGGCCTGCTTTCCCGCGCCACCGAGCTGCTTGAGGCGGAGTTTGCCTCGCTGCCGCCGCATGATTTACCGGTCGATTCCGCCGCAATTTCCGAGGTACTTGCCGCCACGGCCCATCGCCTCAAGGACAATTACCCCTACTTTCATCCCCTTTACGCCGGCCAGATGCTCAAGCCACCCCACCCCGTGGCACGCGCCGCCTACGCCCTGGCCATGAGCATCAATCCCAACAACCACGCCCGGGACGGCGGACGCGCCAGTTCGGAGATGGAAATTGAAGCCGTAGAGGGCATCGCCCGGATGTTCGGCTGGAGCCCAGGCAGCTATCTGGGCCATCTCACCTCCAGCGGTACCATCGCCAACCTTGAGGCCCTGTGGGTCGCGGGTCAGTCTGCACCCGGAAAGCGGATCGTCGGCTCCGAGCAGGCCCACTATACCCACAAGCGTATCTCCGCCGTGCTCAAACTGGACTACGCCGGCATCCCCGCCGACAGCCGCGGCCGCATGAGCCTGGAGGCTCTGGAAACCGAACTCCGCAAGGGAGATATTGGCACTGTCGTGGTCACGCTCGGCACCACGGCCATCGGCGCAGTTGACCCGCTGCCAGATATCCTGGCGCTCCGGCAAAAATACGGGTTCAGGGTCCATGTGGACGCGGCCTACGGCGGCTACTTCCGGCTGATTGCCGGTTCTCTCGACGAGCACGCACGCAGCGCCTATGAGGCCATCACCCAGCCCGACTCCATCGTCATCGATCCCCACAAACACGGGTTGCAGCCCTACGGCTGCGGGTGCGTCCTCTTTCGCGACCCTGCCGTGGGGCGTTTTTACAAGCACGATTCGCCCTATACCTACTTCACTTCAAAGCAGTTGCACCTGGGCGAAATCAGCCTTGAGTGTTCCCGTGCCGGGGCCGCCGCTGTTGCGCTCTGGGCTACGCAACAGCTTCTTCCGTTGGTTCCAGGGGGTGGGTTTGCTCAAGGCCTTGCCCGCGGTCGTGCGGCAGCGCTTGAGTTCGACCGCCGGTTGCGCCAAGCCCGACCTGAGCGGCCCAGTCCCAACCAAGCTGCTCCCAACCAGGCCGTTCGTTTCCAACCCCTCGCCGCCGGCCCGCCGGAGCTGGACATCGTGGTCTGGAAGGTCAATGCGGAGAACTCCGAACGCGCTTCCGATCTGGCACAGAAGATTTTTGTAGCCTGTGCCGCGCGGGATTTGCATCTGGCCCTTGTACAATTGCCGCTATCGTGGTTTCATCCGGAGTCCGCGGAGCCAAATGAGTCCGGCCTGAATACCAGCCCAGTCACCTGCCTTCGCTCTGTGCTGATGAAGCCCGAGCACGAAGCCTGGCTTGATCGGATCTGGGAACGGCTGACCGCAGCTAGCGCAGAAGTATTGGGAGAGTAGGAATGACGGCCCCAACAAGTGCCCCTGAACGCGCAGAAGAAAACGTTCTCATTCAGGCCGGAGACTGCTCGGTGACCATCCTTCCGCGGCTCGGCGGCAAGATCGCCTCTCTGCGCTTCCATGACCGCGAACTCCTTCAGGCACCGCTCGCGCCCTATGCTCCCCGCACCCAAACCATGCCCTTCGACGCAGGCGACGCCAGTGGCTGGGACGAGTGCCTGCCCTCGGTCGCCAATTGCATTGTCGAAACTCCGACGGGTCCGGCCTCCATTCCCGATCACGGCGATCTGTGGCGGGTGGAGTGGCGGGCCGTGGCCTCGGATGAAAACGCTGTCATTTTTCGCGGACAATGCTTCTCGCTGCCCTTGATGCTCGAGCGCACCCTCACTTTGCGCGAGAAGAAAGACGCGTCAGGAAAAAGCTGGCTTCTCCACCTCGAATACAAAGTCACCAACACCGGCGATTCTCCAACCCCCTGGTCCTGGGCCGCGCACCCGCTGTTTACGGCTGAGGCGGGAGACCGCGTCGTTCTGCCCGCCTCCATCACCACGCTCCGCCTTGAAGGCTCCGGACGCGGACGCTTGGGAAAGCAGGGCGATTCAATCACCTGGCCCATCGCAGCGCTGGTCAACGGTAGCGAGACGGACCTGAGCCTGGCCCAGTCTCCGGAATCCGCCATCGGCGACAAGCTCTTTGCCGGGCCTCTTTCCGAGTCAGAGAACTGCTGCGCGCTCGAGCGGCCCAAAGCTGGCGTCCGAATCAAGGTAGGTTTCGATCCCAACGCAACACCTTATCTCGGCCTGTGGATCTGCCACGGCGGCTGGCCTGACCGTCCTGGCCCCAAGCAGACCTGCGTTGCCCTTGAGCCGGCAACCGCTCCAGTTGATTCGCTGGCTCAAACCGGGCCGTGGTCGCGCACCCTCGCTCCAGGCGCATCGTTTTCCTGGCCCATGACCGTCGAGCTTCAACCCATTTGAGTTTGACCTTTTACGTGTGAACAACCATGCATGATCCAATTGCCCTCCGCACCCTCCACCAGGCCCGCTTCCACGCGGAGCCGCAAGTCTTCGTCGCGCCCGGCCGCGTCAACCTGATCGGCGAACATACCGACTACGCCGAAGGCTTCGTCATGCCTGCGGCCATCAACTTCGCCACCCTCGCCGGCATCTCGCCGCGTACCGATGGCAAAATCGCCATCTATTCAGAAAACTACGGCGAAGAGAAGATCTTCGACGCGGCGGCGCTGCCCACATCAGCGGCGAAACATTGGAGCGACTACCCGCTCGGTGTCGTCTCCATCCTCGCGGACCTGGGCAACACGATTCCCGGCTTCAGCCTCTCGCTCTGGGGCGATGTTCCGCTTGGCTCCGGCCTCTCAAGCTCGGCATCTGTTGAAGTGGCCACGGCCGTTGCCGTCATCTCACTCATCGGAGTCAGCTATCCCGGCCCGGTGCTGGCGCGGCTCTGCCAGCGCGCTGAAAATGAGTTCGTCGGCGCCAGCTGCGGCATCATGGACCAGTTCATCTCCGCCAACGGCGCGGAAGATCACGCATTGCTGCTCGATTGCCGCGATCTCAGCTTCAAACTCGCGCCCATTCCCGCCAACGTGGCGCTGGTCATCGCCAACACCATGGTCAAGCACGCCATCTCCGGCGGCGAATACACTTCGCGCCGCGCGGAAGTGGAAGCGGCCTGCGCGGTCATCGCTTCGCATCGCTCCGGAGTCAAATTCCTGCGCGACTGTACCGTCGAAGACCTGGAAAAATGGGGCTCTGAGATGACGCCCAACTCCCTCAAGCGCGCCCGTCATGTGATTACTGAAAATGCGCGCACCGTTGCCGCGGCTGACGCGCTCATTCGTCGCGATCTGCCTGAACTGGGTCGCCTCATGGCCGAGGCGCATGAGAGCTACAGCAAAGATTTCGAAGCCAGTTGCGAAGAGGCCGACGCCATGGTGGCCCTTGCGCAGGACTTGCCCGGCCTGATCGGCGCGCGTCTCACTGGCGGCGGTTTCGGCGGCTGCACCATCAACCTTGTGGAGCAGGGCCACGCCGCGGAGTTTGTGCAGGAGCTGGGCGAACGTTACACCGGCCAAATCGGCATTGTGCCGCAAATTCACATCTGCCACGCCTCCGGTGGCGCACACCGTCTGAGTTGACAAAATGGTCAGCAATTCTTCCATTGGAGCGACAAACCTGTTTGTCTTTCATGAGGAAGCATCTGCATGCTCCTGAATTTCGCAGCGTCAAATCACCTTCAGTTGCACCCTCTAAGGTAGAAACATTCAGATCCTTCCGTCCGACGAAATGACCCATTCGTGGAAGGGTTTTTCCAGGGAACCTTGGTAAAATTGAAAACGATTGCCACAACAAAAACCGGGTGGGGAAGTCTTTATCTTTAAGCTCTCCCGGATTTCTGCTTTTTGGACCGCCGCACTCTCATAAGGAGCGGCACGGAGAATTAGAGAGACCATGCCACAGACATCGTCCAAGCCCTTTTCCTACGAGACCTTCCCCACTTTGGGCCACGTCGCTTATTTCTCAATGGAAATCGCCATCAACCCGGGCATGCCCACTTACTCAGGCGGTCTCGGCGTGCTGGCTGGTGACACACTGCGTTCCGCTGCCGACGTCGGCGTGCCCCTGGTGGCTTTCACGTTGCTGCATCGCAAAGGCTATTTTCAGCAGCACCTTGACCCCAAAGGCGTGCAGACCGAAGACGTGCAGCCGTGGAATCCCAGTGACTTCTGCACCGAGGAGCCAGCGCGCGTAACTGTCTCCATTGAAGACCGCGTGGTCACAGTGCGCACCTGGCGCTACGATCTCGTCGGCCGCTACGGCCACGTTGTGCCCATCTATCTTTTGGACACCGATCTGGATGGAAATTCGGGATGGGATCGCGGCCTCACCGATCATCTCTACGGCGGCGACACCAACTATCGCCTGCAGCAGGAGATTGTGCTCGGCATGGGCGGCGTGCGCATGGCGAATGCTCTCGGCCACAAGGTAAACGTCTACCACATGAACGAGGGCCACGCGGCTTTGCTGACGCTGGCACTGCTTGAGAGCCAGCTTGGCGGCGGCCCGCTCGGCGCCGCAACGGAAACCGACATGGAGCAGGTGCGCCGCAAGTGCGTCTTCACCACGCACACGCCGGTTCCCGCGGGCCACGATCGCTTCTCCACCGAGCAAACCATCCGCATTCTCGGCGGCGACCGCACCGCGCGGCTTGAAAAGCTGGGCTGTTTCCGCGACGGCATGTTGAACATGACGCTGCTGGCCTTGCGCTTCTCGCGCTATGCCAACGGCGTGGCCATGCAGCATGCAAAAGTTTCCCGCGCCATGTTCCCTGAGTTTGCGATCGATTCCATCACCAATGGCGTTCACGCGCCCACCTGGGTATCCGAGCCCATTCAGCAATTGCTCGATGCAAACTTCAGCTCCTGGCGTCGCGATAATCTCTACCTGCGCAACGCAATCGACCTGCCGGAGAAGGACATTCTCGCCGCGCACGCACGCGCCAAGGGCGACCTGCTCGGCGAAGTGGCGGCTCGGACCGGCCTGGTGCTCAACCCCAACGTGCTCACGCTGGGATTCGCGCGCCGCGTGGCCACCTACAAGCGCGCAACGCTTCTGTTCACCGATCCCGAAAGGCTGGCCAAGATCGCTACCGCCGCCGGCGGATTGCAGATCATCTACGCCGGCAAAGCGCATCCCCAGGACGAGCCAGGCAAGGCGCTCATCCAGGAAGTCTTCGCCGACGCCGCGCGCCTCTCCAACGACATGCTGCGCGTTGTCTACCTCGAAAACTACGGCTGGGAACTTGGAGCACTGCTCACCGCAGGCGTTGATGTGTGGGTGAACACGCCCCGCCGTCCCTATGAAGCTTCAGGCACCAGCGGCATGAAGGCCGCGCTCAATGGCGTTCCCAGCCTCTCGATTCTTGATGGCTGGTGGATTGAAGGCTGCATCGAGGGCTTTACCGGCTGGGCTATTGAAGATGGCGCCAATGACGCCGAGGAAGCAGCCTCGCTCTACAACAAGCTCGAGAACGTGGTGGTGCCGCTCTATCTCGACGCGCCGGAGAAGTGGGCGCGCCTGATGCGCCACACCCTGGCCTTCAACGGTTCCTACTTCAACACCAATCGCATGGTGAAGCAGTACGCGCGCAACGCGTACTACCCGGTAAAGCTGATCGAACGCGTGAAGGTGGAAGAAGAAGCCTTCGCGAACTAGGAAGCAGCTTCCAGCTCTCAGCCTTCAGGCCACAACATGTCTACCCCACCCTTGCGACTTTTTCTTGTCGCAAGGTCGGGACAGCAGTACGCCCGAGCGAGCCTCCCGCGAGCGTCTGCCGCACCGCAGGTGCCCGCAGGTGCTTACGATGGCGGCCTGATCTCGCTCGAAGTCCCGCCCGCCGCGGGGATGTAGCACTTCAGCGTGTAGTCCATCACCATGCGGTCGGCATTGAATCGCCAGCCCAGCGTGCGAATCGTGCGCTTCATCCGCTTGATCCATCCGCGCGGCAGCCCGTCGCGATCCCGGTTGTAGAAAAGCGGAATCAGTTCGTCGCGCAGCACGCGGTACAAGTCTTCGCCGTCGCGGCTATCGTGAACATCCATGTTGGAATGGGTTCTTCCGTTTCCAATTGCGAAGCCGTTCAGCCCGTCGTAAGCCTCGGCCCACCATCCGTCCAGCACGGAGAGATTCAACCCGCCGTTGAGCACAACTTTCTGTCCGCTCGTTCCTGAAGCCTCCAGCGGTCGCCGCGGATTATTCAACCACACATCCACGCCCTGCACCAGGAACCGGCCCACGTTGATGTCGTAATCCTCAATAAAGACGAACTTGTCGGCGAATTTCGCGTCGCGCATCATCTCCGCAATCTGCTGCAATACGCGCTTGCCCGGCTCGTCATGCGGATGCGCCTTGCCGGCAAAGAGAAACTGCACCGGCCGCTTGGGATCGTTCACCATCGATGCCAGTCTCTGCATATCGGCGAGCACCAGGTTGGCTCGCTTGTAAGTCGCAAATCGTCGCGCAAAACCAATGGTCAATGCATCCGGTGAGAGCACCTTGTCCAGCTTGAGCAGACTTTCCTTGGCTTCGCCTCGCCGTTCGGCCTGCTCGTGCGCGCGCCGTCTCGCAAAATCAATGAGCTGCGACTTCAGGCTCAGATGCGTCTCCCAAAGCTCGCCGTCGTTCACATTCTCAATCTCTTCCCAGGTGCGCGCGTCGCCGCCTTTGCTCTGCCATCCCACGCCTAGATGTCGATCGTAGAGCCGGCACATCTGGGGCGCCAGCCACGAAGGTACATGCACGCCATTGGTGATGTGGCCAATCGGCACCGCATCTTCCGGCTTGCCGGGGAACAGGCACTTCCACATCGCGCGCGAAACCTCGCCGTGCAGCGAGCTGACGGCATTCGCCCGCCGCGAAAGCTTCAGTCCCAGCACAGTCATGCAGAACTGCTCACCCTGGTCGGTAGGATATTCGCGGCCAAAGCCCATCATATTCTCGTGCGTAATCCCCAGCTGCTCGCGCAGCGGTCCCAGGTGCTCTTCCATCAGGTCGGGACTGAAACGGTCATGTCCCGCGGGCACCGGCGTGTGCGTGGTGAAGATCACCTCGCGCGGAATGTGGCTGGCGGCGGTGTTGAAGTCCAGTCCCTCTTCCTGCATGCGTGTGCGAATTGCTTCAAACAGCGCAAAGCTGCTGTGTCCTTCGTTCAAGTGCAGCACGCCCGGCGAAATGCCCATCGCCTTCAGTGCGCGAAATCCGCCCACTCCCAGCAGCAGTTCCTGCCGAATGCGCGTGCGCCCATCGCCGCCGTAAAGACGCGAAGTCAGTTCGCGATCCTCCGGCGCGTTGCCTTGCACGTTTGAGTCAAGCAGCAGCAGATCGCAGCGGCCCACCCTGAGCCGCCAGACCTTGGCCTTGATCGACCCGCCCCGCGTCTGAATCTCAACGACAACGGGTTCGCCGTTTGGTCCAATCGCCGGCTGCATCGGCAGCTTGTTTACATCTGTCTGCAGATACTCTTCCCGCTGCCAACCGGTTTGATCCAGCCGCTGCAAAAAGTAGCCCTGCCCATAGAACAAGCCGATCCCCACCAGCGGAATATCCAGGTCCGACGCGCTCTTGATATGGTCGCCCGAAAGCACGCCCAGGCCGCCGGAATAAATCGGCAGTGACTCGTGCAATCCAAACTCTGCTGAGAAATATGCAACCGGCCGCGGCCGCAGCACACCGGCATTTGCGGCGCCCCAAGTGCGGTCCGCATGCAGATACTCCTGTTGACGCCGATAGACGTAGTTGATGCGGCTGTGCAGCACAAGCTCGGTTGCGCGGCGCTCAATCTCGCCGAACTTCATCTCGCTCAGCAGCGAAATCGGATTCTGATTCAGTTCCCGCCAGCGCGTTGGATTCAGATCGCGAAACAGGCTGATGCAGTCGTGATCCCAGCTCCACCAGATGTTGCGCGCCAGCGACCACAGCCGCTCCTGCGCCGGGCCAATGAACCGGTCGAGCGTGCGCGCCTCGCTCACCACCGGAGCCACCTGCGTAGCTGCTTCCACCAGCATGCGAATCTCTTTGTCGCCGAAGACACGCGCTTCCTTGGTCTGCACCACCAGCACGCCTTGCAATACGCCGCGGTCAATCAGCGGGACACCGAGGAATGAGCGGTACTCCTCTTCACCGGAGTCTTTGAAAAACTTGAAACGCGGGTGCTTCGTTGCGTCCTCCACAGCCACTGGCATCACCTGTTCCGCTACCAGGCCGGCCAGTCCTTCATGGAGCCGCATGCGCAGCTTGCCGATTGCTTGAGGGAGCAACCCGAGCGTCGCGGCCAGCACCAGGTTTGACCGGTCCGGCTCAAGCAGGTACGCCGAGCACACGTCGGTTCTGAACCGCGAGGCAATCAGCGCCACAACCCGCATCAACGTGTCGGCCGGCTTGCCGCCTTCCTCCGTGAGGTTGGTTACCTGCTCCAGCGTTAAAACGTGACTGGCGTTCGCTTCTTCGTAGGACTGGGTCATCGGGCTGCCCTCTCCTTTCCATCAGCGTCAGCAAAGACGGCTCTGCACTTGTCGGGGAAACGAACAAGCGCTGCAGTTTTGGATTCGTTCAACGGCCGGAGCGAACAGCTGCGCTGAGCGCGCTGTTGTCTGAAGGGAAACTCCCGGCCCGTCGCCGTGCGGGATGATTCTGACGATACCATCAATCCCCGCAGGAGAGAGAATCGATTCTTCCGACTGGCTTGCGCCGGCGCTCAACCGCACCAACCGCCTTCGTGAACGCCGCCGGCAGGCGATATGATGCACGGGTGGGGTTTACCCTATCTTCCTTGCCCTATATTCCCAGAGGAGCTTTTCCATGCAACGTTTTCGCTTTTCGGTGTTTCTGGCGTTTATTTTCGCTGCGCACGCCGCACTGGCCCAGTCCGGCCAAACCATCTCGCTCACAGTGGATGCAACCAAGACTCCGCAGAAGCTTCTGCACGCTCACCTGGTGCTGCCCGTTCAATCCGGTCCGCTCACGCTCTACTATCCCAAGTGGATTCCGGGCGATCACGGTCCTTCGGGTCCAATCGCAAGCCTCACCGGCCTCAAGTTCGAGGGCAACGGCAAAGTCATTCCCTGGAAGCGCGATCTGCTCGACACTTTCACCTTTCACGTCGACATTCCCGCCGGGGTCAGCCAGCTTGACGCGTACTACGACTACATTGAGCCCGAAGGCGGTTCAGCCACTGACAAACTGCTGGTTCTGGAGTGGAATGAAGTTGCGCTTTATCCAGCCGGCACGCCCGCCGAAAAGCTGACGTACGTGAGCAAGCTCCTTTTGCCCGAAGGCTGGAAGTTCGGCACATCGCTTCCCGTCGCGAGCCAATCCGGTAATGAGGTTTCCTTCAAGCCCATCTCGTTCGATCTGCTCGTCGACTCGCCCGTGATCAGCGGCGAATATTTCCGCGTCATCGACATCACCCCGCCTGGCGAGCCCATTCATCACGAGATCGACATGGCCGCCGACAGCGAAGCCGCTCTCGACATGAGCCCGGCGAATCAGAAGCAGATGACCAACCTGGTGGCCGAGTCCGGCAAGCTCTTCGGCGCGCGTCATTATCGCGACTACCACTTCATCTTTGCGCTCAGCGATCACGTCGCCCACTTCGGCCTCGAGCATCATGAATCGAATGACAGCCGCCTGCCCGAGCGTACGTTGATTTCGCCCGGCTCCGGCATGGCTCTCGGCGGTCTGCTCTCGCATGAGTTCGTTCATTCCTGGAACGGCAAGTTCCGTCGCCCCGCCGATCTCGCCACGCCGTACTATGAGGAGCCTGAGAAAACCGATCTCCTCTGGGGTTACGAAGGGCTCACCGACTATCTCGGTCCCTTGCTGGCCGCGCGCAGCGGATTGTGGACGCCCGGCGAATACCACGAATATCTGGCCAGCATCGCCGCCAGCCTTGGCCCCGGCCGTCCCGGACGCACCTGGCGTCCCCTGCTCGATACCGCGGTCGGTGAGCCCGGCCTTGGCTTCGCGCGTGGCTGGTTCAGCTGGCGCCGAGGGACCGATTACTACGACGAAGGCGACCTGCTCTGGCTTGAGGTCGCTACCATCATTCATCGCGAAAGCCACGGCGCCAAAACAATCGACGATTTCTGCCACGCCTTTCACGGCGGCGCCAACAACGGCCCCGAAGTGAAGACCTACACCTTCGACCAACTGGTTGCCGACTTGAACGCGATCGCGCCCTATGACTGGGCCACCTTCTTCAACACCCGGCTCGATTCCACTTCGCCGGACGCGCCCACCGGCGGTATTGAAAACGGCGGCTGGAAGGTGACCTACGACGGCGAGCCTTCCAAGCTGCTTGGCCGCCGCGGCAATCCCGGCGACATCTACTCCATCGGTCTTCAGCTCGGCCCAGACGGCACGGTTGCCGATTCCATCGTCGGCGGTCCGGCATTTCAAGCCGGCGTCACCTACGGAATGAAGGTCGCCGGCGTCAATGGCCGCGTCTACAACCACGATCTGCTAGAAGACGCGATCAAAGCATCAAAGGACACCACCAAGCCGATCTCGCTGCTGGTGATCATTGACGAGTACTACCAGACCGCGACCATCAACTATCATGGCGGAGAGCGCTATCCGCATCTCACCCGCGAAGAATCCAAGCCCGACTACCTCGATGAGCTGATCAAGCCGCGCGTCACAGCTCAATAGCCTTTCATTATCTCTTCAACTCCGTTCGGCCCGGTCAAAGAGCGCTTTTGCGCAGACCGGGCCCCGGAGCCCGGTTTCTACACCCCACATGGCGAGATTGACGCACCCAGATTTTGCGTCTAATCCATCTGCTTCCGCGTCTAAGACGTGATGAGAGTGAGTGCTTTTGTTTGAGCTTGCGCGTTTATAGAGCGGAGACGCAGCCGAGGTGTCCTTGCCGAGAATTAGTCTGGGTGGCTTGTTGTTGATGAAAAACCACTTGGCGGCTTCTTTTCGAGGTCCGTCGGCTCGAGCTTCGCTGGATCACCCAACTTCGACTATCCTTGTATCTTCAACTGTAAGAAGCAATGGGTCTTGGCGGTTTTTGCCGCGTGGCCCCGGAACCCGGTGAGCCGGTCTGGACCGGTCCAGAAACCCCGCTGACTTTTTCGCACTTTGCCAGATCGCGGGAGAACTGGCCACGGCTGAACCATTCAAGAGCGACACGGCTCAGGAGCGAGTACCAGCCCTATGATGTGGATTGTCCGGCTTGCGCTGCGGCGGCCTTACACCTTTGCCGTATTCGCGTTCTTAATCATGATTCTCGGCCTCTTCAGCATCACTTCGATGCCGACGGATATCTTTCCCAATATCGACATCCCGGTTGTTACCGTGGTGTGGCAGTACACCGGGCTGTCTGCCCAGGAGATGTCCACCCGCATCATCTTCAACAGCGAACGTGGCATGACAACCAC
>JBEKDE010000106.1:0-16510 GCA_050014515.1 Occallatibacter sp.
TTCGTCGGCGACATCTTCGGCAGCGCGGGACGCCGCATCGTGCGCGAGCACATCGGCCATGTGCGCAAGGCCAATGCCGTCGACCTGACCATCATCAACGCGGAAAACGCGGCCGGCGGATTCGGAGTCACTCCGCAGATCGCGGAAGACCTCTTCGACCTGGGCGCGGATGTGCTCACCACGGGCAATCACGTCTGGGACAAGCGCGAACTGATGGACTACCTGAGTTCCGTTCCGGCCGACAGCGCCACGGCGAGTCATGCCCGCGCCCGGCGCGTGCTCCGCCCGGCCAACCTGGCGCCCGGCCTGCCCGGCTACGGCGTCTACGAGGGCACCACAGAGGGCGGGGTCGACTACGCCGTCTTCAACCTCATGGGCCGCGTCTTCATGAACGGCACCAACGACCCCTTCCACGCAGCCAACGACATTCTTACCGGCATCAAGGCCCGAACTGGCGCCAAGGTCATCGTGCTCGATTTTCACGCCGAAGCCACCAGCGAAAAGGTCGCCATGGGCTGGCATCTCGACGGCCGCGTCACCGCCGTGCTGGGCACGCACACCCACATTCCCACCGCCGACCAGCGCGTACTCCCCGGCGGAACGGCCTACCAGACCGATGTGGGCATGAGCGGGACAGCGTGATCGGCGTTGAAAAGGAACTGGTGCTGCACCGGTTCCTCACCGGGCTGCCGGGCAAGTTTGAAGCCGCTAAAGGCAACCCAAAAATGTGCGCCGCCCTCATCACCTGCGACCCCGCAACCGGCCGCGCCTCCGACATTCAGCGCATTATGCTCGGGGAGTGAACGCACCCGGCGCGTCAAAACGCGTATCCATACAAAAAGGGCAGCCCGTTGCAGGCTGCCCTCATTTTTGATCCCCGATCTACGCTACATGGTTTAGTGGCTTGCAGGCCTGTGTCCCGCAGCAGGCTTGTGCGGCACAACCTTCTTCTTCTCCGGCTGCACAAATCCATCGCGAAGCACAATCTCCGCAGCTGCCTCGGTTGCGGCCGTCGCAGGGGTGGTGGCCGTTGCCGGCACCGCTGCCTTGGCTGGCACCTGCGTGTAGGAGTCGTAGGTTCCGTCCAGCTCCGCCTGGCCCTTGGACTGCAGCCCGAACTCGAAGCCAGGCGCCGGGATGTCCTTGTCTGCCAGCGGCGTCTTCAGATTCACGATGAAGTCGGCAACCTTCGCGTTCTTCGCGTCGTCGGTAACCGCAACCTTGATCACTGAAGCCGTGGCTTCAATCACGATTCCGGGAACAGGCGTCGGCTGATCCTTCATAACCGCCCAGATCTTGTCTGCATCGTCCTTCGAGCCGAGTGCCAGAATGGTCTCCTTGTCCGAAAGAGCCAACGACTCAAGCTTGGTGCTCGGATCGGTCAGCATGGCGTGGATCTGTTCCTGCGGCGTGGGTGCGGGGCTGATCTTGAAATCTGCCGGCGGAAATGTCGTGAGAGCCGCCTTGGCTTTCACATCGTCCAGCCCATCCAGCTTGCCGTGGTACTTCTTGTACCAGTACTCGAGCTTCTTCTCGATCGGACCTTTGAAGTTCGCCGGCGCAAACTCCCAGGTGCGGGCGTAGAAGTAAATCGCCTTTACGATATCCTGGCCGTCGCCGGGCTGTTCGTACGCCAGGGCCAGTTGGTAGGTGTCAGCCAAACCCTCCGACTTGGACTGGTCGTCTGTGTAGAGCATCAACTCTGCCGTATATTCGCCCTCGGCAGCCTTGAAGTCCTTCTTCGAGAGAGCGTCGTCCAACGCGATGGTCGAGTGAAAGACCGGATAAGCCGTGGCGGTGTACTTCTTCCAGTCGGCGTCTGAGGTCGCGGTCGGCTTAGACAAGCCAAGTCCTTTCTGCGCCAGCGCCGCCGCGTCGTCGCAGGTCTGCGCATCCGAAGTACTCGCGCACTGGCCCTTCTTGATGTATGCCGACAAAAAGATAGCCTGCCCGTTGTTCGGGTCAAGCTGCAACAGGCGCGTGGTTGCAGTCAGTTCATCGGGGAAGTCCTTCAGGCCCTGGTAGGTATCGATCAGCACATCGAGAACTGCCTTCTTCACGACGCTCTGCGGATAATCCTTGAGAAACTGCTCAAGCGCTGCGGCTTTGGCCTTCGGATCGGGTTGCGAATTTGCATTTTGATAGGCGTTGTATTCGGTCGGATTCTGGATGGTTAAATCCTGGGCTCGAAGCGATGGCACAGTAACGAAGCTCAAGCTCGTCAACACCATCAAAGACGCAAAAACTACCTTCTTCATTCAGTGCTCCTGGGAGTTGCCAAAATGGGGATCAATATCCATACACTTTCTCGCGAAACGGACACCTTTACTCATGATTCCATCAATACATGGGTGTTGGGTAAACGATACCACGGCTTCCATTGCGGCGATGGATGGATTATAGAAAGCCAACCCGCCTCTGACAAGCGAACTTATTGGAGGAATTGCTGAAATTCGAAAGGAATCAGTGCCAGCGTGCGCAACCTCCCGCTTGAGACTTCGGGTTATAGGATGCGCCGCGCAGCGGAATCGCTGTATCGCAAGCGGCGGCCTGTTCGACTGCCCCGCGTTCGCCCCTGCCTCGACCCCTCTTCGCATAACGGCTTAGACACCGCGGCACAAAAAACTGTTCCCGGAGAGTCTTTTCCCGCAAAATGGGTCACGTGGCTGGCAGCATCTGCCTCAATGCAGCATCTGCCTCAAATTGAGAGCAGTGGTCATTCCGGTTTATTTGAGCAAGCTGACCAATTCTGCCTGTTCGGCCAGGAACGCGTCATGGCCGTGGTCGGTCGTCATTTCGCGGTATTCGGCATCCACCCCTGCAGCCCGGATGGTGTATGCAAAATGCCGAACAGCGTCGGGCGGGAAAAGGGCATCCGAGCTGATTCCCACAAATGTGAGCCGCGCCCGGATGCGACTGAAGGCCTCAGTCGCCGACGCAAAACCCCGCTGCGGGTCCCACGTATCCATGGTGCGCAGAATAGCCAGATACGCATTGGCGTCGAAGCGGTCGTTAAATCGCTCTCCCTGGTAGTCGAGGTAGCCTGCGATGTCGAACCGCCCGCCGATCAGGCCGCCGCCCTGGTTGTCGAGGCTCCAGGGATCTTCGCCGTTGCGGTTGGGATTGCGCCCAAACCGCTCGTCAAACAATTCCGCAGACTTGTAGCTGAGCATGGCAATCTGCCGCGCGAGAGCCAAACCCCGCCGCGGAGGCCGCTGCGGCAGATAGCGTCCGCCATGCCAATTCGGGTCGTTCTCAATCGCCTGCCGCTGCAGGTGATTGAGCGCGAGTCCCATGGCTGGAACCGGCGCCACGCCGATAATTGCCGCCCGCTCAACGCGATCGGGATTCACAATCGCCCAGTCCAGCGCCTGCATGCCGCCGATTGATCCGCCCAGCGCCAGCCGCAGCCGGCGGATTCCCAACGAATCCAGCAGCCGCGCCTGCGCCCGCACATTATCGCGAATAGAAACGAGCGGGAAATCAGGTCCATAGACCTCGCCCGTCTCACGGTCCACCGAGCCGGGGCCCGTTGAACCGTAGCACGAACCGAACAGGTTCACGCAGATCACGCAATCCCGCTCCAAAGAGAGCAACCCGTCCGGCGCAAACAGCTCCGGCCACCACGCTCCCACCTGCGCAGATCCCGATAGCGCGTGGCACACCAGCACTGCGTTATCGCGCTCCGCGTTCAAGCGCCCATACACGGCGTAGTGCAGCGTGGGGCCGGCCAGCGTTCGCCCGCACTCCAGCAGCAAGTGCTCGTTGAGCACGAAGTCGCCCTCGTACGTGGGCGCCGGAACCCGCGTAACTGCAAGCCCGGCGCTGGTCTCGATCTGGCTGGCCTCGATGCGCGATTCAGTCATGACACTCATTGTGCTGCAAGGCCCGCGGTTGCTGTTGCGCTTTCAAACGAGTGCCCATTCGCCGTCTCGATAGCCTGCTCCAGGTCGGCAAGAATGTCGCGCACATCCTCAATTCCAACACTCAGCCGGACGAGCTCAGGCGTCACGCCCGTCCCCGCCTGCTCCTCCACAGTGAGCTGCTGATGCGTGGTCGATGCCGGGTGAATCACCAGCGACTTGGCATCGCCGATATTCGCCACCAGCGAGAACAGTTCCAGCGAGTCGATCAGCTTCTTCCCCGCCTCGTACGCGCCACCCTCTTTTCCTGCCTTGATGCCGAAGGTCACCAGTGCCCCGCGCCCGTTGGGAAGATACTTCTGCGCGCGCTCGAAGTAGGGGCTCGACTCCAGGCCGGGATAATTCACCCACTCCACTCCGGGATGCCGCTCAAGGTAGCGTGCCACGGCCAGCGCGTTCTCAGAGTGCCGTTCAAGGCGCAAATGCAGCGTCTCAATCCCCTGCAGAAGCAGGAAGGAATTGAATGGCGAAAGCGCCGCGCCCGTATCGCGCAACCCCTGCACACGCGCTTTCAGAATGAACGCCAGCGGACCGAACGCCTGGGTGTACGAAAGCCCGTGATACGACGGATCGGGCTCTGTGAACTCCTTGAATCGCCCCGATGCCGCCCAGTCAAACTTGCCCGCATCCACAATCACGCCGCCGATCGTGGTTCCGTGGCCGCCGAGAAACTTGGTCGCTGAATTGACCACGATGTCCGCGCCCCACTCGATGGGCCGCACCAGCGCCGGCGACACCGACGTATTGTCGATCACCAGCGGCAGCTTGTGCTCATGCGCAATCGCGGCAATTCGCTCAATGTCCACGACGTCCAGCTTGGGGTTGCCCAGCGTTTCGGTGTAAATGGCCCGCGTCTTGTCATTGATGGCCGCGCGAAGTCCGTCAAAGTCGTCCGCATCCACAAACCGCACCGTAATGCCCAGCCGCGGAAACGTGTAGTGGAACAGGTTGTAGGTGCCGCCGTAGAGCGAGGTGGTGGAGACAATCTCCTCTCCCGCCGAAGCCAGCGTGGTCAAGGTCAGCGTCTCCGCCGCCTGGCCTGAGGCCGTAGCCAGGCCCGCCGCTCCGCCTTCAAGCGCAGTCACACGCTTTTCAAACACGTCGGTGGTGGGGTTCATGATGCGCGTGTAGATGTTGCCGAACTCCTTCAGCCCGAACAACCGCCCCGCGTGGTCGGCGTCCTGAAACAGGTACGAGGTGGTCTGGTAGATCGGCACCGCGCGGGACCCAGTTGCCGGGTCAGGCGATTGGCCGGCGTGAACGGCATTGGTGGCAAGATGAAACTGCTTTGGCTCTGACATGATGTTCTCCTTCAATCTCGCTTTCAAAGAATTGCTGAATGGCACTGAAGATTGGCTGTCCCAAAATCCCGATTTTGGGACCTGGGCGCCCTCGAACCCCTAGTGGTGCAAAACGGAAAAACGGCCCGAATCCATTTGGACCCGGGCCGCCTGATTTCAAGATCGGTTGCGTTTAGCGCATTCGCGTCTCAAGAATCGCACGGACAGGTCCGCAGGCTCGACACATACACATGCCCATGACCGCAATTCCGTAATTCGCTGAGTTCCGCATTAAAGGAAGTATCGTTCGTGGAAGCCGTGAAAGTCAAATAACACGCCAAAAACATCAACAACAGTTCACTTCCAGGCATCAACTTCGCTGCCACGCATCCTTTTCATCGGTCGTTGCAGTTTGCCCGCGGTCCACCTGCGTTTTCAGGAATCCCGGTATAGCTTATTCCATCCAATAGACATGCCAATCACGCCGGCCAGAAGGCTAGGAAAACATTTCGCGAATCCGGTTCCAACCACGACAGGTGGATTTTCGGTCATCTTCAAAGTGGCGCCGCGCATGATTCTCCGAAGCGCGGCAGGTTCAGGTTCGCCAAATCGTCCGCTCGGCCCCTTCCGAACTGATCCAAAGGTCTTTGCCACCAGTCCTCGTTCCGGCCTGAGAATTACCTGGATGGGGCATTCCACATCGCTGATCGAAATCGACGGAATCCGTTTGCTCATCGATCCGGTCTGGGAGGAACGCGCAGGACCGGTAAAGTGGGCCGGACCGAAGCGATTCTTCGCGCCGACCATTGCGCTTGAGGATCTGCCTCCAATCGACGCCGTTCTTGTCTCGCACGATCACTACGATCATCTGGGTGCAGACACCATCCGCAGCCTTGTTGCACTGCCGCAACTTCAGAATGCACGCTGGATCACCGCGCTCGGCGTGGACAAAATCCTGCAAGGGCTTGGTGTCAAACCCGCACGCGCCACGGCTCTCGATTGGACCAGGAGCGTCACCGTCGGCGCTGTCACAATCACGGCTCTGCCGGCACGCCATTTCTCAGGGCGCAGTCTCTTCAACCGGTTTGAGACACTTTGGGCTTCGTTCGCTCTCATCGGTCCCAACCATCGCGTCTACTATGGCGCAGATTCGGGAGAATGGGACGGCTTCGCTGAAATCGGCAAGCAGTTCGGACCCTTCGAACTTTCCATGCTTGAGATTGGCGCTTCCGACCCGCTTTGGCCCGATGTTCATATGGGCCCGGACGGGGCCGTGCGCAGCTTTCGCGCGCTTGGCGGCCACGGCATGCTGATGCCCATTCACTGGGGACTCTTTGACCTTGCATTCCACCCCTGGACCCAGCCAATTGAACGCGTTCTTGCGGCCCAAGACATCCGCGTCTGGTCCCCTACGCCCGGCATCCCCTCCGACGTTGTCCGCGGCGAACAGATTCGCTCCGGCTGGTGGCGCTGAGGCCAGACCTGAAGCCACGCGCCTCAGTTATTCAACCAATCAGTTGACAATCTTTTTCTGTGCGTCTACATTAAACCACATGGTTGAACATAACTCTCAGCCGCTCGACGCCGTCTTCCGCGCACTGGCCGATCCAACCCGCCGCGCCATGCTGCGCGCTCTGGCCGCCGGTGAGCGCAATATAGGCGAACTCGCAGCGCCGTTCTCCATGTCCTTTGCCGCCGCATCAAAGCACGTCAAAGTCCTCGAAGGCGCGGGCCTTGTCCGTCGCCGCGTTCTGGGGCGCCGGCATGTCTGCCGCATCCATCCAGCACCACTTGCCGCAGCCGACAAGTGGCTGAGCTTCTACCAGCGCCTCTGGACGGAGAACCTTCACCGCCTTGACGCCCTGCTGCAAGCGGAAGACAAAGCCGCTTCAAAGCATTTCAAGCGAAAGGAACCCAAGCGATGAACACCGTTACGGTCACGCACCACTTTACCGCTTCGCCGGAGCGCGTTTTCGACGCCTGGCTCGATCCCAAATCCGCCTGCAAATGGCTCTTCGCCACGCCCACCGGCCAGATGGTGCGCACGGAGATCGATGCCCGCGTCGGCGGCCGTTTCGTCATCGTCGAACGCCGCAACGGCGAAGACGTGGAGCACACAGGCGAGTACCTGGTGATCGATCGCCCGCGCCGCCTGGTCTTCACCTTCGGCGTCCCCAAATACAGCCCACTCTTCTCCGAAGTGAACATCGAGATCGTGCCCGCCGCGTCAGGCTGCGACCTAACGCTCACCCATACCGGCGTGCTGGATGAGTATGCGGAGAGTACGGTGAAGGGTTGGAATGGAATTCTGGACGGACTCGACCATCAGAGTGCTGAAAGCGGCTTTGCGGAGAAATAATCCGCTCACATGACGCCGCGGATAATCTTCAGGGAATGAGTGCGTACTCCCTGCTGTTCTATTCTTCCGGCTTCCACACATAGGCACCGCCCTGCGGCAGCCTGATATGCGCCAGCACGCGATAGACAAACTGCCGCGCCATCTCCGTTGAATCATGCGGCTTGTTATAGAACGCCGGGATCACCGGAAAGATCACCGCGCCCGCCTCTGCCGCGAGCGTCATGTTGCGCAGGTGAATACGATTGAAGGGTGTCTCGCGCACGCACAGCAGCAGAGGGCGACGCTCCTTCAGAGTCACATCGGCCGCGCGCGCAATCAGCGAATTGGCCAGCCCGTTCGCAATCGCCGCCAGCGTCCCCATCGAACACGGCAGCACAATCATTCCGTCCGACGGATGGCTGCCGCTTGCAATCGACGCGCCAATGTTGGCGTCTGTGTGTTGCACTGTTTTCTTTGGCGCGCCATCCAGCAGCTTCTCCAGCAAATCGGTGCGCCCATTCACGCCCAGCTCTTCCGCCATCACCCGCAGCGAGTTTTCTGAGGCAACAAAATGCACGCGAGCCACGCGCTCATCGGCTTCAAGCGCGCGCAGCAGCTCGCGGCCAAACACCGCACCAGATGCGCCGGTCAACGCGACAGTCAGATTCATTGAGCCCCAATTCGAAAAGCTCGCGCCGGAGGCGCTATGGTGATTAGCCCCACGCTTCAGCGTGGGGTCTCATCCGATTGGAATGCAGCTAGTCCCGTAGGGACGACGCCGTTCCCCGTTACCCAAATACATAACGCTCGTCGTAATCGATTCCGCAGTTGCGGAGAAGCGCCACAAATCCTGCTCAAAGTTGCGTTTGCGGTGATGCTCCTCCTGCGTATCAATGTATCTCTTCACGGTCTCAACCTGCGAAGGGCTGACGCTGAATGCGCCATAGCCTTCTTGCCATGAAAACCGACTTCCCATCCACCGGGAAGAGCTTCCTTTCAGCTTCTGCACCGCATTGGCAAGAGAGCAAGGCGCCGGCAACGTAAATAGCAAGTGAATGTGATTGGCAGTTCCGCCAGCGGAAATGAGCTCAAGACCCTCACCGCGCGCTATGCCTCCCAGGTGGGCGTAGAGTTCCACCGTACGTGCTTCGGGAATGAGAGAGCGACGATCTTTCGTGCTGAAAACACAATGAATGAAATTGCTTGCGTACGTATGCGCCACGGAGCACCGTCCCTACGGGACTCATATTCTACAATCACGGACCCTTCCCCACGCTGAAGCGCGGGGCTATGCAACATTGCGCCTACGGCGCGAATCGCTGGCCGGGACTCGGCTGCGAACAATGATCTGGTTGTCGCCTCGCAGCGCGCGGCAATTCCCAGCCCAGAAGCGCACCTGATGCGCTGGTTGACTCGACAGTCAGCTTTGGGCCATCCACGTTCTAATTCCCTCTCTTGCTTTGCCCTACGCCTGGCTGTTTCTCCGGGGATATCCTCTTTGAATAAGTGGTAAGAAAGAGTCTGTTCCAACTTTCCCCGATCTTCATCTCCACCAGAAACGTCAGGGTGCCGGCATTGGGACTCTCATAGGTCGCGCGCAGCACGGGTCCCGGCGCGGAAGCGTCGCTTGTCAACACCAGCTTATTGCCGGTCAGCTCGCCGGTCAGAGCAGTGGGATGCGTGGAGGTATCGTTGAACCACCATGCTGTGTACTTCTGCGTCTTCGCGTCAAACGAAATGAAGTGGCGCGTGTCGGTAGGATGACCACCGGGCATGGTGGTGGAGAGCATCTCGCACAAGTATCTGTTCGCAATGCCAAGCTCGATCCGATCGGTAGCCTCGCCCACCAACGCCGCCCCGCCGTTGGTATTGAAATCCTGCTTGCCGGCCCAGTCGCCCTGCATAAATGCGATCTTGTTCAGCGCATCCGCGGGTGTAAGGGATGGCTGCTGGCCGAGCGCAACGGCGCCACTCAATGCGAGGAGAACGTACGCGAAACCTTTCATCGAGACACTCCCACTTAACATACGATTTGAACCTAAGCGCGCTTTGAGAATTTGCGGAACTCGCCGCACCCTCTGCTTTTACATCCCGGCCTGCTCCAAAGCCAGAACAATCTGCGCGTACTCCTCTGAGTCTTCCAGCGTGACAAAACGCCGCATCTCATCCAATGCCTGCTGGCGTTCATCCGCGCTCCACAGCACGCGAAAGAACAACAGTGAAACCCGCTCCGACCGCGGCGACAACTGCACAGCAACTTTACCGTGCTCAATCGCATCGCGATAGCGGCCCGCCTGCGAAAGCACCCAGGCGAGATACGCATGCGCCAGCGCCTCGCGTGGAAACTCGGCAACCAGCGCCACCATCTTTTCTGTCGCCTGCGCAATTCGATCATCCGCAACCAGCTCGACCACATCGCCGATCGCTTCGAAAACTCGCGGATGCGTCTCCTCAGTCAAATCGCTCATCGCGCTTACTCGCCCAGCACACGCTTGAAGATCGCGTCCACATTCCCCAATTGCCGGGTGTAATCGAAGGTCCGCGACAAACGCTCCTCGCTTAGCAACGCCGTGATCGCCGCATCGCGCGCAACTTCATCGCGGAAGACAAGATCCTCTTTCCAGGCGCGCATCGCGTGCGACTGCACCAATCGATATGCATCCTCGCGCATCATGCCTGCTTCTGCCAGGTCCAGCAGCAGTTGCCCACTGAAGATCAAGCCGCCCGTGCTCTCAAGGTTCTTCTTCATCCGCTCCGGATATACCAGCAGACGATCAATCAAATCGGTCGTCTTCGCCAGCAGGTAATCCACCAGGATGGTTGAGTCGGGAAAAATCACGCGCTCAACCGACGAATGAGAAATATCCCGCTCATGCCACAGAGCCACATTCTCAAATGCCGCCTGCGCATTGCCGCGCAGCACGCGCGCAAGGCCGCTGATCTGTTCCGATGTAATGGGGTTCTTCTTGTGCGGCATCGACGACGAGCCCTTCTGCTTCTCGCTGAAGTACTCCTGCGCTTCGCGCACTTCGGTCCGCTGCAGGTGCCGCACCTCGATCGCAATCTTGTCCAGCGTGCTGCCGATAATCGCCAGCGTCGATATGTATGCTGCGTGCCGGTCCCTCTGAATCACCTGCGTCGTCACCGGCGCCGGCTTCAATCCCAGCAGCGCGCAAATCCGTTCTTCGTGTTCCGGCTTGAGATGGCCAAACGTGCCCACGGCGCCCGAAAGCTTTCCCACGCGCATGTCTTCGGCCGCTGCATTGAAGCGGACAACGTTGCGCTCCATCTCCGCGAACCAGTTCAGCAGCTTCAACCCAAACGTGGTCGGCTCCGCATGAATCCCGTGCGTGCGCCCGATGGTTGGCGTGTTCTTGAACTCAATCGCTCGCCGCCGAAGGACTGCCAGCAGCGCCGCCAGGCCTGCGGAAATAAGCGCCGACGCCTCCTTGATCTGCAGCGCCTGCGCGGTGTCCACGATGTCGTTGGAGGTCAACCCGTAATGCAGCCAGCGGGACTCGGCGTCCAGGCCCTGGCTTTTGAGGGTTTCGGCAACAGCCGTGGTGAAGGCGATGATATCGTGCTTCACTTCCGCCTCGATCTCCTGAATCCGCTTGACGGAAAAGCCAGCCTTAGTGGCAATCGCCTCCGCTGCCGCGGCCGGAATCACGCCGTCCTCGGCCAGCACAGTGCTCGCCGCCGACTCCACTTTGAGCCAGCAGCTGTACTTGTTCTCTTCCGTCCAGATCCGGCCCATGCCGGCGCGCGTATAACGTTCAATCAACGAGAAAACTCCTCTTCAGCGCAGCAATCGGGCGCCTTGCACCAACACTTGATTGTACGAGGAATTGGATTTAGCTGCGAGGAATCCCCAAACGTTCGTGTAGCTCGTCGAAAAGCAGCCCGCTGCCCGGCTTGTACGGCTGAAACCACACGCCGTCAATCACCAGCTGGGGAATCGCCCGCTTGCCCACATGCCGCATTACCTCGTCCGAAGCCGCGGGGTCCAGATCCACGTTGATCTCGGTATAGATGACCCCGTGCGTATCGAGAAACTGCTTCGCCGCCCGGCAGTCCCTGCACCACCCGGCTGTATAGACCACCACGTTCATGGGGCCATTTTACCGCGTCCCTCCTGATAACATCGGTGACAAATGACCGCCGACGAAATCAAAGCCCTGCTCGGCCTGGAGCCGCATCCCATTGAAGGCGGCCATTTCCGCCGCACCTACACCTGCAACAACACCCTTTATCTGCCGCGCGGCATGCGCCCGATGGGCACCGCCATCTACTACCTGCTTGAGCCGGGCACATTCTCCGAGATGCACGTGCTCTCGTCCGACGAAATCTTCCACTTCTATCTCGGCGACCCGGTAGAAATGCTGCAACTCTACGAAGACGGGCGATCCGCGCTCTTCACCCTTGGACAGGACTTGATGGACGATCAGCACGTCCAGCTGGTTGTTCCGGCGGGCGTATGGCAAGGAACGCGCCTGGTCGGCGATGGCCACGCAGCTTTGTTGGGATGCACCGTAACGCCCGGCTTCGACTTCGCCGACTACCGCAGCGGAAGGTATGCCGAGTTAGCGGAGAAATGGCCGGACCAGGCCGAGCGGCTCAGGGCGCTGACAAGAAGCTAACACCTAGCGCCGCTCGCGAAAAAAACTTCGCAAAAACTCTGCCGCTTCCTCCGCCAGAAGTCCCGACTCCACCACCATTTGGTGATTGAGTCGCGGATGATTCACTACCTCCAGCACCGACCCCGCCGCGCCAGCCTTCGGATCGCTGGCGGCGAAAACCAGCTTGTCCAGCCGAGCATGAATCATGGCGCCGGCGCACATCGCGCACGGCTCCAGCGTCACATACAGCGTGCAGCCCATCAGCCGGTAATTTCCCACCGCGCCAGCCGCGCCGCGCAGCGCCACAATCTCCGCATGGGCCGTCGGGTCCAGGTCGCGCAGCACTCGATTCTGCCCGCGCGCGACAATCTCGCCGTTGCGCACCACAACCGCGCCGATCGGCACTTCACCGGCCTCGGCAGCCTGCCGCGCCTGGGTCAACGCCTCCTGCATCGCTTCCAGATCTGTCATTTCAGCTTCTTGATCCAAACGTTGCGCACCGAAACCTTCGAGGGTGACCCCTCAATCTCAATCCCAATCAGCCCGCTCTGGTTATTCGACGACGCTGGATCGTCGTCCACATACACGGCCATCAACTGCCCGTTGAGGATATGGATAAACGTCCCGCCGCGCGCCAGAATAACGTATTGATTCCAGTCATTCACCCGGACATACCCGCCCAGGGGTGTGCGATCCGCAATATTCGCAAGCAGCCTGGGAGCCTGTTTCGGGCCCGATTCAACCACCTGTCCGCGCCACGCCAGGATGCCGAGCGGCGTGTTCTCAGAGTAGAACTGACCCGTCCACTCCGCTGCCCAGGGGCCAACAGGAAACCAGTAATCAGCCTGAGGCCCTGTCATCATCCAATTCAGATTGGGAGGCGTCGCCGTTGGCCTGTTCCAGGGCAGCCCGGTTTGGCTTCGATATTGAATTCCACTGCCGCCGCCGTCCTCGACCTTGATCTCGAGTTTCAAATCAAAATCCTTCGCCTCGAATCCGCGGAACACAATATAGCTGTTGCCAACCGGCTTCTCTTTGGTCGATACGCCTACGATGGCGCCATCTTCCAGACGCCACACCGCCGGATCGCCGTCCCAGTTATTCAGGCTGGTTCCATCGAATATCTGAACGTACCCCGCGTGGTCCGCAAAGTCGATGGGATCGGGCTGCGTGAATCCACTCTGTTTCGGTTTCGCCGGCTTTTCTGGCTTGGCTGAATCAGCGGGCGCCTCCTCCGGCTGAGGAGCCTTGGTTGGCTGAGCAAGTTTGGTTGGCTGCGATGGCGCCTGCGTCTGGGCATATGAAATGAAACCGCAACAGGAGAGAATGAAACACGCGCACGCCAGCCTTTGGTAACTGGCCCGTGCCTGGTTTGAATCGACTATGAGCCTTGGGTCCCTCCTGCAAGTATGCATATCCAGCGATTCTATTCCTGCGCGACTTCCGGGGTCCCCGCGGACTGGTCTTCGTCCGTGGGGTGGCCGGCCGGCTGCTGCTGCGTCATGCAGTGCAGCGTGCCCAGGCCCCACACCAGGTCCACCGCGTGAATCCCCACCACCTCGTGCTCCGGAAAAGCCTCCGCGAGAATATTCAGCGCCACGCGGTCGTTGGGATCGTGGAACGTCGGCACCAGCACCAACCTGTTCGCAATATAGAAATTCGCATAACTAGCCGGCAGCCGTTGCCCGCGAAATACCACAGGCTTCGGCAGCGGCAGCTCCACCACCGTAAACTGCTTGCCGTTCAACGTCCGCGCGGCCTTCAGGCGCTGCAAATTCTCTTCCAGCGGTTCATGATTCGGGTCTGTCGTATCCGGCTCGACCGCGGTCACAATTGTCTCCGCCCCAACGAAGCGCGAAATGTCGTCCACGTGTCCATGCGTATCGTCGCCGGCGATGCCGCAGCCCAGCCAGATCACCTGGTCCATACCGAGAAAGTCGTGGAACGCCTGCTCCAGCCGCTCACGGGTCACGCCCGGATTCCGCTGCTGCATTTCACTTAGCAGGCATTCTTCGGTGGTCAGCAGAATACCCGCGCCGTTGGTATCGATGGACCCGCCTTCGAGCACAAGCCGCGTCTCACCATTCTCCAATTCAATTGAAGGCTGACACGCGGGTAATCCCAGCAGTTCCGCCGCGCGCTCCGGAATCTGATTGTCGAGTTGCCAGTCGTCGTACTTGGCCCACGCATTGAACTTCCAGTCAGTGATGTTGAGCTTGCCCCGCGGATTTTTCACAAAAATCGGCCCAGAATCGCGTAGCCATACGCGATTGGTCGGCCACTGGCGAAAATCCACCTGCGCAAGATTCGCCCCGGCCCGCTTGAGGATTCCCGCTGCGCGCTTCTCTGCCGCAGCATCCTGCACCAGCAAGTGAACGCGCTCGCGCTCTGCAAGCAGCCGCACAATCTCCGCATAGACCCACGGGATCGGCCCAAACTTTCCCGGCCAGTCTTGATGGTTATGCGGCCACGCCAGCCAGGTAGCCGCGTGCGGCTCCCACTCCGCCGGCATGCGAAAGCCGAGCGCCTGTGGCGTTGATCCCAATCCCTCTGCCATGTCTACTTGGAGTCTCCATCCTGTGTCTTTGAATCCAAGCCCTGCGTCCAGGTCTGCACCGGGTCGAGATACCGCTGCGTAATCTGCCCATACGCATCAATCCGCCGGTCGCGCAGAAAGGGCCAGTTGCGCCGCGTGTCCTCCATCAGCGCCAGGTCGATCTCCCCGATGAGAATCTCTTCCTTGTCGTGCGAGGCCTTCGCAATCACGCGCCCAAACGGATCGGCCAGAAAGCTTCCACCCCAGAACTCCAACCCTGGCCCGGTAGCACGATTTCCTAAAACGTCGCCGTGCTCAAGACCCACGCGATTCACGCCGGCCACATAAACTCCGTTGGCAATCGCGTGCGCCCGCTGGATGGTCTGCCACGCCTCATACTGGGCCGTGCCGAACTCTTCTTTCTCTGCTGGATGCCAGCCGATCGCCGTCGGATAGAACAAAACCTCGGCCCCTTTGAGCGCAGTCAGCCGCGCGCCTTCGGGATACCACTGGTCCCAGCAAACCAGCGTGCCCACACGCCCAAACGCCGTGTCCACGGCCTGAAAACCAAGATCGCCCGGCGTGAAGTAGAACTTCTCGTAGTAAAGCGGATCGTCGGGAATATGCATCTTGCGATAGACGCTCGCAATCGCTCCATCCGCGTTCAGCGTAACAGCCGTGTTGTGATAAAGCCCCGCCGCGCGCCGCTCAAACAAGCTCGCCACAATGGCCACGCGCAGCTTCCGCGCCACCTCGCCCAGCTTCGCAGTCGATGGGCCGGGAATGCTCTCCGCCAGGTCGAACAGCCGTATGTCCTCACGCTGGCAAAAGTACTGCGCACGAAAAAGCTCCGGCAGGCACACAATGTTCGCGCCCTGCCGCGCAGCCTCTTCCACATGCCGCACCGCCGAGGCAAGATTCTCCTCCGGGTCAGGGCCCATGCTCATCTGCACCAGGCCCACGTTGTATTTGCGTGCTTTCTCCGTCATCTCCCCGCCAATCTTTCCATGGTAATTCTCATCCCGCAATAGTAATTTCCGCCCTGCGAATTCTCGCTCCACGCAGCAAGGCCAACCCCGCCCAGCAGGATTGGCCTCAGCTTTCTACCTCAGCTCTGTGTTGGATGCGGAGCGCTGCCCTTGCGGCTCTTTTCTGCCCCAAGGATGGGAAAACCGAACATTCCCTCTGAACAGGATCAGATCCGGTCTGCTGCATGCAACGCCCGCATGCAATGCCTACTCTTCGAGAATCAAGACAGCTGCCGCGATTGTCGTTGTCCACAGTCCGCGCTTGTCGCCGACGGCCGACTGCGTGATGTTGCTGGTGCGGACAATCTTGTTCGAGATGCGGTAGATTTCCTTCTTCTCGTCCCAGCTCGTATCCGGATCGAAGTCCACGTCCAGCGTCGTGGCCAGCATCTCAGCGGCCAACTCCTCCGCGTACTCGCCCGCCTGGTCCTCGGTCTCGCCAAAGCTGTGGTGCTCGCTCAGGTAGCCGTAGGTGTTGCGGTCGGCGGGAATCGCCACCCCGATGCTCGATACGATCAGCCGATGCGGCTCGCGCGTCGAATTCTCCGCGATCACCGAAAAAACTACTTCGCCGTCATGCAGGTACTTCAGCCCCTCTTTGCGGGGAATCACCTTGCATTGCGGCGGAAAGATGGAAGACACGCGCACCAGGTTCTGCGACGCAATCCCCGCATCCCGAAGGGCGAGCTCAAAACTCGTCAAACGTTCCTTGTGTGTGCCCTTGCCCTTGGTGAAGAAAAGTCTCTTCGGGACCATGCCTTTTCCCAATTTCTATGTATCCTCCGT
>JBEKDE010000107.1:0-26743 GCA_050014515.1 Occallatibacter sp.
TTGTCGAGTCGAGCCCCTGTTCATGAATGTTGGTTCATCCAGCATTGACCACCCACCTGCTTTGCAGGCCGGTTTCTATTGCGGATAGTATGGGTCCTGGCCAGGAATTACAAGTCTTGTGCTAGGCAGGCATGATGTGTTACGTTCCGTTCCCACCGCTGTTGGGAACTGCCTGACCAAAACGGCGAAGGTCTGAAAATTCTCAGTTTGCGTCCGCTGCAGACTTCTCGGCGACTGCCGGCGCGGCCTTGCGATTCTGAACTTCGACCGCGCGCGCAACCAGTTTTTTTAACTTCCCTTCAATGTCGGCATCGCCCACGTGCTGGTCTTCAAGAACTCCATCGGCATCAATGGTGAACGTGGCGGGAATGGCGTTCACGCCAAACTGCTTCGCTACGCGGCCGCCGAAACCGCCGTCGCGATATTGCATCCAGGTCATCTGGTTCTTGGCGACAAAATCCTTCCACTTGTCCTCTTTGTCATCCAGGCTGATGCTGAGCACCACCAGCGGCTGCCCTTCAAACTTGTGCACGATCTTTTGTATGTGCGGCAGCGCCTCGCGGCACGGCCCGCACCAGGTGGCCCAGAAATCGATCAGCACGACCTTGCCCGCCAGGCTGTCCAGCGAGAGGTGCTGGCCATCCAGCGTGACAATCGAAAACGGCGGAGCCATCGTCGAGCGCGCCAGGTCAATCCTGTCCACGTAACGCTCGGCGCGCTCGTGAACCGTCATGTTGTCTCTGTCGTCCTGGAGAAAGGTCTTGAACTCTCCCCGGGCCGCATCGTCCTGGTGAAGGTGGGCAAGCGAAACGCCCATCGCATAATGAACCGCGGCAAGCTTCGGATCAAGTGCGAGCGCGGATTTGAATTCGTCGCAGCTCTCGTCAAAGCACTTGTCCTTCTTGCTCTCGACCCCCTGTTGCTGCAAAGCCATTGCCAGCCGGTAGTGGCTTACTGCCCTTTCCTGATCAGTCTGGGACTGTGCAATTGCATCTCTCGCGATATCCTCGGCGTCTTTGTACGCGGCGATCGAGATTGCGAGCATATAGGCGCGGCGCGTGCACTCCGTGCAATGGCCCCCGTCCTGCTTGTTCGCCTTCCGAAAATCTTCAATGGCCGCTTCCTTGGCGCCCTTCTTCTGCCACTCAATGGCCTCTTCGAACGTCTTGCGAGCCTTTGCATCGGTGGGTTCTCCCGGCTTGTGCTGGGTTTCCTTTGGCTCATTGGCCGCATGAAGAACGCAGCCGAAGGTCAGCGTCATCACAGCGATTGCAACCCATTTACTGGCGACGGGAATTGAGATTCGGATCATGCGCGGATCATCCATAAATTTTTGGTTTCAAGGATCGGAGATAAGTTTACCCGCAGCCGCGCGGTCTACTTACCGGGTTCGCGCTCTTCTTCGAGCACTTCATCCAGCAGTTCGCGCAGGTTGACGGCGCGCTCATGTCCAAGCTGCGCAGCCGCCCCGTTTGGATTCGCAGCAGAGGCGCCGGTCTGAGAGAGCTCGTCGGCAAAATTGAGCGCGGCCAGAACCGCAACGCGCAATGAGTCCACAGTGCGGCCCTGGGCGGCCACGGCTCGCATCTTTGCGTCCACACGCTCGGCCAGTTGGCGAATGTGTTCCACATCCTGGCCGGAAAGATGATAGCTCTGATCGTAGATTTCAACCGTCACATATCCGGTTGCGTTTCCACGCTTTTCCTCAGCCATGCTTCACCTTACAATTCGATCGAATTGAGCTGCTCCAGCAGCCGCTCCACGCGTTTCCGCATCTGGTCGCGCTCAGCGCGCAGCGCGTTCACTTCCTTCTGCAAATGCTCTACCAGCGGCGCCTGTTCACGCACTCTGATCTCGGCCTGGGCAGCGCGCTCTTCGGCGGCAGCATGGGCGGCACGGCCACGTTTCACCAGGTCAACCGCGCGCACAATCCGCTCTTCCAGCGCCGAAAAATCGTCCGGGCTCAGCGCCAGATTCGCCGGCTGCGCAACCGCATCCTGCAGCTGGGGATTTTCGGCCTGCGCGCCATGCTGCTCCTCTTTCACACTTTCTGACTCAAACGTAAACTGCGACATCCCCCGACCCTCCGCGCAATTCGACTTGCGCCTTATCCGAGCAAGTATAGCGCCAATCCGAGACTATTTCGCTGCTTAACTCCGCAGCCGCACACCCTCTATGCAAACTGTCTCCACCACCCGCGCCTGGAACCGCTGCAACTCCTCCTCGCGCAGCGTGCGGTCCGCGGCCTGAAAGGTAACACCGAGCAGGAGCGAATACTCGCTGGGCTGGTTGAGTTTATCGACCATTTGCTTGCCTGAACTCTTGTCGCGGTACACCTCGCGGACACGCCATTCCACCAGTTCAGGAATCTGCAACCCGGCCAGCGCCCCGTCGATCTTCTCCCAGCCGACGTTCTCGTTCAGAATCAGCGAGAAATCTCTCCGCACCGGCTGGAAGCGCGAAATCTCGCGCGCAACCGGCTTGCGCAGCGCCAGCTCGTAGAGCCGGTCCAAATAAAGTTCACCCACCAGTACCGGTTCTTTCAACTTGCGCGCCGCGGCCTCGCGCGGATGGATCTGGCCAAACCAGCCAACCGTCTCGCCCTCGACAGCCACCCGCGCAGCCCGGTAAGGATGCAGCCACGTGGGCGTCAGTCCGGCCTCGGCCGGGAAACGGTCGAAGTAAACCGCCCGCGCCTGGAAACGCGCCAGCACCTGCTCCACCGCGCCTTTCACATCGTGAAAATCGATAGCCCGCGCAGGATGCAGCGGTCCCTGCTCCGGCAGGCTGCCCGCTGCGCCAAAAGCCACCGCCGGCCGTTCTTCAACCTTTTCCGTCGTCCCGCTGAAAACAGTCCCCAGCTCGAACAACCGCACATCGTTCACGTCGCGATGCAGGTTGCCCGCAATCATGCCAAGCATCCCAGGCACCAGCGACGGCCGCAGCACCCCGGCCTCCTCGCTTAGCGGATTGCCCAGCGGCACCACCAGCCCCGGTTGCGGCGCTGTCAATGCAGCCTCTGCTGCGGAGCAGAACGTGCTGGCAATGGCCTCGTGGAAACCAGCTGCCAGCAGCGTACGCCGAACCTCGGATTCCTTCTCCGCCCAGGGCAGCGCGCGCACTCCCTCACCAAACGCGGGGAGCGTATTCTTGAAAGCGTTGTAGCCGTAAACGCGCGCGACTTCTTCAATCAGGTCGATCTCGCGCTCCAGATCGAGACGCCAACTCGGCAGCGAAACCAACCACGCTGACTCGCCTACTTGCTGACTCGCTGACTTGCTAACTTGCTGACCCGCCAATCCACATCCCAATGCGGAAAGCACGCCCTCAACCGTTGCAGCCGTGATGCCTTCGGCGTCAACGGTTGTGCCAAGGATGCGCCGCACTTCACTCAGCGCCAACGCCACCGGCTTCCGGCCAGCAGTCCTCGCCTCAAGCGCCGCAACCCGCACATCCACCAACCCGCCTTCAATCCAGCCGCCGTTCGCGAGCAGGAAACGCGACACCAGCGCCGAAGCCAGCGGCGCCGCATTGAAGTCCGCGCCACGCTCGAAGCGATGGCTAGCATCGGTATGCAGGCCATGCCGCCGCGCCGTCCGCCGCACAGCCATCGGCTCAAACCACGCCGCCTCCACCAGCACATTGGTCGTCTGAGCAGTAATCATCGTGTCCCAGCCGCCCATCACCCCGGCCAGCCCCAGCGGCTTTACATGATCGGCCACCACCAGGTCTTCCACATCCAGCACGCGCTCCACGCCATCGAGCGTCTTCAGCCGCTCGCCTTTGCGAGCCCGCCGCACCACGATTCCGCCCTCAATTTTGTCCAGATCAAAAGCGTGCGTGGGCTGCCCCATCGCCAGCCATGCAAAGTTGGTTGCGTCCACCGCGTTGGATATCTTTTTCTGTTCCAGAAGTGCGAAGTACGTGGACACCTCCGCGCCTTTGAACCAGTCGCGCGATTCGCCGATGGCAATGCCGCGCAGCACCCGCGCCGTGAACCGCCCGCACTCGCTTTCCGCCTCAATCTTCACGGGAAAATCAACAGAAGCGGGCTTCGCTTCAGGCAGCGCAAACTCCAATGCGCGCAAGTCAAGCCCATAAATCGCAGCCGCCTCACGCGCCACGCCGTAGTGGTTCATCGCATCCACGCGATTAGTAGTAATATCCATCTCGTAGAGCGATCCGTTGCCCTCGCCAAGTGAGTAAATGCCCTCAACCGCGATGCCGCGCAGCGTGAGATCTTCGGCCAACTGCGCATCGTCCACCGGTAGCTCAGGCAAATACGCGCGAAGCCATTTTGTCAGTATCTTCATCGATTCACGTTCTCCGGTTCCAGCACACCCAGGAGCGCATTGATCAGTTTCGCAACGCGCGTTCCCAGATCAATCAGTTCCCCACTTGCCCCTTCGTCAAAGAATCCGAGGCTTGCCGCCAATTCGGTTTGCGTCTGCAACTCGTTAATCGCCGCTCTCGCTGATCCCAAACCCTTGCGCATTTCCGTTTCGTTGAGCCGTCCATGCGCCTCGGCAATGTGGCTCACCACGTTCACGGCAGAACGATGGAGTTACATCCGCAGTCCGAAGGTCTCCGACTTCGGGAAACCTTCCGTGGTCGTGTAAACGAGGCGCGCCAACTCCATTGCCTTTTGCCATGCAATTAAATCCCGATAGTGCCTTGTCCTGCTCATCGTGCCAACCTGCCAACTTGCCATCGCGCGAAGCGCGCCAACTTGCTAAACGAAGAGACTCAGAAACCGCATGTCGCCAGCATAGAATTGCCCAATCTCGCTGATGCCATACTTCATCATCGCGATGCGCTCCACGCCCATCCCAAATGCAAACCCTGAAATCTTCTTCGGGTCGTAAGCAGGCTGCTTTTCCGCCGCAAACGCAAACACGGCCGGATCCACCATGCCGCAGCCCAGGAGCTCAATCCATCCCGAGTTCTTGCACTTCCGGCACCCCTTGCCGCCACAGAAAATGCAACTGATCTGCACATCCGCACTTGGCTCCGTGAACGGAAAGAACGACGGGAAAAACCGCGTCTTCACCGCCGAACCAAACAAAGCTTTCATCGCATGATCCAGCGTGCCCTTCAAATCGCTGAAGGTAATGTCGGTGTCCACGCAAAGTCCTTCAACCTGGTGAAAGATCGGAGAGTGGGTCGCGTCCTGCGCGTCATTGCGGTGAACCTTGCCAGGGATAATGATCCGCACCGGCGGCGGCTGCGATTCCATGGTCCGCATCTGCACCGGAGAAGTATGCGTGCGCAGCAGCAGCCGATCGCGCAAGGGACGACGCTCCTGATTCGCCACCACCAGCGTGTCCTGGGTATCGCGCGCCGGATGTCCCGGCGGAAAGTTCATGCTCTCGAAGTTGTAGAAGTCGGTCTCGACCTCCGGCCCCACGCCCACCGAGTAACCCAGTGCGGCAAACACCTGCGTAATCTCATTCAGAGTCTTTGTAATGGGGTGCTCAGCGCCGGTAAGCCGCCGCGTGCCGGGCAACGTAATGTCGATGGCCTCAGCCGCCAGCGCCGCATCGGACGGACCAGCACCGGAAGCCGACTCCAGAATCCCCTCGACCAGCTCTTTGAACGTCTTGAACCGCTCGCCCACCGGCTTCTTGGCGGCGGGCGGCGCCGCCTTGAGCCAGCGCGCGGAAATCTCTTTCAGCCGCCCCTGCTTGCTCCCCAGCCACTTGAGGCGAAAGGCCTCCACGTCCGCAGCGCCGCTGAGCGCGGCCGCATCCTCGCGCGCCTGGCGCTCCACCGAGCCGAAAGCAGCGTCCAGCGCGGCCTCATCAAATGCCGTCAGATTGGGTATCTCGTCGTTCATCATGCGTAACCCCCAGAATAAACCACTGCGTGGGGCAGCCCCGGACGCTCCCGCGCCTGCCTCCGAACTGTCCCCGCCCTCCGCATCGCGTCGCCCCGCGCCAACTCGACCACCACGCTCAGATGCCCTGCAAACCTGCGAGCAGCGGCCGGCTCCGCTGACTCGCAGACAAAAAAGGCCCCGCGTTTTGCGGGGCCTTTTTTGCTGACTTGCTGACTCGCTCTTACGCTACTGCCTTCTTCTCAGCATCCAGCGCCGCCCTGGCCTTGTTGACCAGGTCGGTAAAGCCGGCTGCGTCCTTGATGGCGATGTCGGACAAAATCTTGCGGTCGAGCTCGATGCCGGCCTTCTTCAGGCCGTTGATCAGCTGCGAGTAGCTGAAGCCGTTCAGCTTGGCTGCGGCCGAGATGCGCACGATCCACAGCGAGCGGAACTGCCGCTTCTTCTGCTTGCGGCCGGTGTAGGCGAACTTGAGGCCGCGCTCGACGGCTTCCTGGGCTGCCTGATAGAGCTTGGATTTCGTGAGGAAATATCCACTAGCCCTCTCAAGAATCTTTTTGCGGCGGTCATTCCGCTTGGTACTGCGTTTTACACGAGGCATTTTTCTTCTCCGTTTTGTATTTCGGTCAAGCGGCTGGAGGCAGGAGGCAACTGTCCGGGAGGATGTCGCGGTAAACCTCTTCACTCGCTATGCAAGCCTGAATTCTCACCGGGGAACATCTCTTGTCCGGCGGGGGCCATGTCGCAATGGCCCGTCAGCTTCTTCGCCGCGGAACCTCTTAATCGAGGACCGCGCGAAGCGCCTCAGGCGTAGGGAATCATGCGCGCTACCTTCTTGTAGTCGCCGTCTGAAACCAGCACGGTCTTGCCGAGCTTGCGCTTCAACTTTGGCGACTTCGACGAAAGGATGTGCCGCGTCTTCGTCTGGCCCCGCTTGATTTTGCCGGTGCCAGTCTTGCTGAAGCGCTTGGCCGCGCCCGTATGGGTCTTCAACTTGGGCATTTTCTTCTCTTTTGAGGATGGAGTTCGTGACCCCAATCGCATGGCCATCGAGACAGGGGTCCCCCTGCCCTCTAGTGGCTCCAATCAGTATACCGCAAAGCCGATTTCGAAGACAGCATCTCGTTCCAATTCGGCCGGCAGTCCCAAATCCGTCAAAATCAAGACCCTATTCGTTCAATCATCCAAAGTTCCCGCTCCAAAGCACGTAGTGTAAGAACGTGGCCGTCCTCTCCGTCGATCTCGCTTTCCGCCGCTGGTCCGATCTGGGGATCGTCGTGCTTGATCGAGCTCAAGAATCGCCAATCTCCTGCGAGATCCTCTCTTCGAAGCAGCCTGAAGACCCGCTTGGCCCCGTCGACCCCAACATCCTCGCCGGCCGGCTCAACCATCTCTGCGGAGTGCGCGGCATCCACGTGATCCTGCTCGACGGGCCCCAAGCCTGGAAGTCGCGCTTCAACGGCCTGGACCACGCCCGCATCAGCGAGCGGCAGCTGAACACCGCCGCCAAAACCGGCCTGCCCGGCCAGGTCAAACCCATCACCTACCGGGCATTTGCCGAGTTTTGCGTAGATGTCTACGATGCCCTCTGCCGGCGCGGATGGAAGCGCCTGGACACCCTTTCCCAGCCATCGTCCCCACACGATCGCGTCCAGGACCGGGTCCTGGTGGAAAGCTACCCGCACGCCGCCTGGAAGTCGCTGGGGCTAAAGCCTTTACCGTCTAAGCGCAGGGCGAAGGTAAGCGATCTGGCAGCCGCCTATCATGCGCTCAACTCCCTTATCCCCATCGCAACCAGCCGTCCGCCCAATCACGACCAGCTTCAAGCCATCGTGGGCGGCTTGCCCGGACTTGCACTGGAGGTACATGACACCGCCGGCGCCCGCATCGTAGGTAATCCCCCGCGCCGCGAGGAAGGTCACTGGCGCGAGGGCTTCATCGTTCTGCCGCTGCCGCCCGCGCGGCCCGTTTCCGTCCGCTGGCTGCAATAGCGGCTATGGCTTCGCTGCGCCGAAACCCTTCTCAATGAACTCCACCATCCGCTGCCGCGCGTCAAACCCATGCCAAGGCTCGGTGCTAGGCCGGCCAAATATCCCCCCACCCAGCGGCCCGTGGTTTTCACGCGGATAAGTCACCAGCTCCACCGGAATCCCCTCCTGCCGCAGCGCCCGATACATCTCCTGAGCCTGCCCCAGCGGGTCAGTCGTATCGGCCTGCCCCTGGATCAGCATGAACGGCGTCGTCGCCTTGGCCGCCCCGGCAAGCGGGCTCTGCCGCCACGCATCTTCAAGGTGCTCCCACGGCTTTCCGAAATACCAGCGGTCATACCACGACCCGCCCTCGGTCCCGTATTCGCTAAACTGGTCAATCACCGGCGCGCAGCTGATGATCGCCTTGAACCGGTCCGTCTTGCCCTCCACAAACGCCGCCATCTCCCCGCCGTAGCTATACCCCATCAGCGCCGTCCGATTCGGATCAATCGGATACTTGGACAGCACCGCGTCAACGCCAGCGATTACGTCCTGATAGTCGCCGCCGCCCAGATCGTTCTTGTTGGCTGCCGCAAACTTCAGCCCATAGTTTGACGACCCGCGTGGATTCGGCCGCAGCACCGCCCATCCCTGCCCCACCAGGAACGCCACAAACGGATCGTTCCGGTCCTCAAACGCCCCAAAAGGCCCGCCGTGCACGTCCACCACCAGCGGCACCTTCCCGCCGTCCTTCGCGTCCGGCATATAGAGCAGCCCCTCAACCGTGAACGAGCCGCTCTTCCACTCCACCAGCTCCGGCTTCACCGCGATCAGCCCCGCCGGCTCCGTCTCCGGCGTATTCACCGCCAGGCAGCCGTCGCCCAAATGCACTGCATAGCAAAGCTCCGGCGTCTTTCCGCCCGAATCGGCAATCCACACCCACCCAGTCTGCTTGCGGTTGGTATTCAGCCCTGAAACCACCGACGCGCCCAGATCCAAAACGGCGGGCTTTGCCTTGCCCTCCAGCGAAACCTCCACCGGCGTCATCCGCGTCTTCACGCCTGCCAGCGCCACAACCGTCCCGTTTCCCGGGAAATAGAGCGCCGAACCATTCGCCTGCCCCGCGAAGTCGCCGGCAAGCCGCCGCGCCGGGCCCACTCCGCTACCATTCGCATCGATCGGCAGCGCAAACAGCTCGTCGTACCCCGGCGGCGCATCTTCCGGAGTGTTGGCTACAAACACCACCTCTCCGCCATCCGGGCGCCATGCCGCACCGCCGCCCACCGTAGGCGGAATCCCATCCAGCTTCAACACCTTTTGCGGAGCCGCCGGGCTCACCAGCCACGCCGCACCCGCCGGCCCCAGATCGGAAACATCGTTTGGCCCCTCGGTAATCACCACCATCCGGTCCGCAACCGGAGACCACACCACCGTATGCACATCGGGAGCAGCCCCCACCGTCTCGAGCGCCCCGTCCAAACTCCCATCCGCCTTCAGCGCCGCCAGATAAAGCCGTGTCGCATGGGTCTCGTGGTTCACCCACTCCGGATCGGCCTTCTCGGTCTTCTGCTTCTTCTCACCCGGTGTCTCCGGGTCATGCGCCCACACCGCCAACCACTTCCCATCCGGAGAAAGCGCGTACCCGCTCACATCCAGCGGCAGCTTGTCATCCTCGGGCTTCTTGTCAGCCGGCTTCGCATCCGGCTTGGTCTCCACCTTCTTGTCTGAACTCTTATCCGCCGCGTTCGCCGCAACCGCACTCGCCGGCGGAATCGCATTCTTCTCCTTCGAGTCATCCACCGGCGGCGCAATCTTCAGGTCGTACGGCGCAGCCTCCCCACCCCGCATATCCAGCCGGAACAGCTGCGTGTGCTCGACCCGCTTCGCCAGAAAATAGACAGCCGACCCGTCCGGAGCCCATTGCGCCCCGCGCTCTCCGTGCTGATCCGGCGCAGAAAACGTGATCTGCCGCGCCTTCTCATTACCCCCACCCACAGGCGCAAGCCACAGGTGGCTCTTGGCCCCGTCAGCCGTGGGCTCCGTCATCGTGAACAGCACCAGCTTCCCGTCCGGCGAAAGCAGCGGCGCGCCAAGTGATTTCAAATGCCGCAGGTCTTCATTGGTGGGATAGTGCGGAGCTGCGGATTTCGCAGCAGCATTTTGGGCGGCAGCCTGGCAGCAAGCAGCAGGAGCGGAAAAGGCAAGCGCGACGCAAACCAAACCGCTGAGCGGGAATCCAAAGTGAACAGAGCGCATGCCGCCAGAATACACGGCTCTCAAAAGTCTTCCAGCCCATTCTGCGTGGAGTTTGCGGAATTTGCCTGGAGAATGAGAATCATCGGAGATCGTTGCATCGATAAAGAACTGATTCCACTCAGACGCAGCAAGGCCGCCCGTTCTGGGCGGCCTGCGTACCTTCTCTTGACTTGCAGCCTTACTGCACCGGCGGTGCAGGTGGCGCCGACGCTGCCGGCGGAGGCGCGGGAGGCTTCGGCTTGGGCGCTTCCTGCTTCTTCGATGGCGCAATAATCGCGTGCAGAATCGTGCCTTCCATGCGCGGCATGAACTCCACGATCCCCGCGTCGCCAATGTCCTGAATCAGCTTGTTGATGATGTTGTAGCCCAGTTCGCGGTGAGCCATCTGCCGGCCGCGGAAACGCAGGCTCGCCTTCACCTTGTCGCCGTCGTTGAGGAAGCGGACCGCCTGGTTTTTCTTGGTCTGGTAGTCGTGTTCGTCCACGGTCACCGAGAACTTGACTTCCTTGACGACGATCACTTTCTGCTTCTTGCGCGCCGCGCGTTCGCTCTTGTCCTTCTCATACAAAAAGCGGCCGTAATCCTGGATGCGGCAAACCGGGGGCACCGCGTTGGGCGACACCTCCACCAGGTCAAGCCCACGCTCGCGGGCTAACTTCAGCGCCTCAAAAGGCGGCAGAATGCCAAGTTGTTCGCCGTTTTCGTCAATGACGCGGATTTCGCGCGCACGAATTCTATCGTTGATGCGGATAAAGGACTTTGCCGAACGTTTATCGAGTGCGATGGTACTCCTCCAAATTATGCCGATGCCCGCATCCGGGGTATTCCGGAGCCGCCGCAGGCTCTCTGGCGCACACTGAGTATAGCATCGGCTTCGCTCTTCTGATGCATGTTGCTCGATCGGTGGGAAAGCACGACGCCCACGCGAGCCCCCGCGAGCATCTGCTCCATGCAATAGGAGACACCCACACTTGACCGTGCGGTAGGCCGGGGATTCCATCCCCGGCAAAAATGCCACTTAAATGAGAGAAATAGGGCTTTAGCACCATGCGCTGATAGGTCGGTTTGCTCTCCATCGACTCTTTATCAGCAGTCTGATGAGGCTTCAGCCCCACGCCGCCAATCCATGGATTAGGCCGGAAACCCGCCGCTGAGAACACCCTCAAGCCCCGTTACTCCGCCGGCCCTAACGGCAAGGTCAAATTCTCCGCCGCCGCCGGCCTTGAGCGCGGAGCCTTCTTGAACGTCGCATCCCGCCGGTGCAGCGGGTACTCCGGCTGCTTGCCAGCCAAAATCTGCTGAATGGTGAGGATCTGGAGCCGCGGATACGTCGTCCCATCCGTCGACTTGTACAGGCCCGCTTCGGCGGCCTCTTTGACCATGGGTTTGGTTGGCGGCTCAAAGCAGAGGAAGACCCCATTACTGTCTAGCCTCAGGCCGGTTACGCTGGAGACCGCTCCCCGGAAGCGCACCGTAACAAGGCACGGCTCGGGGTACCCTCAGGGTCGCGGGCCGAAAAAGAACACCCTCAAATCCTCAAATCGAGTATGCGGCACAGCCGCGCGGCACTCTCGTTTCCGATTCCCAAAATCTGCAAAAAAACTTTGCGGAATTTTGCAGATAATTAACCCCATAAGGCGCACAATCAATTCATAGCCCACAAAAAGGGAAACGCAGAAGGCTCATGCGAGCCTCCCGCGAGCGTCCGCTCCATGCAATGGTGCGAGCCATTCACTCATTCACTTCTTCACTCGTTCACTTCTTCACTCATTCACTTCTTCACTCATTCACTGCAACCGAATGATTCCAAGTACTTTGACTTTAACCAGCCTGAAATCAAGAAGATCGGCCGGATACCCTCCCTTATCCCGATCAAAACAAGGAACTTGTCTCAAAAGTATGGGGGGGGAGTGGGAAGGTATCCAGATCCGACAAAGCCTACTGCGGTTCCCGGAACCGCTCTAAACCAGCACCGGAAGCGCGGCCCGCAGCGACCCCTCGGCATCCATCCCTGTCACCACCGCCCGGACCAGCCGGTTGGCCTCGAAGCTCCCTTCCAGCTCAAGCGGCAGGAAGTTCTCCGTAAGGGCCGCCGTCGCTCCGCAGCCGGCCAGCGCGGCAGGTGTGTGCAGAGTAATGGCGTCCAGTTCCCTGCCCACAAATCTCTTTCGGTGCGCTTCAGTCTTCGCCGCCGCCAGCGCGCGGAGTTTCTCCATGCGCTCGTCAACCACCGCGCGAGGAACCGGCCGCTCCGCGTGCAGTGCCCAGCCGCGCGTACCCGGCCGGGGCGAAAACGGAAACAGGTGCAGATAGCCAAACGGCAGCCGCTCAATCAGCGCCACCGTCTCTTCAAACTCCGCGTCGGTCTCGCCCGGAAAGCCCGCCATCACGTCCGCGCCCAGCGTAAGATCCGGACCGGCCGCACGCAGCAGCGCTTCCACCTTTTCCACGTAATGCCATGGACGGTAGCGCCGATGCATCCGCCGCAAAACCGCATCCGAGCCGGACTGCAGCGGCAAATGCGCATGGCGCGCCAGCCTGCCGCCGCCAAACTCGGCCATCAGCCCGATCAGCTTCGCATCCCAATCCATCGGCTCGATGGAGCTGAGCCGCAGGCGCGCCAAGCCGCTCTGCTCCAGGATGAGCCGCACGAGCCCGGAAAACGCCAGCCGCTCATTGCCGCCTTCAACAAGATCGCGTCCCCAGCGTCCCAGGTTGATCCCGGAGAGCACCAGTTCCTTGCCCCCGGCCCCCACAAAACCTTCCACCTGCCTCATCACTTTTTCGGCGGAAAGACTGCGCGACGAGCCGCGCGTCTGCGGAATTACGCAGAAGGTGCAGCGATTCCCGCATCCCTCTTGAATCTTGAGGTTCGGTCGCGTCTGCGCACCAGTGGCCAGCTGCGCTTCTTCAAGAAACGAGTGCGCAAACTTGTCGTCAACCCAAGTTGGCGCTCCTCCAGCCAGCAGCGAGCCGACCGGAAGCAGTTCTGGATTCGCGCCTCTTTGGCTCGCGACAGCAAGCGACAGAACAATCTCAGGCGCAAGCGCCTTGTGACTGTTGCCCACTACCGCGGAAACGCCGGAAATGGCAGCCAGCTCTTCCGGCGCACGCTGAGCGTAACAACCCGTAACGACGATGCGCGCTGCAGGATTCTGGCGGTGAGCGCGGCGGATAAACGCACGCGCCGCGCGGTCCGCTTCGGCGGTCACGCTGCACGTATTCACGATGACCACATCCGCGAGCGATGCCTTCTCTTCAGCGAGACCTGCCGAGCGCAGACGGTCGCTCACCGCTTCGCCATCAGCGCGTGCGGCACGGCAACCGAAACTCTCCACGAAGAAGCTCGCCACTCCCTTAGTCTAGCGGCAATTTCCCTTGCACTGAAACGGCCTGCGCCGCGACCGGCCTGAAAACTCACGCTCCGCTATACTTTAAGCAGAGCCCCGAGTCTTCCTGGTTCGCCCTCGACTGCATGCAAACTCCCGCAACCGCAAGCATGGCATCCCCCTCAACGCTCGCCTCGCGCGCCGCCGTGCGGTCGATCCTGACCTTCAGCTATTTCACGTTTATCTGCTATCTCGCCATCGGTTTGCCGCTCGCGGTGCTGCCCGCGTTTGTGCATCTGCGCATGGGCATGCACGCCGCGCTCGCCGGCCTGGTCATCAGCATCCAGTACATTGCCACCTTCCTCAGCCGTCCCTGGGCGGGAAGGATCTCCGACACCGCTGGAGCCAAGGTCTCCGTCTTGTGGGGAATGACCGCGTGCACACTCAGCGGCTTAATGCTGCTGGCTGCAGTTGCCCTCCACTTCAGCGCGGCGTTGACGTTTACCGCGCTCGTCTTGAGCCGCTTGGCGCTGGGCGTGGGAGAGAGTCTCGGATCCACTGGCGCAACGCTGTGGGGCATCTCCAACGCCGGCCCGGAGCACACGGCCAAAGTCATCTCGTACAACGGCGTGGCCACTTACGGCGGCCTGGCACTCGGCGCACCGCTCGGCGTGATGCTCGACCAGCATTGGGGACTGCTTTCGCTGGGCCTGCTCACCACGTTGGTGTGCGGTGTCAGCTTTTTTGTGGCGCTGCGCAAAAGCCCGGTTCCGGTTTCGCCGGGCGAGCACCTGCCCTTCAGCGCCGTGCTGGGCCGGATTGCGCCACACGGGATGGCGCTTGCGCTGGGCGGCATCGGGTACAGCGTGCTGGCCACCTTCGTCACGCTCTACTACATCAGCCGTCACTGGAACCCGAATGGTGCGGCATTTTGCCTGACCGCGTTTGGCGTTGCATTCATTGCGGCGCGGCTGCTCTTCATTCATGCGATCAACAGCTTTGGGGGCTTCGCGGTCGCCATTGTCTGCCTGACGGTTGAGTCCATCGGGGTGTTCGCGATGTGGTGCGCGGGGTCGTCGTGGCTGGCTTCGGGAGCCGCAGCAGTCATGGGATTCGGATTCTCGCTGGTGTTCCCGGCGCTGGGCGTAGAGGCAGTAAAGCGCGTGCCGGAACAAAACCGCGGGACCGCGCTTGGCGTGTTTACAGGCTTCTCTGACGTTTCGTTCTTCCTTGTGGGCCCGATTGCGGGCGCGGTCATCGGTGCCTGGGGCTACGGCAGCGCATTCCTGTTTGCGCTGGCCAGCGTGCTGGCGTCGCTGGGAATCGTGCTGATGCTGCACCAGTCCCAGAATAGCTGAGCGGGATTCGCGAAGCAGACCGGGCTGAACTCGTCTTCTAACGATCGACCCTCTGCTTCCCCTCTTGACAATCGATAGTCGAGTGTCTACCATCGCTGCAAGATCGAGGGTAGGATGTCTTCCATGACAAAACAGGCACAGCAAAAGGTCGGGCTCCTGCAGGGAACGCTTGACATGCTCATCTTGAGAACGCTCGTTTCCGGGCCGGCTCACGGCCACCAGATTGGCAAGCACATTCAGCGCACCACAAACGAATTTCTGCAGATGCAGCATGGCTCGCTCTATCCCGCGTTGCATCGGCTGCAAGAAAGAGGCTGGGTGAGCGCCAAGTGGGAGACCGCCCCAGACCGCAACCGGGAATTCAAGTACTACCGATTGACAGACAAAGGCAAGAAGCAACTTGTGGTGGAAGAATCGCAGTGGAAGCAGATGGCCGAGGCCGTGGCGCGCGTGATGTGGCCCGCCGCCGAGGAGAGCTGAGATGAAATGGTGGCAGCTCAAAAAGCGAGACGCAGACCTGGAGCGCGAAATCGGTTCCGACCTGGAATTGGAAGAAGAGGAGCAGCGAGAGCGCGGCGCATCAGCCGAAGAGGCTCGCTACGCAGCGTTGCGGGCCTTTGGCAATCCCGCTCTGATTCGTGATCAGACTCGTGCCGCCTGGCGGTGGAACGGGCTTGAATCGATTGCACGCGAACTGCGCTTCAGCCTGCGGGCGCTTCGCCGCACTCCTGGCTTTACCATCATCGCCATCGTGGTGATGGCGATGGGAATTGGAGCCAACGTCGCGCTGTTCACGGTGGTGCGCGGCGTTCTGCTCAAGCCTTTGCCGTTCAACGATCCGGATTCCCTGGTCATGCTTTACGAGTCGGGGAACGACGCGCCCGGCTACAGCGTGGTCGCGGGCGGCATTTATTCGGAGTGGAAGAGCCAGATCCGGAGTTTCAGCAATCTCGCGTTGGCGTCGCAGAGCCGTGTCGGGCTCTCTGGCGAGGGCGGACAACTGCCGGAGAAGCTCAAAAGCGCACAGTTTTCGTGGAACATGCTTCACACATTGGGCGTGGAACCTGCGCTGGGCCGCGGCTTTTCCCAGGGCGATGACAGCCCCTCGGCCAATGGCACAGTCTTGCTGAGCTGGGGCCTGTGGAAGCGGCGGTTCGGCGGTGATCCCGCGATCCTGAACAAGACAATCGATATCGACGCCACGCCGTATACCGTCATCGGCATCATGCCCGCCAGTTTCGATTTTCCCGACCCGGCCACTCAGCTTTGGACGCCGGTCTACCACGACAGACCTCCGGAATTGATGGCGGCGCTTGATGGCCACGCATTTCAAGTAGTGGGGCGGCGCAAGGCGGGAGTGAGCGCTGCACAGGGGGTGGCCGACCTGAGCCTTATCTCTCGCCGAATTCACAATGCTCACCTCAGCGATCCATATATTTTCAGCGCCGCCAACGGCCGGCCGCTGCTGGAGCACATGGTGGGCAACATCAGAAAGCCGCTTAATCTGTTGCTGGGTGCAACCTTCTGCCTGCTGCTCATTGCCTGCCTCAATGTGGCTAATCTGCTCGTGGCGCGCGCTGAGTCCCGCCGCAGGGAGTTGGCCATTCGCACTGCGCTGGGCGGCGGCTGGTTGCGCCTGGTGCGCGAGCGATTGATTGAGAGCCTTTTGCTTACGGCCGCCGGCGGCGCTCTGGGGCTGATGCTGGCGGCCGCGGCACTCATGTGGTTGCAACACACGCGCGCAGATATGAGCCGCGTCGAATCCATCCAAATCGATGGCGTGGTCGCGGCGTTTACAGTCGGGATCGTTGTGTTGTGCGCGCTTTTTTCGGGACTGATTGCGGCATTCAGCGCCAACGACAAGCGCGTATTGAGCGCATTGCAGGAAGCTTCGCGATCAGTGGGCGGCGGCCGCACGCGAGCTGCGTTGCGCAAAGGACTGCTCATGCTTGAAGTCGGACTGACCGTGGTGTTGCTGATTGGCGCCGGGTTGCTGCTCAAGAGCTATGAGCGGCTCCGCGCCAACGACATGGGCTGCCGCACGGAGGACGTGCTCACCATTCACCTCGGGCTTCCGGACGCGCGCTACGCCAAGGGCGCCCCTCGTGCTAACTTTTTTGACGCGTTGCTCGAGCGCGTGCGCGCCCTGCCCGGCGTGGATGCGGCGGGCTTCGTCACCCTTCCTCCCGGCCAGGGATATTACGCCGATTGGGGATTTACCATTGTCGAACACCCGCCTTTGCCGCAAGGAAAGGGCATCCTTGCTCTTCAGCGTTGGGCCGATTCGAAGTACTTCGGCGCGATGGGTATTCCGATTTTGCGGGGACGCACGTTTGATCCCGGCAAGCGATTGGATGCCGCCAATGAAGCGGTCATCAGCCAGTCATTCGCCGATGAATATTTTCCCGGCGAGGACCCCATTGGGAAACACCTCCACGTCGAATTCAATCATCGCACTGCGCAGATTGTCGGCACCGTCGGGGATACACGCTACGCGCTCGGAGAAAAGCCGGTGCCCATGATGTATTTCCCGCTCAATGCCGGTGTGGAGACCGTGGGCACGCTGGTGATTCGCTCCAGTCACAATGTGGAGGTGTTTGCAGTGCCTGTTCAGCGCATCGTCGCAGGGATGGACAGCGATCTGCCCGTGTCCGACGTGCTGACTATGAGCCAACTGCTTAGCAAGCAAACGTTCGACCGTAGTTTCAACGCAACACTGCTTGCGGCGTTTGGCACGCTTTCGCTGGTGCTTGCCGCGGTAGGCCTGTTCGGAGTGATGTCGTACATGGCAGCGCAGCGGACGACGGAGATCGGCATCCGCATCGCGCTGGGCGCAAAGCGCGAGCAGGTGATGCGGAAGATGTTGCTGGATGGAATGCGGCCCGCGGTCCTCGGTCTGATGGTGGGGCTGGCAGCAAGCCTGGAAGCTGTCCGGCTGATGCGTGACCTGCTCTATGGGATCAAGCCGCTTGATCCGGCAGTGTTTGCCTTAGTTGCTGCAACGCTGCTCGCAGTGGCCGTGCTCGCATGTACCGTTCCCGCGTGGCGCGCATCGCGACTCGATCCTGTGCAGGCGTTGCGAAATGAATGAGCCGATATCCGGGCAATCTCTTTGCAACGCCTCTAAAACAATCGAAAGTTCACCGCAACGCTGATGATGGACGCGACCGGCTTGCCGTCTTTCCTCGCCGGTTTGAATCGGTACTTCAACACGGCTTCGAGCGCTTTTTCATCCAGGCCCATACCCAGCGAACGCACGATGTGCGGATTGCGCGGGTTGCCTTGCGCGTCCACGATCATCGTAATCATGCAGATCCCCTGGTGCTTATTGCGGCGCGCCTCATCGGAAAATTCAGCCTCAGGCGTCACGATTGGAACGGGGTTGGAAACACCTCCCACACCGGGGGTGTACACCGAACCGCCGGTGCCACCATCTTTCCCAGGACCATGGCCGGGGCCGTCGCCCGGCCCATCCCCGTCGTGCCAACCCGAGCCAAGACCCGCACGTCCACCGGGGCCATACGCAAGCAAACTGACGTTGGGGGATTTGGGTACACCGATGTTGGGCAGCGAAGAATTGTCGGGCAGCTTGATCTCAGGCGGAACTGCAATGGCAGGATCTACGGGAAGCTGTGGATTATTGAGCGCCTGGGGCTGCGGTGGGACAATCGGCATCATCTCCTGCCGAGGTATTCTACCGCTGATGGGATCGGTCAACGAATTGGATCCGCCACCGCCACCGCCTCCGGCTCTCCGCGCTGACGAGGGTGCGAACAGGGTGAAGTCGCTGAGGTGAACTCCCGCGGTTGGCGTTGCTGTGGGAAGGTGGCCAACCGTCCTACCGATTCCTATTAGAAGAAGCATTGCCAGGATGGCGCCATTTGCGAGGGTTGCGGTGCCGATAGCCCAGGGGTTCGTCTTCTCTTCAGCGCTCCCTTCGAGGAAGTGATGGAATGGATCGCCGGTTGCGCTTTGTGCGCGATCGGCAGATAACCTGGCTGACAGGTGCGGACGCTCCCGTTTCATAGAGCCTCGTTTCCGTATTCCGATACGCGATAGACGGGCAGCGCGGGAAGTTGTTATCGCTACCTGCGGAAAATCGGAAGCCGGAATCGGCGCGCACGGTCAACGCGTGGCCCTTATATCTTCGCGCTCGATGAGATCCAGAATAAACTCGCCAGCGCCGTAGCCAACCATAGGCAGCGCGCCTGTGGGGTCGCCGATTTGGCCCGGAAAGAGCTTGCAGGGAACAGCGACGTACATCTCCGGAATGATGGAGTGGTCGGCGGCCGATTTCGAGACGATGCGCTGGAGGATTGCGTCCGCTTCAGCGGTGCGGCCCAGGTGGCGATCGACCTCTGCCAAGCTGAAATCGACGAAGAGAAACTCCTCTTTCTCATACCAGTACTCAAAGATGGCAGGGTCGGTGTAGTTGCTGCGAACGCGCTTGTATCCGCCCGAAGCGACCTTGAGCAGATCCATGCGCTTAACGGTATTGCGGATGAGCGCCGGATCGCGGATGACGCCAAAGTTAATGATGGCCAGCAATGCGCCGTCGATGTCGTTCTTCTCGCCAGGCTCAAGGGTGCCGTGGAGTTCGCCATTGCGAATGAACGCTGCGTCAAAGCCCTTTTGCAGCTGGGCTGCCCGCATGAGGACATCGGTGTGGGTGGGCTCGTCGCCGGCGAGTTTTGCGACATTTGCGAAGTCTTCAAGGCCGACAAGCGCAAGGGCCGTGGACCACGCGAAGTGCTTCTTGTCCTTCTGGTGCTCTTCCCAAATCGAAGTGTCGGCAGCAACGATTTCACCCGGATCGGATACAGGGCCGTAGGGTTCGAGGTTCTTCACGAGCGGTTTGGCGATGAAGTCGCGGGCGGATCGGTAGAGCGGGCCGCGGTACGTGGACGCCGCAAGCAGCGCGGGATCGGGATAGAGGCGAAGATATTCGCCCAGAACCCAGAGAACCAACCCCCAGTCATCGAATTCAATATTGGTTGCGCCTTCCTCTGTGAAGAACGGCTCCTCTTCTCCGTTGCCGAAATACCGCACAACGGACACCTGGTAATCGGCGCCGGCAGTTTGAGCGCGCATCTTCCCCGTGGGCCGGGCGTTGAAGTAGGCCAGCAGCGCTGCGCGAGCCTCGGCCTGGTGGCCCATGCGCGCGAGTGCGACAGTGGCGTAAGCCATGTCGCGCACCCAAGGGGTGAAATAGACGCCGTCCGGGAGGCAGGCGACAATGAGGCCGTTGCCGTAGCGGCCACTTCCGTCGCGATCAGGACGATTGGGCTCGCGGCTCTGCGCCATGCGCAGCATCACTTCGCTCTGCCGCCAGAGATGCCGTTCTTGTTCGTTTGCAAAGTGGACAGTGGGGTTGACGCGCCACTGGTCAAGCTCTGCGATTTCACGCTGCGCCAATTCGCGCGGGGTAAGGCCGGCTTGCCAGTCGAGGAATTGGCGCGCGGCCGATTCGGCATCGGTGGGGCTTTCAATCGAAATCAGGGCCCATGCATTGCTCGCGGAGAGAAGCTGCTGCGCGTCGGTAGAGGCGGAGTGTTGCGTGCTGAGGCGGATCAGCAGGAGGGATTCCGCGACGCCTTCAAATTGAAGCAGGCGCAAGTCGACTCCGTCTATGCGGACGGTCTTTTGCGACGCGATGGGATGGGCCCATTCAACGGAGAGGCGGCCATTCATCTCGGCCGGCGTGGGCTCCCAGCTGATGATCAAGACATGCTGCTGAATGCCGAAGGGCATGAAGACAAGACCCTCACCATCTGCGCTGCGGGCGTGAATAACGTGGGAGTCCCGCTCATAGTCGGCGGAGGGTGTTTGGGTCGATGAGGTTGGTTGACCGTTGACGGACCAACCAATTTGTTTGACGAAGTTTGCCGTTTCGATGCCTTCGCTTAGCGGGTTCTGCGTGTTGGATCGAACAAAGCTGTAGGGGTGCGCGTAAAAACGCGTGACTGCGCCCGTGTCTGGCGAGACGACGGCGAACCCGAAGCCATTGCCGGTAACGAGATGCGAGGCAGCGGCAGGTAGGCACGTAAAAAGCGCGGCGCAGAGAAGAACGAACTTGGCGAAACGCATGGCCCACCTAGTGTCGACTACTCAAGCGACTTAGACAACCACCTGCGGTGCATTCAAGCGCACGGGTTGGTACACTGCCTCTTGTATGGTCCCCGATACGGATGGTCTGAAGGATGCAGGCGAACGGCTGTGCGCAACGGCGCGTTGGTGCTACACACAGGGCTGGGTACCGGCGACGAGTGGGAACTTCAGCGTGCGGCAGGGCTCGCGCATCCTTATTACTGCGAGCGGCCTGGACAAAGGCACGGTGACGCCCGATGGCCTGTTGGAGATTGACAGAGATGGCCGCATGCTGACAGGCACGGGCAAGCCTTCAGCTGAGACAGGGCTGCACCTGGTGCTGTACCGCGCGCGCCCTGAGGCCGGGGCGATTTTGCATGTGCACACCATCTGGAACACGCTGCTGTCAGGACACTTTGAGGCTGCGGGCGTGGCGAAGATCGAGGGTTACGAGTTGCTCAAGGGCCTCTCCGGCGTATCGACGCATACGCACCAGGAGCAGGTGCCGATCCTCAAAAACTCGCAGGATTATAGCGAGCTTTGCGCTGAACTCGAGGAAGCGCTCAAGACGTACCCCGAGACACACGGGGTTTTGCTGAGTCGGCATGGCCTTTATACTTGGGGAGAATCGGTGGCAGACGCGCGCAGGCATCTTGAGGCGCTGGAGTTTTTGTTCGAGGTAGAGGCGCGGCGGGTGCTGGGCCGAGCTTGAGCAACGGGCATGGGGAGCAGGGTTCATGGCAGTCCTTCGATTTCCGCCGGATGAGAACGTGATCGACAACGAGGCCGAGGTGCGTACCGCGCTCGGGGGTCTGGGCATCGACTATGAGCGCTGGGATCTGTCACGCGTGGAAACAGACGCGCCGGCCGACGCCGTGCTTGCGGCCTACGCCGAAGAGATTGACGCAATGAAGCAGCGCGGTGGCTATGTGACCGCGGATGTGATCGATGTGAACCCGGAGACGCCAGGGCTGGACACGATGCTGGCCCGGTTTGACAAGGAACATACCCACTCGGAGGACGAGGTGCGGTTCATTCTTGCCGGGCGCGGGATTTTCTTCCTGAATTTGGACGGTAAAGTTGTCTCTGTCGAGGTGCACCCGGGCGATATGCTGCGGGTGCCGCGCGGAACGACGCACTGGTTTACGCTGTGCGCGGATAAGCGCATTCGCGCGATTCGCTGGTTTCAGGACACGACCGGGTGGACACCGCACTACACCGGATCAGGCGTGGACCAGGCGCATCAGCCGCTGTGCTTCGGTCCGGCATACTTTGGCCCGCGCGTGAGCATGAAGTTCCAAACCTCGACGCTCCAGACCAAGACGCAGAGCGCATGACGGCGCGGCTCTATCTGCTGGATGTGGAGGGCACGGTCGCTCCCATCTCCCTGGTGTATGAGCGACTGTTTCCCTACGCGCGGGAGCGGTTTGCGGAATTCCTGAAGCAGAACGAGTGGGATGCAGCAGTGCAGGCCGACCTGGCATTGCTGGCCGAGGAGAACTCCGGCGAGCCCGACGCGCCGCGAATGAAGATCAGCGCTCATTTTGATCAGGCAGTCGAGTATCTGCATTGGCTGATGGACCGCGATCGGAAGTCAACCGCATTGAAGAGCCTGCAGGGACGCATCTGGAAGACGGGATTTGAATCGGGCGCACTGAAGGGCACGCTGTTTGCCGATGTGCCGGCCGCACTTGAGCGGTGGGGCAAGCATGCGGGAACAGCAATCTACTCATCCGGCTCAGTAGATGCGCAGCGCCTGCTGTTTCGCTATTCGACGTTTGGCGATCTGACGGCGCGGATTGCGGCTTACTTCGACACGCGCACCGGGCCAAAGACCGCCAGCGCCAGCTACGTGGCAATTGCCGCAGCGATGGGAGTCGAACGAGCGCAGGTGATCTTCTTTTCCGACGTGGTGCGCGAGCTTGATCCGGCGCGCGAAGCCGGCCTGGAAACGCGGCTGGTGGTGCGGGAAGGAAATGCGCCGGTCGCGGATGCGCACGGGCACGAGATCATCAATTCGTTCGATCACGTGAATTGAGGACACAGGAAGCAAACGCAAAACGGCCGCCCCGAGAGGCGGCCGCTTCGGTCTTGGTTGAATGCGAAACTAGCTTTCGCGCTCGCTCTTCCAATTGATGAGATCGCCAAGCGTGGTTGTCGAAGAAGAAACCGGAGCTTTGTGGCTACCGCCGCGATCACCGCGACTTTCCGCCTTGTAGTCCTGAACTTCCGCGCGGCTGGCTTCGTGGCCACTGACTGCACGCAGGCTCAAGCCTACCTTCTTCTCTTCCACGTTGATCTTGATGATCTTGAAGTCGTGCTCCAGGCCCGTCTCAAGCTTGGATGGCCCGCCGCCCTCATCGCCTGCCTCAGAGATGTGGCAAAGACCTTCCACTCCCTCGGCAATCTCAACGAATGCGCCGAACTGCGCCGTCCGCAGGACCTTGCCGTGAACCACGTCGCCCACGCGATGCGCGGCGAAGAAGCTCTCCCAGACATCGGGCTGCAATTGCTTGATGCCCAGCGAGAGGCGGCGATTCTGCGGCTCGACGCCGAGAACAACTGCCTTCACCTTTTCACCCTTCTTGACTATTTCAGAAGGATGCTTGACGCGCTTGGTCCAGCTCAGGTTGGACACGTGCACCAGGCCGTCGATGCCGTCTTCAATTTCAATGAAGGCGCCAAAGTCGGTAAGGTTGCGCACGCGGCCTTCAACCACTGTGCCTGCCGGATACCGCTCGGTCAGGTTCTCCCAAGGGTTGTCGAGAAGCTGCTTCATGCCCAGCGAGATGCGGCGATCTGCCGGATTGACGCTGAGAACAACCGTCTCAACCTCGTCGCCCGGCTTTACCAGCTTGGAGGGGTGCTTGAGGCGCTTGGACCATGTCATCTCAGAGAGGTGAACCAGGCCTTCAATGCCCTGCTCGAGTTCAACAAACGCACCGTAATCCGTCACGGACAAAACGCGGCCATGGACGCGCGCACCCACAGGGTAGCGTTCGGTGGCATCGAGCCACGGATCAGGCGTGAGCTGCTTGAAGCCCAGCGAAACGCGCTGCTTGTCCTTGTCGAACTTGAGCACCTTCACCTGGATCTCGTCGCCGACGTTCACCAGGTCGCGGGGATGCGTGAGGCGCCCCCAGCTCATGTCGGTAATGTGCAGCAGGCCGTCGATCCCGCCGAGGTCAACGAACGCACCATAGTCGGTGAGATTCTTGACCGTGCCGGTAAGCACCGCGCCTTCGCCCAACTGCTCCAGCGTGCCGGAGCGCTTGGCGTTCTGCTCTTCTTCGAGGATCTCCTTGCGGCTGACCACAACATTGCCGCGCTTCTTGTTCAGCTTGATCACGCGGACTTCAATCTGCTGGCCAAGATAGCCATCGAGATTGCGGACCGGGCGTATTTCAAGCTGCGATCCGGGCAAGAATGCCTTGAGGCCAATGTCGACGGTGAGTCCGCCCTTGACGCGGCTGACCACGGTGCCGATCACGGGCGTCTTGTCGTTGGCAGCCTTTTCGATCACGTCCCAGACGCGCAGGCGCTGTGCCCGCTCGTAGCTGACCAGGTAACCACCTTCGGGTTCCTCGCGCTCGATCACAACGTCAATCACGTCGCCGGGCTGGAACTTGACGGCGCCGGTATGGTCGACAACCTGCTCCAGGGGTACCAGGCCCTCGGACTTCAGACCCACATCGACGACCAGGTGCTTTTCAGTTTGCTTGAGCACCGTGCCGGAGACGATCTTGTCGCCGTAAGCTTCAACGGCGGCAGCCTCCGCGGCCTGTTCGCGTTCAAACGCGGCCAGGGCGGCAGAGAAGTCGTCCATCGTCTCACCGCCGTGCGTCTCGTGGGACGGGGCTTCGTGAGATTGTGCTTCGGCGGCGGGCTCGGATTGCGCGGTAACTTCCGTTGCAACCACGGGTGCGAGCGGCGCGGCCTCCGCCGTGGGATCCACTTGCGTGGCAACTTCCACAGGCGCGGCCTCGGCTACAGGCTCGGTTGGGGCATCGGCGTCCAGCGCGGAAAGATTGACTGCTTCGGCGGTCTCAGGGTTGGACGTGGATTCGTACGACGGCTGCTCTTGCTCCGTCGCAGGCTCGAGTGTTGGGGTTTCCAATTCGGTGTTCAGGGTTATGCTCTCGGGTTCGGGATTGAGGACGTTTGGCATCAGCTGCGGCTCCGGAATTCCTTGCTCCTGCGGCGATCGTGACTTGCCGCCGGGTTTGGTTCCACTCCGACGACGTCGCCGGCGAAGAACCTGACCGCATCCCCCACGTCAGCCGTTGCTTGTGTCAAAGGCGTTTTCGCAGGGACAGTCCTCCCAGCAAGCTGCGCTGGAGCGTTCGCGACTGGTCTCCGTGGGAAACACCCGGCAGGCATCTGCTTGCTGAAGGGCGGCCGTAGCCGGCTGCTGGAATCCGCACAGTAAGCTACGCTCTTGAGTATAGCGATGTTGGCTTTCCCGCGTCAATCCAATAGGTTGCCCGCAACTGGCCTGAAATGTGATTGAAATCGCAAATTCATAGTAGTGTTCTCAAGCATTGGACTTAGGGTCGTTTGCTGCCGCGAACAAGGGCTTCGCAACCGAATGATTGTGGAAACCTGTCCCACAAAGTGGCAGATTTTCCCCGATTCCCCGCTGCAAAAACTGCTCTGGCAGGTTGAATCGGTCAATCGCGCCGGGGAAAACCCGCTCCACCTCGGTGTGGAGATTGCACCTTATACTTAGGGGACGGCCTGAAAAACCCTATGGATCATCTCTGGACACCCTGGCGCTACGCCTACGTCACCTCCGCCAAATCCTCGGCCCGTCCCGGCGTTGCGGAAGCGCTCTCGGCATGGCCCGGCGACAAGGGCTGCGTCTTCTGCAACCTGGTCGCGTCGGTCGACTACGCCATTGCCAACGGCATGTCCGCGGACGAAGCGGAGCGCCTGGGAGGGCTGGTCAAGCGAGGTAAGCACTGCTTCATCTGCCTCAACGCGTTCCCCTATGCCGCCGGCCACGTGATGATCGTGCTCAACGAGCATCTTGACCGTCTGGGCGTACTGACCACTGAAGCCGCGCACGAACTGATCGACATGGGCCAGGCGACCGAGCGGGCTTTGCAGAAGGTCTACCAGCCGCACGGATTCAACATCGGCCTCAATGTGGGGCAGGCAGGCGGCGCGGGAGTTGCGGGCCACCTGCACATGCACGCGCTTCCGCGCTGGCTGGGCGACACCAACTTCATGACCACCATCGGCGAAACCCGCATGCTGCCGGAAGATTTGGAAACCACGTGGAAGCGCATGCGGGATGCGATGCGAGAGATAGCGAGTTAGCTGGTCGGCAGGTCAGCAGGTCAGCAAGTCAGCCGCGCTGCGCGCGTGCCCGCGGAGCTGGCGGAGCTAGCTTGCAGGATCTGCGGTCTCTTCCGCTTCCGCCGCCAACGCCAGCCCCGGCTCATCCACATCCGCGGCATCCAGCAGATTGCGCGGTATTGATTTAGCTGTGCGAACTCCCAGGCCCTTAAGCAGTTCCACCTGGCGAATGAGATTTCCTCGGCCCTCAACCAGCTTCCTCATGGCGTTGGCGTAGCTCACATCGGCAGCGCGCAGGCTCTTGCCCACCGCTTCAAGATCGCTGACAAAGTTGACGAACTTGTCGTAAAGCTCCGAGCCGCGATTCATCACATCGCGCACGCTGCGGGCCTGCAGCTCCTGCTGCCAAAGCACGTTGACGATGCGGATCACATAGAGCAGCGTGGTGGGCCCGACCAGCAAAATGCCCTGCGCGTAGGCGTCGGCCCATAGGTCGGCGTCGCCCTGCAATGCCATCAGAAATGCGGGTTCAATAGGAACAAACATCACCACAAAGTCGGGCGACTCAACGCCGGGCAGCTTGTGATAGCCGGCCTTCGACAAGCC
>JBEKDE010000108.1:0-15934 GCA_050014515.1 Occallatibacter sp.
CCAGCTTCTCCTTTACGTGTGCTTTGGTCGGCTCACGTTTGGAGTTTCTTGGATGGACTCCCGTAAATGTCAAACTGCTACTGCCACCCCGGCAGAGCCGGGGGATCTCCTCACCCTTTAGGGGAGTTCTTTGCTTTCATGCGTTTACATGGTGGGTATGGACGCAGGTCTATGGAAATAAAAGAGTTAAAGTCAAAGTCTTACGATTCATACAGATAGGCCGGTTTTTTGGAGAATTCCGCACTTTGCGTCCCACATTTCAAGACTGTTCCTTTACGGGATTCGAATCCATCTCGAAGACCTGCTTCAATTGTGCGCCAAGAGGCGGAAATTATATGCAAACTTCGGCAGGATTTTTTTGGGAAAATCATCGCCGAATCAGAACGGCCCGGGCCATCGTCGCCTATTGCCGCATTCAGGGGCCTGAAGGCCCCTGCTCCCTCCGCCCGTTTCATCCAACCGTGGGTCGGCGAAAGCCGGTGGACGACCGCCTGGCAGGCGAATTGTGGGCGAGGTCTACGAGAAAACAAAGCGCCGGAGAAGGTTGGCTTCTCCGGCGCGGGTTGGTGGGTGGATTTGGTTAGAAGTCGTAGCGGAGGCTGAACTGCATGCGGCGACCGCTGGAGAGCAGGCTCGTGGCTATGCCGATGTTGCCGCTAGTCAGTTGCGAGCCGATGGAGGCGGGATCGAAGCGGACGGTGTTAGTGACGTTGTAGACCTCCCAGGCGAACTTGAGGGTGCCTAGTTCGGCAAGTTTCCAGCTCTTGGCCAGGCCGTCATCAAGGTCGAAATAGCCATCACCACGGAAGAAATTGCGCTCGCCGGCTTCACCGGGGTAGGGGAGACGCATGTTGCCGGGCGCCCCTGATTGGTCCGGAGCGAGATTGCCACCCCAACTCACGTCCGTATTCATAGCTGATGGATTCACAAAGTACTGCGGGTTGCCATTTGCGTCGAAGTGACGCTTCATCTGCACTTTGCCGGTAGCGACGGCATAGCTGCTGTAGGTCCAGTTGGTGGTGTATCCCGGCTCATAAAAGGAAAACGGGAGGCCACTGGTTGCACGCAATATCCCGGACAACTGCCAGCCGCCAACGAAGACGTCGGTTAGCTTGTTGATGCCGCCCAGCATGGCCTTTCCACGGCCGAATGGAAACTGATACACGTAATCGACTGTGACCAGGTGGCGGGTGTCGAAGTCGGAGGAGGCCCGGTTGAGGCCCGGCTTCCAGGTGTTGAAGATGATGCTGAAGTTGGTAGCGCTGAGGGCTGGGGCGCGTTCGGTATCGGAACCCTCATCGATGGAGTGCGAATAGGTGTAGCTGACATCCGCCTGCAGACCGTGTTTCATGGGATGGCGGAGGGTGATCTGCCCGGAGTTGTAGTAGCTCATGCCCATGGTGGAGAGGGAAAAGAGCGAGGCGAACTGGTACTGCCAGAAGGGCGAGTTAGGGGTTCCGCCAGCTGGATTGGTCCAGGGGCAGTTATAGCCGCCATAGTTGCCGGTGTAGGGGTTGGGGTAGGCCGTTCCGCAGAACTCGGCCAGATCAATGAGTGCCGTGGTCGCGCCGAGGTTGGAGCGGGATGGATCCCACTCATCGGTGTAGATGGCCTGTGTCGCGCTTTCGCCGGGTTTGTCGTAATTGGCCATGAAGGGGAAAACGTCTTCGAAAAATGGAATGGCGGGTACGTCGGCGAACTCGTAGCAATTGCAGCCAGGCTCAACGGTCACCCCGTTCGGAGCCAGCGTCCCAGGCTGAAGATAACCGCCGTGGATATCCACTTGCTTGTATAACTGTGTGCCCGCCGCATAGTAGTCGCCGCCGCCGCCGGGGTCGATGTAGTCGGTCGGTTCGGCAAGGTCCATGCTTTGCAGCAAGTGGCGGCCGAGGCGGCCAACGTAGGTTGCTTCAAGGGTGAATCCGCCAGGGAGTTCGCGCTGAACCGACAGGTCGAAAGACTCCGAATAGGGGGTCTTCATCCTGCTATCAAGCCCGGTGCTGATGAGCGCGTTGTAATCGGCCGGAGGGTAAGGGAAGGTCTCGGTTGAAGCGCCGATGCCGTTGTTGAAGGGTATGGTATGGCGGTCGACAAACCGGGGTGCAGTTTCGGCCTGATAGACCGACGCGGGGTTGGTGATGGAGCTGCTGATACCGAACTGGCCATTCTGGGAGAAGTTGTTGACCAGAGCTTCACCGAAGTGATCGTAGTAGATGCCTGCGCCAGCGCGGATGGAGGTCTTGGTGTCGGGGGAGTAGGCAACGGCGAAGCGCGGTGCGAAGTTGTCTTTGGATTTTGGATAGTAGCCCGGCTTGCCGTAGAAGGGCCCGCTTGGCGAGAAGGATAGGTCAGGCTGATTGACCTGGCCCGCCTGAGCGGCGGTTTCGCGCTCCAGGTACCATGTGTGCGTATCGACAGTGGGGGTGATTTCCTGTCCGGTTGTCTCCCAGGGCGTTTGGAGGATGGAATGGCGGATGCCGAAGGTCAACGTCAGGTTGGGCATCACTCGCCAGGCATCCTGCACGTACCACTCGAACTCGTTGGCCTTGAAGCGCTTGGTGAGCGGCACGCCGTCGGCGAGCAAGGAGGCTGAAGTCGCACTGCTGACGAGGTAGTTGTACTGATCGGTGACGGAGGGAATGGCGCCGACGAGGTTGGCGTAGGCGATGTTATAGGAGTTCTGGAAGCCGCTGTTGAGCGAAGCCTCAGTCCCGCCCGGAGTTGGCGCGCCGCCGCCCAGCCAGTAGGGATTGGTGCTGGCGCTGTCAAAGGACCCGGAGTCGGTAACGAAGTTTTGGTCGATACGCCGCCAGTTGCCGCCGATCTGGATGCTGTGCCTACCCTTGGTCCAGTTGAAGTTGTCGACTAGGTTGTTCACCGGGACACTGGTGATGGTGGTGCGAGTCTCCGCGGTCGGAGAGGCGATGAAGCGGAAGTCGACGTAATCTCCCACGCCGATGCCGCGATTGCTGAAGCCCTGGCGGATGTAGCCGTAGCGAATGTCGTTGACCTTGTTCGCGGAGATAGCCCAGGTCTCGCCACCCGTGATCCCCTTGGTGTTGTCCTCGATGGTGGATTGCGGAGGCTGGCCGGGGAATTGGACCGTGTTTGCAGTGGTGTCCTTCTGGAAGTTGCCGCGAACGAAGAGGTGATGCTTGTCAGAGGGAATGTAATCGAGCTTCGCGATCGATGTATTCAGGCTGATGGGATTGGGCGAGGCAAAAGAGTAGGAGCCCTCGTTGTAGCCGTCGCCCTCGTTGGTTCCGTTGGCTACGGGCATGGAGGTGAAGTAGCCGAGCGCGTTCGGGTTGGGACCGGGAGGTTCGGGATAAGCGGAGGTATTGCAATAGGCGCAAGCCTGATCGAGGCCGGCGACCTGGGTCGGGGTCAGGGTGTCGTAATTTCCGCTTTGGTCCTCATAAATCAGGTTTCCGGCCTGGTAGGAAGCGGTAGGGACGGTCTGGGTGACTTCGGCGCTCTCGGCCAGGCGGCTTGCCTCGTAATTTCCGAAGAGGAATAGCTTATCTTTGACGATAGGGCCGCCGGCGGCCGCGCCGAAGATGTTGCGGATGAGCTTGCCGGGAACGTTGGGCAGGCCGCTGTCCAGTTCACCCTGTTTATTGAACCAGTTGTTCGCGACGGTGAGAGTGGGGCGGTTGTATTCATAGGCCGCACCGTGCACCTTATTGGTTCCGGACTTGGTGACCATGCTGACCTGCGCGCCGGAGGAACGGCCCTGGTCGGCATTGGAGTTGCCGGTGGTGACGCGGAACTCTTCGATGGCGTCCTGGGTTTCGCGCAACACGCCTGTGAAGGCATAACCATTCACCTGGTCGTTGTCGTCGACTCCGTCGAGGGTGACATTGCCCTGGTCGGAACGGCCTCCGTTGACGACGCCGCTGCGGCTGTCACCGGTTGTGGGCAAGTAGAGCACGCCGGGCTGCAGCGAAAGCAGGTCAGGCACGTTGCGGGTTTCGCTGGGCAGGGCCTGGATGAGCGCGTTGTCGGCGGAGTTGCCGAGCGAAGCGTCGGAAGTATTTAACGTTTGTGCCGATGCGGACACGTCTACCGTGACAGTGCTTGACTGGATGCTGAGCGTGATGTCGATGGTGGCGGGCTGATCGACGAGGAGCTCGGCGCTCTCTTTGGTGGTGCCGAATCCAGTGGCCGTTACGGTGATGTCGTATTTCGCCGGTGGAATCTGCAGGAACTGGTACTGGCCGGAGTTGCCGGCCATGGCGGTGAATGTCTGGCCGTTGGCCTTATCGACGAGGGTGATCCTGGCGCCGGGAACGAGAGCGCCGCTTGGGTCTTTGACTGTGCCGCGGAGTGAGGTGTTTGCGTTCTGGCTGAATGCGAGGGTAGCGCAGGAAAGGATGCAACAGAGCACCCATCCCCAATGGGAAGTTTTCACGTTTGTTCCTCCAGAATTGCTTGCGTTACGTTTTCTCTGATCGCGCCTTCATCGAGCGAGGTGATCGAGGATTGCGGCCATCTGATGAGCCGTTCGGTTGATGAAGCTTTCCCTGAGGAAACCCAGGTGCACTGAGGCCTCCGTATATGCGGTGCTTCTTACTGCCGAGCAGAGAGTTGTACTTAAGAAGCGGCAGTGGGGTCTGCCGGTGCTTTTCGGTAATCACTATCTTGTCGGATATTTACCGAGGATTCAACAAGAATCTCGCAGGAATGACAAAAGAATGACAGGAAAACATCGCGAACCGTTGGGCGAAAACGGAAGCAAGCTATTGCTGCTGCTGCATTTGCTGCAAATCAATGAAGGGAATGGCGGGTTCAGGTGGTTGCTGAGCGCGCTCGACCAGGACTGACCACTCTTCGGGAATGGGCAATTTGCGGTCAAGGGCGGGCGGACGGTCGCTGGCTTCGACCTGAACCGCGACGTAAAGCTCGCTCTCGGTTTTGCCGCGGAAGACGCCGTGGGTTGGAGGGACGTCAGCGTAGTCGCGGCCAACGGCGGTGCGGATGTGGCGGTGGTGGGCGATGAGGTTGTTGGTGGGATCGAAGCCGACCCATCCCAGATGGGGCAGAAGGACATCGACCCAGGCGTGGGTGGCGTCGGGCGTGGAGCGGTCGTGATCTTCGCGTCCGCGATAGAGATAGCCGGAGACATAGCGCGCTGGAATGCGGACGTGGCGCAGGAGGGCAATCATGGTGTGCGCGAAATCCTGGCAGACGCCTTTGCTGCTGACGATGGCTTCATCGATGGGCGAGTCGACGCGGGTGTGGCTGGGGACGTATTCGAAGTAATCGAAGAGGCGCTGGTTGAGCTCCTGGACGAGCATGAGGGGGTCGTCGCGGCGGGTGACGCCGAGCTGCTTGGCGAGGAGCACGACGGCTGGGGTTTCAACGGCGAACTTGCTGGGGAGAAGCATCTCCCAGTAGTCGCTGGATTCAATGAGGTCGTCGAGAGCGCCCCACGCATCGGGGGAGAGGAAGTGCGGGACTTCAGGGAGGGGCTGCTGCTCGATGACGGACTCGGCGACGATGACGAGCTGGGTGTGTTCGCCGGGGATGTCGAAGTGCTGGACGTTGTTTCCCTGGTGGTCGCGATAGCTGAAGACGCGGCAACGCGGGCTGACGGAGAGCGAGAAGGTGAGGCAGTGTTGATTGGAGTCGGAGCGCGGATGCATGCGCGTCTCCATGATGCTTTGGCTGATGGGCTGCGAGTAGCGGTAGCGCGTGAGATGGCGGATGGAATAGAAGTTCATGATTGCTCCGTTAGATCGCAAGCGCGGATTGGATGGAGTAGTGGACGTAATGGCGGTAGATGAGCTCATGAATGCGCATGCTTTGTTCGCGGATGGCGTGAAGGAATCCGGCTGTGTCACCGTGGAGGATTTCATGCATGGAGGTGTAGCCCAGCTGCGCATGGAGACGGCCGACGATGGAGACGAGTTCCTCTGGCGAGCGGCGGCCTCCGGTGCGCTGAATGGATTCGATGGCGCTGCGGATGCCGTCGACACAGTAGAGAATGGCGTGGGGGAAATCGCGATTGAGGAGAAGGAACTCGAGAATGCGGTCGGGGGAAAGATCGGCTGTGTAGACCTGGCAGTAGGCTTCAAAGGACGTACAACAGCGCAGCAGGCCGACGAGCTCGAGGTACTGGTAGCCGGAGTGGTCGCGCTCCTGCAGATGGAAGAGATCGGGCTGATAGACCTCAAGGAGCGTGGCGGTGGCGTAGGCGCGTTCAAGATAGCGGCCGAGGCGGATGAATTGCCAGCCCTGGCCGTGGATCATGGTGGTGTCGCTGACGCCCTTGAAGAGGTGAATGCCGTCGATGATGGTGGCGAGGGTGTCATTGATGTTGGAGCGGAACTGGGTCTGGGTGTGTGGCGAATGCATCTGGTGGTAGAGGCGATTGAGGCGCTGCCATTGCTCGGTGGAGATTTCTTCACGGACCTGGCGGGCGTTTTCACGGGCTCCGTTGACGCAGAAGGCCACCGAGGCGTGGTTGAGGCTGTCGAAGACCAGCTTGCGGGCCATGGAGTCCATGTCGCCGTTCCACTCCATGCCGGCTGGTTTGCCGAGCGCGGACATCATGCGCTGCCAGCGAGTTTCGGCGCTGGTGTCGCTGGTGTCGAGCATGAGGCTCATGGTGACGTCGAGCTGGCGCACTGCGTTTTCAGCGCGCTCGAGGTAGCGGCTCATCCAGTAGAGACTGTCGGCAACGCGCGAAAGCATTGGCGTACTCTCCCGAAAAGCGGTGTGAATTGCTATTCCAGAACCCATGTGTCCTTGCTGCCGCCGCCCTGGGAGGAATTGACAACGAGTGAACCTTTTTCAAGGGCTACGCGGGTCAGGCCTCCTGGGACGATGTTGACTTTGTCACCAAATAAAACGTAGGGCCGCAGATCGACGTGGCGCGGCTCAAGATGATTGCCGATGAGGCACGGTGCGCGGGAGAAATCTAGCGTGGGCTGGGCGATGTAATTGCGCGGATTCGCTTCAATCTGACGGGCAAACTCTTCGCGCTGGCGTGCGGTGGAGTGGGGGCCGATCAACATGCCGTAGCCGCCGCTTTCGCCGACCGCCTTGACGACCAGCTTGTCGAGGTTGGCGAGAACGTGCTGGCGCTCTTTCTCTTCGCCGAGGAGATAAGTTTCAACGTTGGGAAGAATCGGGTCCTCATTGAGGTAGTAGTGGATCATTTTCGGCACATAGGCATAGATGGCCTTGTCGTCGGCGAGGCCGGTGCCGAAGGCGTTGGTGACGGTGACGTTGCCGGCGCGATAGGCGTTGAAGAGGCCGGGACAGCCGAGGATGGAGTCGCCGCGGAAGATGAGCGAATCGCTGAAGTCGTCGTCGACGCGGCGGTAGATAACGTCGACGCGCTTGAGGCCGTCGGTGGTGCGCATGTAGACAACGTTGTCGTGAGTGAGGAGGTCGCGGCCTTCGACGAGATCAATGCCCATCTGACGGGCGAGGTAGGTGTGCTCGAAGTAGGCGGAGTTGAAGACGCCTGGGGTGAGTAGAACGATGTTTGGCTCGGGACGGCCTTCGGGCGCGAGCGAGCGCAGAGTGGCGAGGAGAAGCTGCGAATAATGCTCGATGGGGCGGACGCCGCAACTGTGAAAGAGCTGCGGGAAGGTGCGCTTCATTACTCGACGATTCGTCAGCATATAGCTGACGCCGGACGGTACGCGGAGATTGTCTTCAAGGACGACAAATTCGCCGGTGTTGAGACGCAGCAGGTCGGAGCCGACGACCGCGATGTAGACGTTGCGCGGAACCTGGAGGCCGCGCATCTGGCGGCGGTAGTGCTTGCAACTGTAGACAAGTTCGCGGGGAATGACGCGGTCGGAGAGAATCTTCGCGTCAGAGTAGACATCGCGCAGGAAGGCGTTGAGAGCGGTGATTCGCTGGGTGAGGCCGCGCTCGATGCGGTCCCACTCCTGTGCTGTGATGAGGCGCGGGAGCAGATCGTAAGGAAAGATGCGCTCAGTGCCTTCGTCGCGGCCATAGACGGTAAAGGTGATGCCCTGGGTGAGAAAAGCGAGGTCGGCGGACTGCTTGCGGCGCTGGATTTCTTCTTCTGGAAGGCGCGCGAGGGTTTCTGCGAGGGCGCGGTAGTGAGGCCGCACGTCACCGTTGGCCTCGCGCATCTCGTCGAAGGCCTGATCGAGCGGGTAGTCACCGAAAAGCGTGTCCAACTCCAGTGGGGGACCAGCGCTCATGCGAACCGTGGGTTTCCTTTACTGCGGATTCAGGGACGGCCCTGTTGTTTAGCTTGTAACACGTGGGGGCTAAAGGAGCAATCAAGAGCGGATAAGGAAAGGCTATCGAGCGTAATGACAGGCGTGATCGCTGTTCGCTCGCGCGGGCCTAGTAGCATTCTCACTCTTTGGGCAGAAAGAGCCAAAAAGATGGTTGGATGGAACCGTTTGTTAGGCCACTCTGGTCCTTTTTCGCATGCGAACGGGACGAATCAGGACTTCCGCAGGAATTCCTAAATGACGATTCAACTCGCGAATCATGGTCAGAGAAAGAGCGCGGTCCCTGCGCAAAACTTCATAAACGCGAGTTCTATTTCCGATGATTCCAATGAGCGCCTTTTTGTCTTCGCCTTGCTGCTCCAGCCGGAACTTGATTGCCTCAATCGGGTCGGGCAAGTCGATCGGGAAGTTTGCCTCTTCGTAGGCCTCCACCAAAGTGGCGAGAACCTCCAACCTGTCCCGCTCATGGGTGCCCTCCCGGGCTCCCCAGAGGCGCTCAATCTCTCTGAGGGCGGCGTGGTGGTCGATGTCAGTCTTGATTGGTCTCAGATGCATAATGAACTGTCCTCACGTCGATTGAGTCGTATTCCTTGTGGGTCCCGAGCCATTTGATGAAGACAATGGCCCCACGATAATCCACCGCGGTCACAAGACGATAAGAATTCCCCTTGATATTGAAAACAACTCTGTCGGCGCCAACAATGATCGCATGAGCGTAGTTCGCTTTAATGTCGGATGAGTTCTTCCAATCCGCTTGCCTGACTTCATGGAACCACGAATCGAGCGCAACCTTTACAGCACGATGGTCTTTGTTCCCTGCCAGCCCTCCAACAAAACGCGCCAGCGTGCTTCGAGCGATGATGCGCACATGAAGAACAATATCATGTTCCCAAAATGGGTACAAGCTTACTCTCAGATGCGTGAGGGATTGGGCCGGAATCATAAATGGGGGGCGAAGATGACATCCATGATTCAATTGCCAACTGAACGAAGGCACCCAACGGTGGATCGTCGATTGAGTTGGCGCCCGGGTTGGGTGCGATACCCTGTTTTGAGAGGAGCCACTTCAACCCATGTCCAGGATTCCCTTCCCCACGTCCCTGCCTGCTGTCATTTTGATTGCGGCCGCGTTGAGCCCCGCGCTGGCGGAAAAGGCACCGATCCAGATTACTGCCGACCTGACGGATGCACCGCGTAAGCTGTATCACGCCGAGATTGACTTGCCCGTGACCGCCGGGCCGATCACATTGACTACGCCCAAGTGGATTCCCGGCAATCACAGGCCGACGGGGCCGGTGGATTCGATAACGGGCGTGGTGTTTACGGCGAATGGCAAGCCTCTGAAGTGGCGGCGCGACGATGTGGACCTCTACGAGTTTCATGTGGACGTGCCCGAGGGCGTGACCACGCTGCATGCGCACCTGGACTGCATTGTGCTGGCGCGCGTAACGCAGAAGATGGCGGTGCTGGAGTGGGAGAAGCTGCTGCTGTATCCGGCGCATATTCCGGTGCGCGAGATTCCGGTGCAGCCCTCGCTGAAGGTGCCGGCGGGATGGGGCGTGGGAACGGCGCTGCAGCCTGTGGACGCAGCTTCCTATCCAGTTCCGGCGGCGGGGTCGACGACGAAGTTCGCTGTGACCAACGTGGAGCAGCTTGAGGATTCGCCGATTATTACCGGGCAGTACTTCCACGAGTTTGCGCTGGCTCCGACGATTACGCCGAAGCATTATCTTGACGTGGTTTCAGACTATCCGGAGGACTCAAACATGCGGCCGGCGACGCTGGCCGAGGTGGGCAACCTGGTGCGCGAAGCAGATGCGCTTTACGCATCGCACCACTACAACGTGTACCACTTTCTGCTGACGCTCAGTGACGTTGCGGGCGGCGAGGGTCTGGAGCATGGGCAGTCTTCGGACAATGGCGTGGGCGAAAAGGGATTCTCGGACGATGCGCACCAGTTGGCCGAGTCGGATTTGCTTTCGCATGAGTTTACGCACTCGTGGAATGGGAAGTATCGCAGGCCGGTGGGACTGTATCAGCCGGACTTTGCTACTCCGCAAGAGGGCGCGCTGCTGTGGGTGTATGAGGGCATGACGGAATACCTGGGCAACGTGCTGGCGGCGCGGTCGGGGCTGAAGAATCAGGCGCAGTATCGGGATGTGCTGGCGATGTCTGCGGCGAATCTTGATTACACGCCGGGGCGCGAGTGGCGGCCGACTGAAGATACGGCAGTTGCGGCGAGCATTCTGCGCGGCGGCAATCCTGCGTGGTCGAATTGGAAGCGCGGGCAGGACTACTACATGGAGGGCCAACTGCTGTGGCTGGATGCGGACACGCTGATCAGAAAGTTGACCGGGGACAAGAAATCGCTGGACGATTTTCAGAAGATTTTCCTGGCCAAGGGCGGGAACACCGGGCCACTGATTGTGCCGTACACATTCGATGAACTGGTTGCGGACCTGAACCAGGTTGTGCCGTATGACTGGGCGACGTTTCTGCGTGACCGCGTGGACAAGATCAATCCGCGCGCGGATCTGGCGGGGATTGAGCAGGGCGGGTACAAGCTGGTGTACAAGGACAAGCCGAGCGCGTCAGAGCGGACGATGGCGATGGCGGGCGAAGCAGGCGGAATGCGCAGACGGGGCCTGGATTGCTGGTACTCGATTGGCGTAAGGGTTGGGGCCGATGGGACGCTGGCGGACGTGCTTTGGAATGGGCCTGCGGACAAGGCGAGGCTGGCGCCGGGAGAGAAGATTCTGGCGGTGAATGGACAGATTTTTTCAACCGATGCGCTGAGGACGGCGATTCGCGAAGCCAAGGGTGGCACCGAGCCGATTCATCTGATTGTGCAGGCGGATAGTTTCGTGTCGAATGCGGAGATTGACTACCACGACGGCGAACGGTACCCGGTGCTGGAGCGGGTGGAGGGGACGCCGGATTATCTCGACGAGATTACCAAGCCGCTGACGGTGCCGGAGAAGGTGGCTTCAAAGGCAGTGGACGGTGAACAGTGAGCAGTGGACAGTGGACGACCGCTGGTGGTCACTGACAATGGGCGGGTCGGCTAGGGTACTCTGGTTGCTCAGGAGACTTTCAGCTGACCATGCTCAATTTGCGCCGCTTCCCTTTCGCAGTTCTGGCTGTTTTCGGCCTTGCGCTCACCTGCCTCAATGCCCAACAGGGCGCTCCCGCTGCGCCGCAAGAGGACTCCGTCAAGGCGCACTACACCAAGTATGAGTTTCGCATTCCGATGCGCGACGGCAAGCGGCTATTCACGGCTGTCTACGTTCCGAAGGACACTGCGGGCGGGCCGTATCCGTTCATGATGCAGAGGACACCCTACAGCGTTGGGCCTTATGGCGAGGATCAGTATCCGGCACACCTGGGGCCGTCAGAGGAGTTTCAGAAGAGCGGGTACATCTTTGTCTACCAGGACGTGCGCGGGCGGTGGATGAGCGAGGGCGAGTTTGTTGAGATGCGTCCGCATATCGATGTGAAGAAATCACCACAGGATGTGGACGACGCTTCGGACACTTACGACACGATTGAGTTTTTGCTCAAGCATGTGCCGGACAACAACGGCAAAGTGGGCATCTGGGGCATCTCTTACCCAGGGTTCTACACGTCGGCGTCGATCATCGACTCGCACCCGGCGCTGGTGGCGGCGAGCCCGCAGGCTCCGATGACGGATCTTTTCAAGGGCGACGACTCGTACCACGGCGGCGCGTTCATGCTGTCGGCGAACTTCGGGTTCTACACGTTCTTTCATCCGCAGACTGAGCCGCAAACGCCCAGGCAGACGGTGCCATTCGAGTTTGGGACGCCGGACAGTTACAAGTTTTATCTGCAGGCCGGCAGCCTGGAAAACATGGAGAAGGTCTACCTGAAGGGCTCCAACTGGCTCTACAACGACCAGATGAAGCACGACACGTATGACGAGTATTGGAAGGCGCGCGATCTGGAACTGCACATGAAGAATGTGAAGTGCGCGGTGCTGGTGGTGGGGGGATGGTACGACGCGGAGGATTTGAGCGGACCGTACAAGACCTTTTACGCGATCAACAAGTTCAACCCGGAGACGCGGACGACGCTGGTGGAGGGTCCGTGGGTGCATGGTGGCTGGGCGCGCGGCGACGGCACGCACCTGGGTGATGCGCAGTTCAACGCCAAGACCGGCGAGTACTTTCGCACCAACATCCAGTTCCCTTTTTTCGAGCATTATCTGAAGGGCAAGGGCGCGGAGCAGCCCAAGGCAGAGGTGTTTGAGACAGGAACGAATGTGTGGCGGAGCTTTGACGCGTGGCCTCCCAAGGCGGCCACGGCAAAGACGCTCTACTTTCACGCGGGAGGGAAGCTGAGCTTCGATCCGCCGAACGAGGCGAAGGGAGTGGACGAATACACCAGCGATCCGAACCACCCGGTGCCGTTTGTGGGGTACACGACGGACGGGGTTCCACAAAGATATATGGTGGACGATCAAAGATTCGCGAGCTATCGGCCCGATGTTCTCGTCTATGAGACAGAACCTCTGGAGGAGGACGTGACAATTGCGGGTCCCATCTCGCCTAAACTGAAGATTGCCAGTTCGGGGACGGACTCGGATTTTGACGTGAAGCTGATTGACGTTTATCCCGAGGATTATCCGGACCCGGAGGAGACGACGGGCGGAAAACGCGTGCTGGACGCGCCTCCGATCCACATGGGCGGCTACCAGCAACTGCTGCGCGGCGAGCCGTTTCGGGCCAAGTTTCGCAATAGCTGGGAAAAGCCTGAGCCGCTGACGCCGGGCAAGGAAGCGGATATCGACTTCACCATGCCGGACCTGTTTCACACCTTCCGCCGCGGGCACAGAATCATGGTGCAGGTGCAGAGCTCGTGGTTCCCTTTGACGGACCGCAATCCGCAGACTTTTACCGATATTCCGAGAGCGAAGCGGGAGGATTTCAAGCAGGCCACGGAGCAGGTATTTCACCAGAAGGATGCTGCCTCGGGCGTGGAAGTAATGGTGCTGCCGCAGAAGTGAGGGCGAAGCTCACGGGGGAAGGCAGGCGTCTAATTGAAGCATGAGAAAAGAAGAGGGGTCAGAATGACGCGTATGAATTTCAAGGCTGGAAGGACCCTGATTCTTCTTGGGCTGACGATGGTGCTGGTCGGATTTGGGAGCGGCTGCGGAGATTTCTGGCAGGCTCCTACGGGCTCGACCGCAAGCACGGTGACACTGTCACCAGCCGCCACCACAACCACTGTGGGCACAAGCGACACGCTGACGGCTACGGTGTCGCCGACCGGGGCGACGGGGACCGTGACTTTTTATAACGGAACGACGTCGCTCGGCACCGGATCTCTGAGTTCGTCGACGGGAATTGCGACGCTGAACTATACATTTACCGCGGCAGGAACGTTTTCATTGACTGCCTATTACGGTGGGGACACTACCTATGAGTCGAGCACATCGAGCGCGGTGACGGTCACGGTGAGTGCGTCCACGAACCTTACGGCCACTACCACGGCGCTCACGTCTACGCCGGCGGCGGGTACGCTGACGACCGGCACGAGCGTCAGCCTGGCCGCCACGGTTACTCCGGCGGCGGCAACCGGCACCGTGACATTCAACGACTCAACGACTTCAGCTCCGCTGGGCTCTGGAACGCTCGCGAGTGGCGCTTACACCTTGGCCACGGAGTTCTGCACGGTCGGTACCCATGATGTGACTGCCACCTACGGGGGCTCGAGCACCTATGCGACGAGTACTTCGGACCAACTCACGTTCACGGTCAATCCGGCGTCGACATTGAAAGCCTCGACCACCTCACTCACTTCATCCACTGACACACCTGCGGCAGGAACAAGCTTCACGCTCACGGCTACGGTTGCACCCGCGGCAGCAACCGGAACTGTGACATTCTATGACGACACAAGCGGGACACCGGTTTCGATAGGAACCGGAACTCTGAGCACAGGAACCGCGACCTTGCCCTATACCTATAACGCTGCCGGGACGTATTCGATCACGGCGACCTACAGCGGGGACTGCACGTATGCAACAAGCACCACGGCGAATCCGCTCAGTGTTACCGTCCAGTAGCGAGGTACGGCAAGTATCAGATGAAGAAGGGAGCCGAAGATGGCTCTCTTTTTTATTTTGCTTTCAGAACCGGTCAGCTTTTTTGAGGCGCAGGCGGTCGGGGTTGGGCGGGCAGGTGGACTCGCGAATGACCAGCTCCGGGAGAATCGATACAGATTCCTGGAAAGGCGCCTGGCCGCGAATCCGTTGCAGCAGAATGCGCGCGGCAGTGAGTCCCATCTGCTGCAGCGGCTGACGAATCGTAGTGAGGCTCGGGTTGTGGTAGGCAGCGCTCTGGATGTCGTCAAAACCGACTACCGAGACGTCTTCCGGTACGCGCAGGCCGCGATCGACCAGTGCTCGTATCGCGCCAATGGCAGCTAGATCGTTAAAGCAAAACAGGGCTGTGAATTCGGCACTGCGGTTGACCAGCTCATTGGTCGGCCCGAAGCCCATCGCCGGCGTAGATTCGGAAAGCGGAATGTTGACGATCAGCTCCGGCTGCACCTCCAGCTTCATCTCGCGGGCCACGGTCATCAGCGACTCCCAGCGGTCGTCGGCATCGGAGCTGTGGCTGGCGCCGCGCATGAAGGCGATCTTGCGGTGGCCGAGCTGATAAATATGCCGCAGCGAGAGCTCGGCGGCACGGCGCTGATCAAGCACCACGTTGGTGACACCCTCGAACTTGCGATGGCCCGCGATAGAAACCACCGGCAGCTTCATGCTGTGCTCGAGGATGGTGTCGATGAGGAGGAAGCCCTCGACGGAGCGATCCAGCAGCAGGCGCGGGTATTCCTCAATCAGATCGGGCTTGCGCCGATGGCTGGCGGTGAAGTAGAAGTAGCCTTCTTCGATCAGGTATTCCTCGACGCCAGTAAGCACCTGGGAGACGTAGTGGTCATTGAGATTGGGAACCAGTACGCCGATGGAGAAGGTCTGGCGCTTGCGCAAGGAGCGGGCATAAAAACTGGGACGATAGTCGAATTTGGCCGCTGCGGCGGTGACGCGGTCGCGTGTATCTTGCGGGATGGACTTGACGCCTGGGGCGTTGTTGAGCACCAGAGAGATGGTCGCGGGAGACAGGTTGAGATATTCCCCCAACGTGCGCAGACTGATTGGCTGGCCCGGCTTCGGCTCAGTCCCTGGTTTGGATCGCTTTGCCATTGCTAACTGTTTTAACACCCCGGGCAGACTATGCGCTGTAATTTCAACGAGATTGGCGAATCCGAATGCGAGTTTGACGAGCGAAAATCGATTCAACCATTTCTGCCGGGGTCGTATCAGTCCGAGCTGGCCGTTGTTTCACCGCACCACCTAAGATTCCGCGTTTGGCTTTACAATCGAAGACATGCCTACACCTGCGGAGGGATGGGTGAGCGGTTGATACCGGCGGTCTTGAAAACCGTTGTGCCTGAAAGGGTACCGGGGGTTCGAATCCCTCTCCCTCCGCCATAAAGTATTTATAATGAACAACTTCATTGGATAATTCGAACTTTCTCGACATTTCCGGGCAAATCCGCAGGTATTCCTCGCTGAAAGTGACCGGAGAAGGTTCTCTTCTTAAGGCTGAGGCCTGGGAAAACCGACGGTTTCTCTGTTGGGGAATTCGGGAGTCCCTTTTCGAGTTGTTGCGTGATCG
>JBEKDE010000109.1:0-36302 GCA_050014515.1 Occallatibacter sp.
AGAAAAGAGGCTGGCAACTTCCAGAGTGGATGCGCGGTCGGCCCAATCCCTCGACCTCCCCGGTCCCCAAAAGCGAGGGACCGGGAGCACCCTCAACTTAATGTGATTTCGCGTGAGATCGTGGCCACCCCGCCAGAATCCAGCCTTCAGTTTCGATTTCACCAGTGCCGGGCCAGGGTGTTTTGGGGTGGGTTGGTGTTGGAAAGGCCCGCGGCTGAAGCCGGTCGTTCGTTTGGGTGGGGAGTTTCAGAAGCCTCAAGGCTTCTGCTCCCTCCGGCCGACGCTTTCGATTTCACCGGTGCGTGGCCAGGGTGTTTTGGGGTGGGTGGTTGTTGAAAGGCCCGCGGCTGAAGCCGGTCGTTTGTTTGGGTCGGGAGTTTCAAAAGCCTCAAGGCTTCTGCTCCCTCCGGCCGACGCTGGCGCGTCGCATGAGGCCGCAGGGGTTAAAACCCGTGTTGATTTGCTCCTCGGACTGTCGGGGTTGGAAACCCCGACCTACCGCTTCCCGGTGGTGGCGCAGGGGTTAAAACCCGTGTTGATTTGCCCCTCGGACTGTCGGGGTTGGAAACCCTGACAGTCCGCTTCCAGATGGTGGTGCAGGGGTTAAATCCAATCCTGATTTTGGAGCTGGGGTCGGCGCGAGTGAACTCGTGCCCTGATTACAGAACGCATCTACGGCGATTGGTTGGATGTGCGGCGGTGGGGTTTGTGGTTCCTCGCGTCCCTACGGGACGCTGACGCGCGGGTGGTGGGCTTTCCCCGGATTGGGTTCGCTGTCGCAGACTCCTTCCGCGCTACTGTCATCCGTTCCCTACGGGAGGTTGGGGCGCAGACGAAAAGAAGATGCAGGTCCTTCGACTAAGGAGCTTGGCATTTACGCGACCGGTTGCAGTCTCGTACGAATCGCTTTCAGCCAACCGGACATAAAAGAGGGCTGATCTTGTTCCGGCAATCGTCTAAAATCAAGCCGTTCCCCTGAGAGGCCGCTATGAGCCGAGTCCTCATCATCGACAGTCCGATCCCCATCAGCCGGGAAATCGGTGAACTGCTTGCCTGTGCCGGTTTGGAAATCGAGTACGCCGCCGGCCACATCGACGCGCTGCATCGGCTGCGCTGCCGCGCGTTTGGTGTCTTCGTTACCGGCGCCGAGAGCGTTATTGAAGAAGCTCTCGCACTGCTCGAGGAGATGAGGCTTATACGGCCCAGTCTCAAGTGCGTCGTGCTCGCGCCTCGCAGCACACCGAACGAGATCATTGCGGCACTGCGCGCTCGAGTCTTCGGATGTTTCACGCTCCCCTTCCACGCGGGGGAAATTGCCGGCGTGGTGCAGGATGCAGCCGCCAGCGACGATTCGAACGAAGAGATCGAAGTCGTCTCCGCGCGCCCCGGCTGGATTGCGGTCAGGGTCAATTGCCGTCTGGCCACGGCTGAGCGTCTCATGTCGTTTGCCAGGGAGTTTGCCGCGCAGCTGCCCGAGGACAAGCGTCAGGAAATCATGTTTGCGCTGCGCGAGATTCTCATGAACGCAATGGAGCATGGCGCCAAGTTTAATCCTGATCAGGTGGTCGAGGTGAACGCCATCCGCACCGCCCGCACGATGACCTTTCGCGTCCGCGACCCGGGCGCGGGATTTCGCCGGGAAACAATCGCCCACGCAGCTCATGCCAATCCAGCAGACGACCCCACGGCGCACCTGGTTCTGCGCAACCAGATAGGCATGCGCTCCGGGGGGTATGGCATGCTGCTTGCCGCCGGCACGGTCGACGAACTTATCTACAACGAAACGGGAAACGAAGTCATCCTGATCAAGTACCTGGATTAGAGCGAAACCAGAGTAAACGTGCCCTTGCCGAGAGTGCGCGAGGTGGCTTTTTCTTGAGGAAAAGCCACTTGGCATCGTGCTTCCTGTGGCTCCGGATGAGTTCTCCGCGGCATGGCGCATGGTTGAGTACGCAGGGACGGGCTCTCTATTTTGCAAGGCGGCCGGCGAGAGAGAGGTCAATGGCGACGTCGTTGTCGGCTTTCCAGATGAGGAAGCTTGGATTTTTCACTCCCCACTGGACGTAGGGCACGACGAAATGAGCCTTGGCGGTTGCGGCTGTGCCTTCAATATGGACGAGGATGGGGATGGTGATCTGGTGAGGCGTGCCGAGGAGTGTGAAGGCTCCGGTTACCTGGATGGTGGAGTCGCCTGAGGGAGCGATGACGCCGGTATAGGTGTTCGGCTCAAAGGAGACGGTTGCATACTGTTCGACCTTGAGGATGTCCTTGTTCATCTTTTTGTCGCGGCTGTCATTGCCGGTTTTGCCGCTGGCGGCGAGGACGGTCACCGATCCCGCGATTTTGGAAGCGGCGGGGTCAAAGTCGATTGATCCGGATTGGACGTGAAACGTGCCGTTGACGACCTCGTGGGTGGTGTTGAGGGTTATCTTAATCTGGCTGGCGTCGGGATTGACGGCGAAGGTCTGATGCTGGGCGAGTGCGGTCGGAGCGAGGGCGGCGGCGAGGACGAAGAGCGGGAAGGATTTCATTGCATCTCTCCTATGGACGAATGGGAGCCGGTTTTGGCGCGGGTACTCGAGTATTCCCAAAAGTTCAGGGAGGAACAACCGCAGATCCTTCGCTTACCACCCCAGGCTGCAATACGCCTGGGGCCCCGTGCGCTCAGATGACAGCTTTGTTCTAAGACGAGCATTTGGAAGATTTGAGACACGGAACTAGATTTCTGCCGGCGCCTGCATGGGGGCGACGGCGGCGTGCTGGGCGACGCGGGTGAGCTTTGCGGTTACGCGCATGACGCCGGGCCAGACGCGGAGGCAGAACGGTAATACAGCGCGCGCGAAGGAGTTGTTCAGGCCATCGGCGGCGACTTCGGCAAGGCGCATCTGGAGACGCAGTGCGGAGCGTAGCCTGGCCTGGAAGAGCGGCGCCGGCTCGGCCGCAAGACAGGCAGCGACGGCACAACGCGCCGTATGGAGCGCGATCGATATGCCATCGCCGGTGAAGGAAGGAATGACGGCCGCCTGATCGCCAATGCAGTAGAGGCCATTCTCTGTTGTGGCGCGGATGTATCCGTACGGGATATGGGTGATGGCGATTGGCCTGGCGAGCAAGGGCTCCGCGCCGGCAAGCCTCATGGCGAGGTGCGGGCAGTCCTGCTGCATCTTTGCGAGGAAGCTTTCCCAGCGATTCCCGGATGGGGCGAGATATCGCTGTTGGACTACGCAGCAGAGGTTGGCAATGCCGCCTTCAACGGGCTGGATGCCGCCATAGCCGCCGGGATAGAGCATCAATTCAGAGGCGTGGGCGAGGTCGGCGAACTGCGCGGGAGCAAGGCGGAAGTACATCTTGAAGGCGACCCATCGCTGCGGGTCCTCAGGACGCGGGTAGCCGCGGAGATCGTGCTTGCCGGTGGCGAGAAAGACGGTTGGAGCTTCACGGGTGGTGTTGTCGTCGAGCGTAGCCTGCCAGAGGCTGGGCGCGGTGCGCGCGAGGGCCTGCACACTGCGGCCGCGCTCTACGCGAACTCCTGCGTTGATGGCCTCGGCGGTGAGCGCGGTGTCAAGCGCCTTGCGCGTGAGGGAGGCTGCGGGAAAAGGCAATGGAGCCTGCGCGGCGCGCCTGGAGGCGGCGAGGCGAACGTAGGTGATGGGCACGGCACCGAGGGAAGCCACGTCGATGCCGAGCAGGTGCAGGTCTTCAAGGGCTTCGCCGCTCAGGAATTCTCCGCAGACCTTATGGCGCGGGGTGGGCTCGCGTTCGATCAGGGTGACGCGCCGTCCGTGGCGGGCGAGGGCGATAGACGCGGCACAGCCGGCGACTCCTCCACCGAGGACGAGAACTTCATCTTGGGAGGGAATTTGACTCAATGGGTACGTTGTAACTGGAATCTCCTTTTTGGGGGCCCGGTATTGAAATCATACCGCTCCAATGGGTATCACATGAGCAATGCCGCAGTTGGGTAGTGGTGCTGTTTGAAATTCACGGGACTGCGACAAGCGTTTGACGGAGGACAGGCGAAGAAGGTTGGTTTCGGCCTGCTGCGCTCGAGTTTTCGCAAGATTCCCAGGCGAAGTCTATCTCTATAATTTGAGCTGAGGACTTATTGCGCGTGACGATGGTTTACTTAAACAGCGGTGCTGAGACAGTTCGCTCAAATGGGATCTAATGCAGAGATCCAATTCAAACTGAGGGTCTCTCCGCGGGATCTGCCGGAGCTGATGGACGGCGAGTGCAGCTATGAGGATTTCCGCGGCTGCCTGCGCAGCCTGGAGCAGATCAACCGCTGGCTGCTGGGATATCGGCCGACTCTGAATTGGCTGAAGCGGCTCCCCGGAAATTTGGGTACCCCAATTCACATTTTGGATGTGGGCAGCGGCGGGGGCGATCTGCTGCGGGAGATTGCGGGTTGGGCGCGGAATCGCGGCTTAGCTGTGCAGTTGACTGGGATCGACTTGAATCCATACGCGGCGCGCGCGGCAGCGGAGTCGACGCCGAAGGAGCTGGGAATCGAGTGGGTGACCGGCGATGCTCTGCTGTATCGGCCGGAGAAGCCGGTGGATATCGTGGTGAATTCGCTGATGGCACATCATCTGGAGGATGAGGAGATCGTCGCGCTGCTGCGGTGGATGGAAGCGACTGCGCAGAGAGGTTGGTTTATCAACGATCTGGAGCGGTCGGAGTGGAGTTGCCGGATGTTTTCGTTGGTGGAGAGGATGGTGGGGTGGCACCGGTTTGTCCGGCATGATGCGCCGGTGTCCTTCCGGCGAGCCCTTCGCGAGGAGGACTGGATGCGGTTGCTGACGGCGGCCGAGGTTCCGCGGGAGGCGGTGACGGTGGAGCATTGGCGGCCGGGACGGTTGTGTGTGGGGCGATGGAAGTAAGGCAAGGGAAGTAAGGCGATGGAAGTAAGGCAAGGGAAGTGAGACACGCATTTTTGAAGTGAGACACTTAGCGCACCGTTGGCATCTTAGTGTTGATCGTCAGGGCCGGGTAGTTAGAGCGGGGTAGTTAGGGCGAGGTATTGGATGGAGCGAAGCAGACTCCTTATAGCCGCTTTTTTGCCAATCGTGTTGGGTGTCGCAGCGCAGGCGGAACGAATTTCAGTGAGGCATATCCAACTCCCGAGGCATGCGGCTATGGTGGCGCGCTCCGAGAATGGAAAGATCATTGCCCAGGTTGATTTTACGCAGGACGTGCAGGGCGACGAAGTGACGATGCACCTGAGCTATCACTTTGCGGATGGGTCGATTGATGATGAGACGACGACGTACAGGCAGAAGGATACTTTTCAGCTAGTTCGCGACCATCACATACAGAAGGGGCCGTTCTTTGCGAAGCCCATCGACTTTGCAGTGAAAGCCGATAGCGGCATAACAACCAGCCGCACAACGGACAGGAACGGTAAGACACACGTCAGTAGCGAGCACATCGACCTGCCGGCTGACCTGGCGAACGGGATTGTTGGAACGTTGCTGGTGAACGTGCCGCAAAACACGGCGCCGTTTCGGGTGGGGATGGTGGCGCCACTTGGCGGCGGTCGAATGATTCGGCTCCTGATCTCGCCGGAAGGCGAGCGGCCGTTCCAAACGGGGGGACAGACCGTAAAGGCGACCGTGTTTCGCATTCATCCGGAACTGGGCGGCATTGTGGGCCTGATTGCGCGGTTGATCGGCATACAGCCGAAGGATGTGATGGTGTGGGTGCAGGAGGGTGATGCGCCCGTGGTGGTGAGGATTGTTGGACAATTGGGCGGTTACGGGCCTGTGGTCAGTTCGGAGCTGGAGGGGGCCAGCTTCGGCAAATAGGAGACTTTGCCAAGCTAAATTTCAAAGGTGGAGTCGGTTTCTCCCGCGTTTTTGACGACGCTATGAAAATCTCCTGACCTTCTAACCGGCCATCAACTCCGACGCGTGGTGAGCTCGCGCCAGTTCAGGCCAAGGTCCACGATGAGGAGCGAGGCGAGGGTGAAGGCAATGACGCCAACGGCAGAGAGGGAGTCGCCGAGGTGGCTCCAGTAACGGGGCCAGAGGTTGAGCACGCGGCTGGAGACGAAGGTAAAGGTAACGGCGTAGGAACGGGCCATCCACTGACGGTGCTGGATGATTTGGCGGTTTCGAGCGGTGATGAAGGCGGCGGTGGTGCAGACGACCCAGGCTGCCGCCTGCCCGCAGGTTCCAGGGAAGCCCGGACGGCCGCTGGCGAGGGCTACTCCGGTTGCGGCGCCGATAAAGACGGAGATGACGTAGACGCGGCCGAGGACGCGATGGAGTTGGGGGCGACGCTGACGAATCCGCGAGGAGAAATTGATGGGACCGATCAAGAGAGCGAAGATTCCGGCGAGCGTATGGGGGATGAGAAGGCCGCGGTCGGCGATGACCTGCAGACGGTAGGCGTGATACATGGGGTAATCGGTGACGAGAAGAACTTCAGAAGTGATGAAGACAAAGAGCGTGGTGAGACCAAGGGAAATCCAGAGAACAGTCTTAAACCTGGAGCGCCTGGAAGTGGGCGCAATGACCGTGGAAGTCGCCATTATTCGCCTTTCAGATGGTTAGACGCGACGAGGGGCGCGAAAGGCTTCCTGCTTTATGGTTTAACGAGAAGCCGAGGGTCTGTCCTCTAGAGCGAAACCAAAGTAAACGTGCCCCTGCCGAGAGTACGCGAGGTGGCTTTTTCTTGAGGAAAAAGCCACTTGACATCATGCTTCCTTGGTACAGCTACTCTGGTTTCGCTATAATTCCCGGCGCTGCGTCCCCGGGAATTAGAGGACAGACCCCAGAAATGCGGAGCCCACGGAGGTTCCCGCGTTCGATATTGTCTGCCATTCAGGCCAGATGGAGCTTTTGCGAAGCATCACCGTTCGGTATACCCGAGGAGCGCGACAAACCCAGCTTATCAACAGGCCATCAGAATTCGGGATCAACCGTTCATGGAGTTGATGCCGTATGGCCAGCGGATGAGTCCCGAAAACGGCATGGTGGTTACTGAATGACACCAACAGCGCATTGGATCAACCAATTTGGGTTATAGACCCGCCGATTTCAGATTCTGTAAACTCGACCAAGAGGTTGAAAACAGGCCTCTTCAAGAAACCAGCCAAAGCAGACCTGGAAGCCCTTCCCGTGAACCCTTCACGTGTGGAGCGGCACCGTACGACCCAGCATGCAGGTTGAGCCAAACTAAACCAGGGAGAATTCAGTTCATGAACAATTTGTTTCTCGCACTCTTGATCAAGATCCAGGACTTGAAAGTTCGTACGGAAGGCCAGGATCTGGTTGAATATGCTCTTGCAGTCTCGCTGATTGCGTTTGGCGCGATTGCCGGCATGCATACGCTGGCAAGGGGGCTCGACACAGCGTTCAACCAAATCAGCAGTACGCTGGCAGCCTCAGTCTGATAAGAAACTGCTTTGTAGGTTGAACAAAACAATAAGGCGACGAAGATGCCCGGGCCTAAAGGCCATCGTAGCCTGTTGCCGCATTAGGGGCCTGAAGGCCCCTGCTCCCTCCGCCCGTTTCATCCAACCGTGGGTCGGCGAAAGCCGGTGGACGACTAGAGCGAAACCAGAGTAAACGTGCCCTTGCCGAGAGTGCGCGAGGCGGCTTTTTCTTGAGGAAAAAGCCACTTGGCATCGTGCTTCCTGGGCTCTGGTTTGGCTATAGTTATCCCTCAACGCATTTCTCTCCAGATCCCCGGGACCTCCTGGGACCAGATAGTCGATTGGAAGGGCATGACTCCCCCTGCCCTTTTCCCTTTTCATTTTCGCCCCCCTTTCCTCAATTCCCGACCAATTTCCGTTTTTAATGGCGGAAGAAGCATTTCCGCTGCGGCGGACTGCTGGACTGCATATTCCGCGCTAGTTACTAAATGGCACCCAAAGTGTAGTCATTTGGCTTTTTAGTGTTATATACGCTCAGAAATTAATTACTATACACTCGGCAAAGAGGTCGAATATCTCTCTCAATTGTCCAGCCGACGCAGCGTGAATGCGCTTCCCCTCAGTAACTTCTGTGAAGATTACTGACGTGGATTTCCGGTAGTCTGCCTGGCAAGGAGCGCGGCAAGGAGAAAGGCTCAATGAATCGTCTACTTCTGAAACTGTATTTCATGTTCCAGGACCTGAGGGAACGAGAGGAAGGTCAGGACCTGGTCGAGTACGCTTTGGTGGTTGCCCTGGTCGCGTTTGGAGCGATTGCCGGCATGAAGGTGCTGGCATCCGGGCTCGAATCTGCCTATAACACTATCAGTACAACTCTCAAGAACAACACGTAGATTTGTGGCGCCAGAATGAAGAAAGGGCCTTTAGCAGGCCCTTTTTCGCTTTTTAGCAGATGCTTTTGGAGGTCCGGTTGGGCCGGGAGAAGCTGTGGGCGTCAGCGCGCTGCGGGGGTAATTCTAACGCCCAGGCCGTTGAGCTTGCTGCGCGCCTGTGCGGCCTCGGGGGTTTGCGGGTGGCGCTGAATGAGGCTGCGCAGTTCATGGATGCCGGAGTCTTTCTTGCCCAGCTGAATCAACGCCAATCCCTTGCGTAGTTGCGCGGCGGGTGCCTTGGGGCTTCCGCTGAAGCCTTCAAGAACGGCGTTGTAGGCCTTGACCGCCTCAGCGTAGTTCTGCTGGCGATAGGCTATTTCACCCAGATAGAACTCGGCGCTTCCGGCCAGGTCGTCGGTGGGATAGAACTGCAGCACCGACTGAAACTCGCCTGCGGCGACCTCGTAGCGCGCGGCGTTGTAATCGCGAACGCCGGCCTGGAAGGTTTCCTTCAGGGGTGGGGCCTGGTTGGCGGCGGGGTTGGCGGCGGGAGGCGAATATGGCGCGGGGCTGCCGTCCGGTGAGGCGGTTACAGGAGCGCCGTCGGATCCGGCGGGAGCGGCAGTCTGCGGCGGAGTCTGAATATTCTGGAGTTGCGTCTGCATATCGCCGATGGATTTGTCGAGCTTGGCGATGCGCGACTTGAGTTCGTCGACCGAATCGTTGAGCGACTGAATCTGCCCGGAGACGGTGTCCAGCTTGCCGCCCCCCGCCTCATTCTGCGCGTCGATCTTCTTCTGCAGCGCGTTGACCGTGCTGGTCATCTGGGATGCGGTTTCCGCGGTCTGCTGGGCCAGGTTCTGCAGAACGCTGAAGCGGGAGTCCATGGTGGACTGGAGGCGCTGCACCATGTCCAGCAGCTGCTGCACCTGGGTCTGGAGCTCAATGATCTCTTTGGATGCCGCGTGCGCCGGCCTGGGCGCAGCGCCAATAACGACGGCAAGAAGCGCCGTCATGAGGAAGCGGTTGCGAATTGTACGTGCTATTTGCATTCTTCACCTATCGGAACAGTGGACAGTGAACAGCGGGCAGTGAACAGTAAATGAGTGAAGAGGTGAACCAGGGGCACTTTTCGCCGACCACTGGTCACTTCTTCACTCATTCGCCATTTCACTTCTCACTCCATATTACCGGTCGAGCGTGAAGCCGGCACGGCGGTTCTGCTGCCAGCATTCTTCGGTCGACTCGGTGCAGAAGGGCTTCTCCTTGCCGTAGCTGACCACGCGAATGCGGCTGGCGGCAACGCCCGCGGTGACGAGGGCATTCTTTGCGGCGTCGGCACGGTTCTGGCCCAGCGCCAGGTTGTATTCGTTGGAGCCGCGCTCGTCGCAGTAGCCGCCGATCACGATTTTGACGTCGGGATGGCTGCCGAGGTAGGCGGCGTCGCGCGACAGGGTGGCCTGGGCATCGGTGCGGATGTCGTAGGTGTCGTAGTCGAAGAAGATGTCCTGGACATGGGCCTTGAAGTCTTCTTCGGCGCTCATACTGGTGGAGGGGACACTGACGGCAGGCGGCGGATTCACGGTTACCGTGGCCGTAGCGTCGGCTGTGCCGCCGTCGCCGCGAGCCACCAGGTGGTAGGTCGTGGTGGTGGTGGGGGTCACGGTCTTGACGCCGGAGGTGGGGACGTCGCCGATTCCGTCGATGGAGACGCTGTTGGCGTCGCTGGTGCGCCAGGAGAGCTCGACCTGGTCGCCGGCGGAGATGACGGCGGGGTTTGCGGTTAGCTTGGCGATGGGAGCGAGCGTTGAGGCGGCGGGCGGAGCAGTCTCCGTGGGGCCCACTGGCGCTTCTTTTTTCTTGCAACCTGCAACTGCGACCAAAGCGACAAGCAATAGAGCAGGGATCAGAATCCGATTGCTTTCTTTCAAGGGATTACTCCTTCCGCGAATTCAAGAGCGTTCTTCCGAGTGAGCCGGCCTTTCCTGATCCTGCGGCATTCCGCATGGATACGGCCTGAGTCACTCAAAGAAGAACGTTTTCGTTAGGGCCGGGGCCGCATCGGGTCTTAAAAAGCAATGCGAAGCCGGCGATTCAAGAAAACGACCCCACCCATCTACAAGTGCAGATGTTGGCGGGTAAGGCAACGAATCCATCATAGTTCAGTGAGTCCCGCTGATTCTGTGCTCTTTGCACAATCCAAACAGGTTTCCAGCCTCGAAAGAAAATCACTTCCAACTCCAGTTGGGCATGAAGTTGTTGCCCGTATGGGTGAGCTGATGCTGCTCAGTGCCATCGGCCAGCATGGACCAGATCTCGGTTTTGCCGCCAATGGCGCGCTCAAACACGATATGGCGGCCGTCGGGCGCCCAGGAGGGGTAGTCATTGCTGCCCGATTCGTGGGTGATCTGGAGATAGCGCTTGCTGGCGATGTCGATGACATGAATGTCGACGCCGCCGGGGTCGCCGGGACCGTATTTGCGATTCCAGCTAAAGGCCAGCAACTGGCCGTTGGGCGACCACGAGGGCGAGACGGCATAACCGCCATCGGTGATGCGCTGCACGTTGGAGCCGTCCTGATCCATGATGTAGATCTGCGGCAGGCCGGTGCGTCCGCTGACCCAGGCGATCTGGGCATTGGTGCGGGGGTTCCAGGTGGGTGCGATGTCAGGTCCGCGGAAGGTGGTGACGCGGCGCAGGTTGCCGCCGTTGGCGTCCGCAACCCAGATTTCGGGATCACCTGTTCGCGCTGAAGAGAAGGCGATCTTGGTGCCATCCCCCGACCAGGCCGGGGAGAAATTGCTTCCGCCCGCCGTTCCGGCCGGGAAGGCCACCAGGCGGTTCAACTCAAGGGAATACATGCGGATCGACCATCCCTCGCGGCCCAGGGAGGCAAATGCGAGCCGACTGTTATCTGGTGAGATGCGGGGAGAGAGCGAAGTGCTGCCTAAATGGGTGATGGCATGTTGATTTTGTCCGTCGTAGTCCATTGCCCAGATCTCTTTGGAGCCGGTGCGGGAGCTGACGAAGTAGATTTTGGTCTCGGCGATGCCGTTGATGCCACCGCCGAGGCGGCTGATGATCTCGTCGGCAAAACGGTGGGCGACGGTGCGCGCCATTTCGTCGGTGGCGGCCTCGTTGTACTGCTTGCCGAGGACCTGGGGATTGGTGGTGTTGTGCGTGTCGTCAAGCCAGCCATAGACCACCAGGCGGCCGTTGGTGGAGGACAATGCGCCGAAGGCCACCATGGCGGCGTTGGCCGGTGCGTCGGCCCATTGGCCGAGATTGATCTCCTGCTGCGAGCCGGGGGTGGACTGGGGCGACATGCTCTTGGAGACCATGTCGAAGATGCCGGCATTGGCGAGATCGCTGTAGAGAGTGGCGTCGAAGGTGGCTTTGAGCGCGGGAGTTTGCGGATCGGCGCCGACAGGCTTGAAGTCCGCCGCGGCGATGCGGATGCGGTCGTTGCCCATGTTGGTGCCGGTGTGCACCCAGTCCTGGGCTTGCAGTTGTGCTGTGAGGAGGCTGACGAGAAGTGCGGCAGAAAAGGGGATGATCCGGGAGAGAATCTTCATGCTTGAATCGGTCCTTCCTCGGGTAGACCTTGGTTCGGGGTGGGGAGGTGCGCCTTGTGACGAGCGCGCCGGGACTCATTCATACGTACAATCATAAGTGACATTGAGGTAGGGAAGGTTCGCCTCCCGCGGCAAGGGGCCAAATGTGTCAACACGCTGGGTTGCGCGGAGACAGGACTGGTCGAGCGTCGGGCTTCCACTGGGTGTGTTGATTTTGAAGTGCGAAGGGATTCCCTGGCTGCTGACCTCAAAGTAAATCTGGGTCGAAGTGCCCTTGGGCGTGTGCTGGTCAACCTCATACTTGTTCCAGTTCTGGCTTACCTTGCGCTTGATGATCTCGACGTACCACCCGAAGCGGCTGCCGAAGTCACCATTGCTGATGCTCACTGGTCCGTTAGATGCTGTATTTTGCGCCATGGTGGCGCGGGGCAGCGCGGAACCGCTTTGTTCGCCGAAGCGGGCACGATTGTCTGGAGGGGGCGGAGGCTGATGCTGCTGGGTTTTTACCTGGGTCTGCTTCTCGGGTTTGACCTGCTTGCCGGAGATGGGGATGGCGGTATCGTCAATCTTCTGCTCGGTTTTGGGAGCGGGCGGCGCGGGGGCCTTGCTGGGCGTCTCGGTGGTGAGCACGTTGTCATTCACCGGCTGATCGGAGGGCAGGGGAATCGCGGCCGAGACCAGCTTTACTTCGATGGCGCCGCCTTCACCGGGATTGCCCCACAGGTTGTGCGTGAAGAAGCCGGCGAGATAGCCGTAGAAGAGGACTCCGCCGAAGAGCACAGCATGAAGTAAGAGGGAGCCTGCCGCCGGGCCGCCTATACGGTCTGGCGTGAGCTCACGCTCCAGTTGCTCGCTGCCTCCCATGACTCCGTTCATATCTTCTTCAGCATTCCCTCGGCGGCTAAAGCCCGACTCGTTTTGCCGTCTTATCCCGGGGTGGATTCACATCGTCGCTACAGGACGAAGGGTTTTGTTTGTCTCTGACCCAGGACTGCGCTTGTCCTGGGCTATTTTCACTTCTCCCTCTGGGAGAAAAGGCGGCACGGCTAAAGCCGTGCCCTTTCAAAACCGCCGCTGATCCGAGTACAACCGCTGAATCAGACTTTCCTATTTTGACTTGCCTTCAAGGGGCTGCGTCACAATCGAGATGTTGGTGATACCGGCTTGCTTCACGGCGTCCATCACGGTGGCGAAGACGCCGAAGGGAACCATTTCGTCAGCGCGCAGATAGATGGTTTGATGTTGCGGATCGCTGTTCTGCGCGTGCAGCTTGTCGGCGATTTCATGAATATTCACGGGCTGATCGCCGAGAAAGACCTGCTGATCCTTGTTGATGGTGAGCACTACGCGCTGCTGGGTAATCTCTTTGACGGTGCGCGTCTTGGGCACCGAGACATCGATGCCCGACTGCAGCACGGGCGCGGTGATCATGAAGATGATGAGCAGCACCAGGACGACGTCGACGAGCGGAGTGACGTTGATCTCCGCCAGCGAGGTCTGGGTGCGGCCGGTGCTACTGGTGAACGCCACGTTCGGCCTCCCGGGGAATTTCTGCTCCGGGGGCGCGCGCAGGCGCCGCCGTACGAACCGGAATCTCCTCCAGCGAGTTCAGCAGCTCCCGGCAAAAGTCGTCGATGGCCGCGGCAAAGACCCTGACGCGGGCGGTGAACTGGTTGAAGGCTACGACGGCCGGGACGGCGACAAACAGGCCGGCGGCGGTGGTGACCAGCGCTTCAGAGATGCCGGGAGCGACGGCGCGCAGAGTGGCTGCTCCAGCGGAGCCGAGGCCATGAAACGCGTCAATGACGCCCATAACGGTTCCGAAGAGGCCGACATAGACGGTGGTGGACGCGATGGTCGCTAGCCAGGTCATGCGGCGCTCGAGGGCGGTGACGGCCTCACTGGCGGCGGTTTGCGCCGAGCGCTCGAGAGACGTCATGCTGCGCGGCGGGCCTGCGCCGCCGGTCTGACGCTTGTAGGTCTCGTAGACGTCTTCAAAGACCTGGGCGAGGGGGCTTCGCGGGCAGTCGGCGGCGAGGACTGAAATCTCCTGCAGGCGGCTTGCGCTGCGGAAGCCGCGAAGGAAGCGGCGAGTCTCGTTGGTTGCTTTTCTGAAGGTGGACGATTTGCCCAGAATCACGGTCCAGGAGTAGAGGCTGGCCAGGAGGAGCAGGATCAGAACTCCGGTGGCGACTGAACCAATGTTGTGAAAGAGATCGATGAGAGCGGCTGGTCCCTCGGGCGGCGGCACAGTGGCCGGGGCCGCGCCACCGTCCGCTTGCAGAAACATGAGCAAGGCAGCAGTAAGAATCGGCATTCACCTCAATATCAACCGTATCAGACGGGGTGCGGTGTTCCAAGTTATCGATTGGATGCCTGCCTGATTGGAAAGGATCAACGGGTGTGCCCCTCGGGGCGCCCGTTCATGCTATGCTGCGCACGGAATGTCAGGCGTAAATCGCTGAGATTCCAGTCATTGAGGCAGGAATCAGGATTTAAGGGGCTGACCCAGGAATGCTCGTCGAACTCCGCGCGGAAAACTACGCCGTCATCGATCATGCCATTGCCGTCTTCGGGCCGGGGCTTAACCTGCTCACGGGCGAAACGGGCGCGGGCAAATCCATCCTTGTGGATGCGCTGGCGCTGTTGATGGGCGGCAAATCATCTGTTGAAGTGGTGCGCCACGGAGCGGACAAGGCCGTGGTCGCATGCGTGTTCGAGTCGACGCAGGGAGCCGAGGCGATCCTGGAAGAAAACGGCATTGACGCGGAGGGCAACGAGATTATTCTGCGCCGCGAGATTCTGTCGAACGGCAAAGGCCGCGTGTTTGTGAACAATCAGCCGGCTACGGTTGCGGTGCTGAAGCAACTGGCTCCGGAACTGGCGCTGGTGCATGCGCAGACAGAGACGCTGACCAGCTTTGACCAGGCGCAGCAGCGGATTTTGCTGGACCGGTTTGGAGGGATTTCAACGGAGGCGGTGAGCGAGGCGTTTGGGCGCTGGCGTACAGCCCACGAGAAACTGGATGAGTTGTTGCAGGGCGAGCAGGATCGGTTGCGCATGGTGGACCTGTGGAGCTACCAGCGCAAGGAGATTGAGGCGGCGCGGCTTGAGCCTGGCGAGGATGAGGCGCTGGAGACGGAGAAGCGGGTTCTGGCTAACTCGGAGAAGCTGTACACGGCGGCGATGAATGCATTCGATCAGCTTTACGAGGGCGGCGCATCGGCTGAGGGCGCATTGCGCGCGGCCTTGCGCAACGTGGAGGAGCTGGCGCGCTACGATGGGCGATTTACGGAGGCGGCGCAGCAAATGGAGTCGGCGCGCGCGACGCTGGGCGATGTGAGCGCGAGCCTGCGCGATTATGCCGAGGGGATCAATGCAAGCCCGGAGCGACTGGCGGAGATTGAGGACCGCCTGGCTGCGATCGATCGGCTCAAACGCAAGTACGGACAGACGGTTGCAGAGGTGATCGCTTTTGGCGAAGAAGTGGCCGTGAAGCTGGCGGAAGTGGAAGATCGCGACGAGATTCTGAAGGCGCTGCGGGCGGATGTTGAGGCTTCTACCAAGGCGTATCAGGCAGCTGCTTCAACGCTGAGTAAAGAGCGAAAGGCTGCGGCGGCAAAGCTTGCCAAACTGGCGGAGACACAGATCAATTCGCTGGCGATGAAGGTGCGATTTGAAGTGGCCGTGACGACGACCGAACAGCAATCGCACTGGACGGGCGCGGGCTGGGACGAGGTGGAATACCGCATAGCCACCAACGCGGGCGAGCCGCTTAAGCCGCTGGCGGAGATTGCGTCGGGAGGCGAGATGTCGCGGGTGATGCTGGCTCTCAAAGTGAGCGTGGAAGAAGGAGCCGTGAAACCGAAGAAGAAGTTTCCAACGCCGCGTACGCTGGTGTTTGACGAGATCGATATCGGGATTGGCGGGCGCGCGGCGGACGCTGTGGGTCAGAAGCTGAAGTCGTTGAGCAGGGGGCAGCAGGTGCTGTGCGTGACGCATCTTCCGCAGATTGCGGCGTTCGCGGATCAGCACTTCCTGATCGACAAGCGTGAGGCGGATGGGCGGACGAAGACGAATATTCGGCTGCTTGATCAGAGGGCGAGCACGCATGAGGTGGCGCGCATGCTTTCGGGCGCCACGGTGACCGAGACGAGCTTGCAACATGCGGCGCAGATGATCGCGAGCAGCAAATAGCCAGCAATCCTTCGCGTGCGGGGACTAGAATCCATGCGGAGGAAAAGGCGTCTTGAAATCAACTCGAAACAAATCCCTCTGCATATTGAGTGTTGCGCTGGTTGCGCTGTTTGCCGTTCACATCAGTTTTGCGCAGGAACTCTCGCCGAAGCTGCAAAGCGCTGTGGGGCGCTGGCAGGTGGTCAACAACGACGGTACGCCGGGCGGCAAGGTGGAAACCTATCTCGAAAACGGCAAGCTGATGGGGAAAGTGACCGAGGTGCGGCCGGGGCGGACGCCGCATGACCTGTGCGACAAGTGCCCGGGCGAGGCGAGCAAACAGCCGATCCTGGGGATGGTGATCCTGCGCGATTTTCGTCCCGAGGGCGACGACTGGGTGGATGGGACTGTTCTTGATCCGGAGAACGGCAAGGTTTACAAGGGCAAGATATGGGCCGTTGGGAAGGATCAGCTGCACATGCGCGGGTTTGTCGGCGTATCGCTGTTTGGCCGGACTGCGACCTGGACACGGCTTCCTTGAAGTTATTCCGAGTTACCTCGAGCGACTAAGTCGCATATTAGACTAGAGAGTGGGCCCAGGCCTCACACGGGAGGCATGGGATTTGATGGTCCACCCGGGCCTCTGTGTGTGCTTTCCCACCCATTGCGCAAAGGGCGCGCAATGGATGGGGCACGGTGGATTCCGTTCACGCTTGAATTGAAAATGGTTTAGTGCTTGCCTACATGTCCGCGGCCGTCGCGCACTTCGTTTCCTTTGAAATGTTGGATGTGATTGATGTCCTTACCCGGCTCGGCCTTGTCGCCGCGGTTAGGGCGCGGACCGGTATAGCCATGCTGAACATCGAAGCGGTTATTCACGTGGCCATGGAAGCCGGCCGGGCCATGGAACCACGGACCTGCGCCGATGAAGACGCCGCCGGTAAACCATTCCGGACCGTAGTAACCGTAAGGCGCGCAGTCATAGGGTGGAACGTCGTAGTAGCCGTAGGGGCAGTCGGGCGCTACGCCAACGTCGACAGCGACTTGTCCACTTGCGTACGCCGGCCTGGGGTGATAGCAGGCGACAACGGCAAAGCAGACTGAGAGTGCAGCAGTAAGTGCAAGAACCCTGGATTTGTTCATACTTCCTCCTCACCTGGGCTGAGATGAAGAGAAAAATCCAAAGGATGTCAATGGGATTGCTGAAATCTGTTACGGCTGGGAGTCATGGTTTGTAACATTCATGGGTTGTTGAAGTTATCGGGCTCAATTTTTCCTGCAACTCTCGCGGGTATGTGACCGTTGCCCACTATCTGCTGGAGAAAACGAAGACGTTACCGTCGGGATCCTTAAATTTGGCCATGGTTCCCCATATTTCCTTCCGGGGCTCTTCGGCCAGTTCCACTCCTTTTGACTTGAGCAGCTTGGCGGTGGCGAAGACATCGTCGCACCAGAAGGTAACGGATTGGAATCCGCCGATGCGGTTTTCATGGCCGGGCGGGGTGAAGAGCGCGAGGTTCACATCGGAACCGGGGATGAGCAGCTCGATCCATCGCTGGCCGGGGCCGAAGGCCTGGTCTGTTGCGACCTTGAATCCCATCTGTTCGGTGTAGAACTTCAGCGACACATCGTGGTTGCTGACCGGGATGCTGACGAGCTTGATGCCACGAATCATGAAAGACCTCCAGGTTGAGATTCCCGTACTCTATCCGGGCCGCTTTGCGGATGCAATCTGGTTGTCATTGCTATACTAATGATAGGTACAGCAATGCCAGTTTTCGACGAGTACGTGACCGACACGCTGATGCGCGACCTGGTGGGGCACGACAAGAGGCCGGTAAGTTTTCTTGTCTACCTGTGGCTCGCGGCGGAGCAACAACGGCGCGATGAAGCGGTGCAGATCAGCTACAACGAGTTGGCCGAATCGATTGGCGTGTCGAAGAGCTCGGCGCAGACGGCGGTGGGCTGGCTGGTGCGCCGGAAGCTGCTGGCAGTGGCGCGAGCCAGCATGACGGCGACTCCGGTTTACCGGGTGCAGACGCCGTGGACGAGCTACCGGGCAACAGGCGTCCATTCGGGCGGATAGGCGTCGGATCAGGCGCCAGGTTTGCAAGCCCAGTAGAAGCGTGCAATCGCTGGGATGGGGTACATGAAATACCCAACATTCAAGATCAGTCCATTGATATACTGATTGTGTGACCACTACTGTTCTCGACTCCATCTCGAATGGTTCTTCCGCCGAGACATCTCCCAGCCAGAAACGGGTTTTGTTGCTTAAGCCGCGCGGCTTTTGCGCCGGCGTTGTGCGCGCGATCGACATTGTAAAGATCGCTCTTGAAACCTTTGGCGCGCCCATTTACGTTCGCCGGGAGATTGTGCATAACCGCTATGTTGTGAATGAGTTGGCGGAAAAAGGAGCGATCTTCGTTCACGAGATCGACGATGTTCCCGACGGGCAGCGGGTGATTTATTCGGCGCATGGCGTTTCGCCGGCGGTGCGCGAGCGGAGCAAGGGACGCGGATTGAGGGTGATTGACGCGACTTGTCCGCTGGTGACCAAGGTTCACATTGAGGCGGTGAAGTTTGCCAAGCAGGGCTATTCGCTGGTGCTGATTGGCCATCGCGACCACGATGAAATCGAGGGCACGCTGGGCGAGGCGCCGGACGTAACCCAAGTGGTTTCAAACGTTGCCGAGGTTGCGGAGCTGAAGGTTCCCGACCCTAACCGCGTGGCTTACCTGACCCAGACGACGCTGAGCCTGGACGAGGCGCGAGATATTATTCACGCGCTCAAGGAGAAATTTCCGAATATTGCCGGGCCGCACTCGCAGGACATCTGCTACGCCACTGAAAACCGGCAGGTTGCGGTGCGCAACGTGGCGCACAATGCGGAACTGGTGCTGGTGGTGGGTTCGACCAACAGCTCGAACTCGAATCGACTGGTGGAAGTTTCGCGCAATCTGGGAACCATGGGGTATCTGATTGATAACTCCCAGGCGATCGACCCGGCGTGGCTGAAGGGCGTGAATAATGTCGCCGTTACCGCCGGTGCTTCGGCGCCTGAGGTGCTGGTGGAAGACGTGGTCAATTATTTGCAACTAAACGGTTTTGACAGCGTCGAAGAGGTAGAAGTCATGCCGGAAAATGTGCGGTTTGGCTTGCCGCCTGAGATCATCCAGGCGATTGGCGGAGCGGGTGGAACGGAGCCTGTGCCGGTGCGGTGAAACGGTGGTCAGTGATCAGTTTGCCATTTTCCGGCCACGACCGTTTTACCTGTTGATTTGAGTTCTTGTAAGAGAACCTGAGGCGTTTTAATCCGCATGAGTTTGCAAAAAGGGAAGACAACTTTCGCGAACACGGCGACCGTGCCTCGTTTTGGCCGGCTGGATGCGGACCTGTCTGAGGTGGAAGCGGCGGTAAGCCGGTCGACCGAGTACCTGCTTTCGCAGCAGCATCCTGAAGGCTACTGGTGCGGGGAGCTGGAAGCGGACTCGATGCTCGAGGCCGACTATATCTACCTGCACACGCAGTTGGAGAGTGGGGACCCCGGCCGCCTGCAGCGCGCATTCACAGAGATGATGCGCTACCAGAACGAGGACGGGAGCTGGAGCCTTTTTCCGGGTGGGCCGGGCAATATCTCGCTTTCAGTGAAGTGCTACTTCTCAGCGAAGCTGATGGGCATTGGGGCGGATGATCCGCGGCTGGCCAAGTGCCGGGAGTGGATTCTGGCCAATGGCGGCGTGGTGGCATGCAACACGTTTACCAAGATGTATCTCTGCGGGCTGGGTCAGTACGACTACGACGCGGTGCCTGCGATTCCGCCGGAGATTGTTCTTTTTCCCAATTGGTTTTACTTCAACATCTACGAAATCTCTTCGTGGTCCCGGTCGATTCTTGTGCCGCTGGCGATTATCTACGCGAAGAAGCCTTACAAGAAAATTCCGCCTGAACAGGGGATTGACGAGCTGTTTGTAGGCGGACGGGCGAATGCTGAATTGCGGCTGCAACTGGACCGTAAAAAGCGTCTCTCCTGGCGCAACATTTTCATCATGCTTGACCGGGTTCTGCACTTTGCTGAAGCAGTTCACCTGCGGCCGTTGCGCAAACTGGCGCTGGCGAAGGCGGAGAAGTGGATGCTGGAGCGGCTGGAGATGACCGATGGTCTTGGAGCCATTTATCCGGCCATGATGAACGCGATTATTGCGCTGCGCTGCCTGGGATATTCCGAAGACGATCCGCAGGTGATTCGCGCGCGGGATGAGTTTGAGAAGCTGGGCATTGAAGAGCCGGCGAATGATGCTATGCCGGAGCCGACCTTCCGCATGCAGCCGTGCGTCTCTCCGGTTTGGGATACGGCGCAGGCCGTCTACGCGCTGGGCGAGGCCGGTGTGCCGGCAACCGATCCACGCATGCTCAAGGCGGCGGACTGGATGCTGGCCAAGGAAGTGCGGCACAAGGGCGATTGGGCCGTGAAGGTGCCGAACACAGAGCCCGGCGGCTGGTACTTCGAGTTCAACAACGAGTTCTATCCGGACACCGACGACACGGCGCAGGTGCTGCTGGCGTTGAACAAGGTGGACAATCCGCGCGAACGGTATCAGCACCAGGTTGCACTGCGGGCGATTGAGTGGGAGTTTGCCATGCAGTGCCGGAACGGCGGCTGGGGCAGCTTCGACAAAGACAACACCAAGATGATCTTCCAGTACATTCCCTTCGCCGATCACAACGCGATGCTTGATCCGCCGACGGTGGACATTACGGGAAGAATTCTGGAACTATATCTATGGAACGTTCCTGGTTCTGCGCGGACTGGACGCGATCGGCTTCGATCACAACGAACCGCAGGTGCAGCAGGCGGCGGAGTGGATCCGGATGGTGCAGAACCCGGATGGCGGCTGGGGCGAGACCTGCGGCAGCTACGACGACCCGAACACGCGCGGCGTGGGCCCGAGCACGCCATCGCAGACGGCGTGGGCGATGCTTGGATTGCTGGCCGCGGGTGATGACCGGTCCGACTCGGTTGCCAAAGGCGTGCGCTGGTTGCTGGGCAAGCAGTTGGCGGATGGAAGCTGGGATGAATCGATGGGTGAAGGAAGCGTGCGCCAGAGTATCATCACGGGAACGGGCTTCCCGCGCGTTTTCTATCTTTCCTATAACTTGTACCGGCAATATTTCCCGCTGCTGGCGTTGACCACTTACAGGCGGGCGATGGAACGGAAGAGCAGCTTCTAGCTGTTAGCTTCCAGCTATTGGCTTGTTGTTAGACTGGCTTGGCGTTTTGTTTTGCTAGCAGCTACAAACAGAATTCAAGGGACGCGCCGACAACGAGGGCGCTGGAGGGTGACTCAAAGATGGCTGTTCCGATCTCACAGATGTGGACGGTTGCAACCTATGTGCTGAAGAAGAGAATGTCGGGCGAGAAGCGCTATCCACTGGTGCTGATGCTCGAGCCGCTCTTCCGCTGCAACCTGGCGTGCGCCGGGTGTGGCAAGGTGCAATATCCGCCGCATATTCTGAAGAAGCAGCTTTCGCCCGAAGAGTGCTTTGCGGCGGTGGAAGAGTGCGGCGTGCCGATGGTGGCGATTCCGGGCGGCGAGCCTCTTTTGCACCCCCAAATCGTCGAGATCGTGAACGGACTCGTGGCGCGCAAGAAGTATGTGTATATGTGCACCAACGCGCTGGAGCTGAAGAAAAGACTGCATGAGTTTACGCCGTCGAAGTATCTGACTTTCTCAGTGCACCTGGACGGACAGCGCGATCACCACGACTTCAGCGTGTGCCGCGAGGGCGGATACGACATCGCTGTTGAGGGCATCAAGGCCGCGGTCAAAGCCGGGTTCCGTGTTACGCCGAACTCGACGTTCTTTGACGGGACCGATCCGAACAGCGTGCGCGCGCATTTCGACGAGATGATGGCCATTGGCGTGGAGGGCATCGTGCTCTCGCCGGGCTACAGCTACGACAAGGCGCCAGACCAGACGCACTTCATGGGCCGGGCCCGCGTGCGGCGGTTGTTCCGCGCGATTCTGTCGAACCGGAAGAAGTCGTGGAAGTTCAACATGTCGCCATTGTTCCTGGAATTTCTGATGGGCGATCGGAATTATGACTGCACTCCGTGGGGCTCGCCGGCCTACAACATTTTTGGCTGGCAGAAGCCGTGCTACCTGTTGCAGGACGGGTATGTAGATACCTTCAAGGAATTGATGGAGACCACCAAGTGGGAGGAGTACGGCGTGGCCAGCGGCAACGCGAAGTGCGCCAACTGCATGGTGAGCTGCGGCTATGAGCCGACGGCAGTGATTGACGGATTCGGAAGCATGTCAGGCTTCTGGGCGATGGTCAAGGGGACATTCAGCATGTACAAGGACAAGCATGCGCTGAAGCTGCTGAACGAGTCTGCTCCGCACGGAGCTGCCAAGCTTGTTCAAATCGCAAAGCCGGAGCGCGCGCTTGAGGAGACCAACGCATGAGCGCTGAAGTGCTGAAATATACCCGCGAGCAGATCGAAACCATGGAGGTTGCTCCGGGTTTCGAACACGAGAACCTGGAAGGATGGATTCCCGAGTTTGCGAGCGACGAGGATGTGCGCCAGGCGTTTGAGAAGGCGTTTGACTATCGCGGGGATGTGACTTTGACCCTCAAGAGCGGCGAAGTGATTGAGGCTTACATTTTCAACCGGTTTACCGGCGCTACGCTGGCGGAATCGTGGGTGCAGTACTTTACGCCCAAGGCGACTGACAAGCGCAAGGTGAGCTACGCGGAGATTGCGCGGCTTGAGTTTACGGGCAAGGACCGCGCGGCGGGGAAGCACTGGGAAGACTGGGTGCAGAAGTATAACGAGAAGAAGGCGGCCGGCGAAAAGGGAATCCAACTGGTTCCGGAAGCGCTGGACTAAGTTGCCAGTTTTCAGTGGCCAGTGATTAGTTGGGACTGATCGCTGCATCAGATTTCCCTTCACATGCGCTATTCTTTGTTGGGTCACCCACAGTCGTGGTGCACGTACGCGAATTGGCGACTGAAAACTGACCGCTGACAACTGGTTTATGAAAGTCTTCCTCACAGGCGCTACCGGATTTGTCGGCCATCATGTGGCGCTTGCATTGGCGGCCGAGGGTGCTGACCTTCGGGTTCTGGTTCGCAAAACAAGCAATCTGAAAAATCTTGAAGGTGTTCGCGGGGAGACGGTCGTTGGGGACTTGGCCGAGCCGGAATCGCTGCGTTCGGCGCTTGAGGGTTGCGATGCGGTTGTCCATGTTGCGGCGGATTACCGGTTGTGGATTCCCGATCCTGCGGCGATGTACCGCGCCAATGTAGACGGCACGCGGGAGTTGCTGAGAATGGCGCGCGAGGCCGGTGTACCGCGGTTTGTTTATACATCGAGCGTGGCGACGATGCACTTCCGGAGCGATGGCCTGGTGATTAACGAGGACACGCCGGTTTCGATCAAAGACATGGTGGGGCACTACAAGCGGTCGAAGTTTATGGCCGAGCAGGAAGCGATCAAGGCTGCAAAGGGTGGGCAGAAAGTGATCATTCTGAACCCTACGACGCCGATTGGGCCGAATGACTCCAAGCCCACGCCGACAGGGCGGATTTTCGTCGACTTCCTGAATGGGAAGTTTCCGGCGTATATGGACACGGGCCTGAACCTGGTGGATGTGAGCGAGGTGGCGCGGACGCATGTTTCCGCGCTCACGCTGGGTCAGCCGGGGCATCGCTATATTCTGGGCGGAGAAAACCTGACGCTGAAACAGATTCTCGACAAGATGTCGGCGATTACCGGGATTCCTTCGCCGACGGTGAAGATTCCGTTTGCGATTGCGGCGACGTACGCGTTCTTTGAGCAGTGGATCACGGGACGGATTCGCGGCAAGGAGCCGCGAGCGACGCTGGAAGAGGTGCGCATGGGGCGCAAGAAGATGTACGCGTCGAGTGCGCACGCGCAGCAGGAACTGGACTTCAGGATTGTGCCGGTGTATCCGGCGATGCGAGCGGCGATTGAGTGGTTCAGGGCGAATGGGTATGCGCCGTGAGGGGTGAGGTCGGAAGGGGAATCTATGGGTGAGACCTTGAATTCATCTGCTCCAGGAAAGCCGTCATCTCGGGCCTTCAGTGTCATTGGACTTATGTTGATCGTCCAGGCGATATTCGTCCTACACAGCAGTCTCGCTGCCCATGAAGTTTGGCGAGTTGCGTATTATGTGATGTTGTCGCCGCTCGGAGTTTGGATTTGGGCCCTGCACACGATCAAGTGCCTACGGGACCTTCGTCTTAGTGGGCTGTGGTTGATGTCCATTGCTGTGCCCATCGCGTCTGTTGCGTTTTGTCTCTTTGAGGGATGGCGAATTACTTCCTTAGTTTCTTTAGCGGTTGCGCTCGCAGTCCAATTGGTTTTCGCGTTTATGGAGCCTTCCCGGGAGTTCAGGGCTTCTGACTCGGTGGTGACCGGCGGACCGTCCGCATGACCAGAATCGCCATCATTGCTGCGATGGCTGGGGAGCTGAAGCCACTGGTGCGGAACTGGGCGCATGAGGGGAGTGAAGGCGTCGATGTTTGGCATTGGAAGTTCGATGAGGGGGAATGGGTGGCGGCCTGCGCTGGGGCGGGCGTAGAGGCGGCGACACGGGCATTTGCGGCGGCTGAGAAGGATGGCGCTCTTGACATGGTGATTTCGGTTGGATGGGCCGGGGCGTTGAGCGAAGACCTGAAGACCGGACGTGCTTACTCTGTTTCGGGAGTCATTGATGTGCGGACTGGGGAGCGGTTTGATGCTGAGTCTGGCCGTCAGGCGGAAAACGAAAAACAGAAGCAGGTCCTTCGACTCGCTGCGCTCGCTCAGGATGACATGGCTCATTTTTCTCCGGCTGGGCGGGAAACTCCGGCAGTGCATGAGAGAGCAGCGCGGCATCTGGATTTAGTGACAAGCCCTCGGGTTGCGGATGAGACTGAGAAGCGACGGTTGGCGGCGGGATACGAGGCGCACTTGGTGGATATGGAGGCTGCGGGTGTTGCGCGGCTGGCTCAGATGCGGGGGATTCCGTTTTATGCAATCAAGGGGATCAGCGACGGGTTTAACGACAAATTGCCTGATTTCAATCGTTTTATCCGCCCGGATGGACGATTCGATATGACCGGGATGGTACTTTTTTCGATTCTGAGGCCTTGGTACTGGCCCTCGCTTGTCCGAATGGGCGAGAATAGCAGGAAGGCTTCCCAGAGCATACGGGAAGCCGTGCTCGATTTTCTCGATGAAAGGGTATACATCAGAGAGCGCAATGGCTACCCAAATCTCAAACATTGAAGGCCAGTGGGACGAGGCGAGCGAGCCGGGAAAGATTCCCGCCGCAATTCCCGCTAAGATGCAGGCTGCCGTCTACCGCGGCGTGAACGACATGCGCGTGGAGACGGTGCCAGTCCCGAAGATCGGGCCTGGCGAACTGCTGGTAAAAGTGGCCACGTGCGGGGTCTGCGGGACCGATCTCAAGAAGATTCACACCGGCTCGCACTCCGCGCCGAGGATCTTTGGTCATGAGATGGCGGGGACCATTGTGGAAGTGGGCGAGGGCGTGGAGAGCTACGCCGTGGGCGAACGGGTGATGGTGTTCCATCATGTGCCGTGCGGGGATTGCTACTACTGCCGCAAGCAAACGCCGGCGCAATGCCCGCTTTACAAGAAGGTGGGTGTTACGGCTGGATTTGAGCCGTCGGGCGGCGGCTTTGCAGAGTACATTCGGGTGATGAGCTTTGTGGTGGCGAACCGCGGCGTGGTGCGGGTGCCCGATGGCGTTCCGTTTGAGCAGGCGGCGTTTGTGGAGCCGGTGAATACGGTTCTGAAGGGCGTGAAGCTGCTGAAGCTGGCTGCGGACGATACGGTGCTGGTGATTGGGCAGGGACCGATCGGGCTGATGTGGGCGGCGCTTTCTCGCCGAACAGGGGCGCGCGTGCTGACATCCGATCTCTATCCCGAGCGCCATGCAATTGCAGCTAAATTTGGCCTGCAGCATCCAATTCATGCAGGCACAGAAGATGTGGTGGAGCGGGTGCTTCAGGAGACCGAAGGCCGTGGTGCGGACGCCGTGGTGCTTGCCGTGGGCGGGAACGCCCTGATCAAGACGGCGATGGCCGCGGTGCGTCCGGGCGGGCGAGTGATGTTGTTTGCGCAGACGCAGCACGGCGAGGCCACGTTTGATCCAGGCGCGGTTTGCATGGATGAAAAGACGCTGATGGGGTCGTACTCGTCGTCGTTCCCAATTCTGGATGAAGTGACGGATCTTGTGTTCAACGGCTATCGCAACGGATTCGACTTAACACAGCTGATTTCGCACCGCTTTCCGCTGGATGAGGCGGTTGCGGCCATCGAAGTTGCTTCGCATCCCAAGGCGGACTCGATGAAGATTATGATTGAGCCTGTTCTGGGCCGGGGTGCAGATTAGGAGGGCATTGATGGCGACAACCATGAAAGCCGCAATCCTCCACGGACGCGAAGACATTCGCATCGAGCGCGTTCCCGTGCCAGAAGCCGCGCCAGGTGAACTGGTGGTCCGGGTCGGCGCTGCGCTCACCTGCGGAACCGATCTGAAGGTGTTCAGGCGCGGCTACCATGCGCGCATGATTGTGCCTCCGGCGCTGTTTGGCCACGAGTTGGCAGGAACGGTGGTGGAGGCGGGCGAGGGCGTGGTCGGGTTTGAACCAGGCGACCGCGTGGTGGCGCTCAACTCGGCGCCTTGCGGGATCTGTTTCTTTTGTGAACGCGGGCAGGAAAACCTCTGCGACGACCTTTTGTTCAACAACGGAGCATATGCCGAGTTCATTCGCATTCCGGCGCGGATTGTTGCCAAGAACACGCTGCATATTCCCGACCACGTGCCGCTGGAGCACGCTGCGCTGACTGAGCCGCTGGCCTGTGCGGTGCATGGATTTGAGGATTCGCGTCCGCGTCCTGGCGATATTGTCGCGGTGATTGGCGGCGGCCCGCTGGGACTGATGATTCTGCATGTGGCAGCGCTGTCGGGGTGCGAAGTGATTGCCATTGTGAAGCACGATGGGCAGGTGGAAGCGGCTCGGCAACTGGGCGCGGCGCACGTGGTGCAGACGACCAATATTCGCAAGGCGATTCGCGAGACGCGCGAGCTGACTCCGAAAAATCGTGGAGTGGACATTGCCATTGAAGCGGTGGGTGTTCCCGACGCGTGGCAGGAAGCGGTTGAACTGGTGCGCAAGGGCGGCACGGTGAATTTCTTCGGCGGATGCGCAGTGGGGACACACGTGACTCTCGACACGAATCGGATTCACTATAGCGACATCACGCTGCGGGCCACGTTTCATCACACGCCGGCGATCTGCCGCAAGGCGCTGGATATTATTGGCGGCGGGCGATTCCAGGCGGGGGCTTTCATCACCGGCCATGCGCATCTGTACGAACTCAACCGGGTCTTTGAGAAGCTGATGAAGCGCAGCAGCGAAATCAAGACAGCCATTGTGCCCTGAGGGGAACGAATGATCACGACCGAGGGCTCCCTCTCCGAAAACGATTCGCTGGACAGAGATATGCTCCTGATGCGCGCCTGGGCCGCGCTGCCGGAGAATTATCGCATCCCCGATGTTGCGCCTTCACTGGAAGAAGCGCGTGCGTACTGCCAGCAACTCGCGGAGTCGCACTATGAGAATTTTCATGTGGTTTCGTGGTTCCTGCCCAAGGCGCTGCGGCCGCATTTTCATGCGATCTACGCGTACTGCCGCATCTCGGACGATCTGAGCGATGAGGTTGGCAATCCGACTGCGGCGCTGGCACTTCTCAACTTGTGGGGCGAAGAGCTCGATGCTTGCTACGAGGGCGAGGCGCGGCATCCGGTGTTTGTGGCGCTGGCCGAGACGATTCGCGAGTGCGGGATTCCCAAGGAGCCGTTTGCAGATTTGCTGACGGCTTTTCGCCAGGACCAGACGGTTACACGCTACGCGACGATGGAGGATGTGCTGGGGTACTGCCGCTATTCGGCCAATCCTGTGGGCCGGTTGGTGCTTTACGCGTCCGGCGAGGTGAATGGCGAGGACGTGGAAGAGAAGTTTCGGTATTCCGATGCGACTTGCTCGGCGCTGCAGCTTGCGAATTTCTGGCAGGATGTGCGCGAGGATTATTCACGCGGACGAGTGTATATTCCGCAGCGGGACATGGAGGTCTTTCATGTGCCGGAGGCCACGCTGGCGGAGGGAATTGTCACGGAACAGTTCCGCGGCCTGATGCGCACGGAGGTGAGCTACGCGCGCGAACTGTTTGAAGAGGGATTGCCGCTGATCGGGATGGTAAATCGCAGCCTGGCGCTGGATCTGGACTTGTTTAGCCGGGGTGGTCTCGAAATTTTACGCGCGATTGAAGAGCGCACCTACGATGTGCTGAGCGCGCGGCCGGCGATCTCAAAGAGCACCAAGCTCAAGCTGGCACTGAGGGCAGTGGGCGCGCGGCTGTTGCCTTTTGGCCGGCCGGGGAAGCGCGCACGGGGCGCAGAGACGGCGGCTTGACGCACGATCCCAAATTGGATGAGGCCTACGCGGTCTGCCGGGCAATTGCCAAACGCGAAGCGAAGAATTTCTACTACGCCTTTGTGGCGCTGCCTGCGCCGCGGCGCAACGCCATCTGCGCTATTTACGCCTTCATGCGCAAGGCCGACGATCTGGCCGACGACGAGAACGTTCCAATCACAATGCGACGCGCACACCTTGAGGCGTGGCTGGCGGCGTGGCGCGCGGCGAGCGCGGGCGGATCGACGCACGACCCGGTGTTTGTCGCAGTGCGCGATGCGACGGTGCGATTCGCGATTCCGCTGACGCTGCTGGATGAGCTGGTGGCCGGCGTGACGATGGATCTGGATGCGGGGCATGGGGACGGGCCTGATACGTACGCGACATTTGAGGATTTGTATCGTTACTGCTACCTGGTTGCGTCGGTGGTTGGGTTGGTTTGCATACACATCTTTGGATACACGGACCCGCGCGCGGAGAAGCTGGCCGAGGAGACGGGGATTGCGTTTCAGCTGACGAATATCTTGCGCGATGTTGCGGAAGATGCGGAACGGAATCGGGTGTATCTGCCGCTGGAGGATTTGAAGGCGCATGGAGTAGCTCTCGAGTCGCTGCTGCATCATGCGAAGGGCCTTGGGCCGACGGCGCCGGAACGCGCACTGCTGAAGGAGATTGGGCAGCGAGCGGAGAAGTATTATCAGTCGGCGGAGGCGCTGATGCCGCTGATTGACAAGGAGAGCCGGCCGGCACTGGGAGTGCTGGTGGCGATTTACCATGCGCTGCTGAAGCGGATTGAGGCTGCGGATTTCGATGTGTTTTCAAGACGTGCGAGCGTGCCGACGATTGAGAAGCTGCGGATACTGGCCGTGGGGATGGCGAAGATGGGCTGGGTGAGGATCGCGGGTTGAGCGGAACATCTCAGTTCGCGGCAAAGACGGTCACGGTCATCGGCGGCGGCGTGGCGGGGATGAGCGCGGCTTGTGCACTGGCTGAAGCTGGACTGGGCGTGCAGCTTGTAGAACGGCGCGGTTATCTTGGCGGGCGAGCCAGTTCGTATCTGCATCCGGGCGTGGGTGAAGTGATCGACAACTGCCAGCATGTGCTGTTTGGCTGCTGCACCAATCTGGTTGGCTTCTACAAACGCATCGGCGTTGCGGAACAGATCCACTGGACAAGCGAGATGACGATGATTGAGCCGGGAGGACGACGGTCGAAACTTGGACCATCCTTCTTGCCTGCGCCGCTGCATGGGTTGCCGAAACTGATGACGGCGCATGCATTCTCCTTTGCGGACAAGGTTGCGCTGGGCCGCGCGTTCAGTGCGCTGATGCGGCCTGTGCCGCAGGATTCAGCCGAGAGCCTGGGCGCATGGCTTGCGCGCCATGGACAGACGCAGGGCGCGCTGGATCGCTTCTGGCGGCTGGTGATTGCGAGCGCGCTGAATGCGGATATTGACTCAATTGCATTGCCTTATGCGGCCAAGGTGATTCGCGAGCTGTTTATGAATTCAGCGTATGCGGGCTCGATGGGAATGAGCTCGGTGCCACTGAGCGAACTTTACGCGGGAGCTACGAAGTATTTGACGGAGTATGGGGCGAAGATCGTGTTGAATGCGAATGTGGAGTCGGCCGACTGGGATGAGGAGAGTTCTCAATGGCAAGCGACGACGCGCGATGGGGTGCTGCTCTCCGATTTTTTGGTTCTGGCCCTGCCGTTTGACGCTACGCAGAAACTGATTCCGCGCATGCCGCCTGCGGACGGAGTGAATGCGCTTACAGCGCAGGTTGAACGCCACGAGCATTGGCCTATCTGCAGCGTGCATCTGTGGTTTGACCGCGAGATTACGGAGCTTGAACATGCGGTACTGCTGGATCGCGAGATTCACTGGATGTATAACAAGGGCCATTTGCAGCCGTGGCGGGAGCTGAAGGGAAGCTACGTCGAATTGGTAATCAGCGCAGATCGAGGCTTTGCTGCGTTGGGCCGTGAAGAGGCGATTGCGCTTGCTGTGAAAGAGCTGGCCGAATTTTTTCCCGCCGTTGCTGGCGCGAAGTTGGAAAAGGCCGTGCTGATCAAGGAAGTGCGCGCTACGTTTGGCGTGCCGCCGGGGATTGATGCGGCGCGGCCGACTTCGGTGTCACCGTGGCCGAGCTGTTTTCTCGCCGGAGATTGGACGGCTACTGGATGGCCTTCGACGATGGAGAGCGCGGCGCGTTCAGGGCATCTGGCGGCGGAAGCTGTTTGTGTCGCGATGGGTGCGCCGCGGGTGATTCTGAATGCGGATTTGACGCCGGCGGGATTGATGCGGTGGATGAAGTAGGGAAATAGGGATTGGGCAAACTGCCGCTGCCAGACGCGTACCCCTCCCCACCGTACCCGGGGTGTTTGGGGCAAATTGACTGTTTTCAATGCGCCGGTGGAAGGGCTCTACCATAAAGTAGATTGTGTTCAAGAACCTGGAAGCCAAATTCCGGAAAACAGGGAACTGGCAATGGCTCTTGTGCAACCCAGGAGAGCCGGGCGCGAAGCCGCAGATCTGCGCACGGTGCGCAACCCTTAATGACAGTTTAGCGGATGGAGAGAAATAATCGGCAAATGGGCTGCCTGCGGAAGTCATTGGTGATAGGGGAGATACCTTGAATATAGGTTGAATGGAACTTGACGTACCATGAGGTGCACCCTTCTGGTGAGACAGAATAGGGCCTACCAGGAAGGCTTATTCTGACTCATGTTTCTCACCCAGGCACCAGGATTTACCCTGAGCGGAGAACTATGCAGCGAGAGTATCCGGAAACGCCGCTGGTCGGCATCGGCGCCGTTGTGGTTGATTCGGGCCGCGTCCTGCTTGTCCGCCGCGGCACAGAGCCGCTCAAGGGCGAATGGTCGCTGCCCGGCGGCTTGCTTGAAGTGGGCGAGTCGCTCACTGCCGGCATCATTCGCGAGGTGAGGGAAGAGACCGGCCTGATCGTCGAGCCCATAGAATTGATCGAACTGCTTGATCGCATTCACCGCGTCGACGGCCGCGTTCGCTACCATTACGTGATCGCAGACTACCTCTGCCGCGTCACCGGCGGTGAACTTCTTGCTGCTTCCGATGCGGACGCTGTGCGCTGGGTGGAGCGTGCCGACTGGCTGGAGCGAGCGGAGTGGCACAGCCCGAGCGCCCTCAAGCTCGACCCCATCGCCGTCCGCGTAATCGAGAAAGGCTGGCTGCGCGCGCAGACGTTGCAGGCGGAAAGGCGGGATGCCCGATGAGCCTGGTTCGCAAGCTGCTTTGGATCGGCGGCACGCTGGCATGGATTGCGGTCGTGGCCGTCGTCGGCTTCTGGTTTCGCCCGGTCAGCTACTTCGACGCGGGTATGTACCTGCACGAGTGCATCACCGGCGTCGCGAGCCGCTCAATCACCGTTTCCGGCTATCGCGTGCACTACCTCGCTGAAGGACCATCCCATGGCCCCGCCGTTGTATTGGTGCATGGCCTTGGCGGCAGCGCCGAGGACTGGCGTAGCCTCGCCCCTTATCTCGTCAGTGCCGGTTTTCGCGTCTACATTCCCGACCTACCCGGCTACGGCCGCAGCGAAAAGCCGGCTGATTTTTCCTACTCCATCCCCGACCAGGCCGCGATCGTGGTCAGCTTTCTCGATGCGCTCGGCCTGAGACAGGTTGACCTGGGCGGATGGTCCATGGGTGGCTGGGTTGTGCAGCGCGTCGCCTTTGACCACCCCGAACGCATCCGGCGGCTCATGCTGTTTGACAGCGCCGGCATCTACGAAAAGCCGAACTGGGATACGCGGCTTTTCACGCCAGCGAACGCATCTGAACTCGACCAGCTCAACGCGTTGCTCACGCCCCATCCCCAGACAATTCCCGCCTTTGTCGCGCGGGACATTCTGCGCCACTCCCAGCAAGGCGCTTGGGTGATTCACCGCGCCCTCGCATCCATGCTCACCGGCAAGGACGCCACGGACGCGCTGCTCCCCCAGTTCAACATGCCGGTCCTGATTGTCTGGGGCGCAGAAGACCGCATTACTCCGCTTGAACAGGCCCAGAAAATCCATCGCCTGGTGCCGCAATCAGCGTTGGACGCCATTCCCGGATGTGGCCATCTGGCTGCTCTCCAATGTACCGCACAGGTTGGGCCTGGCGTGGTTGCCTTTCTGACGCAACACGAATAGCTCCGCGCGAGCGTCCCGCGAGCGTCTGCTCCATTGCAGGTGTGGTCGCCCGGCAGCCTATAGCGAAACCAGGGTTGCTGAATCTGGAAAGCACTGCCGTTGAGTTGACGCGACCATCAGGGAGCGGGGTCTGCGGCAACAGGTTTTCGCCGGGAACGGAGACAGCGGCAACCCTGTACAAAACTGAACGAGACACGGTAGCCCTGGTTTCGCTTTAGCAGGCTGCTGAAAGACGAAGTTGTTTGCTGGTCATTACCTTGCTTTGGGTTCATTTTGAGCTGATTTTGTGGTGCGTTATGGTTGCTTGTTGTACATTGCGAGTCGTTGTTGCGGCCTCCAGAGAACGATATTCATCTTGAATTAGGAACGCCAATTGTCGTTTGCTGAAATGAGACTACCCTGGCCGAGCCTCGGTTTTTTTGTGAGCCGTTCAAAGTGACTTGAGCGGAGTTGCTAACGCGGCCCCGCTCAAGTCGGTCCACCCTTTTCGGTGGTTTATCGTCGCGAATTTAAGTGGTACCTCCTGTATTGATGGTGTAATCCGCAGTGGCCACAGCACTCTTGATACACCCGGTCTCCACCGCAATCGCCTTTACCGTCTCCGTTGCGCCAACTGTGATCGGGCCGGTGTACTGGGTCGAGGATGCAGTGGGTGTTGTGGCGTCAGTGGTGTAGTAGATGGTTGTGCCTGCCGTCGCATCACTGATGGTCACGGTCTGGGTAGTAGTGTAAGTGCCGGCTGCGACGCTGAACGTCGGTGCGGGAAGGGGCGTAATGGTGTAATCCGCAGTGGCTACAGCACTCTTGATATACCCCGTCTCCATCGCAATCGCTTTTAGCGCCTCCGTCGCGCTGACCGTGATTGGGCCGGTGTACTGGGTCGAGGATGCAGTGGGTGTTGTTGTGTCAGTGGTGTAGTAGATGGTTGTGCCTGCCGTCGCATCACTGATGGTGACAGTCTGCATACTGGCGTAGGTGCCTGCCGCTACGCTGAACGTAGGCGCGGGCAGAGGCGTAATGGTGTAATCCGCAGTGGCTACAGCACTCTTGATGTACCCCGTCTCCATCGCAATCGCTTTTACCGCCTCCGTCGCGCTGACCGTGATTGGGCCGGTGTACGGGGTCGAGGATGCAGTGGGTGTTGTTGTGTCAGTGGTGTAGTAGATGGTTGTGCCTGCCGTCGCATCACTGATGGTGACAGTCTGCATACTGGCGTAAGTGCCGGCTGCAACGCTGAACGTTGGTGTGGGAAGGGGCGTAATGGTGTAAGAAGCCGAAGCGATGACGCTATTGATATAGCCCGTCTCTACCGCTATGGCTTTCACCGTTTCCGTTTCGCCGACCGTAATCGGGCCGGTGTACGGCGTCGAAGACGTCGTGGGCGTGGTGCTGTTTGTGGTGTAGTAGATGGTCGTACCCGCCGTCGCATCACTGATGGTCACGGTCTGCGACTTTGCATAGGTCCCTGCGGCGAGGCTGAATGAAGGTACGGGCAGGGCGGGAAGATTGAGAGTGTAAGTTGCTGAAGCTGCTGCGCTGTCGGTATAGCCTGTTTCGACAGCAATAGCTTGCAGCTTTTCCGATGCGCAAACCGTGATCGGGCCTGTGTACAGGGTTGAGGACGTTGTAGGCGTTGCGCCGTTAGTGGTGTAGTAGATGGTTGTACCAGCCGTCGCATCGCTGATGGTTACCGTCTGCGTGGTGGTATAGGTGCCGGTTGCCAGGCTGAACGTGGGCGTTGGCAGAACCGGAGCGATGGTGTAGGTTGCTGAAAATGCTGCGCTGTTCGTATAGCCCGTTTCGACCGCTTTGGCCTCAATCGTCTCTGTAGCGCTCACTGTGATTGGGCCGGTGTATTCGGCTGACGATGTTGTCGGCGTTGTGCCGTTAGTGGTGTAGTAGATAGTCGTGCCGGCCGTCGCATCGCTGATGGTTATGGTCTGCGTGGTGGTGTAGGTGCCGGTTGCCAAGCTGAACGTGGGCGTTGGCAGAACCGGAGCGATGGTGTAGGTTGCCATGCCGACAGCGTTACTATCGCCCGTTTCAACTGCAATAGCCTCCAGCGTCTCCGTCGCACTCACTGTGATCGGTCCCGTGTACACGGTCGACGACGTTGTTGGCGTTGTTCCGTTGGTGGTGTAGTAAATGGTTGTGCCCGCAGTCGTATCACTGATGGTTACGGTCTGAGTTGTGGTGTAGGTGCCGGCTGCAGGGCTGAAAGTGGGCGCAGGCACTGCGGGAGAAATGGTGTATGTCGCAGACGCTGTCGCGCTGTTGGTATATCCAGTCGCAACCGCCGTGGCCTCGAGCGTCTCCGTCGCACTCACTGTGACGGGCCCGGTATAGACGGTTGACGATGTCGTCGGAGCGGTGCCGTTGGTGGTGTAATAGATGGTTGTGCCCGCAGTCGCATCACTGATGGTTACCGACTGGGAAGCAGCGTAGGTGCCAGCGGCAGGGCTGAATGTAGGCGTGGCGGCGGGCGCCGCAGCCAGACTCGTGAACGACCACGACAATATATTCTGAGTCGAGGTTTCGCCTCCTGTGCCGCCAGTGAAACCCACCCAGGCCGTGTTGCCCACCAGGCTGGGGATATTCACCGGGAACACTTCCGTCACGAAAGCGGAAGTTACTGTGTCGGTCAGCGTCATGGTCAGGTTTGTGCCGTCATAGACCATGTGCGCATGCATGATGTCCCCGCTGTGCAGGTTGATCCCTGTCGAGCTCAGATCCACAGACGGAACGGTGGGAGATGCCCCGTCTGTATAAAGGCCCGTCGAGTCGATACCCTCACCATCATTGTTATAGAGATCGAACTTGACGGCCACACTGGGGGTGATGCCCTGGTAGCCCAGGCCTCCTCCGCTGTCGCCCTGAGCCGTTGCACCCTGGGACTGGATGGTGAAGGTCATCCCGTCAGCAGTCGCGTTGAGCTGCTGGAACGTGAAGTCAGTAACGAAGGTCTGCACTGGCACTTCGGTTGTGAACCAGGCCGAGCGGCCCTCGCCCCCGCTGCCGTCGGTCAGCTGCAAAAGGCCGCCGGAGGTGACAGTTGCGCCCCCGTTCAGGTTCAGAGATGTGGATGCGAATCCGCTGCTCGGGTAGTTGATATAGATCGTGCTTCCCGTGCTGATGGTGTAGGCCGCTATGGCCACCGGGCTGCTAGTGTATCCCGTCTCTACCGCAATGACCTGCAGCGTCTCGGTTGGTTGAATCGCTGATGGTCACTGTCTGCGCGTTCGTATAGGTTCCCGCGGCCACGCTGAATGCAGGAGCGGGCAGCACCGGAGCAATGGTGTAGGTGGCCATGCCGACAGCGTTCGCATCGCCTGTTGCGATTGCGATAGCCTCCAGCGTCTCCGTCGAATTCACTGTGATCGGGCCGGTGTATACGGTTGACGAAGTGGTCGGCGTGGTTCCGTTTGGTGGTGTAGGTCCCCCCCGCCGGACTGAATGTGGGCGCAGGGACTGACGAATTGATGGTGTATGCCGCTGTGGCTACCGCGCTGTTGGTGTAGCCGGTTTCCACCGCGATGGCTTCAAGCGTCTCCGTCGAACTCACCGTGATTGGACCGCCGTATGTGCTGGATGAGGTTGTTGGCGTGGT
>JBEKDE010000110.1:0-15321 GCA_050014515.1 Occallatibacter sp.
CCGTACTGCGCGGTGAAGGAATTGTTCTGAATCTTGAATTGTTGTACCGCGTCCACGCCGGGCACGAAGATGACCGCGCCCCACTCGGTGTCGGTATCCCACGAGCCATCGACCAGGAACGCCGTGGTTCCAAAAAAGCCACCGGCGAAGTTCAGGAACGAGATGTCCTGATCCGCGGTGTCGGTTGTGTTGCTGCCGCCACCCAGGAGCAACTGTCCTTCGGAGGTGTTTTGCACGGAAGAGTTGAGCGTGATCAGCCCATAGACGTTGCGGAGGTTTAGCGGCAGTTCCACGATCTGCTTTGCGTCAAGGTCTGCCGCGACGTTGGCATTATCCGTATTCATTAGCGAGACATCCGAGGTTACGTTCACCGACACAGTCTCCGCCCCGACCGTCAGCGTCACATTTTGCGTGGCGGTTTCGGCGGCCTCGAGGACGATTCCGTTCTGTTGATATGTCTCGAAGCCCTTTGTTTTGACAGTCAGAGTATAGGTGGCCGGGGGAAGTTGATTGAAGGAGTACCGGCCTCCATCGTCCGAGGTGAAGGTTCGAGAGATGCCCTTCTCGGAACTTGTCAAAGTCAGGGTTGCCTTTGGCAGCACCGCCCCGGAGGGGTCAGTGACCACGCCGGAAAGGGTTGCCGTCGTTGTCGCCAGTTGCGCGTTGATCCACGGGGCACCACTCACCAGTAAGGCGAGCAGCATTGCGAGTCCACCCCAATTCCACAGAGACCGTGGTCTCCGGCTCCTATTTGTCTTCAATGTGTAGCCTCCATCATGTTGTTCCCCGCCGCTCCCTGGCTCCCCACGCATTTACAGCACGCTTGTGAGATCCATAGTGATCGAGGTTTGAAAAGCAGACCCTTTCTAGGCTTCTCGATAAGGAACTGTGAAGGTCCTTACAGCATCGATATGCAGGCTCCTTACGGCATTGCGAGAGAGGGTCTTTACCGTAAAGGCGCTTTTCTTATCGGCTGAATGGCTAGCTGAAGGTCATTTATTTTCATCGGCTTGGCAGGTTGTAGCTCATGGTATCACCGGTGCTTCGAGATGGCTGTATAATCGGTTCGACCAAGCGGAGCGTTCGATGGCGGCAGGTTTGCAAGAGCACGGACCCACAACTTCTCGTGAACCGCGCCCAGATGAGGTTCGCGAGCAGTTGAACCGGCTCCTGTCTAATCCCTTCTTTAGCCACAGCAAGCGGTTCCCGATCTTTTTGCGCTTTGTGGTTGAACACACTCTCGCGGGCGACGCAGAGAGCATCAAAGAGCGCACGCTCGGAATTGAGATCTTTGGGAGAGATGCGAGCTACGATACGTCATCCGACCCGATTGTTCGAGTGACGGCGGCAGAGATTCGCAAGCGCGTAGCCCAGTACTATCAGGATCCTGCGCATGAGAATGAGCTGCGCATCACCCTGCCTTCCGGCTCGTACGTTCCGCAATTCAATTGGCGCATGGGAGCGAACGATCCAGCTTTGACTGATGCGGAGCCGGACGCTGTGGAAGAGAATGCCATCGCGGAAGTGCATCCGCCGCAAAGTCGCCGCCATTCCTCGCTTGTGCTCGTGCTCACTTGCGCCGTTGCCGCTTTGCTGTCGGTGGGCGCGCTGCTCTTGTGGCAAACCATGCACCGTTCAGCGTTGGACTTTTTTTGGCAGCCGGTCCTGGCCACAGGTGAGCCTGTTCTGCTCTGTGTCGCAGACCAGACAGAGACCTCCGGGCAAATACTGCGGGATGCCGCCGATCCAACCCGACAGGTTCAGCTCAAGCCCATGAGCAAACCCACGGATAACCTCACCACAGTCGCCATCGACGATCTGAGCGCAATCGTAAGGATCGCCGGCTTGCTGCAGTCCCATGGAATGCATTACAGCCTTCGCGGCGAGGGAGTTACGAGCCTGGCCGACCTTCGGTCCGGCCCGGCAGTCTTCATTGGAGCCTTTGATAATGCGTGGACGCTGAGACTGACCAACCCGTTGCGCTATCACTTCTCCAACAATCCTGAGATGACAGAGGTTCGAATCGTCGATAGTACAGCTCCGCAACAATCTAACTGGGTAGTCGCGCGGGCGGTACAAGTCTCCACCAACAACTATCGCGACTACGCAATCGTGACCCGCTTCACCGACACAAATACCGGCAAGTTGGCCGTGATTGTCGCAGGTCTCGGGCGGGGCGGCACAATCGCTGCGGGGGAGTTTCTAACCGACCCAGGCGATCTGGCCCAATTGCAGCGCGCGGCGCTGGCAGCTGGCAACAAGAAGAACATGGAAATTGTGTTAAGCACCCAGATTATTGATGGCGAACCCGGCTCCCCAAAGTTGGAAGCCACGTACTTCTGGTAGAGCCTTATCCGCGCCTCAATCAGTTCCTGACGATTATTTAGAACGAATCCTGAATTAGTGTGCCTCGTTGCGTTTTGTTGAAGGTCGCGCGTGTGAATTTTGCGGAGATTTAACCATGCAACTCGTTGATTTGATTGGTTGCATGGACTGACTATGAGCCGGCACGTTTTTGTTATGAGAGCGACAATCTCTTGCGATTGGGCTGTTCGCAGCAACGGGCCCGTCCCACCGTCTTAGATATCTTGACTGCTCGATCGCGCGCCTACCCCATCAGGCGGATAAAGGCCTGACGTATTCATAACTTAGAATGCCGAAGTCAAGCTCGATGAGTCACGCAAATGCACCCGCATCCGGATGCGGAAATCGTGGAGACCGAGAGTACGATGGGCAGCAAACTGAGCGAAAGTTGCGTCCAATCTATTGATACTCGAAGGGATTGCAAGTTCCGTCAGCCTATTCGAAGCTTCCTGCGACCAGTTTGAAATTGCGAAGCAAACAGGGATCGACTCTTATGGCAGAAATTGCGCCCACCCGCTCTAAGCTCAGATGCGCATTCGCATCATCGTTCTAACCGCATGACAATTCTCAAGCAATCCAGCGACTCAGCCGAAGGCTCTCGATTCATGACCGCCATTACAACCATCACGCGAATGTTCGAAGGCACAAGTGTCAATCGGCGAATATTTCGTGCCGCCGCGGCGGTGACGGCTGCCGGAATCCTTGTGAAGGCCGTGGCAACCTTCAAGGAGTTTGTGGTTGCCGGCGTTTTTGGCCGCAGCGACGCCATGGATGCTTTTCTGACCGCATTCCTCATTCCAAATATATTGATCAACCTCATCTCCGAGTCGATGAATCAGGCGCTCGTGCCCACGCTCGTCCGGGTACAAGAGAAAGAGGGACGCGACCGGGCCCAGGAACTGCTCTCGAGTTCAATGCTATGGATCGCGCTGTTCCTTGGCATGGCATCGTGCGGAATGGCTGTGTTTGCTAAAGCGTACTTCCCGCTCCTGGCATCGAACTTTCCCGCGCCCAAGCTGGAGCTTTCCATTCACCTCTTCTTCGCGCTGCTCCCTATTGTGATGATCACCGGAATTGCAACCAACTGTACCGCCGTGCTGAATACTTTCGACCGTTTCGCACTCCCTGCGCTGGCGCCCGTGGTCACGCCGATTGCGATTGTTCTGGGCGCGCTTCTGCTGAGTGGCAGACTGGGAATCTGGTCATTGGTCTATGCAAGCCTGGCAGGCGCCCTGGTCCATTGTGGGCTGGTGGTGTGGCTAATGGAATCTCACGGTTACCGATTCAGGCTCCGGTGGCACGGCATGACGGCTGCGATGCGCGAAGTGGCGCAGCAGTACGGCCCGGTACTGTTGAGCGGCTTGGTCGCTTCGGGCGGGTTACTGGTTGATCAGGCGATGGCTGCCACTCTTTCTGCGGGCAGCGTTTCCGCACTGGCCTATGCCAATCGCTTCGTAACTGTGTTTCTCCTTGTTCTAGCCGGCGCGGTCTCCACCGCAGTGACGCCTTACTTTTCACAATTGGTCGCACAGGAGAACTGGGAGGGATGCAGGCACACAATTCGCACCTGGTTCAAGATCACTGCAATGGTTTCAGCGCCTGCTGCATTAGTCTTGATTGCCGGCTCTCACCTGCTGATCCGCTTCACTTTCCAGCATGGAGCCTTTGGACCAGCCGATACAAAAGCAGTTGCCCCAGTGCTGGCCATGTATGCGATTCAGATTCCGTTCGTCGTCTGCAGCCGGGTCTTCTACCGATTTCTGATCGCGATGCGGAGAACCGACCTGATTCTCTATTGCGGAATTCTCAACCTGTTTCTGGACATTGTGCTCAACCTGATCCTGATGCGGTGGTTTGGGGTGGCTGGTATCGCCCTGGCAACTTCGCTTTGGACTGCAAGTACGCTTTTGTTCCTGTGGTATTGGACTTGGAAGCTATTGCCAAGACAGGCACCGGAGGTTCCATGACCTTCTACCTTGTCCCCGGCTCGACCGGAAGACCCAGCTTCAACTATCGGAACGGGCGGAGCACTGAATAGAAAAGCAACGCCAGCAGAAGCTCGATGCGCTTGCGAACCATGCGCAAAATGGACAGCCGTCCTGATACATTCCCCGCATGCCGACGGTAGAAAAGAAGAGGTTCGGGGATGTACCCCGCGCATCTGCGTGTCCATGCACATCGCGCACCAATCCAGGCGTCGTGCAGGAATGTCTTGTTCTTCGGGAAGGGGAGGATTTCCTGCAAAAGCGTAGATCTGAAGGCCATTGCTGAACCTTGAAACCGGTTCGCGATCAGATTCGGAATCAGCCTCGCGTCGAACGGCCATCGATTGAGGCGATGGTCCGTGACAATGCCGTTTCCGTCTTCGTTGATCAACGCTATGTTCGACACGATCAGATCGAGTTTACTGTTTTTCGTGAATGCATCCACCGTTCGAGAGACTCGATTGGATGCCCAGACATCGTCCTGATCGCTGAGGAAGAGAACATCCCCTGTTGCGCTTCGTAGCGATTGTTCAAACGACGCGACCACTCCTTGATTCTTGCTATGCCGCATAAGAATTATTCTGTGGTCCTTGAAGCTGGAAACAATGCCGGCAGTGCTGTCCGTCGAAGCATCGTCGACGATGATTACCTCATCGCAGGCATCGAGCTGAATCAGAATCGATTCCAACTGCCGGCGTAAAAACTTCTCGCCGTTATAAGTAGCCATGCACACAGAGACCTTTGGACGAACCCCGCTTGACCGGCTTTGGCCATGAATTGGCATATCCGGAAAGCGCCGAGCCAGTTGATCTTCCCAATCACGAGCGCGGCGCTTCTTTGAATGAAATAAACGGGCGCGCAAAGCAAGCATGGTCTCTCTGCGAAACTCCGGCTGGTCGTTATCCGCGAGATGTCTGATATAACGGCCAATTAAGCGGATGGTGCGTTCCACTCCCCCGAGCCAGTTCATTTCCATATCCCAAAGAGCTGCCTCCGTGGCGAGCAATTCGCGATACCTTTCTGCCGACATCCGCTTCTCCTTGTCGAGCATTGAGAAGTTATGGCGCAACTGCAAATCCCCAGCGATCATTACTCGCTTTCCAAACTTTCCTAATTGGCAGAACAGCCGCGTATCGCTGTAGTCGAGCCAAAAGCGTGGATCGTACCCTCCCATCTGGCGCAGCGCGCTGACGCGCAAGACCGCACCGGAATTGAATGCGAACACCTTGTGATCCGGAGTGCCGGTGAAGCCAGGGGGATACCAGGCTGGGAATGCACCTAAGCGAAACCGCAGTGGAGAAAGCATCTTCCCATCGCCGATAAGTTGTGGAACGATGGCGGCGATCTGGGGAGAAGAGCGAACCGATTCCGCGATCTCTTCTATCCTCGCCAGAAAATTGGACTGCAGATCAGTGTCCTGGTCGAGAGTCACAATCCAATCGAAGCCTTCCGCTAAAGCTAAGTCGAGGGCGCAATTATAGGCCGCAGCCAATCCGGGATTGTGTCGGGTACTCTCATACCATGCCCACGGCGGCAATTCATGCGGAGGCGGGGCGCAGGGCGAGTTATCGATGATGTGCAGATGAAACTTGGTTTGAGCAGGATTGATGTGCCTCGCGGCCGCTAACAAGGTTTTGTAGCTCATTGAAGCCTGGACGGCTGTTTTATAGAGCACAATGACCGCAAGCAAGCCGATTCTATGTTCCTGGCCCAGACACTCGAGCGGCGCAGCGCTTTCGCCTCTTGCAGATATCACTTCCATGACTGAGAATCCAACAGACTGGGGTGCATGTCCACGTCAGACAAAAGGAGACCGGCAAAAGACATATCATTCCAGTGGAACAGCGCGACATGATGAATGCGGCTCATGCTGCAAGCTCCCTTTGCCGATTCTCGCGGGAGGCATGGAACCTCAATGTGTACTTTTCAGTTAATTGCTGAAAGACGACCAGGAAGAGCGTTGAAAGCGGAGTAAAGAGGTCGAAAAAGAACAGAAACATGATAGCCGCCAGAAGTACGGCAAATACCAATGGCGAGGTCGTTCTGTGCCCGGTCATGAAGTAGCCGGAGGCCAACCCAATCAGCAGATTGATGATTACAACTCCGAGGTAGGAGGCATCCATGAAGTAGGTGGAGAGATACGTGTGAGCTTTGTCGATGATCCGCGCATCGCTATCGATAAATGTCTGATTGGGATCCTCCGGAGTCCAGAATCCAGGCAAGATGGGATAGAGGCTTGAAAGATGAAGCTGTTCGTGGGGAAATTCCAGCGCGATCCAGCTCATGTCGGATATTGGAATCGAAAAATAGGATGCTGCCCACAGAAATGGCATCGGGGCGTCGCTGTAGGCTGACTTGATCTGGAGAAACTCCATAAAGACTGCGCGCGAGGTCCGGTTGTTGCCCAGAACATTGGCCAACATCAGTGCGCACAGAACGGAAATCGCCGCAACTACGTAGAGTTTGCGAGTCCTCACGCGGGAAGTGAGTGCGAAGAGAACGATGATTTGAAACGCCGCAAACATCAGGTTGAGACGAGTCAGATACAGGCCCATCACGATGGAAGCGAATCCGCCGAAGAACAGCTTGAAACGATAAGATGGATCGAGCGAGACGTTGACCAGGATTGCGACCAGAAGCGGAAAGAGTATCTGTTTCAAATTTCCGTATTCCAGATAGTCTTTGGTATCGAGAGAAAAGAAGCTGAAGGCGGGTGGCAGCCCTGCCGTCTTCAGGTTGATTGCAACTATTACAGCAGCAACCATTAGGAATATCAGGTTTATAATCCGGAGCTTCCTGATGTCCAGTTGGATATCTTCATACGACTTCGATTTGCGGATTCGTCCTGAGTTGAGAAGCAATATAAGAAGGTATCCTGCGACCATCGAGACCAGTGATATGGCGAACAGACGAAGCGGAATCCCCAAAGTCGGATAGCTGGAATCGGAAACATGAATGGAGAGCGCCGCAAGCATGACGATCCATATAAAACAGAACAACTTTACTGGATGACAGAAGAATGGAAGCGTTGCGGCGGTTCGCACTGAAAGCCATCTGTACCTTAGATTTCTCGTCGCTGTGTTGACTGTCATGATGGGTATCTCATTGCTCGCGATCAGCGTTTCCACTTGAGTTCTTCCTCAAGCACGAGGATGCGTTCACGGATGCCAGGGCGCTGAAGTGCACGCTGACGTGCATCGAGAAGAACAAGAAGGAACATAGTGAGAAAGAATCCGAGGACCGCCCCGCCAAGTGCGATGAACCCGAGCTTTAGGAAGGTCTTCTTATCCGGTTCGATGGCCCGGTCGACCACTTGCACAAGCGCTCCTTCCCGGGCTTCATCGATCCGGGCCGCTTCATATTGCTTCATGAGGAGCTCGTAGAGAGCCTCCTGCAACTTTACTTCGCGGTACTTGCGAAGATACTCGAGTTCGATATCGGGGACCGCAGCGGTCGGCACCTGAATATCGCCACCGCCGGCATTCTGCTTACGCTCAAACTGCGCCAACTGGTCGCGCATTCCGGCGATCTGCTGATTGAGCTGCGCGAGATCCGGATTCTCGCTGGTTTCATAGGATCGGAGAACTCCGGCTTCGACTTCGCGAGCCGCGATCTGCGCTCGAAGAGATGCCAAAGCATAAATCTCTGATCTAGCCTGCGTTTCCGGTTCCAGCAATCCGGTTTTCTTTTGCATTTCATTCAGGTCTGACTCGGCTCGCGCGAGATCGGTTTTTGTCTTATCGATTTGTAACTCAAACACCTGTCTGCGTCGCGCGGCCTCAGTGATTGCGAGTTGCGAGTTGAGCAACTGCAGCCGCTCTCCGTACGCGTTCGCAATCTCGGCAGCGCGCCGAGGGTCCCTATCCCGGACAGAGACCGTAATCACGCCATCTTTGCTGGTTGAGATCGAACTTCTCGACTCGAGTTTTCTGCGCGCATCGGAAAAATGTCTCGAACGATAGACACTTTGGAGATTGAACTTGACAAGAATGTCGTCTTCAACAAACCGGCTCTTCAGCAACGTCACATAGAGGTCACCGGAAGGCTTGATGCCGAGGCCTGCAGCAGCGGCCGAACCTAACAGGCCTGCTCCGCCGACCTGACTAAGCAATGCGGAAGCCAGTGATGATTGCTGCTGGGGAGCCAGCAACGTAGTTGTAGCCGTGAATTGGTTCGGCACGAAAAGAAAGATAATGAGTGCCGCAGCCGCACAGCCCAGCGTTCCAATTGCGAGAAATCGCTTTCGACGCGAGATTAGAATGAGAAACTCCAACCACGGGAGTTCGATCTCGCCGCTTCGGCCAGGATCCGACATTGGCTTTTCCCGATCAGTCATCGAATCTCGATACCAGATTATGCGATTGATTGGCGAGGCCGGCGTCGAGGTTTGACGAGCGCAGCTTGTTCGCCTCGCGAGCGATCAGCTCTTTGCGCTGTTTCGCTGATGCTGCGCTTCTCTTGCCGTGCTGGTATGCCATAAATTTCGTTGCCGAACGAATTAGAGCTGCCGGCACTAGATGTGGAGCGTTGTGCGCGAGATATGTTAATTCGCTGCGAACGAAGCGCATCCCCTCACCGCCAGTTCCTCCGAACCGCCGCTCCAGCCAGCCTTCGGATGCATGCATCCGCCCGATATCGAAGTAGCGATGAAACTCCTGAGCTAACGAAAATGCGTGGGAGTGAACGACTGTGGCGTCGGCCGCATAGGCGATTTTGTTTTCGGCCAGCAACATATTAGCGACGACCTGCGTGTCTTCACCAAACCGAGCCTCAATCGGAAACCCGCCAACCCGCATGAGAGCGGCACGCCTGTAAGCGCCGAACGCATTTGAGAAAAAGATAGTCTTGAAACCTACAACAGGCGCGTCGTCGAGGGATCGTACGGCGGATTTGTCCGGGTAATTGAAGAGCCGTGCATGAGCTTCAATAGGATCTGCGCCTTTGCGCGGTAACTGCCTCCCGTATGCGGCTGCAATGCGCGGATCGTCGAATCGCGAGAGAAGCCGATGGACTGAGTCTCTTTCCGCGAGCACGGCATCCTGCGTCATGTAAAGCAGACAGTCCACTTCGCCCGCAAGCTCAGCTGCCAGCTGTCGCGCTGCTCCGTGGCGGAATTCGCTTCTCTCGATGCGAATGACCCGCGCTCCACTTGCCTGCGCGAGTTCCGCAGTGTCGTCGGTCGAGGCGGAGTCGATCACGATCACTTCTTCCGGATGAATTGTCTGAGTCTGGACAGCAGCCCAGAAACCGGGCCAGTGTTCCCGCGCGTTCATTGTTGGAATGCAAAGTGTGAATCTCATGAAAAATTCTCCAGCGCCTATTCGCGCAGTACTTCAATCGCGGCTGCACCGATCGCCAGTTGCGAAAAGATCTGCGTCCAATCAAGCAACCCGCGCATAGCAGTCGGGCGCACAGTCTTCTCCGGGACCACGAGGGTGTCTCCCGGGTAAAGAGGCAATTTGCCGAAGTCGTTGTCCCAGTAGGTGGTGTGGTTCATTGAAGCTCGACTCACGACAGAGCCATCGGCACGAATCACGAAGATGTGTTTCTGATCGGCATTCCGGTCCGCTCCCCCCGCCAGTTGGAGGTATTTCAAAGTTCTGGCGCCAGGATGGTATAGAAACGAGCTTTGGTCATAGACAGAACCAACGATGTTGATAGTGGCCGGCATGGAAGGAACTGTGAAGCGGTCTCCGTCTTCCAGGGCGATGGGCGGGATAACATCGATGCCCGAGCTCCTTGGCTTGAGCTCCAGGACGATGCGCCCTGTCGCGCGAAGCTGCCGGAGACGCGCTACCATTGCCTGTTCGGTGTCGCGAGCCGCCGCAGCACTGGCTACGTCTTGCGCTGACGAGGTGGCCGACGCGATCAGTGCCAGATTGCCACGTTCAATCTCCATCTCAGCTGTACGTGCATATTCGTCGATGCGCTGCTGCTGAAGCTCGCGCGTGGACTCACGGGTGAATTCCGAACCGTAAAGATATGCATTGCTTGTCAATCCCCCGGCACGAACTACGAGGTCACGCAGATTCTCTCCAGGGCGAACACTATAGATCCCCGCGTGTACGAATTCTCCTTCCAGGTGCACGTATTTCGTCTGTAACTCCAGGGGTACGCGTATATCAGCCTCGGAAAAAATCGTGATGGTGTCTTCCGGCTCTACTGCGAGATTCTGGGTTGCGTCGTGGTCCAGCACAAGCTTGCCCAGATCGAATGGAATCAGCGACGTCTTCAACGTCTGCGGATCGAGGCGCTCGATTGCAGCATATTGCCAATTGATGGCTGGAGCGGCTTGGCGGATGTCATTCTGGATACGCGGCGTTTCGTTGTCAGAGTTGTTTTGCCTCGAAGTACCTTGGTTGCGTGCCGCGATGCCCTGATTCTCGTCGAGTTGGGTCGAAGCTGGAGCCAGACCCATCGGGGTCGCATTCCTGGTTTGTCTGTCAGCTTCCAACTCGCCGTTGATCTTGTTCCTTTCCAGAAGAGGCAGGAGATCGACGGGGTTTGAAGGCTGATGGATATCCGGTAAACCACCAGAAGATTCGAATTCGTTTACGGGCAGCCCCAGCTGGCTGCGCTTCCACCAGTAGTCCCTGCTCACGAGCGAATCGCGATCGGGAATCAAGTCACTGAGGCGCATGCCTTCATGCCAGCTGAAATGGCCAGGATTGGCTACATTGCCGCGCAACGTCACCGTCTTTTGATAGGCGGGAAGGATGGAATAGATGCGCAGGATGTCGCCATCCGCCAGAATGGTCCCGAGGCCTTTTGCATCGAAGTCAAATTCCGTGGCCTGGCGAAGTTGACGGTCTTCAATCCGCTCCAGTGAGATCTTGCCCCCGGACGCAATCGTCGAGGCTTTTCCCGCAGCTTGAATCAAGTCGCCGGCTGTTTCACCCTTGCGCAATTCGTATATTGCCGGATTGCGAATGCTTCCCGTGATTGCCACCTGCGCGCCGGCCGGTGGAATGTAGATCACATCGCCCGGTAAGAGTTGTATGTCCTTTGACTTATCGCCATCGATCAGCAGGGCATACAGGTCAAAGTCTGCGATGGTCTGGCTCTCGCGTTTGAGTTGAATGTGACGCATGGATCCATCGAGCGCCGGACCACCGCTCGCAAAGAGCGCATCCACCAGCGTACTTAGCGAACTGACCGTAAACACTCCTGGGTTGCGCGCCTGCCCCGAAACGTAGACCTGAATCGAACGAATACGCCCCAGGTCGACCGACAGATCGAACTTGCGATAAAGCCGGCCAACGGCCTCGCGCAGGTGACCCTCCAGTGCTGAATACTGGAGGCCGGCGACATGGATTTCTCCAATCCGCGGCAGATAGATATTGCCGGATCGGTCCACGCGCAGGTTAGAGCTGAAGTTGATTTCTCCCCAGATGCGTATCCGCAACTCATCTTCAGGGCCAATGACGTAAGTGGGCATCGCGGGAGCGAGATTGAGCGGCGCAAATGTGGAAGGAACCGTTTGAAAGAAACGTGCCCCATAGACAGGCAGGATTTGTCCTGTGGTGGCAGCGACGAACTTTTGGAATTCGGTCAGCGGTTCAGGAGGCAGTTTTGCTTGGGGTTGCTTCGCTCCGTATCGGGGTTCGCTGCTCAGACTGGCATCGTCGGCCGATTCGGTGCGACCCAGCCCGTATGAATTCGGCTGAGTCCGCCAACCGATCGCTGACTGCGGTGCTAATCCAAAGCCTTCCGCAGAATTCGGTGCACATCCTGAGCTTCCAACGGATGTTGGATCCATTTGAAGGGTAGGGTCCGTAGTGTTCGCGCAAGGATTAGGTGAACTGGACTGCCCGGCGTATGGACTTTGACTGGGTAAACTCTGTGAGTGTGCGGCTCCCGCACAAATCAGCAGAAACAAAGCACCAATCTCAGGCAAGACGCCAAACAAAATACGCAACGTCGGTGCAGCCAAGCTGACAGACGCAGAATTTAACTCTCGTGACTTGCATGAAACGAAGCTCTTCGGAACACGATCAGCGATCTTCGTGCGCATTCTGTCACCAAGCTCCAACCCTGCCGATTACGGCGGGAATCGTGCGAAAAAGGATTTGAATATCCGAAATGATGTTCCAATGCCTGACGTAGGTCGCATCCAGTCTTGTCCGCTCAGCGTAGTCGACTGTGCTACGTCCAGAGACTTGCCATAATCCCGAGAGCCCAGGTTTGGCCATCAGGTAGTAACGCAGTCGCTCACCGTACATGGGTGTTTCAGCAGTTACGATGGGACGCGGCCCCACAAGAGACATTTCGCCGGCAACGATGTTGAATACCTGGGGAAGTTCGTCCAGACTCCACTGTCGAAGAAACCGGCCAATGCGGGTGACGCGGGGATCGTTGCGGGTCTTGTTCGTGCGGGCGTGTAATGAGCTTCTGATCTTCGTGCTGTATCCCCGGAGCCGGAAAAGGTCGGATTCGGCATACATCGTTCGAAACTTCCAAATTCGGAAGGGGGCACCGTTACGTCCGATGCGCTCCTCTCGATAAAAGAGGGGGCCGTTGGAAGTGAAAAGAATTGCGGCGGCAATCATGAATCCAGGGATCGCAAACAGGCAGATCATCAGCATGGAGCCGACCAGGTCCACAAGTCGCTTAGCGTACGTGTACTGCCAAGAAAAAACTCCTTCATGCCGGTTGGTTACAAGGTAGGGCCAATTCAAGTAAGTCTCCGGCAAACGATTGGCCGGAGGGGGTTGGGGCAAGCGTACAGCGGAGGTGCGGGCAGGGGTCATTTGAACGCTCCCGTATGAAAAGTATGAAAAGAATCAAATCCGTTCCGTGACTTTCAGAGGTTGCGACCATCTCATCTTTCGCCGAGCGAAGCGATGCGACGTTCGCTGAACACGAAGAACCGTTCAGTCATGATCCGCGCTGTCCCAGGCAACGAAATCTACAACAAACAGAAGAGGATGCTTTCACGATCTTTGCTCGAACCTGCAACTGGAACTTCAGTTGAGAAAGGCCTCTAGCAGCCAACGAGCGACATGGACCCTTCGACGCATACAAATGGCCAAAGTTTGTATTGCTCAGGTGACTTAACGGTGAAATTTGACATCCAATAAGATAGGTGAAATTGGCCGGCGCTATGAGGACATCTCGCATTAAGCAACCACTGAAATTTGCAGGGGATGATCGATGGGAAGCGGTTCATCGCATCTTGCGGAGCAGGCATTTCGTGTCTTCTGCACGGCTTCGCGATTTTCTCGCTCACGTAACTGCTTCCGCGCTCCAGGGTACTCCGGAGGATGCCACTGAGAAGCAAATAGGCATCCAGGTTTTTCAGCGCCGGCCTGGATTTAATACCAGCGAAGACAGCATTGTGCGAAGCCAGGCGAGGTTATTGCGAAAGAAGCTTTCGTCCTATTACGCCTCCGAGGGAGCTTCCGAAGAAATCCGGATTGAGATCCCGAAAGGACGCTACACTCCGGAGTTTTCTCACAGAACGGCAAGTCGAGATTCTTCGTTGGCGAACGGCAATGCGCTGGTCTTGATTCCCGGTGAAACGGAACGGGACGAAGGACCGTTGCACGGCCCACGTCTATTAACTCGCGGGACAATCGTGAATGGTTCCACTGCTTCTGTCCCCTACAGGATCAATTCATCTTTCCGCACGAACCAAATGGACAGAGTCAGTCCATTGGATATCTTCTGGGGTTCGATCTTTAAAGGTCCTCGCCCAATGGTCATCTACAGTAATGAGCCGTTTGCGGAAAGCCCCGAAGAGGGGTTGCGCTACGCGAGGACGAAACCTCAAAACGCACCCGGTGGTCAGGTATTCGATCACCTCACGGGTGTAGGTGAGGTTCAGGCGGTCTTTCATATCACGAGGCTATTTGAGCGCAGCGGAGTTGAGTTCATGCTGAAACGCAGTGCATTGGTCCCGTGGGATGACGCCAGGCAGACCAATCTGATCTTCATCGGTTCTGTAACGGAGAATTCCGCACTTCGAGTTCTTCCGCCGACTGAGCATTTTCACCTCTCCCCGGGCGCGGAAAGCATAAGGAATAATGATCCTCTGCCTGACGAACCAAAAACGTACCACCGCTCAAACTACCCAATCACGCGGGACTACGCGATCCTTTCTTTGGGCGCTGGATTGACTCCGTCGTGCAAGGCTTTGGTTTTTGCGGGACTGACGACACTCGGCACGCAAGCTGCTGTTGAATATGCCTGCAATCCGGAGACCGTCTCCGATCTGTTGCGGAAAGTTGGCCTCAACGACTCCGTCCGCCCCTTTGAAGCCGTTTTGGAAGTAAGCGTTACTGGTGGAGTTCCGATACTGACTCAAGTGGTAGCCATCCGCGTCGCCTAGAGCGTCCCGACTCACACGTCGAGGTTTGTAGATCGAGTGAGGAAGCTCTTGCTTCTATCCCGCCATTGAAGACCTTTTGCCGGGGGGTGAGGAAAAGGCCACTTGGATTCCAAGTTTCTGTGAATTCACGGCCACCTGACATGCGGCGGCTTCGGGTTTCAGCTGGAAGCCAGAAGATCGGCCATGGGGCCGATTACGCTGATTGGCATCTTTGTTCGGCTCCCGACGCCGTCACTCGACCTGCATTGATTCGCCTGAAGGCGAGGGTTTGCTGAAGCTCTATCGGGGAACTTTGAAGTGTCAGAGCTCTTTACAGCAAATCCTGAGATGCTGTAACCCGAAACCACAATACTGAAGTTGACGCGACCATCAGGGAGAGGCAACCTTGCACTACGCCCCAAAGGACACACCTTCTCAGGACTTGCTCTGATACCGCTATTCTTCAGCTATGATGAGCGCGCTCAGGTGCATTCAGAAGGCGCATCGTGAAATTCCTGCGAGGCGTTATTTCGATTCGCCTGCGGTTCCCAGCGTTGCATGGGGCCAGCCGTTCTCCCAGGTCAGAGTCGAAATTTGCAGTGCTGGCTTGCCGGTGACTGCGTCGTATGCGTGGAAGACGAGGATGTCACCCTCGGGCCGCTG
>JBEKDE010000111.1:0-15141 GCA_050014515.1 Occallatibacter sp.
GCAGGTCGCGGCGAAAACCCGGTCATACTTCATTCTCGCCCTCGACGGCGAACCCGCCACAGCCTTCAGGCTCGGCTTCGTCTGACCGGGTTTTCGTTCGTTACGCTGCGCGCATGTACATGTCGATACACCCTGAGGACGGTTTCAAAATCCTTATCGTGGCTGCTGTTGGCGGATAAGTCTTGACCCCAACAGAGCATCCCACTTCACAAAAGCAACCGCAGACACCTTAAGGGGGTCAATTATGCGTGGAATCAAAACCATTATCGGCACAGCAGCATTGTTCGCGGGCATGGCCCTCGCGCCGGCCGCTCAGGCGCAGGTTGTTATCGGCATCGGGATTCAACCCGTTTGCCAGTACGGCTATTACGATTACGCGCCGTACGCCTGCTCGCCCTACGGATTTTATGGGCCAGGGTACTTTTACAACGGCATCTTCCTGGGCATGGGCCCATGGGCCGGTTGGGGCTACGGCCACGGCTGGGGCGGCCATCGGTTCGTGAATGGCGGCGGCGGAAGCTATCGCGGCGGCGGCGGCGCAATGGCCAATCGCAGCAGCTTCGCCCGCGCCGGTGGCGGCGGACATGCCACAGCAGCTCGTGCAGGTGGCGCGCATGCAACAGCAGCCCGCTCAGGCGCAGCACGTCCCGCAGGTCATGCAGCAGCAGCGCACAGCAGCGGCGGTGGACATGCCGGCGGCGGTGGCGGCGGTCATGCCGGTGGCGGCGCACACAAGTAACCGATCGCCCTCAAAACAGGCGGCAGGTTGTACCAAAACGGCGGAGCATACCAGCTCCGCCGTTTTTGCGTTGACAGCGCCATTCGATCCTCACCCGCTACGGATCGGCTTTATGATGCATTCTCCACTTGTTACCAATTCAGATCCGATTCATCTCATTGGCAAGCACCCATTTGAATGCAGCCATGTGAGCGCGGAGCTCTTAAGGGTTCGAGGAAGACCAGCGATGATTACGCACCAGCCGAGAACGCGGCCAGAGCCGTGGGGGATGAGGAAGCAGCGCACCTTACATCGCGCACTCATCCCCTTTGTCGCCTTTGAATGGGCCTTGGAGTGGGTGGCGTTTGCGCTGAGCAATTGGACCCTCCTCGAAGTCCTGGAGTACATGGGGACGTTCTCCGTCCTGGTTGCCGTGATCTTCTATTTCGCCGAATCGGGCGACCGTGTAAAACAGCGTCACTATCAGGCTTGGCAGGTCATCAACACGGCGCAGGGTAAGGGCGGTAGCGGGGGACGCATCGAGGCGCTGCAAGAGCTCAATGCCGATAAGGTTCCGCTCGTGGGAGTGGATGTTTCTTCCGCCTTTCTGCAGGGCCTGACCCTGAACAAGGCCAACCTTCTGCGCTCCGACTTCAGCTCCGCTGATCTGCGCAACAGCCATTTGGATGGAGTGGATTTCACGCTGGCCAATCTCAATTCGGCCAACCTGCGCGGCGCCTCTCTGGATCATGCCAGGTGCTCGGAGACCGATCTGCGCAACAGCGACCTTGAAGGCAGCAACCTCGCTTGGGCTGACTTCACCGGCGCGAGGCTCGACGATGCGGACCTTCGTGGCGCTGATCTCAAAGAAATTCAATGGCAGCACATGAAGAGCATCACTGGAGCCAACATTGCAGATGTGAAGAATGCGCCTGCCGGTTTTGCGGACTGGGCTGTGGCGCACGGGGCCGTCACCCAGACGGAAGCAGATCCCAATTAATCCGGCAAAAATGAAGGGTCGTTCGCGGCGTTCGACGTGAACGCGCAGCCTCCGGAATATCTATCCTTGCCGCTGCCGGATTTCAGCCCACTCGCGCCACGCCTTTCAACTGGAACCCCAGCATCTCCGAAGTCCGCTTCAACAAGGCGTACGGTCCGTTCTCGATCATCAGTTCCTGCTCGGCGCCTGCACGGTTAGAGTTGTGGTTGCTCGCAGACGTCAAGGTGAGAATCTTCGGCTGGGGGTCCTGACGTCGCGCCAGTTCGACCACCTTTGCAAATTCATCGTCGGCCAGGGAATAACACAGCACCAGTAGATCCACGCTGCGCGCAGCCATGATGGATTCGGCCTCCGGCACCCTGCCGGCGGTCTCTACTTCAAAAAAAGCGCCGAGGATTAACTTTCGTGTTTGCAATAACATCTGATCCCGGCTGACGATCAGGACGCGCGCACTGTTGTTCATTTTGCCTCACCTGGGGAAGCACCCCATCAACAAATCGTGCGCTGATTGTGACGGCAGAATAGCCCGATCAAATACAGAGTTCTGTCTGCTACCGGACATAAATGTTTCATAAAGATTCGCAAATGAACGATTTCCCCTGCTTCTGTCCAATACCGAACATAAAGATTTCATTTTCAATGAGATAATCCGACCAAAGATGCGTACCAATTCATCTTCACAGAGAACGCAAGACTTGCACAGCTCCATCGGCGGCGTCCTTTGCAAACCGGTAAGGGAAGGACGCATAAATGACCGCACAAGCTTCTAATTGGCTACTCGCTCGGCTCCCCGCGCCTTATCGGACTCACCTGCTCTCACGACTCAAGCCCATCTCACTCCCCATCAGGACGGTTCTTTACGAGCCCGACGAAACACCGAAGTATGCTCACTTCATGACCTCGGGTATTGCCTCGATTGTGAGTTCCATGTCCGATGGCGCTACTGCTGAGGTGGGAATCTGGGGCAAAGAGGGGTTGGTCGAGAGTTTTCATCTGCTGGGGAAGGCCAAAATCCCCACCCGGTGCTTCATCCAGATGGAAGCGACCGCGCTGCGAATGCCTTTCAAAGAGCTGCAAAAGGATTTCCTGGAAAACGAAGACCTGCGCGAGTGCGTGCTGCAATGCGTGCAGAGTCAAGGGTTTATCCTTGGGCAACTGGCGGCATGCAATCGCCTGCACGAGGCGGAGGAACGGCTGGCACGCTGGCTTCTGATGGTCCGCGATCGGGTCGACAGCGAGAATTACTTCCTCACACAGGAATTCCTGGCCAACATGCTCGGTGCTCGCCGAACCACAGTTACCGCGGCCGCCGGCGAACTGCAGCGAAAAGGACTCATCAAATACAGCCGCGGACGCATCCGGATTGTCGATCCCAGCGGCCTTGAAAACGAGGCTTGTGAATGTTACCGGACGGTGAGACGTCTCTATCAAAACTTCTATAGCGAGTCGACTGTCGCCTGACGTGGAGTTGGGTCACACTACCCTCTCGCGCTGACCAGGACTACATCTGCGCGGACTGCATTTAAGATCAAAGCAGCGTGCAAACGATACGAGTCGATACACCTTCAGCGAAATACGACGTAATTGCGGGTAGCGGACTGATTGAGACGCTGGCGCCGCGCATTGAGCGTGTAGTTGGACGTCTGCCGCGCCGCGTGTTCGTGCTGACCTCCGCACCCATCTGGGCACTTTGGGGACATTCCTTCCAGCAGTCGTTTGCGGACGAGCCCGTGGTCCTGTTTCTGGAGCCGGGCGAGAAGCACAAAACTCTGGTTAGCGTGGAAAAGCTGCTCCGCCAAATTGCGGCGGCTGGCGGAGATCGCGGTTCGCTGCTGATCGCGTTTGGCGGAGGCATCGTGGGAGACCTCGGCGGATTTCTCGCTGCGATTTACATGCGTGGAATTCCCTACATCCAGGTGCCAACCACATTTCTTGCCCAGGTGGACTCAAGCGTAGGCGGCAAAACAGGCGTAAATCTGCCCGAAGGCAAGAATCTTGTCGGCAGCTTTCATCAGCCGCGCGCAGTGTTTGCCGATATCGGTGCGCTGGGAACCCTGCCCGACCGCGAGTTACGCGCTGGCCTGATGGAGAGCGTGAAGGCCGGCATCATTCGCGACCGGGCACTCGTCCGCTTCATGGAAGAGCGCGCAGACGAAGTGCTCGGGCGCAATTCAACGGCCCTCGAAAAGGTAATCGCCGCGTCCATCCGCATCAAGGCCGGCGTGGTCAACAAGGACGAGCGCGAGAACGGCCTGCGCATGATTCTCAACCTGGGCCACACCGTGGGCCATGCGCTGGAGGCGGTAACGCACTACAAGGCGATGCTGCACGGCGAGGCAGTTGGCTGGGGCATGGTGGCCGCGCTATGGCTGGCGCGCAAGCGGGGGACCATCAGCGCCAGCCAGTTTGAGCGGTTGGAAAACCTCATTTACCTTTACGGACCTTTGCCTCTGCTCAAGCTGCGGGCAGCGAAGATTGTGGCCGCAACCGGAAGCGACAAAAAGAATGTGGGCGGCGTCCGGCGCTTTGTGCTGCCGATCGGAATTGGCGACGCCGGCGCGGTGGAAGATGTAACGCCGGCTGAGCTCGAAGCGGCAGTGGAATACATGCTGGCGGGCGCGGGCGAGCCAGCGAGTCAGCGGGATTTGAGGAACGATTGAGCGTAACAGGCGCCAAGCCGATCGGGGTCGCGGACGAAGCGGAAGCCGCACGCGCCGTGCAGCAGATGTTCGACTCCATTGCCCCGCGCTACGACCTGCTCAATCACATCCTGTCCGCCAGCGTAGACCGCCTGTGGTGGTGGCAGACCGCGCGCACATTCAAGGCGATCCTCTCCGACCCCGACGCGGCAGTGCTCGATATCTGCTGCGGCACGGGCCACATGACCATGGCGCTGCTCAAAGGCCGCCCGCGTGGGGCACGGCCAATCCTCGCTGCAGATTTTTCACGCGGCATGCTCAGCCGCGCAGCCACGCGCTTTGATGCACTCCGTTCTCAATCTCACAAGCCTACTGAAAAGGCCGCCCCCTGCGCAGTTCCGCTCGAGGCCGATGCGCTGCATCTGCCGCTGCGCGATGCCTCGCTGGACTTGATTGTGACGGCCTTCGGATTCAGAAATCTGGCCAACTACGAGGCTGGGCTCAAAGAGTTCCATCGCGTGCTCAAGCCCGGCGGGCGTCTCGGCATTCTGGACTTCGCCGAGCCCGGCGGTCTCATCGGCAAAGCCTATGCGGTGTACTTCCGGCGCGTACTTCCTGCCATCGGGCGAATGATCTGTGGAGAAGAAGGTCCATATCGCTACTTGCCCACATCCGTCGGCAATTTCCCGCCACCTCCGGAACTGCTGGCGATGATGCGCGGCGTCGGCTATCGAGACTGCGCATGGCAGCCCTACACCTTTGGGATTGCTGGGTTGTATACCAGCACACGCGCTTGACCCGATCAAATGAGATAGCCTAGGAGCGCAATGACTTCCGCCGTCTCCAGTCCGGCAGTTGAGGGTTTGGCAGCGCTGTCCGCCGCCAAGCGGCGCGTGGCTCTGCACTCCATGATCGCAGCTGCGGCCATGACGGTGCTGAAGCTCGCGGCCGGCCTGCTCAGCGGATCACTAGGCGTGCTGTCGGACGCGGCTCACTCCGGCCTTGACCTGGTGGGCGTGACGCTGACCTTCTTCTCCGTGCAGGTAAGCGACAAACCGGCAGACGAAGACCACACCTACGGACACGGAAAGTTTGAGAACCTCTCCGCCTTTGGTGAAGCGGGACTGATGGCCGTCTCCTGCGCCTGGATCATCTGGGAAGCGATGCTGCGCATCTTTCAGCAGAATGTTGAGCTGCGTCATTCCATCTGGCCGGTGCTGGTGCTGCTCACATCGATTGCCGTCGACTATTGGCGGTCGCGCCGGCTGCAGGCCGTTGCGTTGCTCACAGGTTCTCCAGCCCTTGCCACCGACGCTTTTCACTTTGCATCCGATATCTGGTCAACTCTTGCGGTCCTCTGCGGACTCGGAGCCAGTTGGATCGGAGCAAGCTTCGGCATCGCCTGGCTGCGCTACGCGGACCCGTTTGCGGCCGTGGTGGTCTCGCTGATGATTTTGCGCATGACACTCCATTTAGGCCGCGAAACAGTTGCCGTTTTAATGGACGAGGTCCCGGCAGAAACGCGCCAGCGGCTCGTGCATGAGGTCGAGCGAGTGGAGGGCGTTCTGGCAGTCGAACAGGCGCGGGTGCGGCGCGCTGGCGCAAGTTACTTTGCCGACCTCACGCTGGCGCTGCCGCGGCGCTTCACCTTTGAGCACACCGGCGAACTGGTGCGCGAAGCCACTGAAGCCGCCCATCGCGCGCTGCCTCAGGCCGACGTAGTCATCCACACTGTCCCGCGCGAGGAACGCACCGAGAGCATCTTTGACCGCGTGCGTGCCGTGGCTGCACGCAACAACGTGAGCGTGCACGAGTTGAGCGTGCAGTCGCACCACGGACGCCTGCGCGTGGAACTGCATGTTGAGCTCGACGAGAGGATGCCGCTCAAATTGGCGCATGGATTTGTGAGCGCGATGGAAGCCGAGATTTTGCGCGCGGCGCCGGAGATCGATTCCGTGCTGACCCACATTGAAAGCGAGCCGGCCACCATCGAACAGCCCGAGGAAACCGTTGTCGAAGACCGCCGAATTGAACTCGCGCTGCGCGCTGCGTCCGAGTCATTTCCCGAAATTGTGGATGTGCACGAGATTCTTGTGGGCCGGGCGGGTGAGCACATTTCGCTCTCCTGCCATTGCACGCTGCCGGACGATCTAACGATGCAGCGGGTGCATGAGGTGATCACCGGGCTCGAAGATCGCTTCAAGCTGGAGTGCCCGGAGGTGTACCGGGTCACGATTCATCCCGAGCCGGTAACGGATAACACGCGTTAGAGAACAAGCAAAGCCGTATTGGAGGTTTGAACTGGATGCTAAGCAATGAAGAGCACCCCACTGATTCCTGGGACGAGCGTTCCACGCAGGGCACAGCGATTTATGTCCCGCTCGCTAATATCTTCCTTGTGGTTGTCGTGCTCTTTTTCTTGTTGGCCGAAGCGGTATCGATTCACGCCCTCTGGTTTGCTTCGAAGCAACCCTTATCCTTTCTCAAGCGATGCGGGATGCCGCTTTTCATTCTGGTTCCTTTCACCTGCGGTTTCGCCATGTACACCGAAATCCGGAGTATGTTGAAGCTTGGCCAAATCAGCTTCTCCAACGGTACACGGCTGAGATTTCATCTTGCCTTCGTGTCGGCAATGGCATACATGGCCATCATGGAACTTGTGAACGTTTCATACCCTTAGCGTTTTCGCGACTGCTGGATTCCGGACGGGACAATTCGAATTAGAAGAGGAAACAAATGATTGCACACAGTGAATGGAAAGGCTCAACGATCTTTGAAGGAATCTCCGAGAACGGCAACTCCGTTTTCTTTGACGCGGACCCAAAGCACGAACAGGGACCCAGTCCCATGGAAGCTGTATTGATGGCGCTATGCGGATGCACCAGTGTGGACGTGGTCTCCATTCTCGAGAAAAAGCGGCAGCCCGTAATGGGGCTGCGCGTGACGGCCACAGCCACCCAGGCCGAGACGCCGCCGCGCGTCTTCACCAAGATTATGCTCACCTATACCTTGAGCGGAAATCTCAGCCGCAAATCCGTGGAAGATGCGGTGTCGCTCTCAAAAAACAAGTACTGCTCGGTTTCAAAGATGCTGGAGAAGGCCGCGGAGATAGATTACGAAATTGTGTATGCGGATGGTGAGCCCGGGGAATGAACAGCCGCGGAGTTAAAAACTTCTTTCAGATCGCCTCGCTACTGATGCTGCTGGTGGCTATCGGGCTGTTGTCGGCCATCACCACCATGCACTTTGCCATTCACGGCGCTGAGGTGCAGGTCCCGGAGCTGAAGGGAATGACAGTAGCCGATGCGCGCACACAGTCTGCGGGCCTGGGACTGAATCTGGATGTAGACAATCGCTACTACTCGAGTGACGTGGCCGCGGGACATATTCTCACCCAGTCGCCGCCCGCCGGAACAGTGGTCCGCCGCGAGTGGCGCGTGCGCGTGGCCGAGAGCTTGGGTCCGCAAAAGGTCGAGGTGCCGGACACCGTTGGCCGAGAGGAGCGCGTGGCCGCGATTGAGTTGCGTCGCGTAGGCCTGGAGGTAGGCGTGACTGCGCACTTGCCTTGGAGCAATGCGGCGGAAGGAACCGTAATTGCGCAGGATCCGCCGGCGCACGCGCAGGGCATTGCGCAGCCCAGCATCAATCTGCTGGTAGCAGCGCCTGACGACGAATCGCCCGACGGCTACGTGATGCCCGACCTGACCGGGCTGCCCGTAGTCACCGCGCAGGCGCAGTTGGCCAAGGTCGGCATCCAATCCGAACCGCCCACGTTCGTTGACGTGCCGGTGGGTCCCATGGGCAGCGGAAACGTACCGCCCGTCCAACCCATAAGACCCGGTTCCGTGGTGACGCAACAGCCCGCAGCCGGTTTGCGCGTAGACCAGAGCACGAAGGTGAAACTGACCGTTGCGAAGTAGCGCGACAGCCCGCCGGCGACTTTGCGAGTCTGCGCATCGGCACGCCGCATCGAATGTATTGAAGCATGACTGAAAACAAAAACCAGCAGAGCAAACCGCGCGCGGTCGCCGTGTCGAGTGGCTTTTCGCATGCCTGGCGGGCGCTGCGGCACAGGAACTTCCGCCTCTTTTTCGGCGGGCAAAGCATCTCGCTCATCGGCACGTGGATGACGCGCATCGCCATCTCCTGGCTGGTGTACCGCCTTACCAAGTCCGCTCTGCTGCTGGGCATTGTCGGATTCGCTGGACAGATTCCCACCTTCCTGCTTGCTCCGATTGCGGGCGTCATGGTTGACCGCATGGACCGGCGAAAGTTGCTGGTCTGGACGCAGGCACTCGCCATGGTGCAGTCGCTGGTGCTGGCCTGGCTGACTCTTTCGCATCGGGTCAACATCAAGGAAGTCCTGGCGCTGAGCGTGATGCAAGGTCTAATCAATGCCTTCGACATGCCCGGTCGGCAATCGTTCATGGTCAAGATGGTCGAGGACAGAGCCGACCTCTCAAATGCGATCGCCATCAACTCATCGATGGTGAATGTCGCACGTTTGGTCGGCCCGTCGCTTGCAGGCCTGCTGATTGCCGCCACCAATGAAGGCTGGTGTTTTCTCGTCGATGGCGTCAGCTACATCGCGGTAATCGTATCGCTGTTGATGATGCGCCTGCCCGCAGCAAACATGGAGCGCGCGACGACGACCATGCTGATGCAGCTTCGCGAGGGCTGGACGTACGTCGCGAACTCGGGCCCTATCCGCACCATCCTGATGCTCTTTGCGCTCATCAGCCTGATGGGCTGGCCGTTCATGGTGCTCATGCCGGTGTTTGCCGCGCAGGTGCTGCACGGCGGACCACACACGCTGGGCTTCCTGATGGGCGCAGTCGGCGTCGGCTCGCTGGCCTCTGCCTTGAGTCTGGTTCTGCGCCGTTCCGTCCGCGGCCTCACGGGAATGATCCCCGCAGCGGCAGTGGGTTTTGGTGTTGGTCTGATCCTATTTGGGCTCTCCAACACGCTCTGGCTTTCCATGTTCATGATGCTCATTACGGGATTCGGCATGATGCAATGCGTCACTGCCAGCAACACGATTCTGCAGACGCTTGTGGATGAGAACATGCGCGGCCGGGTCATGAGCTACTACACCATGGCGTTTGTGGGCATGGCGCCCTTCGGCAGCCTGCTGGCCGGCGCAATGGCCCACGCCATCGGCGCACAACGCACAGTAATGATGAGCGGAATCGCATGCATTCTCGGCGCGCTCTGGTTCTGGACGCGTTTGAAAGGAATTCGCAAACAGATGCGCCCCATCTATGAGCGGCTGGGCATTGTGCCCGTACGCAATATCCCCGCGGAAGAACCTGCGGAGGGATGAAATGAAGCTGGCGGAGTTACGATTGTGAGCGACGCGGGGAGCGTATTGAAATGGGCTTGAACGAAGATTTGGAGCGCGTGGCATTGCAGGAGCAGGAGCTGCGTTTGCCGCGGCTGGATGAGCAGACAGCATGGGAGTTGGGCGTGCACCTGCGCAAGATGGCGGAAGAGCGCGGCCTGGCAGTGGTGATTGACGTGCGTCGCTTCGGACAGCCGTTGTTCTACACGGCGCTTGCGGGCACCACTCCCGACAATGTGGAGTGGGTACGGCGCAAGAGCAATGTCGTTGCACGCTTTCATCGCAGCTCTTATGCCGTAGGCCTGAAGCTGCAAGCCAGGAACGACACTCTCACCGCGCAGCAGGGACTGCCCCTTGCCGACTACGCGACACACGGAGGTTCGTTCCCCCTGGCGGTTGCGGATGCCGGTGTCGTGGGCTCGGTGACCGTCTCCGGCCTGCCCCAGCGCGACGATCATGAGTTGGTGGTCGAGGCGCTGTGCGCGGTGCTGGGACGAGATTACTCTGCGCTAAAGTTGGCTGCGGAGTAGCGAGCCGCTACATGCACTCAGGATTGTCTTTCGATCAGCGCGATAAAAAATCCGTCGGTAGGCGATGCCCCCGGAAGCAGGCGCAGCGCGCCCTCCGGCGTGATCCAATGCCGCAATTGCTCCGCGCCCGATGCAGTCACAATGCCCTTCTTCACCAGCGCGGCAATGCTCGGTTCAAGCGAGACCATCCGCACGCTGTGAGTTTCACCGGCCACCGCGGAGACGACCCGCTCGTTCTCTTCCGGTTCAAGCGAACACGTCGAGTAAACAACGCGTCCACCCACTCGAACAGCGCGCAATGCACTACGAAGGATGCCGCGCTGTCGTTCGGCCTGGCGGGAGAGGTCTTCCAGGTGCAGGCGGCGGCGGATCTCCGGATTGCGGCCCAGCGTCCCTGTCCCGCTGCATGGAACGTCCGCGAGCGCAAGGTCGAAGACAGAGCCCTCTGCAAGCACGGTCGCGTCGCCATGCCTGCATTCAATGCGATCTGCGCGCAGCGCGAGACGTTTGCGCAACTGTTCCAAACGCGGCTCGCTGGATTCGCAGGCAACGATGCGCACCTGCGGATTTCGCTCAGCGAGGATCAGCGTCTTCCCGCCAGGCGCCGCGCAGGCATCCAGAATCTTTCCGCCTTGGTCATTCAGATTAACCGCCGCAATCTCGGCGATCAGTTGCGAGCCTTCATCCTGAAATCGCACGTGGCCCTCGCGAAACGCCGCCGTTCCCGCCACATCGCCAGCGACGACACTGCGTGCGGCAGTAAGCAGTTGGCCCGCTTCCAGTAGAACGCCTGCCCCGTTCAGTTCCGCTTCAACAGCGGCGTTCTCCAGGCGAATTGTCAAAACCGGCGCACGCTGGCCGTGATGGCAGATCGCGCGCGCCGATTCGATGCCGTAAAAATCAGCCCAGCGTTCGACCATCCACGCAGGGTGCGCCTGGGCAAACGCCAATTGCGCGACGCTCTCCTCCAGGGGTTCAAGGTGCGGAGGGCCCAATTTGCGCAGAACAGCGTTGACCATGCCCGATGCGAAGCGATGGCCGGCGTGCTTGGCCAACTCCACGCTCTCGTCAATCGCGGCGCGCGCGGGAATGCGGTCCAGATGAAGCAGTTGAAAAGCGCCCAGCCGCAGCGCGATGCGGACTTCTGGATCAAGCTTCGCGTTGGGATGTTTGAGCAAAGCCTGCAGTTGATGATCGAGGCGAATCTGCCAGCGGAGCACGCCCAGCACCAGCGTTGTCGCCAGGTTACGATCAGGCAACGAAAGCACATTGATTGCTTTCCCGCGCAGCAGATCGTCTGAATGAGACTTTCCGCGCTCGACGGCAAGCAGCACATCGAAGGCTGCCTTGCGCGCTACGGAAATGGGTGCCTTGCGATCCTTGGGCGCGGACTTGGACCCCGTGCGAACGACAGTCACTGTGCCCGATCCCCGACGCGAGCGCCTTCTTGCGGAGCGCTTCCACGTAGAAACTCAGCGGCCGGCAGACGCTTCTTGCCTTCCAGCTGAACTTCGAGAAACTCAAGCCACGTATCCTCAGCGCACGCAACGAAGAGCCGATGGTTCTCAATGTGAATCGCGCCCGGCTGCACAGCAGCTGACGCCGAAACTGTTGCCGCGTCTGCCACGTTCATACGATGCACGATCAGCTTTTTACCATCGAGCGCAGTAAACTCTCCCGGCCAGGGTTGGAAGCCGCGCCAGCGGTTGTAAAGCTCATGCGCGGTCCGTGCGGCAAAATCCATCCGGCCGTCCTCGCGATCAAGCAGCGGAGCAAAGGTCGCGAAAGAATGGTTCTGCGGCTTCGGCTGAATTGCGCCGCTCGCCAGACCGGCAAGTGTTTCAACCACCAAGGGCGCGCCGGCGCGAGCGAGAATCTCGAAGAGGTCCACAGAGGTCTGCTCGGGCGCGATTTCGATAGTCTGCTGCAGCAGAATCGGTCCGGTGTCCAGACCCTCTTCCAGCAGCATGGTGGTGTTGCCGGTGAAGGCGTCGCCCATCGCCACCGCCCATTGAATCGGCGCTGCGCCGCGGTACTTCGGCAGCAGTGATCCGTGCAGGTTGATGCAACCCAGCCTCGGCAGCGCCAGCATCCACGGCGGAATGATGCGGCCGTAGGCAACCACGACGATTGCATCTGGCTGGATAGCTTCAAGCTGTGCGCGAAACTCAGTGTTGTTGCGAATCTTCTCCGGCTGCACCACCGGCAGCCCCGCGGACAGCGCCGATTGCTTCACGGCCGGCGAGGTGAGTTGCTGGCTGCGGCCCGCGGGGCGGTCAGGTTGCGAGACAACCAGCGCAATCGAATAGCCCGCCGCAAGCAGCGCTTCAAGAGTGGGAACGGCAAACTGGGGCGTGCCGCAGAAAACCAGCTTCAACGGCGCCGCCATGGGTTCTACCACGTTCCTTCACGCTGCATCTTGCGGATCTTGCGCAGGTTCAGATCGCGCTTGAGGCCGCTCATGCGGAAGATGAACAGCATGCCGTCGAGGTGGTCGATCTCATGCTGCATGCAGCGCGAGAGCAGCTCTTCGCCATCCATCTCAAACCACTTGCCGTGCACGTCCTGGGCGCGGATGCGCACCTTGGCAGCCCGCACCACCTTCTCGCGAATGTCGGGAAAGCTGAGGCATCCTTCCTCCTCGTAGACCTTCCCTTCCTGGAAGATAATCTCCGGGTTGATAAGGACAATCTTCTTGTCCGGCTCCTTGCCCATGCTAAGGTCGATGACGGTCACGCGCTTGGAAACGCCCACCTGGGGCGCGGCCAGGCCAATGCCCTGCGAGGCGTACGTGGTTTCGAACATGTCGGCCACCAGCTTACGCAGCTCGTCGTTGAATTCGGTGACCGGTTCGCCGGGCTGCGAGAGCACCGGCTCAGGATATTTGACTATTTTGAGAATCATTTCGTTCGTCCAACAACTCCGTAATCGGCTTTCAATTCAGAAATTTCCTATCTGTTCGATGTATCCATCAAAATTTCGCTTCAATTCGAGGGCCGAGTCGCCGCCAAATTTCTGCTGGGCCAGGCTGGCGACCGTCAGCGCCACCATGGCTTCCGCTGCCACTCCGGCGGCCGGCACCACGCAAATGTCACTGCGCTCGTAGCTTGCACTGGTTGCCTCGCGGGTGTCAAAGCGCACCGACTCCAGCGGCCGTCGAAGCGTCGAGATCGGCTTCAAATAGCCGCGCACCACAATGTCCTCGCCGTTGGAAACCCCGCCCTCGATGCCACCGGCATTGTTGTGCGGGCGCGTGAAACGGGTCGGGTTCGAATTAGGCTCGGGTGCGTAGTGAATCGGGTCATGAACCTTGGACCCGAAGGACTCCGCCGCGGTGACGCCGCGTCCGATTTCGACGGCTTTCACCGCCTGCAGGCTCATTACCGACCAGGCCAGCAGCCCGTCCAGCCGCTCGTCCCAGTTGGCATAAGTGCCCAGCCCCGCCGGAGCGCCGTGAACCACCACCTCGAAGACGCCACCCACGGTGTCGCCGGTGCGGGAGACTTCTTCAACTTCCTCTTTCATCCTGGCTTCCGTGTCGGCATCGACGCAGCTGAGCATGATCTCATCTTTGGCCGCAACAGCTACGATCTCGTCCCATTCCGCCGCACGGTCAAGCTCGACGCGGCCCACGCGGATCACGTGGCTCAGCACTTCAATTCCCAGCGTCCGCAGAAAGAGCTTGGCCAGCGCGCCCGCTGCGACGCGGCCGGCAGACTCGCGAGCTGAGGCGCGCTCCAGCACGTAGCGTGCGTCCGGGAAGTTGTACTTAAGCGCCCCGGCCAGGTCGGCGTGGCCCGGACGCGGCGACGCGACAGCCTGGTGCTTCGCTGGGTCGCCGGCTTCGACGGGCAGCTTCTCTTCCCAGTTCTTCCAATCCCGGTTGACGATCTCGATCGCGATAGGGGAACCGATTGTCTTACCGTGTCTTACGCCGGAAAGGATGTGCGCCTTGTCGGTTTCAATCTTCATGCGGCCGCCCCGGCCATAGCCCTGCTGGCGTCGCCAAAGCTCGCGGTTGATGAAGGCGAGATCGACAGGAACGCCGGCCGGAAGCCCGGAAATGAGAGCGATAAGAGCCTCTCCATGGGATTCGCCAGCGGTTGAGAAACGGATCATATCCTTCTGATTGTAAAGGGAAGCGCGAGCAGGGAACAGGGATCAGGGAACAGGAAACAGAAAAGGTGTGTCGCAAGCTCCAGAAAAGCAGGTAATTGCGCGACAATATTGGGACGATTGCATTCTGGAAAGTGGGGAACCTGTATGCAGGCTCGGCAAATGAGAATCGTGGCCGTTCTTCTGCTTCTCGTCGGCAGCGCAACGGGGCAACAACCACACGAGTATGTCGTCCTTCCGGCCAGCGAGGTAAAGATGGCGGCAATTTTCTACCCGAGGAGCGGCCCCACGAAGATCGACGGCACCTGGGAGGCACAGAAAACAGACATAGACCTCTTGGAGGCTAACCTTTCGCGGATCTCTGATCTGAGGGGCCGGGGCGGAACTACCGGCGGTCGCATCGAACACCCTCAACGATATTTTCGGCAGTACATCGCAGTTCTCCAAGCTGGGAGTAAAAGGATCTTTATCAACGCGTTCTGCGCCGATATTACCCCGCCCCCGATTTGGCGTGATCACTTTTACGTCATCTTCGACGGCGGAAGTTGCGTCTGGCATGCAATGTACGATCCTTCGACGAAGGGCTTCTCAGATTTGGAGATGAACGGCGTGGGCTGAACAGAATAGCCACCGATTCAGGTAACTGTCATCTGTTCCCTGTTCCCTGTTCCCTAATCCCTGTTCCCTGCCTTACGATGTACCGATATGACTTGCTTCCTCTTCAAGACCGAGCCCGACGTCTACTCCTTCGACGATTTCCTCCGCGACAAGGAAACGATCTGGGATGGCGTGACCAA
>JBEKDE010000112.1:0-15386 GCA_050014515.1 Occallatibacter sp.
ATGCACCGCGCTTTGTTGAACAGGATCTCCGTGTCTGCCCAACCAAATACTGCGCGTGTATCTTCGTCCGGGCAGCTATCAAGATCGGGGAAGATGGCATGCGCCCGCTCGAGCCACGGGAGAGCTTCGTTCCATCGTTTCAGCCGTTCCAGTGCCTTCCCTTTGAGGAAGAAAAGCCGATACTTGTGAACTCTGAAATTCTCTCGCTCGAAGAGCCCGGTTTCGAAACACAAATCAAGGATGGCCAGCGCACCTTGCGGCCGTCCGAGATCGATCTCTGCGTTGGCTCTGATCAGGTTGGCGAGGACGCGGGTGACTTCTGAGTCAGGAAGGCCTTCAAACTCGGCCATCGCGCGCGCAGTAACATCTTCAGCTTCCAATTGAGTTGAGTAGGAAAGAATGTGAAACAGCGCAAGCATGCGGGTAGAAGGATCCGCGATTTCAACGAGGATGTCCTGCAGTCGGGATAACGCACCGACAAAATCTCCGTCATTTCCGAGCTTCACCGCAGCATCGATTTGTTCTTCGAATAGGGTGGGATCGGTCATAATCCCCTCTTTCAGGAGAGCGGGCGCGCTTTTTTGCCCTGAGATTTGAGTAACTTTACGGCTTGCTTGTCGAAGCTGACGAACTCCTGGGCGCCGAGCCACGCGCCCTCGTGGGCGATGATGCCGTCGGCGAAGTCTCCGCCAGCTTCAAGAACCTCCAACCCAGCCTGGACCGATTTGCGCTGTTGACGAGCGAGCGTATAGAGCTTGCGACTTCAGCGTTGGATCTCTTGAACCCGTTGCGCATGATCCACGCGAATTCGCAGAGGGCTACGAGTGGGATTGCGATTCGGTCCGCAGATCTGAGCAAGTGAGCCGCGGATTGTGCCTGCCGGGGCTCATCGCGGACTGCGGCACGCAGAAGAATATTGGTGTCAATGGCGACGATCACCGCTCGCCGGCCCATGCTCTCTCCGTGATTTCTTTTATCTCTTCAATGGAGAGCTTAATCCCGTCCTTTTTCGCCAAAGAGCCGATGAAATCGTTTATCGAGCCAGCAGGTGTGGCCGGGGCAACAATAAGGCGACCGTCGGGCAGCTTGTCGATCTCGACCTTCTGTCCCGGAACGACATTCAGGTGCTGAAGCAGATCTCGCTTAAGAGTGATCTGACCTTTCGCTGTTACGGTGAGTGAAGGCAAGGCAACCTCCCAAGTGAGTAAGGCAATTATACCTTACTTTCTTGTTCGGGTCACAGTTTGCCGCTGAGCCAGTTGCCGAGGTTCGCGATGGGCAGGCGGACGCCGAGGTAGAACTGGCCGAAGAGGGCGTAGACGGCGCTGACTTCGTCGAAGCGCATCTCGTAGATGAGCTTTTTGAAGACGACCGGGTCTTCGGCGAAGAGATCGACACCCCACTCCCAGTCGTCCATGCCGATGGAGCCCGAGATGATTTGCTTGACCACGTCGCCGTAGCGGCGGCCGATGAGGCCGTGCTCGTGCATCATGCGCTGGCGCTCGGCGAAGGGGACGGTGTACCAGTTCTTGTCTTCGGCGCGCAGGCGGTCCATGGGATAGAAGCAGAGATATTTTGCGTCGGGGATGGCGGGGAAGAGACGACTGGCCATGGCGCTCGATGCGCGCTCAAGACTGCCGCTGACTTCGGCGTTCCATTCAGGGGTGTGCGCGGCAAAGCCCTTTGCGGACGCGGCTTCATAGGTTTTGCGGGTGGACTCGTAGAGGCCGAGCTCAACGACCGAAACGTAGGAGTGCGTGGGCGTGAGGTAGCTGTAGAGCTCGGTCTGGGCCAGGTCGAGTTCTACCTGGTTGAGGGCTTCGAAAGAGTCGCGGAAATGGATCAGGATCAGGTCGCCTTTGTGGCCTAACTCGGAGAACAGGGCGGATTGCGCGGGCGGGGCTGAACTCGTTTCCGTTGGGGCTTTGCGCTCCAATCTTGAGAGGGTGGAAGCGAATTCGGCGGCGATGCGGTCGCGGTCGGCGGAGGGGGTTGCGCGCCAGGACTTCCAGTCGAAACGAAAGAACTGGTGGAGCAGCGCGGAGCCTTCAAGAGTGAGCGGGACGGGCGGGAAATCGGACAACGGAAGCACCTCGAAATCTTGCAGAGAACAACTCAATCCTAACAGCCACAACAGGCGACTCGAGATATGGCAGGGGCTCCCAGGCTGCGGAAAAAGGCCTGGTTTTGGGATAAACCCGACAAAGGCATGCCTCAGGGGCTGAAGCCCGCTCTCATTCTATTGGCGATCTTGCCGGCGATGAATCGCCGGCCTACCAACCGGACGAGTTTTCGCCAAGCTGTAAAGTCACGCCCAGACACTAGGCTCGCTTGGATGGAGAGCTTGCGACAGTCTGAGACGTTTGCTTGCCATCCAAATTCAAACACGATTTTCCTGGGAGCGGCAGACGGCCGCTACTCGCTCGCACTGGCTTGGTTGCTTTCCCACCCATTCCGCAAAGGGCGCGGGATGGAGTGGCACCCAATGATTTGTGCTGAACTGGCCGATGGCTTATCGTTCGGCGACGAGATCCAGGAGATCGAAGAACTCGGGGAAGCTGATGGCGGCGGATTCGGAGCCCTGGATGAGGGTTTCGCCTTCTGCGCGGAGAGCGGCTACGGCAAAGGCCATGGCGATGCGGTGGTCGCTGCCAGAGTCGATTATGGCTCCGTGGAGGGTTTGGCCGCCGGGGACGTCGAGGCCGTCTTCAAACTCTTCGACTTCGGCTCCCATGGCGCGGAGGTTTTTAACGACGAGGGCGATGCGGTCCGACTCCTTGACGCGGAGCTCTTTGGCGTCGCGGATGCGGATGCCTCCGCTAGTGTAGGGCGCGATGGCGGCGAGGACAGGCAGTTCGTCAATGAGCTGGGCGGCGAGAGCGCCGGTGATGGCCGCGGAACCGAGACCCTCCGGTGGTGCGGAGATCTGGACGGTGCCGACGAGTTCTGAATTCTTTTCTTCGAGGTTAAGGACGCTGATGTGTGCGCCGAGGGCGGTGAGCACGTCGAGCAGCGTGGCGCGGGTGGGGTTGAGCCCGAGCGAATCGAGAACCAGCCCGGAGCCGGGGAAGAGCGCGGCGGCGCAGAGGAAGAAGGCTGCTGAGGAGATGTCGCCGGGGACGACGGCGTCAATGGCCTGGAGGGATTGCGGGCCGGTGATGGAGATGGAGGCCAGGTTGCGTGTGAGGGTGGCACCGAAGGCGCGGAGGGCCAGTTCGCTGTGGTCGCGGGTGCGGAGTGCCTCGCGAACGGTTGTGGTTCCGGCGGTTTGCAGGCCGGCGAGAAGAACGCAGGTTTTGACCTGGGCGCTGGGAACGGGCGTGGTGTAGTCGATGGGCTGGAGCGGGCCGCCTTGAATAGTCAGCGGGGCATGACCGTCGGTGAGAGTGAGGTGCGCGCCCATGGATTCGAGGGGCTTGCGGATGCGCTCCATGGGGCGCCGGGAGAGCGAGGCGTCGCCGATGAGGGTGAAGCTGCCTTGCTGCGGCGCGAGCAGGCCGGAGATCATGCGCATGGTGGAGCCGGAGTTGCCGCAGTCAAGGGGATGGTTGGCAGGGGTTACGCGGCCGGCGACGCCGGTGACTTCGACGGCGCCTTCTCCGACTTTGCTCACCTTGGCGCCGAGGGCTTCCATGCAGGCCAGGGTCGAGGCGCAGTCGGCTCCGGTGGAGAAGTTGGTGAAACGGGAGGTGCCCTCAGCGAAGGCGGCGAGCATGCCGTAGCGGTGGCTGATGGACTTGTCGCCGGGCAGGCGCAGGCTTCCGTAGATGTTGCGTGCGGGGCGGATGAGGCGTTCTTCAGCGGCGGTGTGCAAAGGGGCTCCGGGGTTGGCTGTCTGCTCCAGTTTAGCGGATGAAGGGAAGGGGCAGAGGAGAAGTGAACTGGTGAAAAAGCGAACTAGTGAACTAGTGAAGAAGTGAACTAGTGAAGAAGTGAACTAGTGAAGAAGTGAATGGAGCAGGGGTTACAAGGTGGGTTTTGTTGCGGCGCCCATGAGGACCAGGGAGCGCTGGGCGAATGGGGCGTAGATGAGGAGCGTGGTGCAGGCGATGGCGAGGCCGTAGTTGATGTGGTGCAGGAGCAGGAAGGGTGAGAGGGCCCAGAGCTCGTCCATGACGAGGAGGAACGGCCAGATTTTGAGGAAATTGGCGCGGGCGTTGGGGGCGTGAAGCAGCGTGGCGTTGAGGATGAAGGCGCGGACGGGGATGAGGACGGCGGCTGTGACGATGAGGACGTTAAAGGCCAGAGTGGCTTTGGGCAGCGGCGAGAGAAGGTCTTCAATTTCGGCTAGGTTGGTGAGCGCGCCGACGTAGAAACCCACGTACATGAGCTGCAAGAGGACAAAGAGAGTCTGGACGACGCGATGCGAGGTTTGGGGGAGTTCTTCGGTTGACGCGAGGATGCGGCTGACGATTTTTGGCTCGGGATCGGGTGGAAATTCGGGTGATTGAAGAGTGGTTGGCGACGCTTCGAGGATTGCGCTGGGCGGAAGCGCGGATTCTGGCGCCGGTGGGGCGTTGGCGGGGGCGGTAAGGTCGGCGAGGTCGATTCGCTGGACAGGGGCGATGAAGCGATAGCCGCGGCGGGCCATGGTTTCGACGAAGCGGGGATTGCCGGCGGTGTCGCCTAGGGCTTCACGGATGCGGTTGATGGCGGAGTTGACGCCGTGTTCCGCATCGACGAAGACGCCCTCGGGCCAAAGCTGGCTGGAGATTTCTTCGCGCGTGAGCAACTGGCCGGGGTGGGCGAGAAGCATGGACAAGACGTGGAAGGGCTGGGCGTTGATCTTGATGCGGACACCCTTGCGGCGCAACTCGCCCGTGGCCAAGTCGGCTTCAAAGATGCCGAAGCGATAGCGCCGGGGTGGCTGGGGGTGGGGCATGGGCAGTCTGGTGACCAGTGTACGCGTAAGACAAAGCAAATCCAACCTTAAAGACGATGGATAACTTTCCGTAACTTGATGCTGCGCAGATACTTGCACGGTGAGAATCATTCCTTCCCAAATGAGATTCCGGGCATTGATTTGGAGGGCTGGGATGCGGCATGGTGCTGGCATGAAGCGACGGTGCATTTCCAGATGGCGGAGCGGAGTTGGGGTTTGCGGGCTGCTGGGCCTGTTTTGGATGGCCGGCGGGCTGGTGTGTGGCGCCGCGGAGCCGAGTCCGGCGGCGATCTCCGCCTTCGATGCGTATGTGCGTGGGGTTGAGGCTCGGCTGGCGGAGCAGCACCGGGCGCGGACAGAGTTCATCGCCTCTGCGGGGGTGGGGGCTGAGAGCGACAGACGGCTGCGGCAGGGGGAGCTGATTGTAGAGAAACTGACGCCTTTGGATTGGAGCAGTGAGGGGGCGATGCTGCACCACTGGCGTGGGACGGCGTTTGCGCCGGGAGCTACGGCTGCGGATTTTGAGCGGTTGATGAAGGACTTTGATGGATACCCAAAATCCTTTGCTCCGCAGGTGGTGCGGGCGAGGGTGCTGGCGCAGGATGGGGATCGCGTTCAAGCGGTGATGCGCGTGCGGCAACAGCATGTGATCACGGTGGTGATGGACACGGCGTACGACGTTACGTTTGCGCGGCTGGATGCGCGGCGTGGATGGAGCATCTCGCGGAGCACGCAGATTGAGGAGATTGATGGAGCGGGGAGCAAGCGGGAGCGGGTGCTGAGCGGCGCTGAGGAGCACGGGTTTCTGTGGCGGCTGAACACTCACTGGAGCTATGAGGAGCGGGACGGCGGACTGTATATGCAGATCGAGTCAGTGTCGCTGACGCGGGCTGTTCCGCGCGGGCTGGGGTGGGTGGTTGGTCCGTTTGTGGAGAGTGTGCCAAGGGAGTCGCTGGAGTTCACGCTGCGGGCTGTTTGCGGGGCGATCCGGAAGTGAGTTGGTCGTGAACAGAAAGGAGGTGTGTGTCGTGGCCAACACTGAGAACGCGCAGGGGCTAAAGGCCCTTCTCTCATTCTCAGAAATTCTATTCAGGACTGAAGTCGCGCCCCTTCGCACGGAACGAACTGGAAGGTTTTTTACAGCAAGCGGAGACGGGCATTGCGCTCTTTGCGAGCATTGAGGCGCGCGGCGTTTTGCCGAGAGTGATTTCAGCGCCTTAAGAGACAGGCAATCGAAAAGGAGAAAAGATGGGTACGAAATCAGTAGTGGTAAAGGATGGGGTCGAGTTTGCGACGGCGAGCAGAGTGAATTGCGCGCTGACGGCTCGGTTAGAGAAGCAGGCTTTGCAGTGGATGGCGGAACGCGCGCCGCGGTGGGTGACGTCGGACCGGCTCACCGCACTTGGGCTGGGTGCGCAGATCGGTGCGGGAATTTGTTATGCGCTGGCGCGTTACAACCGGCTGGCGCTACTGGGAGTGATCGTGTTCATTGCGCTCAACTGGCTGGGGGACAGCATGGATGGGACGCTGGCACGGGTGCGGCGGCAACAGAGGCCGCGCTACGGATTCTACGTCGATCACATGGTAGATGTCTTTGGTTCTGTGGCGCTGATGTGCGGGCTCGGTTGTTCTGAGTTACTGCATTGGCAGACGGCGATTGCGATGCTGATTGCGTTTTTACTGCTTTCAAGCGAGAGCTACCTTGCGACGTATTCACTGGGCTGTTTTGAGATGTCGCAGGGGATTTTTGGGCCGACGGAGATTCGGATTCTGCTGATCATTGGGAACGTTGCGCTGCTGCGCAGCCCGTATTCGAATCTGTTCGGGCACAGGTTTTTGCTATTCGATGTGGGCGGGACGATTGCAGCGGTGTGCATGCTGGCGATGGCGCTCACTGTGACGGTGCGGCACACCGCAGAACTCTACCGACAGGAGCCGCTGCCTTGAACGCACCGACCATGAACGCACCGACCATGAACGCGCTGATTCGCTGGGGCAAATTCAACCTCGTGGGCGCCGTGGGGATGGCGGTGCAGCTGGGCGCGCTGGCGCTGTTTAACCACTGGGCGCCGGGGCATTACATGTATGCGTCGGCAGCGGCGATTGAGGTGACACTGCTGCACAATTTTGTGGGACACGTGCACTTTACCTGGCGCGACCGCAGGGGCGATTTGGCGCTTCTGACGCAGTTGATGCGGTTTCATTTGTCGAATGGGCTGGTATCGATGGTGGGGAATCTGGCGCTGATGCGGGTGCTGGTTCAGGAGGCGCATGTGCGGGTGCTGGCGGCGAATGGCATTGCGATTCTTTGCTGCTCGATTGCGAACTTTTGCCTTGGTGACAGGTGGGCATTCGCGGAGCGGGCGCAAGCGGATTGAGTACATTTGGGCATCCCCGGAGAGGTGGTCGGGTGCAACATAGTCTTCTGCCGATCTGATTCGTCTAACAAGAAGGGTTGGGGCGCGCTGCTATCTTGATAGATAAAACTCTTTGTACGTTGGAACTGAGGGCGGGGCTGATCGGTCGTAATTCAAATCGTATGGGCGGGCGCAGCGGCTCGCAACGCAGAGGTCTGGAAAGAGGCCGGTTGCTGCTGCCCCTGATTTTCTTTTTCATGGTCGCTTATTTCGGCGCGATCCCGGCATGGTGTCAGCAGACGCCGACGTTCGATACGAATTCAGAGACGCAAAACTCTTTGCCGGATGCGCCGGAGGCGCAGACAGCTACACAGGATCAGGCTGCGACGGGGAGCGTCCGGGGCACGGTTGTGGACAAGGATGGCGCGGTCTACGAGGGCGCGAAGATTGAGCTGACGCAGGCCGGAGCGAGTGCGCAAACGACGACTACAGACAGCAACGGCCAGTTTCAATTCAACGGCGTTGCGGCAGGCGATTTTCAACTTGTGATTTCATCGAGCGGGTTTGGGACGCAAACAGTCTCCGGCGTGGTGCATGCGGGAGAGAGCTATGAGGCCAAGCCGGTGGTGCTGACGGCAACCAGCATCACCGATGTGCGCGTGACAGCGTCGCAGGTGGAGATTGCGCAGGAACAGCTGAAACTGGAGGAGACGCAGCGAGTGCTGGGCGTGATTCCGAATTTCTACGTGGTCTACGACCCGAATCCGGCGCCGCTTTCCCCGAAGCAAAAGTTCCATCTTGCGTGGAGATCGCTGATCGACCCGGTCACATTTCTGGGCGTGGGAGTGCAGGCGGGAATTGAACAGGCGACCGACACATTCGGTGGCTACGGTCAGGGCACGAAGGGATACGCGAAGCGCTATGGCGCCGGGTATGCGGACGGCATTACGAACACGGTGATCGGTAGCGCGATTCTGGCGTCTTGGTGGAAGCAGGACCCGCGCTACTTCTACAAAGGAACGGGGACGATTCGCTCGCGGGTGTTTCATGCAATTGCGATGTCGGTGATGTGCAAGGGAGACAATGGGCATTGGCAGGTGGCGTACGCGGGAATCGTGGGCGGGCTGGCGGCGGGGGGAATCTCGAATACCTACTATCCCGCGGCAGACCGGGCCGGAGCGGCACTGACGTTTGAGAACTTTGCGATTGGGACAGGGGAGGGTGCGATTCAGAACCTGATTCAGGAGTTTGTGATTCGCAAACTGACGCCGCATGTTCCGAACTATGGGGTGTCGAAGCCATAGAGCGGACGAAAAGAAGAAGCAGGTCCTTCGCTGTGCTCAGGATGACGCTCATTTTTATCGGGCGGCCCGCCGATAAAACTTGATGGGAACAAAACGAAGGCCGATCTCGTATGCTTTTCCCATATGAGCGTTCCCAGACCCATGAGATCCTTTCGCTCCGACGTTGCCGTGCTGGGCGGATTTGCAGCGGTGATTCTTGCCGTGCACTTCTGGCTCGGCAACGGTTACGGCTTCCATCGCGACGAGCTGCAGTTTCTTGACGACGCGCGCCACCTGCAGTGGGGCTTTGTCGCGTATCCGCCGATGACGGCGTTCTGCGGGCGCATTGCGATTGCGCTGTTCGGGATTTCTCCGCAGGTGCTGCGGCTTCCGGCGGCAATCGTCAACGGGGTTTCGCTGGTGCTTGCCGGGCTGATTGCGCGGGAGTTGGGCGGACGCAGGGCGGCGCAGATTGTCACGGTGTTCGCTGCATTTCCACTGACACTGGTATTCAGCTCAGTCTTGCAATACAACACATTCGACTTGTTGGCTTGGTCGCTCATGCTCTTTTTTGTTGCGCGGATGCTGCGCACCGGCGATGAGCGGAACTGGATCGGCGTGGGAGCGGGCATTGGGATTGGCGTGCTCTCGAAGTACTCAATCGCATTTCCGGTGGCGAGTCTGCTTGCGGGGCTGGTGATCTTTCCGTCGCAGCGGCATCATCTGCGCACTCGGTGGTTCTGGTATGGGGTGTTGACGACAACGGTGATTGCTGCGCCGAACCTGATCTGGCTGGCGAGTCACCAGTTCATCACCGTGAGGATGGAGCAGTTTATTCACGCGCGCGATGTGCGCCACGGACGCGCGGACGGCTACTACACCGACCAGGTCAAGTTCACCATGTTTGCGTTTCCGCTGGCGGTGGCTGGGCTGGTTGCGTTGCTGCGAAATGCCCGGTTCAGGTTTCTCAGCATCTTTTACCTTGGGCCGTTTGTGCTGTTTGCACTTGCGAAGGGACGCGGCTACTACCTGATGCCTGCTTATATGGTTCTGTTTGCCGCGGGCGCGGTGGCGCTGGAGCAGGGGCTGGCACGTGTTGGACCGCTTCTTCGAGTTAGTTTGCGCTCGGTGGTGCTGATTGCATTGCTGGTGGACACTGCCGCGATTGCGTGGGCTTATCTGCCGATGTGGAGGCCTGGCTCGGCGGGATGGAACTGGCAAATGAAGAACAACTCCGACATGAAGGATGAGGTTGGCTGGCCGGAGTTTGTGGCCCAGGTGGCGCAGGTGCGCGACACGCTCACGCCGGAGGAACGCAGCCGTCTGGCGATACTGGCGAACAACTATGGCGAGGCGGGAGCGGTGGCACTGTATGGACCGCAATACAACCTGCCTGTGCCGATCAGCAGCATCAACACGTTTCACATGCGTGGCTTTGGGCCCTACGAACCGGAAACAGTGATTGTGCTGGGCGGGGAACTGGATGACCAACTCAAGAACTTTGAGAGCTGCCGGGTTGCCGCGATGGTGGACATTCCGTATGGAGTGCAGAATGAGGAGTCCGCGGATCACCCTGAGATTCTGGTCTGCAAACATCTGCGCTGGCCATGGGCGGTGGCGTGGGCGCGGTCGCAGGAGTTCGGCTGACCGCCTGCGGTGGGGCGTACCGCTGCGTGGGGCGGACCATTGCGTGGGGCGGACCATTGCGTGGAGCGAACGCTCGCGGGAGGCTCGCACGGGCTTGGTCGCTTCCCCTGTCTCAGAAGCGAGACAGGGGGCACCCCGCAACCACGTTGTCGGAGGAGCTGGAGCGGGTGCGAATGGTCACTTTAGCTCGGACTTTCGACGTATGCGGAAGCGATGATGGATTATCCGCGTGAATCGGCTGGCTGTTGTTCGTTCGTTTCTTTATATTGCTTCCGCAGCGTCGGCGAATCACTTACGGCACGGCGGCTCCAAGAAGAGTATGCTTAGGGAGTCCTAGAGAGATTCTCATCTCTCCTCTCGCGAGACAGGCCACACTCCAGACGAGCACCGCGCCAGCACGCAACCGAACGATCGGAGCCGTCATGCCTGCTTTGCTGAAAGAATCCAGCCTGCCATTACCGACACGTATTGCGTTTATCGGCAATTATCTTCCGCGCGAATGTGGTATTGCGACGTTTACGACCGATCTCTGTTCGGCGCTTGCGACCGAATTTGGGAAAGGGAGGCTGTTTGCAATTCCAGTGAACGATCCCGATTCAAGCTACGACTATCCAGAGCAGGTACGGCTGGAGTTGGCGCAGGAGGATCTGGAGTCGTACGAGCGGGCAGCGGACTTTTTGAACTTCAACGGCAACGACCTGGTTTGCCTGCAGCATGAGTACGGAATTTATGGCGGAACTGCGGGGCGGCATATTCTTGCGTTGCTGCGCAGGCTAAAGATGCCGCTGGTGACGACGCTGCACACCGTGTTGCGCGAGCCGAGCGTGGAACAGCGGACGGTGCTGGAAGAAATTGCGCGGCTCTCCGATCGCCTGGTGGTGATGAGCGAATTGGCGGCCGAACTGCTGCGCGGAGTGTATGGCGTACCGGCGGTAAAGATCGATGTGATTCCGCACGGGGTGCCGGACATTCCTTTCATGGATCCGAATTATTTCAAGGACAAGTTTGGCACGGAAGGCAAGTCGGTTCTGCTGACGTTTGGGCTGCTGTCGCCGAACAAGGGCATTGAGAATGTGATCAAGGCGCTTCCCGCGATTCTGGCCCGGCATCCGAACGTGGTGTACCTGGTGTCGGGCGTGACGCATCCTCATATTCGGAGGCGCGAGGGCGAGCGGTACCGGGAAGAGTTGCAGGCGCTGGCGGCTGAGCTTGGAGTTTCAGCGAACCTAATTTTGAACAACCGCTTTGTGAGCTCCGAAGAACTTGTGGAGCATGTGGGTGCGGCGGATATTTATATCACTCCCTATCGACAGGAAGCGCAGGTTGTTTCGGGTACGCTGGCGATTGCGCTGGGGGCGGGGAAGGCGATCATCTCTACGCCGTATTGGCATGCGAAGGAGTTGCTGGCGGAGAAGCGCGGCGTGATTGTGCCGTTTGACCGGCCGGAGGCAATTGCCGAGGCCGTTCTGGCGTTGCTGGAAAACGATGCGGAGCGTCATGCGATGCGGAAGCGCGCCTATCTGCATTCGCGCGGAACGACATGGGCGAAGACGGCGCGTGCTTACATGGCAAGTTTTCAGCGCGCACGGTTTGAACGCTCGCTGCAGCCGAGGGCTGCGCAACAGGATGATGCAGCGGTGGCGATGGGCGAACTTTTGCCGGTCCTGGATGCGGGGCATCTGCTGGCGCTGACGGACGACACCGGGATTCTGCAGCACGCGATCTTTACGGTGCCGAATACACTCGAAGGTTACACAACGGACGACAATGCGCGGGCACTGATTGTGTCGACGAAGCTGGACGAGAGCATTGACTATCGGGGCGCCACGGAGCATCGCGGCTTGTCGCAACGGTACCTGGCTTTTCTCTGGCTCGCCTTCAATGCGGAGACGGGGCGGTTCAGGAATTTTCTTGGATATGACCGGAGATGGCTGGAAGAGATTGGATCGGAAGACAGCCATGGACGCGCACTTTGGGCGCTGGGAACGGTGCTGGGACACTCTCACGATGCCGGGCTGCGTGGCGCGGTGGGAAGATTGTTCGAAGTGGCTGTACCGGCGACGCTGACGTTCAGCAGTCCGCGCGCGTGGGCGTATAGCATTCTCGGAATGCAGGCTTATCTGGACTGGTTTCCGCAGGACAGGGTGATACAGAGAACACGGAACACGCTCGCAAACCAGCTGCTGGATATTTACGAGCGATGCCATTCGGAGAAGTGGGGCTGGTTTGAGAAGAGCCTTTCCTACGCGAATGCGAGGTTATCTCAGGCTTTGATTCTGGCGGGATGGCGGAGCGACAACCAGCGGATGATCGAAGCAGGAATGGATTCTCTGAAATGGCTGGTTGCCGAACAACATCGCGGCAACGAGGCGATTTTTGTGCCGATCGGGTGCTCCGGATTTTTTACGGAGGGAGACGAGAAAGCGCGTTTCGATCAGCAGCCGGTGGAGGCTTGCGCAACGGTGTCCGCGTGTCTTGAAGTTTACCGGATGACGGAAGAGAGCCAGTGGCTTGACGAAGCACGGCAGGTATTCAGTTGGTTTCTGGGCAAGAACGATTTGCAGGCGCCGCTTTATGACGGGTCTACGGGCGGGTGCCGCGATGGGCTTCATCCCGATCGCGTGAATGAAAACCAGGGAGCGGAATCAACGCTCTCATTCCTCATGGCCTTGCTCGAAATGCGGGCAGCCAGGAAAGTAGCAAACGCAGATCAACTGCTTCTTGAAACGGTCGTCTCAATTGAATCTGATTAATCCTCTTATAGAAACGCCGGAGGTTGTTGCGCTGGCACACAAAAAGGTCCACGCGTGTTCCGACCTTCAACTCTTCACGCGGCACGACGGCAACCCGATTCTCACCCGCGAGAAATGGCCCTATCCAATTAATAGCGTCTTCAACGCAGGCGTGGTGTTGCTGGCGGACGGAGACACGCTGCTGCTGTGCCGCGTGGAAGAGCGGACGGGATTTTCCCATCTTTGCGCAGCGCGTTCGGTCAACGGGGTTGACGGGTGGCGAATCGATTCCGCACCAACGCTGGCGGCGAATCCGAGGGATTATCCAGAAGAGATCTGGGGCATTGAAGATCCGCGTATCACGTATGTGCCGGAGCTTAAGCAGTATGCCGTGGCGTACACATCGTATTCGCGGGGAGGGCCTGGCGTTTCTCTGGCGCTGACCAGGGACTTCAGGAGTTTTGAGCGGTTTGGGGTGATTATGCCGCCGGAAGATAAGGACGCAGCACTGCTGCCAAGAAGGATTGGCGGCAACTGGGCGATGATTCATCGCCCGGTGACGACGCTGGGCGCGCATATGTGGATTTCCTATTCTCCGGACTTGCGACATTGGGGAAGTCACAGGATCATGCTGGAAGCGAGACGCGGCGGATGGTGGGATGCGAACAAGATTGGGCTATGCTCGCCACCGATAGAGACAGCGAAGGGATGGCTGACGATATATCACGGAGTTCGACAGACGGCGTCGGGAAGCATTTATCGGCTGGGGCTCGCGCTGTTCGACCTTGGGAATCCGGAGATTTGCCTGCAACGGGGCAAATCGTGGATCTTTGCGCCGGAAGCTCCGTACGAGCGAGGCGGGGATGTGAACGATGTTGTGTTCCCTTGCGGGCAGACGATCGGCGCAGATGGAGACACGATTCATTTGTATTACGGGGCAGCCGATTCGAGCATCGCCCTGGCTACGGGGAGCATCAAGTGCCTGCTGGCGTGGTTGGACGCGAATGCGACGACTGATCCAACGGCGGCGGCGTAGTTCAATACGGATGGGCCCCTGCAGTGCGGCTAGACGCTTGCTATTCGCCCGCAATGGCCTGGTCGCTTGCCATTGAGGATGTAAATCACGAGGGGCACTCAGCACCATGGCGCGGCCGGTGGAATGAAAATCCTGCCGCTGGTGAACTGCCGATCGGAATGTATTGCTCATTGTGGATGTTCCCGCCAGTAGCAACGCGATGTTCTTCGCGATTGTCCTTTGGCGGGAACTTGCTGCTTTGACCCTTTCATCTTCTTTGCCAATGAAAGGGATAGAACCCATTCTTATGCCCGATCCAGAGTCCCAGGGGCCAGTTGCTCGATCCATGCTTTCATCGATTTCTGCGGCTCGCCCATCGCCGCATTCGACACGTCCTCCCACGCTTCCCATGTCTTTAGCCGCTCCGCATATGCGGCGCGGGCCCTGGGCAGAATAGAAGTGCCCAACCCCAGTCGCAGCGGGGGATTCTCCGCATCCACAAGCTTCAGAATGGCTTCTGCCGTCGCCTCTGGATCGCCGCGTTCAACATTCGCCAGCTGCGTCAGGAACTGCTTCCGGAATTCCGCGTATGGCTCCAGAGCATCCGCGATCTGTGAGGATTTTCCGAAGTCGGTTGCGTAGGCTCCGGGTTCGACAATTGTCACCTTCAACCCGAACGCCCTCACCTCCTGCGCGAGGGATTCGTGGAGCGCTTCGACCGCCCATTTCGTAGCGCAATAGAAGCCGATGAGCGGCAATGCCGTTATCCCCAGCCCGCTCGAGACACCGAGAATGTGACCATTCCCTTGTTTCCGCAGCAAAGGCAGAGCCGCTCGGAGCACGCGGACCATGCCAAGGTAGTTGGCATCGAAGAGGCCGCGAATCTGCTCGTCGCTCGCTTCCTCTGTAGCCGCGAACAGGCTCGCGCCGGCATTGTTGACAAGCACGTCCAGCCTGCCGAAATGCTGGTATGCCTGATGAACCACCTGTTGCACCTGTGCGGAGTCGGTGACGTCGAGGGCGAGGGGCAACACTGCATCGCCGAAACGTTCTGCGAAATCGGCGATGTCTGCCAGTTTGCGGGCGGTTACTGTAACCCGATCACCGCGTTTAAGAGCAGCCTCGGACCAGATGCGGCCGAACCCGCGTGAGGCACCGGTGATGAACCATGTCTTTTGCATTTCGATTCCTCCGTGATTGTGGGGTTAAGTTCAGACCTCGGAATAGCGCATGTTCCCGAGATCGGTGAGAAGGGAAGGGCCTGTGGGGTTCCATCCGAGCTTTGCACGGGTCTGTGCACTGGAGATGTGGGCGTCCCTCCCCGCGAAGAACCCGAGGAAGCCGAAATGTTCCTGGGCCTGTTCCGGCGAGATAGAAATGACGGGCACATTCAGCCCACGGCCGATAGCAGTGGCAATGTCTTTGAGCGCCACTCCCTCTTCTGCGACGGCGTGGTAACGGGCTCCCGCT
>JBEKDE010000113.1:0-14799 GCA_050014515.1 Occallatibacter sp.
CTCGTAGAGTTCACCTCTGTGCGGAGGTGGTGAAATTGGCAGACACACCAGCTTGAGGTGCTGACGCCGCGAGGCATAGGGGTTCAAGTCCCCTCCTCCGCACCAAAGATTCTTCTGCCCTGATGCACCGGGCAGACATGGAAAGCAGCTGAAGCAATGCACATTCTCTTGTACTTCATCGTCGCCCTGCACATCCTGGTTTGCATCTTCCTCATCGGCGTCGTTCTCCTGCAGCAGGGCCGCTCGGCCGACTTGGCAGGCGCCTTCGGTGGCCAGGGCTCGCAAACCGCCTTCGGTCCCCGCGCGGCAGCCAACGTGCTCACCCGGCTCACTACCTGGTCGGCGGTCATCTTCATGCTCACCTGCATCTCTCTGACCGTCCTCTATCAGCGCTCCATCGGCGGCCACTCGGTGCTTGAAGGCGTAAAACCCGCCCCAGCCTCCGCCCCCGCCAAGCCAGGTAAGTAATCAAACCGGGAAAGTAATTCCCGCAGCCTATTCGCGCAGGCTCCGATGGCTCTCAAAGGCAGGCCCACTGGGTCTGCCTTTTTGCGTTTTTCAAAGAACCACAACAGGCAGAACTACAATAGGCTCATGATCCTCGAAACCTTCCCCGTCGGCCCGCTGCAATGCAATTGCACCATCCTGGGCGACGAGGAAACACGCGAGGCCATCGTGATCGATCCCGGCGACGAGATAGCCCGCATCGCCCGCCGCCTCACCGAACTCGGCCTCAAGCTCAAGCAGATCCTCATCACCCACGCCCACATTGACCACGTGGGCGGCGCGCTCAAGCTCAAGCGCCTCACCTCTGCGCCCATCCTCCTCAATGAAAACGACCTGCCCCTGCTCGAAATGATGGACGAGCAGGCCGCTTGGCTCGGCGTCGAAACTCCCGAAGTCGCTCCTCCGGACGAGAGCCTCACCGACGGCCTCACCGTCGGTCTTGAGCATTACCCGGCCAACGTCCTGCACACCCCAGGCCACACCCAGGGCTCCGTCTGCCTGCACTTTGTCCCGCTCAAGATGGTGCTCGCCGGCGACACGCTCTTTGCCGGCAGCATTGGCCGCACTGACCTGCCCGGCGGCGACTCCGAACAGATCTTCGAATCGATCCAGACCCGCCTGCTGGCCCTGCCCGACGAAACCAGAGTCGTCCCCGGCCACGGACCCGCAACAACCATCGGCGCCGAGCGCCGGCGCAATCCCTTCCTCCGCGGAATGAACTGATTGGTCGAATGCTTGAAGCGGCTTGTTTTCAGCCTATTAGATAACTAAGTTGAGGTTCAGGTTGAGGTCGGACGCGGAAATTCTTACCACTTTGATTCGTTCCCAACCAGTTAACAGGATTCGTTACCCCAGTTTCTGAAATCTCAAGACGGTATAATCCCTGAAACCATGACCACTCCCCAGGTACCCCGCATTCATACCCTCGACGGCTGGCGCGGAGTGGCCATTCTGCTGGTGATCGCCGGCCATGCCGCGCATTACAGCCAATACAGAAATCAGCTCTGGGCCAACCTCTGGTGCCTGGGGGTGGACATCTTTTTCGTCTTGAGCGGTTACATCATCACCCTCAAGTTCATTCAGGAAAGAGACAAGTCAGCTACCATCGATCTGCACAGCTTTTACCTGCGCCGCGCTTTCCGCATCCTGCCTCTGGTGTGCGCCTACCTCGCAACCCTGTGCGTGCTGTCGTTGTTCGTCAACCTGGTTGACTTTCATCCCTCTGAGATTGCCGGTTCGCTCTTCTTCTTTCGCAACTATCAGCTCGCCGCGGTGCAGCAGGGCTTTTACACCACCCACTTCTGGTCGCTTTCGATTGAGGAGCATTTCTACCTGCTTTGGCCGGCGCTCTTCTTGTGGCTCGGCAACCGGCGCTCCCTCTGGTTCGCCGGCGTCGGAGCATGCACCTGCGCCATGTGGCGCCTCTATGACTGCACCCATCCCGACAGTTGGATTGGACGATACCTGCCCGGCCCCGACAACTTCTTCCGCCAGATTCGTACCGATGCGCGATTCGATGGTCTCCTGCTGGGTTGCGGCTTAGCCATGATCCTCTGCCGTCAGCCCGTCCGCAACTTCATCTTCCGCAACTTCCCCAAGGAGGTCCCGCTCTTTGCCGCCATGCTGCTCGGCCTCAACATTGAAAGAACTCACGGCTGGCCAACCCTCTCTTCTTACCTGATTGTGGTCGCCATGGTCGGCTGCACCCTGGTGGTGGAGGAGGGCCTGGCTCACAAAGGCCTGAACTCGCGCGTAATGGTCTGGATCGGCACCGTCTCCTACAGCGCATATGTCTGGCAGGAGCTGTTTATGACCCGCCCCGGTCCGTCCCTGTCTCCGCTTGGGATCCTGGGCTACTTCCCTTTTAATCTGATTTGCGTCTTCGCCGTCTCCGCGCTCTCCTACTACTTCATTGAACGCCCCTGCATTGAGCAGGGCCGGCGCTTCCTCACCCGCAGACGAGAGCGCATCGCAGCCGCCAGCAGCGCTTAACGGCTTATCGCGCTTCAGTCCCCGGCGCCGTCTCCCGCTCCCTGAGCAACTCCGCCAACCGCGCGATTCCGTCGCGGAACTCAGCCTCCGGGCCCAGTAGGCTGATCACCAGCCAGCCCGACTCCGCCATCCCGAAGAAATACCCCGGATGCACCCAGACTCCCTTCTCCAGCAGAGCCAGTACAGTCTGCTCGTCGCTCTCAATCGCCGGAATCCGCAACACCGCATACCACCCTCCCTCGACCGCAAGCCGGCTCACCGCAGCAAACGTCCCCAGCCATCTATCCAGCACGACCAGATTTGCCTCGACGCGCTCATTGATCTGCTTTTGAATGCCGGCACGCCCGCCGATCCACTGCGGCAGCGCGCATTGCACTGGCGCATTCATTGAGAGGAAGGTGTCGGCAATCACCTCCAGCCGGCCCATCGCTTCCCGAGCGGGTCCTGAAGCCACAATCCACGCCGCCTTCATCTGCGGCAAACCGGCAATCTTGCTCAGCCCGCTCACCACAAACACCGGAACCCCATCCAACGCCCCATCAAACCCGGAGGCAAAGCTCCGTCCCTGGCTTGCTAGTCCGTAATCCAGAAAGACCTCATCGACAATCAACGCAAGGTCGCGATCCCGGCAAATCCGCGCCAGTTCCTCTGCCTCCCACGGCTTGGTGAAGTGGCCGGTCGGGTTGTTCGGATGCACCAGCACAATCGCCCGCGTGTCAGGCGTAATGGCCCGGCGAAAGCCTTCCGGATCGACCTGCCAGGCAAGGTCGTAAACCAGCGGAGCCGCTCTCAGCCGCACATCGTCAAGCCCGGCCAGGAAGTCGAACAGTGGGTATCCAGGCTGCGGCAGAATAATCTCTGTCCCCGGGTCGCATAGCAGGCGAAACAGGTAGCTGTAGGCCTCGCTGGTGCTGGTCGTCAGCACCACATGGTCAGGATCAACCTCAACGCCATGGTCCGCATAATAACTGCAAACCGCCTGGCGCGCCCGCACGCTGCCTCTCGGCTGAGGATCGTAATCAAGCGCCTGGGGATCGGCCAATGCAGCAAGCAGCTGCAGGTCGTATTCGAATCCGCAGCGTGTAGGATTGGATACCGTCAGATCGGCGAAAGGGAGACCGCTTTCGACCCGCATCCGATGCGCCCGCGATAGCTCGCTCTCCTCAGTATTCCAACCCGTCCTCGCCGAGAATCTCATCCTCTAATTCTCCGATATTCCGCAGCTGATCTGCCCCCGCAAACCCCGTCCCCTCAATCAACTCGTTCCTCGATCTTCGCTGAAGCCTTCGTCCTTATCCTATGAATCCACTCCGCTTTTTCCTGCGGAAAGCGTGGGAAAGCAACCAAGCCCCTGCGAGCTGAAAGCGAGCGTCTGCTCCATGCAATGGTGCGCGCGTCTGCTCCATGCAATGGTGCGAGCGTCTGCTCCATGCAATGGTCTGTTCCATGCGGCGGTGCTGCACAATAGAGGTAGGCGTCCTTTTCAACCATACACGGGCGCATTCCGAGGAGGAAGTTTGGCTCTGCGCGCCGTTGTCTTCGATTATGGAATGGTATTGACTGGTCATCCTGATTCCGCTGCTCACACCGAATTGCTGCGCATCACCGGGCTGCCCGCCGCGCGCTTTGAGAGTCTCTACTGGGAAGATCGCCACGCCTATGATGAAGGCAAACTCACCGGACTCGGTTTCTGGCAGAAACTCATCCGCGACGCCGCTCTGAATCTGCCGTTCGGCGCGGACGAAGAGTTGAATCAGTGGGACGCTCGCATGTGGACCACTGAAAACCCCGCCATGCTTGCCTGGCAACTCAAAGTGAAGCAGCGTGGATTGCTCACCGGAATTCTCTCCAATATGGGCGACAACGTTCACGCCAGCATCGAACGTACGTTCGACTGGCTTCCTAATTTCGATGTGCTGGTCTGGAGCTACCAACTGCACATGGCCAAGCCCGACCCGGCCATCTATCGCCATATCTTGGATAAGCTCGGCACGATGCCGGAGGAGACATTGTTCCTCGACGACAAGCTTCTAAACATAGAAGCTGCACTGGCGCTCGGAATGAAGGCGATTCAGTTTTCGACAATTGAACACCTTCGATCCGACCTGATCGCCGCTGGGCTGGATGCGGAACTCCCGTTGCCTTAATCACGACTCTATTGGCCTCCGGACTCTACTCCACCCGGTGTCCAAGATGGTAGCTGATCGCAAGATTCGCATTCATCACGTCCAGCCCAGGGTTCACGGGAACGACGAATGCGTTTGAGAAATGGAAGTCGCTGAACAGCCCAAGCCGCAGGCCCCACCGTTCACTCATTCTCAACTGGAGGCCGGTGCCGGTTTGCAGGCTGAAATTCTCATAGCTCGCCTCAGACGATGGAACCTTCTTCGTAAAGCCAATCATTCCACCCTTTGCCTCGAGGTAGGGCTTTATAGCCTTCTTGCTCCGCCATTGCATCCGAAATCCAATAGGCGAAAAACCCACACCGGGCACATATTGGCGGATATTCTTATTCGACTTGTAGCTTGGAGTCCCATAGATCGACGTAGCGAGCGGTTTATCCAGCAAAATGAAGGGCAGAAACTCCGCCACATAATCCATCTGCGCCCCCAGAAGGTACCCCCACGAATGACGATCGTATTCAACTCCGGCCGTGAAAAGCTTCATATCGTAACCGGAGGCAAAAATCTTGTAGTTGCCGTAAGAAACCAGCCCTTCGTACAGAATTTCGCTCTCAACAGGCTGCCTGCCGGGGTTCTGGGTCTCACTGGCAGACGTCGCCTCGATTGGAGCCCCCGCTAGCTCCCCCGACAGCTCTTCTGCCGGCACCGCGCTCGCCGGGGAGTCTTCAAAATCAACTGGAAGCTTGAGTTCCGCAGCCGCATTCACAGGCGCCGCAGTCTTTTCAGAGGGCAAAACCGTCGCCTCCTGGGAGCAGGCAGATTGCGCTCCAACCAGGCTAATCGCGGTCAACACGGCGAAGCCTTTCAGGCGAAGGCTGCGTACCAGGAAGCTCGTCGTCTGCCGCGGCATCAAGAGATAATAATCGATCTTGCGAGATTGCAATGGGCCTCCGGTACAGATCAAACACAAGGTCGAAACGAGTTGCCGGAAAGGACAGTCAGCGCTGTCAATATAGCATGTGCATCAGCCCGGAACTCCTTTGATCTTAGCGCCCTCGCGCTTCCCGCATCCGGCCGCACAACACCAGTGGCGCCGGGAAGAAACGCCCTACGAAGCCAGTCCCAACCCCACCAGGTTCGCCGCCACGATGATGATCACCATGCCCGCCCACAGTATGCGCACCGGTCGCGATCCCACCCCGGCCCACTCGCCCAGCGCCAACCCGGCAATGCCTCCGCACAGCACGTAAATGCTCATGTGCAGCATCCAGTTCACGTAAGACAGGTGCTGCGGAATATTCGCCGCGCCCCATGCATAAAAGAAGAATTGCAGATACCACATGATGCCGCCCGTAGCCGCCAGCAGTCCGTTCCGCAGCAGAGTTCCTCTCGGCTGTTCCAGGTCGTCCTTGAGCGAGATCTTCTTCAGCACCGCAAGACGAATGAAGCAGTAGCTGAGATTGACTATCGCGCCTCCGCCCATGATCACCACGTAACTCGGCAGCGCCGCATACAGCGGGTTTACGCCAAGGTGAAGCGCGGCAGCCTCCATCGGCTTGGCCGCATCAATCGCGAATGACATCCCCGACGAAAAGATGCCGCACAGGATCGCCAGCAATATTCCGAACTTGAGGTTGAACTCCCTCAGTTCCCCGCGCAGTTGCACCTCCTTCTGATGCCCGGCATACGAAACAACGGCCACCCCCACCAGCGCCACAAGCACCCCCGCCATGGTCAACAAACCGCCCTTGGTCTCAAACAGCATCGCAGCCTGACCGTGGCGCAGCGGCGGAATCAGCGTGCCCACCACCAGCGTCACGCCAATCGCGATGCCGATCCCCAGCGACATACCCAGATACCGCATGGTCAACCCGTAACTCACGTTGCCCACCCCCCACATGGCGCCAAACAAAGCCACCGGCAAAAGCACCTGAGGACCAATCGACTGGTAGAAGCCAACAAAATCCGGCAGCAACAACAAGCTCACCGAAATCGGCAACAGTATCCATGAGAAGAGCCCGGCCACAGCCCACGTCGTCTCCCACGACCACTTCCTGACCTTCTCAATAGGCGCGTAGAAGGTCGCGGCCGATGCCGCGCCCACCACGTGCCATCCGATTCCAGCAATGATTGACATGCTGCTCCTGTTCTGCGAGTAGAGTCGATTGTTCCAGTCCTTCGGGTCAGATCCTGACGCCATTCAAGCAGCGCGGCTCGGCCATCATCGCTATAGATACCCTTTTCGCAAGGGCGAACCTGCCTCTGCTCATTTCCCTCCAGGCGTCATTTCAAAGCGCTCAATCTGGACCGGACCCAGCAGTCCCGAGTCGATCAGCGGCGAGGTCGCCTTGTAAGGCTTCACATCCGCAAACGTGATGGGGTTGGTAACGCCCGGCTGCTGGTCGCCTATCATCCGGTTGGGCCACAAATTCGTAACCTTCACCACAAGTTGATTTGCGCCTGGATGCAGTGCTGGCGTTGCTTCCACCCTGAATGGCGTATGCCACACGGTTCCCACCGGCTTGCCGTTGACCTCAACCGACGCCAGTTCCTTTACGCTTCCCAGATCGATCCATATCTGCGCGCCGTGCGCAAACCACGCTGCGGGCGCGTCAATTGTCCGTGTATAAGTGCCGGTGCCGCTGAAGTACTTCACGCCTGTATCGGCGTTCACCGTCCACGACGCAAGATGGTCAAGCTGAAACGTTGCAGGCGCACCTCGTCCGGCTTGAAAGTTAACCGTCCAGGGACCGGCAACGGTTGCAAGCAGCGTTTCAGTCGCCGCCGGCGCCGTGTACGAAACCGCTGCGGTTGGCTTCCTGAAAACCACAAACACCGTGCCCCACGGTTCCAGCTTCAGCGGCACCGTGGTCCGTCCGTCTTCGCTGCGATAGGTTGCCGGCGTTATGCTCGCTGTCTCTGCCCGCCATAGGTCCGGCGCCTTGCCTGCCACGCGGAACGTAGCATCCACCTGCTCGGTACGGTCGCTGCGGTTGTCCACAAAGTAGACATCTGCGTCCGCAAGCTTGCGATGCACAAACTCCAGCCGGGTGTCCGGCTCCGGCCGGGTGTATTCAAAGTCAGGACGAAGGTTGATCGCAGCAAATACATCTTTCAGCGGCTTACCGGCGTATACGGTACCTCTGCCCACGCTGTAAACGCCTGTTCCATCGCCAAAGAGATCGTTGCTGAGTTTGTGGAACTCCTCTTCATTGTCAGTCAGGCTGGGATCGTCCATCGGCTTGGGTCCGGCGACGATCGCACCCGCGGCAACAAGTTTGTAGATGGCGCGCAAAACCGGCAGTGACATGTGCCTGCTGTACTCATCAAGACCGAGTACACGATAACGCATGCCGCCCGGGGTCGCGATCCGCCCGTCCTCAACGCGCAATTCGTGAATCAGTGCATCGGCATTGATGTAGTCGAAACCGAATCCCGGTGGAACATCGGGGGACTTGTCCGCAAAGATAGCTGTCAGATTGGAATCCTCGCCATAAAAGTACACAAGATCCGCGGCAAAATGTCCCTGCTGCAGCAGAAAGCTCGTCCGGGCCAGGTAGTCGATCCACGGCCCCGCTTGTTCCGCCCACGTCTCGTTGCGATTGAACCACTGACCGAATGGTCCAAGCGTCAACCCTGGAGCCTTGCCCACCAGCGGCTGGTGCGCGGACTCGTGGACAACAATTCGGTTGATGCCGTTGAGAAACTCCTGGTCCGCCGTTGGCTTCAGCGTCGCCGGCGACCATCCCCAGGGCGCTTCAGCCGCCGTCATCGACTCTGCCGCAGCAAGATTCTGTCCGTAGATATGCGCCACGGACGCAGATTCGCGATCGTCGGCGTTGTAGTTAAACCTTTCGCCGTTCACTCCTGGCCGCTGCGTCCACATCGCGCTCATGGGCACTTCGTTGTATTTCTTTACCTCCATGCCATCCGCCACAAACGCCCGTCCGCTCTCGTGGGACTCACCGTAGTGGCCCATGTTGTGCTGCCGGATCACGGTCTCTAGGACTCCGTAGTGCTCAGTTGCAATCAGGTCCGCGATCGTCTTGCGAAAATCCCACAGGAAGCGGTCGCTGGCTTCGGCACTCTCCACCACCCGGCCTGTCAACACCGGCATCCAAGGCAGCGGATCGTAGCCCCGCAATCTGCGGAACTGCGCAATCATGTTCGGCGTCCAGTTCTGAGATCCCGCCTCCCAGCTGTCATTGATGATGTAACGGATGCCGCGTTTGCCCATCAACCCCGCGCCAACCGTCTCCTTGTAACTGTCGAGATAGGTGTTCATGTACTTCGCCACGGCCTTGCCGTCCAGCTTATCCACCTCGAGCCCGGTTGCCTCCTTGGTTGCCGGATGATTGGTGATTCCCAGCAGCGAGTATCCAAAGCGTAGGACCATCCAGTCGCCTGCGGGAGGCGTCCAATCCAGCGAACCGTCAGGATGCATCTTGGCTGTTAAATCCACCACGTCCGATTTCGAGATTGCGGCCGCCGGATCAACTGCGGGTGTCGCAAAGCTGTAGAGGTCGGGATCTGGAACAAAGGCTGCTTTGTCCTCAAATATCCTCACCCGCGCCCCAGGAACGAGAGCCAACTTCGCAATCTCGTAGTCAGTGACCGGCGGGCGCTTGTCAAAGCCCATCGACGCGGGATCGATGCCCCTGGCCCATTCCGGCACTTCAGGCGGGGGCAAACGCTTGAATGCCACCCTGAAAAATCGGGCAGTTGCCGCCGGAAAGGCAATTGTATGCTCGGCTGCATTCCCACTCGTCAGCTTTGCGACCTCACGGAAACTCACACCGTCATCGCTTGCTTCCAGCGTCCGCTCAGGCTTGCCGACGCCGGTGAACGCCGCAGTCCAGTCCGGATCCCTGGTGATGTAAGTGATCGCCCGAATCGTTTGCGGCGCCTCAAATTCCCATTGAATCCAGGCCGATTCGCCTACCGCAGGCACCGGCAGCTTTGCAGTACTCTTCCAATCACCAGCGGACAGCAGCGCAAAATCTGGAGTGCCAGAACTCGCCGTCATTTTCGCATGCAGCGAGCTCAGGTCAACGTCACCCACGGGACGCCGGTACGCTACCACAACCGTGTCTGCGTAAAACTCCTTCGAAGAATCGTCTCCTCCGCGCAACCCTTGAAACGGGCCCGTCACCGTTGGAGGATGCGCAAGCTTGCCTGTAAACGGCTTTCCGCCTTCGACCGAGGTCTCGCTCCAAACATACTTCTTCATTCCTTCCGCAGGCGGAACCCACGGACCACCCGACTCGCTCCAGCCCGGCGAACCCGCGATCGCTTCTTCCATTCCCAACTGATCAGCGAGAGTGGTTGCATACTTGAAGGCCTCCCTCCACTCCGGCGTCATGTAAGCCAGCCGGTGGTCCACCACCTGCGGAGTGTTCAACGCCGCGTCGAAGTTTTGGAAACCTGCAATGCCCACGCGATGCATCCATTCAAGGTCCAGCTTGATGCCCTGCTGGCTGATGTTTCCGTTCATCCAATGCCACCACACTCTCGGCCGCGCACTCTGTGGAGGCGCAATAAAGCCCTGCTCCAGACCCACGGATGAGGGCGCCGTTGGGATGGGCGGAGGAGCTGCCTCCTGTGCAGATAAGACCAAAGCAAAAATGGCAAAGGCGGCGCTCACTGAGGCCTTTGGCAAGACATCGTTCTTGCGCATGGCGGGACTCCTTCCGGGGTTCTTGCGGAGGCAGATAATCCTCAAATGAAATATTTTCTCAACTGGAGAACGGTAAGATGCAACACGGTTGATTGTCAAAGCGAACTCCCTGCCGCCGGCCAATGCTGCATCCACTGACCTGCTGACTCGTTCCCACCCGTTACACTTTCCCCATGGCCCTCCGCCTCTACGCCGCCACCACCAGCCAGGGCAAACTCCGCGACTTCCGCACTGCCGCCCACGCATATTCCCTGGCCATCGATCCTCTGCCTGCTCTGGCCACCATCCCTGCTCCCGAAGAGAACGGCGCCACTTTCACCGCCAACGCCACGCTCAAGGCCGTCTACTATTCCCGCTTCGCGCCCGGCTCGCTGGTGCTTGCAGACGACTCCGGCCTTGAAGTCGACGCACTCAACGGCGCGCCCGGCGTCCGCTCCGCCCGCTTTGCCGCCGACTCCGGCCTGGTCGACTCGCCAGACGCCAATGACAACACCGACGTCTGGAACAATATGATCCTGCTGCAGCGTTTGGCCGACGTGCCGGCAGCGAACCGCACCGCCCGCTACCGCTGCGTCCTGGTTGCCGCGCAGGACGGCGAGCCCCTGCACACCGCCGAGGGCACAGTCGAAGGCCTCATCCTCGACGCACCGCGCGGCACCGGCGGCTTCGGCTACGATCCGCTCTTCTATCTGCCCGATCTCGACCGCACCATGGCTGAACTTGACCTCGAAACCAAACTCTCCCTCAGCCATCGCGGCCAGGCATTCGCCGCACTGCTCCCCTTGTTGGCCCTCTGATTCCCTCAGCTTTCGTTCAGATCATCGATGAGAAGAACTCGCGCAAGGCTGGCTTGACATCGTACTGACCTTGATGTACGTTTTGGGGAATTCGGTAAACAACCCCCAAAATCTCATGAAATGGATGAAGCATATGGCTCACACGCGGAGATTCAGCGCCTTCGTGTTCTCGGCGATCGTCGTCCTTTGCGGAACCTGGGCGTTCGCGCAGTCGGGCGATCCGGCCGTGCTCCAGCAGAAGCTCAACGCACAGTTCAAGTTGACCACCACCACTGCCGACCGTACCGATATAGTTACGGCGGGAGATATCGTCCAGATCCACAAACCGGGCCTGATCATGTTCAGCGTGGATGAGCGCCTGCCTCCGACGAGTGTTTACAAGGACGGAAAGCTCGGACAGGGCTTTGGCACAGTCATGTTGATTTCTAAAAACACGGTTCAACGAAGGTTTGTGCCGGAGGAAAAATGCTGGGTCACACGGGTTACGGTGTTAAACGACAGCGTCCTGTTCGATCTTTATAGCGATCCTTATCAGGATGTCCGGTATTACGGCAAAGTGAAAATCCCCTTTCCAGACAAAAAGGCGATCCCTCCCGTCGACAGCTTTCTGCAAACAATTGCTGAGGTTCTGACAGTGGTTCCGCAGGACAACGAGGGCGCGCAGCAGCAAGCTCCTGCGCCTCCCGCAGGCCCGGTTATGAATGCAGCGGGCGCGGATCAGCAGGCAGGGATCGCTGGAGAGTACACTGCGCCGGGCGGCTCTCGCCTCGTCCTTCTCTCCGACGGCACCTTCACGAAGTTTGTCGGTGACGGGCAAGGTCAAGGTAATTATTCTGCGAATGGGCACACCTTAGTGCTCCGTTTCTCGATTGGCTCTGCCCAGGGCTTCATGATTCGCGATGGCAATCTCCTGGATGTGCGCACTCGTCAGGTGTGGACCAGAACCGGAGACGCACCGGCTCCGGCACCTGCACCAGCTCCCACTCCAGCTTCTGCTCCTGCGCCCCTGCAGGCCATTGCGCCGCCGCCACCGCCAGCGGATGCGCCACCACCAACAGTCGCCGTGGGCCAGACCGTCCTCCAGGTGACCGCGGCTTTCGGACAACCCACTCGGATTGCCAAGGTGGGAACGAAGGAAATCTACTATTACAAGGATATGAAGGTCACCTTCACGAGTGGGAAGGTCAGCAACGTGGAGTGATGGGGTGCAAGCGGGGACGATTGAGTTAAGAACCGCGGGTTACAGGCCGCAAATCGCGGGGTGCCCGTCTGTGTTGGAGTCACGGGTCCTCGCAAGTAGCTCATCCTGATCAATTCTTGCAAGCCGTCAGGGAAAGGATCGAATCATGAAGATCAAGTATCGGCTAACCCCCATGCTGGCGTTTGGAATCACCATCACGGCGTGGGGCCAGCAGGGTGCAACACCGGCCAAACCCGCCGACAATGGGCCGACGCTTGCTGAGACCATGATATTCATCCAGGAAAAGCTCACCGAACAGGGTCAGGTCGGCTGGGCAGAAATCCGCAGCAACCAGCCTGGATTCACTTTTCGAAATATCTTTGTCCTCACCGACGTCATGGCCGACCCGGCAGCCTGCACTTTCTACGGCACGTCAACGCTCGACAGCACCATGGATTTGCCCAAGGGCAGAGTGGTGAAGCCGGGAGGCGCGTTCACCGCGGATGACCTGCACACGCACACAGTCACAACCAGCTCGACTCCCCTTAAGCAGATTGAAAAAATCACGGTTGAGAAATTGCAGGATGTCCGGAATGAGGCATTCGCGGAAGCCGCTCATCCTGATATCACCGTCACGGTGACTCCCCCTGTTTTCTTTGTGAAGATGTCGGCGTCAAATGCCGTTTTGTCCGCTCATACCTCTACGACACAGGGCAATCGGACGCCAGTGGAAAAAGACGTCACCATTAAGACAGGCGGCATTCCAGTCCGCGATGAAGAAACCGCAAACAAGGTCGCCAAGGCCATGAATCACGCCATGGAGTTGTGTGGGGGCGGCCCGAAAAAAGAGATTTTCTAACCTTCAGCAAGACCGCGCGCCAAAGCACATTCGCTCTGAATCGAATTTCCCCTCACGCGTCCCTTACCCCGCCAGCCCGCGGCGTGATCGTCCCGCCTTGACGTGTGTGATGTGCGACACCAATAATGCTTATGGAAATAAGCGAAGATTCACTGTCTCTCTATCTGGAACAGCCTCTACCCGCAGCCTTTAGGAGCCTCGAATTCCATGGCCACTGCCCAACATCCTGCCGCGCCACCCCCTTTTACTCCAAAGGTCAGCCGTGGCGTGGCTCCCCTGCGCGCCGGCCAGGGCAACTCCTTCATCTGGCGCAAGCTTCACTCGCTGCTCGGCGTCATTCCCATCGGAGCGTTCCTGCTCGAGCACCTGCTCTCCAACTTTGAGGCCCTCAAAGGCCCCATCGCCTACGGTGCGCAGGTCAAGTTCCTAAACGGCCTGCCCCTGGTCCGCGTCCTCGAGTGGGTCTTCATCTTTCTGCCCATCCTCTATCACGGGGTCTACGGCGTCTACATCTGGCTGCGCGGCAAATCGAACATCGTCTACTACCCCTGGGCCGGTAACTGGCTCTATGTCTCCCAGCGCTACACCGGCCTCATCGCCTTCGCCTACATCGCGCAGCACCTCTACCGCCAGCGCTTCACCGGCGTCGACCTTCCCGACCATCCCTACGCTGCCTTCGCCAAAGTTCAGCATGAACTGGCCAATCCCTGGATGCTCGCCTTTTACGTCATTGCCATGATCGCCATCTGCTGGCACTTCTCCTACGGCATCTGGCTCTTCGCCGCCAAGTGGGGCATCACCCCCGGCGAGAGGGCCCGCAAGCGCTTCGGCTATGTCTGTGTCGCACTCGGCATCGGCCTCGCGGTCATGGGACTGGCCAGCATCTGGGCCTTCGTCGGCGGCAAGTATCCCAACGCCCCCGAAAACCCCACGCCGGCCATCTCGCTCTCAGCTACCTCTTCGCCGGGACATTTCGAAGTCTGATTGCTCCCGAACTTCGGCGCAAGCCGGAACGCGGTCTCTGATCACTGATCTTTGATCTCTGACCCCTGATCTCTTGAACGGTCTCTGATCGCTGATCACTGACCACTGATCACAAAAGGACGTCCAATGGCAGCACCCAGAATCATCGTGGTTGGCGGAGGCCTGGCAGGCCTCGCCGCGGTTATCAAAATCGCTGAAGCCGGCGGCACCGTCGACTTGTTCTCCATCGTCCCCGTCAAGCGCTCCCATTCCGTCTGCGCCCAGGGCGGCATCAATGCGGCCAAAAACCTCAAGGGCGAAGGCGACACCACCGACAAGCACTTCGACGACACCATTTACGGCGGCGATTTCCTCGCGAACCAGACGCCCGTCAAGGCCATGTGCGAAGCCGCTCCCGGCATCATCGACCTCCTCGACCGCATGGGCGTCCCCTTCAACCGCACCCCCGAGGGCCTGCTTGACTTCCGCCGCTTCGGCGGCACGCTCTATAACCGCACCGCCTTCGCCGGCGCAACCACCGGCCAGCAGCTTCTCTACGCGCTTGACGAGCAGGTTCGCCGTCACGAAGCCGATGGCAAGGTTAAAAAATACGAAGGTTGGGAATTTCTTTCCGCCATCATCGATTCCAAAGGCCAGGCCCGCGGCATCACCGCCCTCGACCTCCGCACCATGGAGCTGAA
>JBEKDE010000114.1:0-14736 GCA_050014515.1 Occallatibacter sp.
GCGAAATCTCCCTTCAACGGCCCACGAAACACAATCGTCGTTCCCTTGTAGGGAACCTTCGCCCCAAGCTCATCAACACCGCCCAGTTCCACAATTGGCACTCCCAATTTTGCAGGCACATCCGGAATCGTGATCGTTTTGCCCTTTGGCTTCCCCAGCACCGTCACAAACAAATCATCGCCTTTGCGCGTAAATCTGAGCTCGTCCCCTTCCGCGCTCTTCCCCACCGCCTGCGTCCAGGGCGTCGTGTCGTAAATCGCCTCGCCATTCTGTTTCAGCCATGTCCCCAGCGCCTTCAGCCGCTCCATCTGCACCGGCGGAATCGTTCCATCCGCCTCCGGCCCCACATCCAGCAGCAGGTTGCCGTTTTTGCTCACAATATCCACCAGCAGCGCAATCAGTTCGCCCGGCGCAATCGTCTCCGCCTCGCCCTCAGCCCGGTTGTAGCCGAAGCTCCGCCCCAGCCCCCTGCACTCTTCCCACTTCTTCGCGCTGATCTTGTCCAGCTTCTCGTACTCCGGCGACGTAAAGTCCGAGTGCTTGATCCCGAACCGGTCGTCGATCACCCCATCCGGAATCGCGTTATAGTAGTCCGCCTCCACCTCCAGCGCTTTGCCCGTCTTCGGCCAGTTAATGTCATTCCACAACACCGCCGGCTTGTACTTTTCAATGAGTTCGTGAATCTGCGCATTCGCATACCGGCCATAAGCCACACTCTGCGGCTGCACGGTCTCATAATCCGCATTCACCTCAATCGGCCCGCTGTTAAACGTCCAGTCGTACCCGCCTGAGTAATACAGCCCCATCTTCAGACCCTGCTTGGTCACCGCCGCCGTCAGTTCCCCCACAATATCCCGCTCTGCGTGCCGCTCATTCAATGGCAGCGTCGGGCTGGGATTGGGCGTCGTGCTCGGCCAAAGCGTGAACCCCTCGTGATGCTTGCTCGTCAGCACCACGTACTTCGCCCCCGCCTCGCGAAACACCCTCGCCCACTCATCAGGATTCCACTTCCTGCTCTCGCGATTGAAGTCCGCGGCAAAGCTGTAGTAGTCGTGGTGCGGCCCATAATGCTCGCGATCATAGGCCTCGGTTGGCGACCCCGGAATCCGCACCGTGTTCAAATACCACTCCGCATAGGGGTCGTACTTCAGGTAATCGTTGCTGCCGAAATCATGGTTCGGATGATTCGTTGGCGCCCATCCCGGCACCGAATAAAGTCCCCAGTGAATGAAGATCCCCAGCTTCGCCCCCGCGTACCACTCCGGCAGCGGATGCTTGTCCAACGACTCGATCGTCGGCTCATACTTCACCGGCGCCTGCGCCGCGCACACGCCGCCCATCGCCACCACCGCACCTGCAACCAATCCGAAAAGCCTCTGTCGAATTGCCATCTCTGCACCCCTTCCACCCAAGCGATCTTATCTCCTGGGAGCGGCAAGACTGTACCAAAACCTTCGAGCGCACCTGCCAGCGATCCAGAGAAGAATCGCCACCACGCACAAAAGCCCCAGGAGCTTCCACTTGAGCTGGCCGACAACCTGGCGGATGATTCCAAATGTGTCGAAGGAGGTCCATTCCTCGCGAATCCTGCCATCCACGATGCGCCATACCGTGATGCCTCGCACCTCCACCTTTGCCCCGGTCGCCGGCAACGGGCTTGCCGCAGCGGTGTTGGTTCCGCGCAGTGTCCAGATCACCGTCACCAGGTCGCCCTCGGCCACCATCAGATTGACCGTCATGTTCAGGTCGGGAAGGGCCTGCTTCTCCCAGTGAACCGCTGCCTGGTCCGCCTGCAGGCTGGCATCTCTGTGCAGTCCATGGTTGACGAAATCCGGAGCGTAAATCTCGTCCGCGACCTGGAATTTGCCCTGATTGAATATCTCCTCAAACACCCGCCTGGCAACCGCCTTGTTTGCCTCCAGCTGGGAACTTGCGGTCGGGAGTGAAGTTGCCGGCGCAAGCGCAGTCGTCGCAAATGCCGGCGCACTTAGCAGGAGCGCCACCACCATGGCTCTTTTCAAAGACTCGCTCATGAACGAAACCCCTCTCAGGAAGCCGCCATGCAGCAGGCAAGTCCTCCTGCCCGTTAGAATTCGACCCCCGACAATGTCACGAAAGAGAAGCGTGTTCGAAATTCTGAGGTGCGTGTGCGAAGGCGTGGCTGCCACTCGACCCATGATCGTGCGATTCTAACTCAATCTTCCTTCCCCCGATCGAGGGCCCAAAAGGCCAACGGCGACCGCACAAGAATGCGATCGCCGCCAGCCCCACCGGGATTGTTCAATCTCTTCGAATTTCCCCTAGAACGCGGCCACAGTCTGCCGCAAGCTATACGAGCTCAGCGTCTTGATGTAGTTGCCGCGGTCGAACGGCGATGTGTCCGGAACCGATCTCCGGCTCAGGCAGCCACGTGTCTCCCACAGCGAAGTGTATTCGCGTTTCTCCAGCCAGTACTGAGCGTCGGCCAGCACCCTGCCGATATGCTCGATCCCGTGAATGTGCAGCGCCGACGCCATCATCGTAATCCCCGCGCCTGCCATGATTCCCTTCAGCACATCCTCGGCCGAGTGAACTCCGCCGGTGATTGCCAGATCGATCTTCAGTTGCCCATAGAGAATCGCCGCCCAATGCAGCCGCGGCAGCAACTCCGACGGCGTGGAGAAATGCAGTGTCGGCCGCACCTCCTGCAACTCGATGTCGAAGTCCGGCTGATAGAAGCGGTTGAACAACACCACGCCCTTCGCGCCCGCATCTTCAAGCCGCGCGGCCAGGTTCGGAATGCTGGTAAACGACTGCGAGAGCTTCACTGCAACAGGAATCTTCACCGCGCCGACAACCGCAGAAACAAGGTCCACCAATTGATTCTCAAGTTCGGCCGACGTCTGATCGCGACGAGTAGCCAATGCATAGGTGTTCAGCTCAATCGCGTCTGCGCCTGCCGCTTCCACGTCCTTCGCGTAGCGAACCCAGCCCCCGGTTGTGGCTCCATTGAGGCTTGCGAGAATCGGAATCCCGACCGCTGCCTTGCTCCTCCGAATGTGCTCGAGATAGACCTCGTGCGTCATGCGGTAATCGTCCAGGTCCGGCAGATATCCCAGCGATTCAGGAAACGATTCGGTCCCGCGCGAAAGATCCTCGTCCAGCGCCTTCGACTCCAGTTCCAGTTGCTCCTCAAACAGCGAACACAGCACAATGGCCGCCGCGCCCGCATCCTCCATCCGCCTGACATTGTCGAGAGATTCAGACAGCGGCGTGGACGAAACCACAATCGGCCCCTTCAGCTTCAGGCCAAGGTACTTCGTTGAAAAATCAATCATTTCTTGCCTCCATCCACAACCGCAACTGTCTTGTCTTCAATCTTTTCTTCCGGAGCGATATGCGGCGTCTCGCCGCGGCCCGCCATTGCGGCCCGTCCCGAGTAAACCCGCCACTGCCGCTCCACATCGTCCTGCGCTTCCACCAGAAGCTTCGCCGCCAGGTCAGGATTGCTCCGCGCCAGCATGGTGTAACGCGCCTCGCGGTACGTGTACTCCTTCAGCCGAATTGCCGGAGCCTTCGAGTCAAGCTGGAAGGGGTTCTTTCCGCTCTCGCGCAGGTCGGGGTTGTAGCGCATCAGCGGCCAATACCCCGACTGCACAGCCAGCTTTTGCTGCTCCAGCCCATGCACCAGGTCATATCCATGCGCAATGCAGCTTGCGTAAGCGATGATGATCGACGGCCCGTCGTGCGCTTCCGCCTCCTGGAAAGCCTTGATCACGTGGCTGTCGTTGCCGCCCAGCGCAACTTTGGCCACATAGACCGAGCCATAGCTCACGGCTTCCATCGCCAGGTCCTTCTTGCTGTTGCTCTTGCCGCTGGCCGCAAACTTGGCCACCGCACCGCGCGGCGTCGACTTCGACATCTGGCCGCCGGTATTCGAGTAGACCTCCGTGTCCAGCACCAGCACGTTCACGTTCTTACCGGAGCCGAGCACATGGTCCAGCCCGCCGAAGCCGATGTCATACGCCCATCCGTCCCCGCCCAGAATCCACACGCTCTTGCGCACCAGTGAATCCGCAATCGCCAGAAGGTTCTTCGCGTCCGACGATGCATTGCCGGCCAGCTTCGAACGGAGAATCTTGATCCGCTCGCGCTGCTGGATGATCTCCGTTTCGGTCTTCTGCGATGCGCCCAGGATGTCCGCCACCAGCTCAACGCCAGCCTCTGCGGCAAGCCGCGTCAGCAGCGTCTCCGCAAAAACCTTCTGCTGATCCAGCGCGACCCTCATGCCGAAGCCGAACTCCGCATTATCCTCAAACAGCGAGTTGGCCCATGTCGGTCCGCGCCCTTCCGCATTGCTGGTATAAGGCGTAGTCGGCAGGTTGCCGCCGTAGATTGACGAGCAGCCGGTAGCATTCGCAATGTACAGCCGATCGCCGAACAACTGCGTCAGCAGTTTGATATACGCCGTCTCGCCGCAGCCTGCGCATGCGCCAGAGAATTCAAAGAGCGGCTGCAGCAGTTGAATGTCCTTCACCTGCGTATGCGATAGCTTGCTGCGATCTATCTCAGGAATGCTGAGGAAGAAATCCCAGTTCGCGCGCTCGGCCTCGCGAAGCTCTGGTTGCGAAGCCATGTTGATGGCCTTGTGGCTGGCGTCACTCTTGCTCTTCACCGGGCATACATCCACGCAGACCGCGCATCCGGTGCAATCTTCAGGAGCGATTTGGAGCGTGTAGTGGTCCTCCTCCATGCCCTTCCACTTCGGCTTTGCCCACTGGAAAGTCTCCGGCGCATTGGCGGCCAGATCGGCGCTGTACACCTTCGACCGAATCACTGCGTGCGGGCAAACCATGACGCACTTGCCGCACTGAATGCACAGATCCTTGTCCCAAACCGGAATAAACTGCGCAATGTTCCGCTTCTCCCACTGCGACGTACCTGTCGGGAATGTCCCGCCCGCAGGCAGTGCGCTCACCGGCAACTGATCGCCGTGTCCGCCCGCAATCTGTCCCAGCACGTTGCGCACAAACTCCGGCGCCTTGCCTGAGATGGAAGGAATCAGATCGAACTCCGAAGAAACTGCCGTCGGCAACTCAACTTTTTCAAGATGAGCGAGCGCTGCGTCCACGGCTGCGTAGTTCTTCTGTACAACCGCATCGCCGCGCTTGCCGTATGTTTTGTAAATTGCCTTCTTGATCTGTGCAATCGCTTCTTCGCGCGGCAACACGCCGCTGATGGCGAAGAAGCATGTCTGCATGATCGTGTTGATGCGCGTGCCCATACCCGCTTCGCGAGCGACTTTATAGCCGTCGATCACGTAGAACTCAATCTTCTTGCGCAGCAGCTCCTGCTGCATGGTCTTCGGCAAATGATCCCAGACCTCTGCCGCCGAGTAAGGCGAGTTCAACAGGAACACCGCTCCCGGCATCGCCGCCTCCACAATGTCCATCTTTTCCAGGAAACTGAAGTTGTGGCACGCCACAAAGCTGGCGCGCGTTATCAGATAGCTCGACCGGATCGGATTCGGACCAAAGCGCAAATGGCTGGTCGTCATCGATCCCGACTTCTTCGAGTCGTACACAAAATAGCCCTGCGCGTAGTTTGGCGTCTCGCTGCCGATGATCTTGATGGAATTCTTGTTCGCGCCCACGGTTCCATCTGAACCAAGCCCGTAGAACAGTGCCCGCACCGTCTTCGGATCTTCGGTTGAGAAACTCGGATCGTACGCCAGGCTGGTGTGCGAAACATCGTCGTCAATGCCGATTGTGAAGTGATTCTTCGGCGCCGGTTTTGCCAGCTCGTCGAAGATGCCCTTCACCATTGCTGGCGTAAACTCCTTCGATGACAGCCCGTACCGCCCGCCAATGACGGTCGCATTCGCGGCAAACGGCAACGTAGCCGCATTCTCCGCAATTGAGGTCACGATGTCCTGGTAGAGCGGCTCGCCCAGCGAACCCGGTTCCTTGGTCCGATCGAGCACCGCAATCGACTTCACCGTCGCAGGCAGCGCCTTCAGGAACGCGCTCGAATCAAAAGGCCGATACAGCCGCACTTTGAGCAGGCCGATCTTCTCGCCCTGCTTGGTCAGCAGGTCCACAGCCTCTTCGGCCGCTTCAGCGCCCGAGCCCATGATCACAATCACGCGCTCCGCATCCGGCGCGCCGTAATAGTCGAACAGGTGATACGCGCGGCCCGTCTGCGCCGCAAATCGATCCATCACCTTCTGCACAATTCCCGGAACCACTGCGTGGAATGGATTGCAGGCCTCGCGCGCCTGGAAGAACACATCCGGATTCTGCGCCGTACCGCGAATAATCGGCCGATCCGGGCTCAATGCACGCTGACGCGCCTGAATAATGAACTTGTCGTCGACCAGCGCGCGGATCGTCTCGTCGCTGATGGGAATGATTTTGCCCACTTCGTGCGAAGTGCGGAAGCCGTCGAAGAAATGAATCAAAGGAATGCGCGATTCAAGCGTGGCGACCTGCGCCACCAGCGCCAGATCGGCCACTTCCTGCACCGAGTTCGACGCGAGCATCGCCCACCCTGTCGCGCGGCACGCCATCACGTCCGAGTGATCTCCAAAAATCGACAGAGCATGTGTCGCCAGCGTCCTCGCCGTCACGTGCATCGTCGCCGGGGTCAGTTCGCCGGCAATCTTGAACATGTTGGGAATCATCAGCAGCAAGCCCTGCGACGCTGTGAAAGTGGTCGCGAATGCGCCTGCCTGCAATGCGCCGTGCAACGCGCCAGCCGCGCCGCCCTCGCTCTGCAGCTCTTCCACCACCGGCACCGCGCCCCATATGTTCTTCTTCCCTTCCGAGCGCCACTGATCGGCCCACTCGGCCATCGGCGACGAGGGGGTGATGGGGTAAATGGCAACTACTTCCGAGAGACGATAGGCCACCGAAGCAGCCGCTTCGTTCCCATCCAAAATCACCATCTTGCTAGCAGCTTTCTGTTCACTCATTCGCTTTTCCTCGCAGCGCGGCCAAGGGAGAAACTCCGCTGCAACGAGTCTCATCTCTCAGGTTTCCAGTCGCTGTGATGAGTGACACACGGTGAGGTCGTAATCCCATTATATGATATGCCTTCCATATAATGAACAACTCGAGCGCTCGCATACAATCGCCCTGCCGCACTGTCTAATGTGCTGAGGACTCCGAATTGCAACTGAATCGCTTCCGCGCCGCTGCCCTCTTCTTGCCTCTGGCCTTCACTCTTTCCGCCCGCGCAGCAACGCCCGCCGTTGGTCAGCCAGCGCCGCCGCTCGCGTTCACGCAGCTAATCGGCGCACCCGAAGGCACAAAGACTGACTGGCCATCGCTCCATGGCAAAGTCGTTGTGCTCGAGTTCTGGGCCACATGGTGCGCGCCCTGCATCGCGGAGATCCCTCATCTCAACGCCCTTGCGCAGTCCGTCGCATCCAGCAACATTCAATTCATCGCCATCGACGACGAAGACCCAGCGGTCGTCAAGGAGTTCCTCGCCAAAAAGCCCATCACCGGCTGGGTCGGCCTGGTCGACTCCAAATCAAAACTCTTTGAGGATTACAGCGCGCAGCTCCGCCCCACCACCATCGTTGTTGACGGCGAAGGCCGCATTGCCAGCCGCATCAACGCCGATCTCCTCAACAAGGACCAGCTCATCGCCCTCGCCAGCGGCAAGCCCGTCGTCTTTCCCGAGGACAAGGAAGCCGCGATCCGCGAGAAGATCCTTGCTCAGGCTAAAACAGCCGCAGCCGATCCCGATGCCACCGCCAGCTCGACCACGGTTCGCCCGCTCTTCGAGCTCTCCATCTGGCCCGGCGACCCCGACGGCCAGTTCTCCATCATGATGCACAACCGCAAAGACGGCAACGGTTACTCCTACGACGTGAAAGACGGCCCACTCCCTCTGCTTTACCAGATGATCGCCGGCATCCCTGAAACCCGCCTGATCATTCACGGCCCGGTGCCCACCGCCAAATACTCACTGCGCATCACCCTGCCCGGAACCAGCCTTGCAGACATCGCCCCCGCCACGCAGCTTGCTCTCGCTGCGGCTGGCAACATGAAACTCAGCCACGCCGTCACTGAAGAGGATGCCTGGGTCCTCGAATCCACTCCCAAGGCGGGCAGCCTGCTTAGCGTCTCCGCATCCCAACATGGCAGCATCTGCTTCTACAACCAGATGAACAGCAAGCTGACCATGGTCAAAACTTCGCTCGATGGCCTCGCCCCTCGCCTTGAAGAAGCCCTCGGCGGTCCGGTCGTCAACGAGACCAACATCTCCGGTGAGTTCGACGCCACCCTCGACCTCCCCAAAGGCGACGCCCAAGCCATCAAGGCCGCTCTCGAAACCAATCTCGGCCTGACGCTCGTCCGTGCCAAGCGCAAAATCGACCGCATTGTGCTCGCCCCCCTACCAACTCCAGCCCCAAATCCCGCACCTTCCGTAGCCGCCCAGCCATCCGACAAGCCGCCCCTCGTCCCCGGCCAGCTCATCCAAACCATCGCTGTCCCTCACAAAGACCAGTAGAGGACCGGCAACATCCTCATCACGAACCGTGCGCCTCCTCACATTCACCTGCTTTGAATCGCAGTAGCATTCTCCCGTTACTCGAAGGGAATATAAATGTCTCTGCGCTGGCTCGTCCTCATCGCTCTCGCCGCGCCCGCTGTCGCCGTGGCCGCCGCACCCAAGCCATGTCTCACCGCTGAAGAAGCCTCCAAAATGCTCAACAAGAACGTTTGCATTTCCGCGCATATCTATGATGTGGTGGAGCTTCCTGATGGAACCCGCTTCCTCGACATCTGCACGCCGCAAACACCCGACGAAGCCTGCCGCTTCACCATCGTCAGCCTGTGGGAGGACCGCGATACAGTCGGCGAGCTCAAAAAGTACCGCGACATGGATGTGCAGATTCGCGGCATCGTCGCGTCCATGCACGGCCGCTCCGGAATGGTCCTCAGCCACGCGCGCCAGTTCTATGGCGGCCCGCCAAAATTCAAGCCCAACCCCAAACTCGCGCGCGGCTTTTCGGCAGACCAGTCCCGCCCGCCCATCAACGATCCCAACCTCCACTCCCAGGGCGCCGGCCGCGCCTTCATGAATACCCGCGATCAGGAACCCCGCCCAGCCAAATAGCGCCCTATAGCGAAACCAGAGTAGCTGGACCCAGAAAGCACGATGCCAAGTGTCTTTTTCCACAGGAAAAAGACACCTCGCGTACTCTCGGCAGGGGCACGTTTACTCTGGTTTCGCTCTAATAATCAGTGGACAAACTCTCCGTGCCCGATCCATTCCGCGTTTTCCTGCGGAATGGGTGGGAGAGCAAAAACCTTGTCCTCCGAGCCCTATCGCCAGTGCATCGCATTCCGCCGCAATTCGCTCAGCGGATAATGCGTCCCACGCCAGTTCACACCGTCGCGCCACAGCGTCAGCACCACCGACCTCAGAATTCCAAAGCTGATGATGGCAGTCGCCGGCGCAAACAGGAGGGCAGCCAACGGTGACACCCCGCTCAATCCCCGATTGGCATAAAACATCATTGCAATGCTCGCGTAGGTCAGCAGACCCGCATCCATCGTCCACCCTCCCGCCGCAATCGCCGCCAGCGGCAACACCGCATGCAGCAGCAGCCCTAGACAGGCGGCCAACGCCAATCCGACACGAAAGCGAAAGACCGCGAAGCCATTTTTCTCCATGTTGCCCACAATGCCGAATATCCCTTGAATCCATCGAATGTTCACCAGGCCCAGCCCCAGCGCCACAATCGAACGCCCTCCCGCGCGCTTCACCGTCCAGCCCAGCGTCAGGTCTTCCACCACCTCCATGCGCAGCTTCTCAAACCCGCCCAGCCGCGTGAACATCTCGGCCCGCACCATGTTGAATCCGCCCGTCCCGCAAAAGTCCCGCGCCTTCGGGTCAGCCACCTTCCACAACCGCAGCGACCACTGCGCCAGCGCCTGCGCGGTAGCCTGCATCGCCGCTCCGCCCATGCCGTCATTGACCAGTGTCAGTGCCAACACCAGTTGATCGGCCTGTTCCCTCACCGCCAGCCGCAACGCCAGTTCAAGCGCATGGGGCGCAAAGCTCACATCGCCGTCAGTGAAAAGTAGCCAAGGCGCAGTCGCGTGTTCAACTCCCTGGGCCAGCGCGTGCGGTTTGCCCAGCCAACCCGCAGGCAGCTCATTCAAATGCAACACCCGCAGCCCATGCGGCCCAACCGCAGCCTCAACGGCAATCGCCTCCATCAATCTGCCTGTCTTGTCCGTCGATCGGTCATCGACCGCGATGATCTCCAATCGCAGCCCCGTCGAAGCCAGCAGCGAGCGCAGCGTAGCCTCAATCGATTCCTCTTCGTTGCATGCTGGAACAACAACGCTCAGATGAGGCCCATCGTATTCCGGCAACGGCGGCAGCGCATCCGCATCCATGCGCGTCAGATCGGGCAGCGTCGGCATCCCGCGCAGCGCAGCGACGGCCCGCCAAAGCCAGCCAAGCGCCAGAAACCAACTGAGAATGAGGAGTGTGCCTCTCGCAACGTGCGCCGCAACCATACTGTCAGTATCGTCGACCGGTTTCGCGCATCGCCTACTCGATTCGCTTCCCTTTCACCGCATCAACTTCCAATCTGAGCAGTGTCTTCAAGCCGCGGCGCAAACCGCGCCCCCAACCGCAAAATCACGGCGGAGATCACCAGGAAGATCAGCGTCGCCCCCAGCGCCAGCCGTAGATTGCTGCGGTCTGAAATCGCCCCGATAATTGTCGGCGCAAACGTGTCGCCGAAGCAGTGAATGATGAACAGGTTCAGTGAAATCGCAGTAGCTCTCACCGGCGCCGACACCGAATTCACGATTGCCGCATTCAACGGCCCCGTATTCAGGAAAAGGAAAAACTCCGTGACAAACAGCATCGGAATTGCCCACGCATGCGGACCAAAGAACAGAACCGCACCGCACGGCAGCGTCAGCGCCACACTCCAGAAGCTCAATAAATATAGCGCGCGGTCGTTGGTCCGCAGCCAGCGCTGCGCCAGCCACCCGCCCACCGCCGTTCCAGCAATCCCATCCACCACCGTGATCGCGCCCATCACCAGGCTCGATGAGCTCACCGACAGCCCCGCATACCTGCGCAGAAACTCGGGAACCCAGTTCGAAATGCCGCCCATTGCAAACGTCAGCATCGCCAGTCCGAACGTCGCGGTCAAAAATGCTCCGTTGGTGAAAAGCCCCACCACCGTCGAGCGGCTCACCGTCGACTTCACATGATCGCTCGCGCCCCGCTCCGGCTCGCGCCCCAACCATCCATAAAGCGCCGCAATCACCAGGCCCGGAACCGCGCAGACAAAGAACGGCGCGCGCCATCCCCACAAACTGCCGAGTTGCCCACCCGCCGCGTACCCCAGCGCCGCACCCACCGGAATGGCCACATAAAAGATGGAGAGAATCCGGTTGCGATCCCGCTCGGGATAAAAGTCGGCCAGCACCGCCGGAGCAAAAATCCCAAACGTCGCCTCGCCCACCCCCACCAGCGCGTGCCGTATGAAGAGTGTGCGGTAGTCGTGCACCCACGCCGTGGCGAGCGTGGCCAAGCTCCACAGCACCGCGCCGCCAATAATCAGCGGCTTGCGCCGGAAGTGATCGCCCAACCAGCCAGTCAGTGGCGCGGAAAGCATGTAGGTAAGAAAGAGCGCCGTGGTCAGCGCCCCAATCTGCTGGTCGGTCGAATGAAACTCGCGCTGGATCAGCGAAACCTCGCCGGGCAGAATATAGCGGTCCATGTAATTCAGCAGGTTCAGCCCGATCAGCAGCACCAGCGTCCCCAGTGCGGGGTTGACGCGGTCGCGGACTGGCGATGAAATTGGCGGCAAGGGGTTGCCTCCCGCCGCAGCTTGGCGAGAGATATTATGAATATCACAACGGAGCCGGAAAGCCGAAGCAGAGCGGGACCCTGCCGTATCAGCCCAACGCGAAATGCTGTGCCGCATCGTCCAGTCCTTCGATCGTGGCCTTTTTTTGTCTTAGCTGCCATAGCCACCGAGCATTTAACTTGTAGATGCGAGCCACATGACAAGCAGACAGGCCAATACTTTCCGCCGTTCCCGATTGGTGTGGATTGGTGCGCTTGCCGCGATCGTGGCAGCGGCGGCTGGCGCCCTTTACCTGGTGCGGAAAGCCTCACTGGCCGCTCGGGAAACGGGGCCAGCTCCAACGGCGCAAAGCTCTGACTACGTCGATCCGGCGGAATGCGCACGTTGTCACCAAGATGTGGCCGCAACCTACCGCAAAACGGGCATGGGACGGTCATTCTCGAAGGCTTCGGCGGCTAACGCCGGGGAAGCCTTTGCGCGAGCCGGAACGGTCGATCATCGCCTCTCTGGGATGCGCTACGAAATGGTCGAACGGGATGGAGAGTTATTCGAGCGGCGGTCTCAGCCCGGTTTTGACGGTCAGGAGACGAACGTGATGGAAGAGCGGATCGACTACGTAGTCGGCTCGGGCAATCATGCGCGTACCTACCTGCATCGGGCTGCGAATGGCCAACTGATCGAACTGCCGGTGACCTGGTACGCGGAAAACAAAGGATACTGGGCAATGAGTCCCGGCTACGACCATAAGCACCAGAAGGACTTCAACCGCGCCATCAAGCCGGAGTGCATGTTCTGCCACAACGGCTATCCCATCACCAATTCAAAGCTCGCCGCAGGATCGCTGCACGGAGATGCGGATTTGGACAAGTCGATCTTCCCTGAAAAATTGCCCGAGGGCATCGACTGCCAGCGCTGTCACGGGCCGGGTGGGGCGCATGTCGCGGCGGCAAGTGACAGTCATTCCTCAGCGGAGCGGGTGCGGGCCACCATCGTCAACCCAGCGCGGCTGGGGCGCGTGCGACAGCTTGAGGTTTGCATGCAATGCCACCTTGAGACCAGCTATCTAGAACCGAACGAGCAGCGGGCCTTCGACCGCCCCGTCTTCTCCTATCGGCCGGGTGAGCCGCTGGCCGATTACAAGCTCTATTTCCTGCCTGATGCCTCGAACGTGACAGACGACCGCTTCGAGATCGCGCATGCGGCGTTCCGTCTGCGCAAGTCAGCATGCTTCCGAAACAGCCAGATGACCTGCCTGACCTGCCACGATCCGCATGACATTCCGCACGGACCGGAGGCCACAGCACACTACGTGGAGGCTTGCCTGAGCTGCCATCGCGGCGTCAAGCACACCGGGTCACTGCCCGCGGCGAGCACATGCCTCACCTGCCACATGCCGAAGCGCCGCACCGACGACACGGTGCATGTGGTCATGACCGACCATTTCATCCAGCGCACTCTGCCGAAACGCGATCTGCTGGCGCAGCGCGCAGAGGCCCCGGCGCCCATTCGTGCCATCGCCAACGTCACGCTCTACTATCCTGAGAAGCCTCCAGCCACACCGCAGGCGGAAATCGCCATGGCCGAGGCGCAGTCTAAGAACGACCATGGCATGGAGCGCCTGCAGGCACTGCTCGATCGTTACCAGCCGGATGCGCCGGAGATTTATCTCGCCCTGGCCCAGGAGTACGAGTCTGAGGGAAATGAGACCGAGGACGTGCACTGGTCGCGGCTTGCGCTTCAGAAGCGCGAAAACTTTGAGCCGGCGATTGTGGAACTCGCTCATGCGCTGTTTGCGACTCACCAGGATGCAGAGGGAACGCGAACACTCGAAGAGGGAGTGGCGCAGTATCCCCAGGACGACCTGCTGCTGAGCGATCTGGGCAACGCCTATCTGCGCAGCGGCCAGACCGCACAAGCCGCCGAGGTGCTGGAGCGCGCGGTTGCGGCGAATCCGGAAAGGCCCGAGCCGCACAACCTGCTGGGCGTGATCGCCAGAGACCGCGGGGATTGGAGCACGGCGGAGCGCGATTTTCGCGAGGCCCTGCGATGTCAGCCGGACGACGCAAAGGTCAATGACAATCTGGGGAATCTGCTGTTTGAACGCGGTGTTTACAAAGAGGCAGCCTTTTATTTCGAGAGGGCCATCGATGCCGACCCGACGCTGGCCGAGGCGCATCATCACTTCGGTCGGTTGCTTGTGGTGATGGACCAGGTGCCACGCGGGGTCGCGGAGCTGAACGAGGCTGCGCGGCAGAGCGCCGGAGATTTTCAGATCCACGAGGATCTGGCTGATATTCTTGCCGCCACCGGCCATGCCGGTGAGGCGGCGGCCCAGTATACCCGGGTGCTCGAACTCAAGCCCAACCATCCGCAGGCACAGCTCGGTCTGGGAATAACGCTGCTGGAGCAACACCGGCCAGCCGAGGCACTGCAACATCTGGAAGCGGCGGCGCAGGGTCCTGACGCAGAGACCGCGCGGCGTGCAAACGCTCTTCTTGCTCAACATCTACGCTGAAGGTTAGCCGCTCGAATTCCCGAAGTCCGCGTCTACTAATTTCAATGGTGCCGCTCTATCTTGCTGACTAGTTGACCGGCTTCGTCACGCCTTCGGCCGCGGCCAGCGCGCCTCGACCGTTGTCCCAATCCCCCCACGCGGCCTGAATACCCCATGCACCACCGCCCACACCGGATCGGTAGCCTTCACCACGTCCTCCAGCACCTGGTTCACGATATTTTCCTGAAAAATCCCCAGGTTGCGGTAACTGAAGAGATACTCTTTCAGCGATTTCAGCTCCAAGCACCGCTCCTTCGGCATGTAGCGAATCGTCAGCACACCAAAGTCGGGCAACCCGGTCTTGGGGCATACGGAAGTCAGCTCCGGGTCGTCAATTAGGATC
>JBEKDE010000115.1:0-14446 GCA_050014515.1 Occallatibacter sp.
GTTTCTTTATCCGTTTTCGGTAGCGGCGATTGGCATCGTCGCGTGGGTGCTGATGCCTGCGGCGATGCGGTTGCTACAGGCGCCTAGGGTGCTGCCGTGTTCGAGTGAAGACAGGAAGCTGGGAACGATACTTATGATGATCATGTCGGCGCTTGGGCTGGCCGCTCGAGACATCCTCAACTGGGCGGAAGCTGGCGTGTCTTTCGACAACCAGATTGAGGTTTCCGTTGTTTCGGTGGTGAACACGATTGTCGAGAATGTGCCGGAGGTGTTTCTATTCATTGCACTGGCGTTGCTCGCGAGGGAGGGGATTGTTGACATATTGACACCGGACGGTGCGGAATACGCGGCGATCCCGCCGGAACTCGCGTCGGAATAGGCCCTCAGCTTTTCCGCAGGCCGGTTTTGAGGTTGAGGGCGAAGGCGTGTTCTTTGTCGGTGTGCATGTCCCAGCCGAGGCCGCGGAGGATTTCCCCGTCGATGGCTTCGAGCGTGATGCCTTCGTCGGAGAGCTTTTCTGATTGCCAGGCTTGGCCGTCGGCGCCCCAGGCGAGGATGGAGTGGTGGCCGACGAAGAGCAGGACGCCGGCGGCGGGCGCGGGACGGATGTCGAGTACGGGGCGGTACTCGATCATGGTGAAGCGCTCGGGGGCGGCGGTGTGGATGATGTAGGCGTAGCCGCCGGAGACGGCGCAGATTTCTTCCGGGTTGGGCGTGGACCAGAGGCCGGTGGGGACGGCGGGGTCGCGGAAGCCGAGGGCGCAGGTGGCTAAGAACTCCTGGGGTTGGGTGATTGGAGGAATAGTGGAGTCGACCTCCCCGGTCCCCAAGTGCGAGGGACCGCGGGCACCCGCCAGAAATTCCTGTGCGGAAGAATCACCCGGACGGATCAGGACTTCAAGCGCGCCGCGTTCTACTTCTTCGGCGGCGCGGGGGTAAACAAAATGGCGTGCGGGCAGAATCAGCGGGCGGGCGGGGAGAATTTCAGCTTGCCAGCGGTGGGGAAAGCTGCCGTCGAAAAAGGGCGCCTGGGCACGATCGCTCATGGTTTGGGCTGGTAGTTGAGGATCCAGTTTTCCTGTTCCTGGGTGTCGGGAACGGGGCAGCCGCGTGCTGCGGCGATGGCGAAGAGGGCGGCGCGCGGCGTCCAGCCGAGATGGATCAAAGCGCAGGCGGCGGTGAGGGTGGCGCGGCCAATGCTGCCGCGGCAATGAACGCCGACGCTTTCGCCGGCGCGGAGGCGGTTGACGAGGTACTTGATGAAGGTCTCGAAGGCATCGGAGTCGGAGGGGATTTGCGTGTCGGGGATGGGGAAGGAGAGGAAGTACAGGCCGATCTGGCGGGCCGCGCGGGCTTCGTCCGTCAATTGAAGGAATGCGGCCTCGTGTTTTTCAAGCATGGACACAATGGTTTGGATGCCGGCGGATTTGATGCGTGCGAGCTCATCTTCAAGCCAGTCGCCGCCGCGGGGGCGGAGAACGATGGCGAGGTTCGCGGGCGGATCTCCTTTGATCCAGAAGATGTCGTTCATTTCGTTCACACCCCGACGAAGATCTCGATCCTTTCTCGCACGCTGGGAATGGCGAGGCCGAGGGCTGCGCCGTCTTCAATGAGCGGGATGATCTTGTCGAATTCAGGACCGGAGTGGGAGCCGGTGATGGCGATGCGGATAGGATGAAACAGTTCTTTACCCTTGACGCCGGTGGCGGTTTTGATGTCGTTGATCCAGGCTCTGAAGTCTTCGGCGGTGACCAGATCGCCGTGAGCGCGGGCGCGGTTGGCGAGTTCGCCGAGAACGGTGCGGGAGGTGTCGGCTGCGAGGATGGCTGCGTTCTCGGGGTTGGCGCGCGCGGAACTGGGGTCGAAGCCAAGGATGGGCGCGGCCTTTTGCGGAAGCTGGTCGAAGTGATCGACGGATGGAACGAGCAGGGCAAGCAGGCGGGCAAACCAGTCTTTGCGGAGGTGAATGAGCTCGTTCGAAGGGAAGTTCAGATGGACCGGCGGGTCGAGTTTTTCAAGGAGCGAAAGTGTCTCCGCGGTATAGAGCTCGGTGGATGACCAGAGCGGGAAGATGTCAGGGCGGTACTGGCAGAACTGGCGCTCAGCGAGCTTGGCGATGCGCTCCGGGTCAGCCTGCTTGAGGTAATGACGGTTGAGCCAGCCGAGCTTGTCGAAATCAAAGACGGCCGGGGACGGGGTAACGCGCTTCAGATTGAAGATGGGAGCAAGCTCGGCGAGGGTGAAAGTCTCCGATTTGCCGTCTTCAGCGCCCCAGCCGAGTAGCGCGAGGTAGTTGGCCATGGCTTCAGGCAGGTAGCCCATCTGGCGGAAGGTGGAGATGGAGGTAGCGCCGTGGCGCTTGGAGAGCCTCTCGCGATCGGGGCCGAGAATGGTGGAGAGATGGGCGAACTCAGGAACGGGCCAGCCGAAGGCCTGGTAGATGGCCACCTGGCGGGGAGTGTTGGAGATGTGGTCGTCGCCGCGAATGACGTGGGTGATCTGCATCAGGGCGTCGTCAATGGTGACCACGTAGTTGTAGACCGGAATGCCGGCGGAGATGCTGCTGGACGAGCGGACCAGGACCGGGTCGCTGACGGCTTCAGCGGCGAACTCGACCGGGCCGCGGACGAGGTCATGGAAGCGCAGGGGATGGTCTTCAATTTTGAGACGGACGGCATAGGGCAGGCCGGCGGCGAGATTGCGGTTGATCTCGGCGTCCGTGAGTGAGCGGCAGCGGCCGGAATAAATTTGCGGAAGGTGCTGTTCGGTGGCGCGCTGGCGCTCGGCTTCAAGGTCTTCCTGGGTACAGAAGCAGCGGTAGGCTTTGCCCTCGAGCAGCAGGCGCTCAGTGTGCTCGGCGTAGATGGAAAGTCGCTCAGATTGGCGATAGGGGCCGTAATCGCCTTTGTCGGGGAGGCCGGCGAGGCCGGGACCTTCGTCCCAATCGAGGCCCAGCCAGTGGAGGTCCTCCATGAGCTGGAGTTCGAAGCGGGATTCGGAGCGCTCGAGATCAGTGTCTTCAACGCGAAGAATGAATTGGCCCCCGGTGTGGCGCGCGAACAGCCAGTTGTAGAGGGCGGTCCGCGCATTGCCGACGTGGAGCAGGCCGGTGGGAGACGGCGCAAATCGGACGCGGGGTTTGAGTTCTGTGTTCATGACAGCAATGATGATAGCCGCTCAGGGGTAACCCGTGTGAAGGCATTTAACTGCGTGCAGCCTGAATGAAAGACTGCGCATTCGGCGGCATCATCCTGTATAGAAGAATAATAGAGCGATTTCTGCGCGTCGGTAGCCGCCAAATTTTCTGCGAGGTCTTTTGCGATGATTCGAGTATTCAGGTTCTGCCTGGTTGTTGTTGTGGCGCTTCCCCTTCTTGTTTCAGCTAATGTGCGCGCCGCGGATGGGCCGCAGACTCTTAGCCAGAAAGTTGCCGGGATGGAGCGGAAAGATGGGCTGTTTCCGCTGGATTGGGATGCGAAGGCGGGCAAGCTCTACCTGGAAATTCCCAAGCTGGACGAGGATTTCCTGCTTTTGGATCAACTGCCATACGGACTGGGATCGAACGACATCGGGCTGGACCGCGGACAGCTTGGGCGCGGGCGGGTGGTGCATTTTTCGCGGGTGGGCGGGAAGGTGCTGCTGGTGGAGCCGAACATGATGTACCGCTCGTCGGCCGCGGCGGCGGAAGAGCGCATGGCGGTGAAGCAGTCGTTTGCCGAGTCGGTGCTTTGGGGCTTTCCGGTTGAAGCGGAAGAGAATGGCAAGCTGCTGATTGATGCGACGGCGTTCTTTTTGCGCGATGCGCACGGGGTTGCGGAGCAGCTGCAGGGCGCGGGGCAGGGGACTTACAAGGTGGACGCGAGCCGCAGCGCGCTGGCGCTGGACAACACCAAGAACTTCCCGAAGAACACCGAGGTGGAAGCTGAGTTGACTTTTACCACGGACGGTGCGCCGCACGGGCGATTTGTGGCCGAGGTTACGCCCGATCCGCACGCGATCACGGTGCGGGAGCATACATCTCTAATTGAATTGCCGGGGCCCGGATACACGCCGCGGAAGTACGATGCGCGGTCGGGATATTTTCCAGTAAATTTCAGGGATTACTCAGCGCCGCTCGGCGAGCCGCTGGAACAGCGATTCATTGCACGGCACAGGCTAATTAAGAAGGATCCCAACGCGGCGGTGAGCGAGCCGGTTGAGCCGCTGGTTTATTACGTGGATCGCGGCGCGCCGGAGCCGATCAGGACGGCGCTGGTGGAGGGCGCGCGATGGTGGTCGGCGGCGTTTGAGGCGGCGGGGTTCAAGAATGCCTGGAAGGTTGAGGTGCTGCCGGAGGGCGCGGACCCGATGGATATTCGCTACAACATGATCCAGTGGGTGCACCGGTCGACGCGCGGGTGGAGCTACGGCGAGGCTGTGACGGATCCGCGGACGGGCGAGATCATCAAGGGCCAGGTAACGCTGGGCAGCCTGCGCTCTCGGCAGGACTACATGATTGCCGAGGCGCTGCTTGCGCCGTACATGGAGGGCAAGCCGATTCCGAAAGAGATGGAGGCGATGGTGCTGGCGCGGACGCGACAGCTGGCGGCGCACGAGGTGGGGCACACGCTGGGGTTGCAGCATAATTTTGCCGCGTCTTCCGTGGGGCAAGGCGTGAGCGTGATGGATTATCCGCACCCGCTGGTGACACTGGATGCGAGCGGCAAGCCTGCGTTGGACAAGGCTTATGCGGTGGGGATTGGCGATTGGGACAAGGCGGCGATCAAGTACGGGTACTCGCAGTTTGCGCCGGGGACGGATGAGACGGCCGCGCTGAATGGGATTCTACGGCAGGACGAGAAAGATGGACTGCGCTACATCACGGATGAGGACGCAAGGCCGCTGGGTGGGGCGCATCCTTATGCGCATCTGTGGGACAACGGGCCGGATGCTCCCGAGGAGCTAACGCGGATGCTTGCGGTGCGCAAGGCTGCGCTGGCGCGATTTGGCGAGGACGCAATCAGGACGGGCGAGCCGATGGCGGATCTCGAAGACACGCTGGTGCCGCTTTACCTGCTGCATCGCTACCAGACGGAGGCTGCGGCAAAGTCGATTGGCGGATTGAATTACCGGTATGCCGTGCGCGGGGACGGCAGCATTGTGACTGAGGCGATCCCGTATGCCGAGCAGATAAAGGCGCTGCATGCGGTGTTGGAGACGTTGAATCCGGAGACGCTGACGCTTCCGGAATCACTATTGAAGATTTTGCCGCCGCGGCCGCCGGATTATCCGCGAACGCGAGAGTCGTTTGAGGCGCATACCGGGCTGACCTTTGACGCGGAGGGTCCGGTGGAGGCTGCGGCGGGGTTGACGGCGTCGTTGTTGTTCCATCCTGAGCGAGCGAGCCGGCTGGTGGAGTACCACGCGCGCGACTCGAAGCAGTTGGGGCTGGAAGAGGAGATTGAAGCGGTACTAAAGGCGACCTGGGAAGCGCCGCGCCTGAGCGGGCTGGAGGGACAGACGCAGTTTACCGTGGACGATATTGTGCTGGATCATTTGCTGGAGCTGGCTGCGGCCGGTCACGGAGCTGGGATGTCCGCCGGTGCGGCGTTTCCGGCGGGGGTGTCTGTGGCAGGCGGAGGAGGAAGCGGCGCCGCGTCGGGCGAGGCGCGGGCAATTGCGCTGGCGGAGGCGGTTGGACTGGAGGAGTGGCTAAAGAAGCAGGCTGGATCTTCAGAGGTCGCGGCACATTTTGCTGCGGGGATTGCGGAGATTGAACAGTTCCGCAGAGATCCGGCGAAGTTTGCTCCTGCTCGGGAACTCGAGACGCCCCCGGGACAGCCGATTGGCAGCGACGAATACGGGGACGGGTGGTAGACACCGCTCACCGGGCTATCAGGAAAAGTGTTCCCAGCCTTTGGGCTCGAGAGGTTCGCTGCTTTTATGTGTGATCAGCGTGACCGGGGGATGGTTGCGGCCGCGAGAGACGATGCGGCCGATGCGGGTGATGGGTACGCAGGCGATTGCTTTGGGGATGCGGGTCTTTGCCGGCGCGGTGAAGAGGAGCTCGTAGTCCTCTCCACCGTGCAGGGCCTGGTCCAACGTTGCGCTGGGGTGGATGGGAAGAAGTGAGGCGTCGACTTCGGCGGCGACGCGGGATTCTTCGCAGATGTGGGCGATGTCGGTGGAAAGCCCGTCACTGATGTCGAGCGCGGCGGAGACGAGAGAATGGCGCTGCAGCCAGAGGCCCTGGGCGATGCGCGGCTGGGGATAGAGATGTGGGGCCAGTTGCTGCGAAAGCTCTTGCGGGATGCGCGGCGCGCGCGAACTGGCGGCGGCTAGTTCAGACAGTTGAGCCAGGCCAGCAGCGGCTCCGCCTAGACTGCCGGTTACGTAGAGCAGGTCTCCGGGGCGCGCACCGGAACGCAGCAGGGCTTTGCCGCGTGGAACCGCGCCGATGAGGACGATGTCGGCGAGGGCGATGGGCGATTCGGACAGATCGCCGCCGGCGAGCGGAGTTTTGTGCGCGTCGGCGAGGGCGAGCACGCCGTCGAGAAACCTGTCGAGCCAGGATTTCTGCGGGGTTCCCTTCTTTCTGCCTTCTTTTGCGCGGATGGAGAATTTCGCCAATTGACGAGGCAGACCGAGAGATAGAAATGCTGCAATCGGGCGTGCGCCCATGGCGGCAAGATCGCTGAGGCCGCGGGCGAGAGCGCGGTGGCCGATGGATTCGGGCGGGTGCCAGTCGAGGCGGAAATGGCGGCCGGCGATGGAGAGGTCCGTGGTGATGGCGATCTCCTCGCCAGGGCGCGGGCGGATGAGGGCGCAATCGTCGCCGATTCCGAGGCGGATGCCGTTTCCAGCATTGCGGCCGGCGCGGGCGCGAATCTGGCGGATCACATCCAGCTCCCCTGGCTGGTTGCCACTTGCGGATTCTGGACGCCCGGAAACCATGTCTTCAGGATAACCACCTGGGGTGCGGCAGCCGGCACCTGCGATGTGGCAGACGCTCGCTGATCGATCGCACGGGCTTGTTGCTTTCCCACCCTTGCGCTGAAAGACGCGCATGGGTGGGGCACCCTCAGCAGGAGACGCAGGCGGAGTTTCTTGATCGTTTGCGGACGATTACTGTGAGACTGGGGGATAATTCGGTCACGGGCAACGCGGTTGAATTCATTGCTTTCAGAGAGGTAATCCGATTTGCTGATTGTGGTGTCTACACTGACGACGCGAGGGCTGGGTGACCGAGACTCCGAGGTAGAGGAACTCGACGCATTGAAAGCTCCATGTAGAAACAGATGAAGCGGACGAGAACGAAGTTTTCCCCAGGCGACAAGCTTTGGGAGCCTGAAGAAATCAGGGGCATTTTACGGGGGAAAGATGCTATCTTGGTGCAACTGCAGGTGAGAGATGCCAGAAAGCATTGACAGATCGGCTGGGAAGCAACTGATCTACCAGGTGTTGTTGCCGGGGATGGCGACAATTGCCCTTGCCATTCCGCTTGCCGCGCAAGTTCCACTCGATCCTCCGAGCAGCGATTGCAGCAGGCACTTTCTGAACCAGACGGTCGTGGTGGGTCAGTACACGTTCAAGGCCTTCAAGAATCCGCACACCGGAGCGGCATGTCTTGAAGTTGAAGAGCAGGGGTCTCAGGAAAAAAAAGTCATGGGCCGCATGGCGGATAGGCTTATTCGCAAAGAAAGCGGCCAGGTAGTTTTCCGGCGGACGCTGGAGAGCTTTGGGCAGTTCACTCTGGGCCAGGCGGCTCAGCCTCAGTACGACATTCCGAAGATTGAGAACGGCGCGGATATTACCGGGCGCGGGCGGCCTGAGCTGATTGTGACGAACTGGACTGGGGGCTCGCATTGCTGTTTCAGCCACTACGTGTTTGAGCTGGAACCCAAGCTGAACCTGGTGGCGCAGATCAGTGACGCGGATGGGGACCTGTCGCACTTTGCGCGACTCGACGGCGACCGGGGGTTCTCGTACGTGGGCAATGACTGGACATTTGCGTATTGGGATGCTTCGTTTTTGCAGTCGCCCGCACCGGCAGTGGTGCTGCACTATGTAGACGACGGGCGAGGCGGTGGTTTCCACCTTGCGATGGACAAGATGCAACGGCCTGCGCCTTCCGACAAGGCATGGAAGAAGGCTGTGCAGGAGTCGCAGGAAGCGTTTGCCGAGAACACTTCGTCTGCCGACGGGGTTGGATCGGAGCTGTGGAGCAACATGCTGGACCTGATTTATACCGGACATTCGGATTTGGCATGGAAGCTTTACGACGAAGCCTGGCCGGCGCAGAGAACGGACAAGGACAAGCTCCTTGCGGGATTTTGTTCCCAGCTCAAGACCAGTCCCTACTGGCCTGATCTGCAGACGACGATTTCGAATGCGCCGCCATCCTGCTCCACAACGAAATCTGCATCCTCGACACAGTGAGAGCAGTGAAGGACCCGGCTTCGAGGGTTGATGGATTAACCTCTTAGCTGTACTCAATACAGCTCTCCTGGAACTGAAATTGCGCATTGTTCTCTCGAACATCGGGACATTTGGCGACATCAATCCTCTCATCGCGATTGCGCTGGAGCTGAAGCGGCGCGGGCATGCGCCTGTGATGGCGGTGCCGGAGCTTTTCAAGCCGAAGATTGTGCCGCTGGGTCTGGAGTTTCACGCGATGCGGCCGGACATCGACCCCAACAACACGCTGATGGCGGAGATGGTGTACGACGTAAAGAAGGGCACGGAGCGGGGACTGAGGGAGTTTCTCTTTCCGGCCTTGCGCCTGACCTATGAAGACCTGACGGATGCGGCGACCAAGCCGGAGCGGACTGACCTGCTGCTGATGGGCGAGTTGAACTATGCCGGGCCGATTGTCGCGGAGATGACGGGGATTCCATGGGCCAGTTATGTGCTGGCGCCGCTTAGTTTTTTTTCGGCGTTCGATCCGCCGGTGCTGCCGATGTACCCGCGGCTGGCGCGGGCGGACAAGACGGTGCCGGGAATGGGGCGGGCAATCAAGCGGCTGGCGCGGTTTGTGAGCAGGAAGTGGCCGCAGCCGATTTACGATTTGCGCAGAGAACTGGGATTGGAGCGCGGGCGCAATCCGCTGTTTGACGCCAAGCATTCGCCGGAGCTGGTGCTGGCGCTGTTTTCGCGAGTGCTGGGGACGGAACAGAAGGACTGGCCGGAACACACGGAGATTACGGGATTCTGCTACTACGATTCAGACGCGGGCAACGCGGCGCTGCCGGCTCACCTGGAAGAGTTTTTGCAAAAGGGGCCGGCGCCGGTGGTGTTTACGCTGGGATCGGCCGCGGTGCTGGCGGCGGGGAAGTTTTACGAGTATTCGGCGAAGGCGGCGGTGCGGCTGGGGGTGCGGGCGGTGCTGCTGATTGGAAACGATCCGCGCAACAAGATCAAACAGGCGCTGCCGGAGTCGATTTGTGTGGCGGAGTATGCGCCGTATTCAGCGCTGTTCAGCCGCGCGGCGATGGTGGTGCACCAGGGCGGGGTGGGAACGACGGCGCAGTGTCTGCGGGCGGGCAAGCCGATGCTGATCATGCCATATAGCCACGACCAGCCGGATAACGGAAGGCGGATGCGGCGGCTGGGCGTGGCACGGGTGATTCAGCGTGGGGACTACACGCCGATGCGGGTGGCGCGGAAGCTGAAGGCCATGCTGGCGGAGCCGCATTTTGCGCTGCGGGCAGCGGAAGTGGCGCAGATGCTGCGGCATGAGGACGGGGTGAAGACGGCTTGCGATGCACTGGAGGGGCTTGTTCGGAGGACGCGGTAGACGGTAGAAGTTGTGAGGGTTTTGATGGGGCAATTCGGGCGAGTCATGGAGTCGGCGAAGGTGGGCGGGCCCTGTCCGTGCTTCTTCCCAGCGTTATCAGGCTGCAATGATGAGCGGATAAATTGGAATGCCTCACTCGGAGTGCGATGATGCCTTGCCAGTGCTGTGGAGTTGACGGACCGACAGCCCCGATTAGATTCCGACAAAACATTGGCATGGGGTACGCCAGGAGAACCTCGGAGTTTGCGGGAGATTTGTGCAGGCCATGCATTGGCCGGCATTTTCGCTCCTACATGCTGACGACCTTATTTCTCGGATGGTGGGGGATCGTTTCATTTGTCTTGACCCCGGTCATCCTTTTCGCCAACGTTCGCCAATACTTGGGGGTTCGACATCTGCCCGATCCACCATCGGGCTCGCTCATTGGACCCCTCGACTCTCTTCCTCCTATCGCTTCTTCCGGCACGTTCGCGATCAAGCTCATTTACGGGATCGTCATCTGGGGCGGTGTGCTCCTCGTTGTTGCTTACTTTCAGATTGAGTTGACGGAGAAGTACTTTCCGGCCCTCAACGCTGCGATGCACAATCACGGGATAGAAGACGAGGATGATATGAAGTACACATTCCTCAGAATCCAGACGGACACGTCGACCCTACAGTCCGCGAGCTACAGTTCTACATGGGCCGACATCCGTTCAGATTTGCTCCAGAAGGAATCAAACCTGATTGATCTTGAAGCCCAGAATGCGAAACTCCAACCCAAGATGGCACTCGAACGGGCCACAAACCTTGAAGCGAATGACGCCTGCGAACGCTGGGCGCTCGACGAGTTCGGCCCTGCCTTGAAGGACTACACGGTTGCACAACGAGCATTATTCGCTGCAGCCCGAGCCAACGCTACAATGACTCCCCAAAACAATCCCGGGCTTCAGGCCGTCCTGTATCAAGAGGACGAATCATCACGTCGCCTCCGACAAGCCTTCTCTGACGCCGGCAAGTTTTGCAAATGATAAGACTCAGAAGCGTTGGCATACGGTCCTTTGCATCCCGATCGAGTGCAGAGAGACGACGGTGCATTGGATGCGGGCGCCCGTTGGAGGCAGTCGGGTCTCTTAGTTGTGCGGATACTTTTTCGTTTGGCCGGTGCGGGAGTTGGTGACCGAGAAAGTGCCGTCGGGGGAGACTATTACTTTGAGATATGCGCCGTCGGGGCCGCCTTTGAGGTTGGCGATCAGCGGGGCGGGGCTGTTGTGGGCGGCGTCCGAGTCTTCGGCGGTGTGAAGCATCCAGAGGTCTTCGAGGCCGGGGCTTTCGTGGACGGTCTGCCAGGCTTCAGGGCTGCCGGCTTTGTGCGCGCCGTTGTCCATGATGGCGACGCGGGGGTGGATGGCGTCGACGAATGCCCTGGAGTTGGAGAGGTTGAAGCCGTGGTGGTTGACCATGTAGAGGTCGATGGTTCCGATGAGATTTTCCGGGCAGACGAGGGGGATTTCCTTGGCCTTGGTGAGGTCGCCGAGGTCGAGGAAGCGGAATTTGCCGTAGGTGATGAGCACGCCGGCGGAGCGGGGATTTTCAGTGGTGTCGAGATCCCAGTGGGGCTCGGCGGCGCAGTAGGGGTTGGGCGTGGGCTTTACGCCGGGAATTGCGGCGATGTGCTCGCCGTCGGCAGTGAGGACGATGGCGGTTAGGCCGGGGATGTTGATGGTGTCGCCGGGGTGAACGATGCGGCGTGGCTTGCCTGCGATGGCTTTGAGGTAGGCGGCGTAGTCGTGGCGGGTGATGTCGGAGTCTTCGCGATTCTCGCCGTGATCGAGAAACTCGCCGATGGGGACGCGCTTGACGAGCTCGGGAACGCCGCCGACGTGGTCGGTGTGGAAGTGGGTGATGAGCAGGTGGTCGATGCGGGTGATGCCGGCGTCGCGCATGGCCGCCTGGATGCGGTCGGCGTCGCGCCCGTTGACGTTGGGCCAGCCGGTGTCAATGAGCAGCGATGCGCCGGAGGGCGAGACGAGGAGAGTGGACTGGCCGCCTTCAACATCGATGGAGTAGATGAGGAGATGCTTGACCTGCGCTTGCGCGGGACGGATGGGGAGGAGCGCGAGGCAGAGCGCGGGAAGAAGAGGTGCGACGAAGAGGCGGGCTGTGCGTAAGATGCGATTGCGGGAGATTTGCATGGCGGGAACAGTGTATAGCGCAAGGGAGGGTAGGACAATGGTGCGGCGCGCACCGGCAGGCTGGTGTAAACTAATCAAGACCCCTGAGCCGGCTCTCCCCTGAGCCGGCTCGATTGTGTCGGGACGTGGCTCAGCCTGGTAGAGCACTCGCTTGGGGTGCGAGGGGTCGGCAGTTCAAATCTGCCCGTCCCGACCATTATTAGAATCAACGACTTAGAAGGATTGTCCTCCAGAGAGGAATTGTAAGGCGAGTACTCAATTTTCGCAAGGATTGTCGTTCAAATTTGCAGACAGTTTAGAGCCGAATGGCAGGAGCAGAGTATGAGCTTCGCGAAAAGACAAATTGAATTAGAGGAACAGCAATGGATGGTTGCCCAAGAAATTGCTGTTGATGCTGGTGTTCTGGAACGCTGCGAATACCACGGTGAAGTGTTTGACGCTATGGCGGGCGACAACACCCCGGCTTACATGCGCGGCAATCGCCTATTCTCTTCGGGCGAATTGAACGGTGTCTTTTCAGACCGCCGAGAGATGACAGACGCAATCAAAGCGGCCATTGAAGACTCTGCGATGGAGTGCGGCTATTGCGCCAAGATGCGGAGCGAGTAAGAGCCGCTTTCTTTAGCATGACAATCGTTTAACCACACGGTCATAGACAGCGCGGGTACGCGGATGCTCCGGAAGGCCCATTTATGTGGCCGCTCGGGTCGCCCCAAGATGAGTACACCGCGCTTTCGCTCAAACATCCGCCTGATCGTGAGACGGCAGAAGGCGGACAGCGTTGATCTTGCTGGCGGGCGGAAACTCGCTCGCTTCCAAGATTGTGTTTCCATTACTGGGTTAACGAGTGATCATTTGCCCCACACAATTCGATTCAGCTAGGCGTGTCTAGATGTCTCCACAAGTACCACGAGGCCACGGACCGATACGGAATCCAAGCAGAAGAAACCTTCTCGAGCGTGCTGTCCCCTGCTACGTTTCCATAGAGAAGCCTTGCCGCTCGCTGCAATCCGGCATCACCAAGGGAAAGCACATCAGGGCGCTTCAGACTGAAAATCAAGAACATTTCTGCGGTCCACTTGCCTATACCGGGGACTTCAACCAAGGACGCAATTGCCGTTTCATCGTTCGCTCTTCGCAACTTTCCGAGTTGCAGGTTACCCGAGAGGACGCGACTCGCTAAGCCACGAATATAGCGCTCCTTGGCTCCAGACAGACCCGCCGCTCGAAGTGGGTCAACTGGAGCTTCCAGCCACGCAACAGGAGTAAATGGAGTGCCAATAATTGCGGAGACCCGGCGTTCAATTGTGTCCGATGCCTTGGCCGATAGCTGTTGACTGATGATCGATGTAGCAAGGGAGTGGAACGGGAGAAACCGACGGGCGTGAATGTTGCATGGGATGTGCTTTTTTACTAACTGTGACATCACGGGGTCAGCCTGGAGTAAGTGCTCCCTGGCTTCAGACATCAACTCTATCGACAGCGAGTTCGGTCCATTCATGGGCATAGTGTTGAAAACCTTGCACGGGTAGCATTTGATCTCGAGGACTCTGGTCAAAAAGTGAAGGCCAGTTGTGTCTTCCTGGAAACAGTAGCGCGGTCCGCCGACTGAGCAAGTTTTCCGCTAAGCAAATCTCGCATGACCTTTCCAACGGCCCACGCTAAATCGCATGGCACAGCGTTGCCGACTTGCGTGAACACTTGACTTTGCGTTCCGTAGAACTTGTAGTCGGAGGGAAATGTCTGTATGCGGATAGCTTCATCCAGTGTTAGCCGTCTAAGGCGATCCGGTGCTTCTTCAAAGCCAAGAGGGGCACCTCCCTTCATTAGATGAGAGTGATACCACTCGATCCAACTCGGCTCTTCACCTTGAAAGTGAAGTTCGTCGATAATTGGGGTCTTGTTCCCGCCCATAGATGCGTGCATTGTCGAAGCGTACCCGTCAGGATTCAATGGGCGACCTTGCCCATTAAAAAGCATCCCCGCATACGGTGAGCGCCGCATTACAGGGCTTGATGCAATCGTGATCTTGGCGCTACAAGTTCGCGAGTTTGTCGGTGATCCGGCGCGACCCAGCCCGGCGAAAAGCTGACGCAAGAACGGAGCGTCTCGTTTGTACATGTTGAAAGAGTCTTCGGCCTGGTCGATAGTACCAACTCGACTCCCAAGCAAGAACATCCTCTCACGGCCTTGAGACACGCCAAAGTTCCTCGCGTCAAGGACGACGATCCGGCAGTCGTATCCGAGGGCCGTCGCCCGCTCAAGCATGCGCCTTCGGACTCGGCTCCATTTGCTCAGCTTGGCGAGAGCCTTTACGTTCTCGCAGACAAAGGCCGCTGGTTTCGCAATTTCAACACCATCGAAAAACCTCCATATCAGCTGGCTCCGCTCGTCCTCTGGGTCCATCTTCCCGGCCACTGAGAATCCTTGACAGGGCGGCCCTCCGAATACCAAATCGATTCCGGAGTATTGAGAAAGGTCATCGAGGAGTTCTTGA
>JBEKDE010000116.1:0-14321 GCA_050014515.1 Occallatibacter sp.
CTTCCCGGCATCACTGGCAAGTTCGACCACCTCGCAATCGATCTTGCGGGCGACCGTCTGTTTGCCGCAGCCACCGGAAACCACTCCGTGGAAGTGATTGACCTGAAATCCGGCAAGGTCACGCAGAGCATCGCGGGCCTCGGCAAGCCGCATGGCCTGGCCTGGGTTGAAGCCACCGGAAGCCTCTTTGTTGCCGATGGGACACTGGCCGAATTGAGAGTCTACAGAGGCTCGCCGCTGAAGTTCGCCGGCGCCATCAAGCTTTCAGATGATGCCGACGACATGGTCTACGACGATGCGCACCACCTGCTCTATGTGGGCCACGGCGGAGGCAGTACCGCTGCGCCCGGCAGAGTTGCAGTGGTGGATACGGCGAGCTTCACGCTGGTTGCCAACCTTCCCGTCGCGGCTCATCCGGAGGCGCTTGATCTCGACGGGCACGGCCGCCGCATCTTTGCCAACGTCGCCGACTCAAGCGAGGTCGCCGTGATCGACGGAGCAACCAACACGATTGAGGCGCACTGGAAGCTCAACAATGCAGAGGACAACGTGCCAATGGCCTATGCCGGCAGACAGCAGAAGCTCTATGTCGCTTGCAGAACTCCCGCAACCCTGCTCGCGCTCGACGCAACCACCGGCGCTGAGACTTCACGCGCCTCCACCGGCGAAGGCGCAGACGATCTGTTCTACGACGCGGCGCTTGCACGCGTCTATGTCATTAGCGGCAGCGAAGTGGACGCATTCGATGTACGCGGTGCAACCATCCAGTCAGTCGGCATAACGCGCACCGCGCCCGGCGCTAAAACCGCATTATTCGTTCCCGCCAAGAGCGCACTTTACATAGCTGTTCCCGCAGCCGGCGGCAACCCCGCCGAGATTCGCGTCTACTCAACCTCGATTCAGAAGGAAACCAAATGAGGCATCGAGCCTGCAGTCGCCTTCAATTCGGAATCCTTGCGCTCATCTTCGCAGCGGTAACTGTATTGAGCGCGCAAACATCTCCGCAAAAGACTCCCAGCCAAAGTGTGAGTTCGAGCGAGTTGAAGTATGTGGTAATCGTGAGCCGCCACGGCGTGCGTTCGCCCACCGGCAAGACCGATCAGCTCAATCAGTACTCGGCTAAGCCGTGGCCGGCGTGGCCCGTTCCGCCCGGCTACCTCACCGAGCACGGCGCAAAGCTGATGACTCTCTTCGGCGCCTACGACCGTGATCTCTTCACAAGCGGGGGATTGTTCAGCCCCGATGGATGCGCCGATGCCGAGCGCATATCGGTGATTGCTGACTCCGATCAGCGCACGCGGGAGACAGCCAAAGCGCTGGCCGCAGGCATGTTTCCCGGCTGCAATGTCAACGTGAGAGCTCTTGCCGAAGGCACTGCCGACCCGCTCTTTCATTCGCTTGAGGCCGGCGTTGGCCATCCCGACAAATCGCTTGCATCTGCGGCTGTCTCCGGTCGCATCGGCGGCAATCCGGCCGGTCTTATTGACGCATACCGTCCGCAGCTTGAGTCGTTGGAAGAGGTGCTTCAGGGATGCAAGCCGGGACCTGCCTGCACTGGTGCGAATGGCTCGTTGTTCGATATTGCCTCGTCGATAGCTCCCGGCAAAGGAGACCATCTTGTCGACCTGCGCACGCCTCTCGGCACGGCCGCAACCATGGCAGAGAACTTTTTGCTGGAATACGCTGATGGCATGGACGCGGCCCAGGTCGGATGGGGACGCGTCGACGCGAACAAGGTACGGGAGCTGATCCAGCTTCACACAGCCAGCGTAGAAGTAGCGCAACGCACCAGTTACATCGCGCGCGTCCAGTCCTCAAATCTGCTCTGCCACATTCTCGACTCAATCGACCAGGCAGCAACAGGTAAGGCAGTCGCCGGCGCGCTCGGCAAGCCAGGAGATCGCATGCTCCTGCTCGTGGGCCACGATACGAATCTCGAAAACATCAGTGGAGCTCTTGGACTTTCGTGGATCATCGATGGTCGTTGGAACGACACGCCGCCAGGCGGTGCGCTCGTCTTCGAACTGTGGAGGGACCGCCCAAACGGAGATTATTCCGTGCGCACTTCCTATATGGCGCAAACGCTGGATCAAATGCGCAACGCCACCATCCTGAACGCTCAGAGTCCGCCGCAGCGCGTACCGGTCTTCGTGCCTGGATGCAGCCGAGCCGACGACTCCTGCGGATGGAAGGCGTTTCAACAGGCAGTAGCGGCAGGCACCGACCCGGCATTTATCAAGCAATTCTGGTCGCGCGATTGAAGACCATTTGTTGCCAGAAATAGGAAATGAAACCGAGAAATTCCCCTCAGCGTCCGCAGTGAGATCGCGCTCTTCCTCTGTGGCCTGGCTCTTGACGACTATTGCCGCACCCGCGACCAGCGCTCCACCGGGGTCGCTCACGATGCCAGCAATCGCACCCCTATTGGCCGGTTGGCCATGCAGAGGCAGAGCACAGAGCGCGAGCAACGAGACCCAGAGCAAAGTGCGGGATGCGTGCAACAGCATTTTCTACATCACCTCATTCATCCAAAAATGGGGCCGGCCATGCGAAAAAACGAAGCTGGTTCAATAGAGTATGGATCTTTGCCGCGAGCATGGGATCAGCGAGGCTGCGTTCTACAACTGGAAGGCGAGGTACGGCGGTCTGGATGTGAGCGAACCCCAATGTCTACGCCAGATGGAAGATGAGAACCGGCGATCAAGGACGCTGGTTGCCGATCTGAGCCTGGACAAGGAACCGCTAAACGTGGTCATCCGAAAACGGCTGGAGCTCGCCAGTTTGAGAGAGGATATTGCGTTCGTTTCGGCAGGATTTCATCTGAGCGCAGGGTCTGCAAGGTGCTGGGTGTGGATCGAGCCAGCTATCGGTACGAGCCGAGGCCGGATCGGAACGCGGTGTTGCGCAAGGAGTTGGTAAAACTTGCCAGGCAAAAGCCGCGCTGTGAATATCGAAGGCTGCATGCGGTGCTGGAGCGTCGCGGACTTTCCTTATAGCATTTTCGGAATTGGTGTAGACCGAAAGCACACACTCAAGTGGCTTGTTCCTCAAGAAAAAGCCACCCATCACGGTCCTGAAAAAGTCTATATGTATTCCGAAAATGCTTTAATAATCGGAATCGCAATTGCATGAGCTCAGAATGAGACAAGATCAGACCAGCCGGTTTGGGATAGGGATGCGAACCTTGGTGCGATTTGAGGCGTAGCCATCGCGCTCAGTGCACGGCGAGGGGGGCTGTGTCATGGGGGAGTGCTTTGAGCCCCGCCTGAGCCTCTGCCAACGTGTCTCGAAAGTACTGGTGCTTTGGGCTGCGCGCCACCAATTGTTCCATAATCTGCTGTGCCTGTTCGAGGTCCTTGCGTGCCTGCTCTGGACGATGCAATCCGGCCTCGATTCTGCCGGCATAAATTAAAGAAACTGAGTGGTCGACTCCATTCGATTCGGAGTCGGGCTCGTGCGCCGCTACGTCGCGGTACATCGTATCGGCACGTTTCTCAAACAGCAGAGCCTCCCGCGGCGAGTGCATCAGGTAAAGAACCAGTCCCATCGTCATGTTCGAATTGGCCAGATCCGCGCTTGCTTGAATATTAGCCTTGTCGGACTCCACCATGGCCTGGTTGATTGTAATTGCCTTTTGACAAAGTTTCGGCGCCTCGGTAAATGTACCGGCATATGCGAGGCACTCACACAGGCTCTGGTTATCGACAATGAGAAATCGCTGAAACTCTGTGTTATTTGGGTCGCGAGCTGCAAGTTGCTCAGAGATGGCGAGTGCCTTCCGTGACTCTGCCGCACCCTCGTTGAACTTCCTGTCATAGCGCAGAACCATGGCCGTCCAGCCGTGCGAACGCCATACGCCGCGAAGCAACTTGAGGCTGTTTGGATTTGCGTCCAGCAGCGCCTCGTTCATGATGAGCGATTGCCGTTCGTAGCCGAGAGCAGAGTCGTAATCGCCGAGCCAGAGCTTCAACTCACCGATGCCAATCAGCGATGCGGCAATGTTGTACCGCAGGTCTTCGGAGTCATGGCTTCTGGCCAACTGTTCCTCGATCTCCAGCCGCTGTTGCTGGAGAACCAGCGCGCGATCGAGTTCTCCGAACTGCTCGTCAATTCTCGCTACGTTCAACATCGTGCCGAGCAGTTCGAGTTGCAGGTTCACGTCGCCGGGGTTTTTGGTCGCAAGCCTCTCGCGGATGGCTAGCGCCTTCTCGTAGAGTTCATTGGCCTGTTGAAACGATCCTGTCCCGCCCAGGTGAGGATGGCCCTCTTCGGCGCGGATGCGTCCGATGCGCTCGTAGGCGGCGGCAAGGTCGCGAAGCGTGGCCGGATCGTCGTGCGCTTCCGCTTCAATTTGCTCGAGGTATTCCAAAGCCCGGTGGACTACAAGTTCGCGCGCATTTGTCGAGCCGGGTAGATTCTCGATGGAATCGTGAAACTCGAAGAGCAGCGAGTTGGTCAGTTTGCGCAGCGACTCGAAACGCCGCTCCGCGCGCACTTCCTGCATTCGGGCAATCTGGGCTTCGCGTACCGTGGCTACTGCGCCGGCAGCAACAACCAGCGCGAAGATAGATGTAACCACCAGCGAGAGTTTGTTGCGCTTGACGAATTTTCCTGCCCTGTAGGCCACACTGGCTGGACGCGCCACTATCGGCTCATGGCCCAGATAGCGCTGTATGTCGGCCGCAAGTTCAGAGGGTGCTCCGTAACGCCGGGAGCGGTCGCGTTCCAGCGCCTTCATGGTGATCCAGTCGAGATCGCCGCGCAGCAAGCTTACGAGCTGCCTTGGTTCCATTCCGCGCGCCTCCGCAATCTCCGCGGAAGAATTCCGATCTGCGCCGATCCTGGTACTCGGCCGCGGTGGTTCCTCTTCTCGCAGTCTGCGCAGCGTTTCATCCAGAGGTTGTTTCTGCTTCTGCCTGGATTCAAACGGCTCCAACCCGGCCAGCAACACGTAGAGAACAACTCCGAGCGAATACACGTCGGTGCGCGTGTCAATGTCTTGCACATTCGCGTCGACCTGCTCGGGACTCATATAGCCCGGCGTGCCCACAAAAAGTCCCAACCGCGTAAATGCAGACTCCCCGGCGACGTGAGGTACGGTTGCCTTGGCCAGCCCGAAGTCGATGATACGCGGCACCGGCTTGCCGTCCACCTCCACCACCAGAATGTTTGCCGGCTTCAGATCGCGATGGATGATTGCCTTCTGATGCGCATGCTGCACGCCTTCGCAGGCCTGGATGAAAAGTTCCAGCCGATCTCTTATTTTTAGCTTCTTCTGATCGCAATATTCAGTAATGGGCAACCCTGGCACATATTCCATTACGAAAAAGGGCTGCCCTTGCGGCGTGGTCCCGGCCTCGAACACCTTGGCGATGGCGGGATGATCCATGATTGCCAGCGACTGCCGCTCCGATTGAAAACGCTGCACCACAGACTCGTCGTACATCCCAGCCTTGATCAGCTTCAACGCAACCTGGCGCCGCACCGGTTCTGTCTGCTCAGCCAGCCAAACCTGCCCCATCCCTCCCTCGCCGAGCCTGCGCACTAGATGAAAGCGCCCGGCAAAATCCTGGCCCTCCTGCAAGCCGGCCAGGGAGTCCAAACCGTGCATCGCCCTGCCAATCTCGCTGGCCAATTCGGAAGGATGCAGGAATTCCGACGGCATGTCGGGATTCGATGCGAGCAGTGCTTCAACTTCTTGGCGAAGGGTTGGATCGGAGACACACGCCTGGTCAAGAAAGGCGTTGCGTTCCTCCGGAGCCAGTTCCAGCGCCCCCCCAAGCACATCCCGAATCAGCTTCCAGCGCTCAGGTGTAATGGTCATCAGGCGTTGCTCATCTGGTGATGCAGCCAAAGCCGGGCCGTGGCCCAGTGGCGTTTCACGGTCGTCGGCGAAAGATTCAACACATTCGAAGTTTCTTCGATGGAGAGGCCGCCGAAGAATCGCAGCTCCACAATGCGGCTCTGCTGTGCGTCAAGCTTCGCCAGTTCGTTCAGCGCGTCGTCGAGAGCGATCACATCCAGGCTCGGAACCTTGCCCGCCACATCGCCGCTCAGCGATATCCGGAATCCTCCATCCCGTTTTGCAGCATTACGGCTGCGCGCATATTCAACCAGGATTTGCCGCATCAGCTGAGCGCAAATTGCCACAAAATGTTCGCGATTCTTGAACTCGTTCGCTCCCTGCTTCACCAGGCGCAGATAGGCCTCGTGCACCAATGCGGTGCTTTGCAGCGTGTGGTCGGGACGCTCATTTCTGAGGTAGCGATGAGCCACTTTGCGCAGTTCGTTGTAAACGAGTGGAAACACGGCGCTCAGGGCTTCGTCATCGCCGGCCTGCAAGTTCGCCAGCAGATGGCTCACGGTGTTGGGCGGACGTTGCGACAAGCAGCCCTCCAACGCGGCCGTTGAAACCTGGAACCCACCTGCTGCAGCCGCGTCCGAACCCCAGGTTAAGCGATTGAAAACAACGACGCTTCGCAGCCCCACCGCGTGCAATTTCGCTGTATGGGGAAGCATACCAAAAAAAGAATGCCTTCCCTGGACCAATTCTCTCGGAATTTTCGCTTTAACAACTAAGTGCCACTCAATCTCTTGCTCGCGGCCTTTCATGATCGGCCGTCCTTCAAGGTGATTCAAGGCTTGCTGCCGAGCTTGCTCTGCCGGTTCCTGAAGCAGTGAAAGCTGGGCTGGACCGAGCGCGGTTGTTTTCCAGCGCCGGCGTCCAGGAGGTGTTATGAAACGCAATCTCTCACACAGGCCGGCTGCACTCGGATTCGTCTCCGGTTGTGCGATCCTGCCCTTTGCCGCCCTGCTGTCCGTGGCACAAACCGGAGCCCCCGCGCCCACATCGGTTGAGGGACAGGTGGCCACCTACGGCGATCGCGATCTCGTCGGCTTCCATTATCCGCCCGGCGCCGATGCCACCAGGGGCTCGCGGCTCACCGGGCTTGCACCAGGCGCCATCACGCTTTCCGCGGAGGGATTCGGCCACGGCTTTCCCTTCAAGCCAGGGGATAACCAGGTGGATGGCACGGAGGACTACCCGAATACCGATCAGATCTTCGTAGGTAGCAGCCAGACTGCGGCGCATGATGGCTATGCTCAGTTCGACGATCGCAGGAGAGGCCCGGCGCTTTTCAGCCTCGACTATGGCAAGCTGGTTCCCGCCGGGACGAGGATTACAACGCTCACGCTGGGCATCGCCATCGACGACGTTCAATATTCCATGTGGGGTCAGCCTTTCAGCGCGAGCATAAACGGCCGTCCAGACCGGGGGATTTCAAGCGAGCTGAACGCGATCGACGATACCGGACCGATGACCCGCTTCTTTTCCGCTGGAGTCGACCCCAACCTGCTCACGCCCGACCACATTCTGAGGGTTGTCATTGACGAGGGCGGCGATGGCGGTGACGGTTTTGCCATCGACTTTCTCACCGTCGGCGTGACCACATCTGCCGGTGCGTCCGCTGCCGTCATAAGCACAGCCACGCCCAACCAGAAGAGTGCCGCCAGTTCGGGCGCCATCACCACGACGGCGACGGTTCTGATCAAAGACGAAAAGGGCGTGGAGATTCATCTTAAGCCGGAAGAGAAAATCGCCGTCATGTTCATGGAAGCCATCTCATTTATGGAAGACGATTGTCGCCGTCACTTGTCGAGCTACTGCTCCCTCGCGGAACTCGCTGCCGGCCCGAAATCGCCCGGCTGGAATATCGGCCGTTTGAAGTATGACCCCGTTCGGGATACGAACTACAAGTACACAGTCACGATCACAGCGCACGGCTGGAACGCGAGCGCCAGCCCGCAACGACCGGGCATTGGGGGATTTTTCGATAACCTCGACCACGGTTTCATCGTCGACCGGTACTACAACCAAAACGGGACTGCGTCGGCAAGCGACAAGAAGCTGGGTGAAACTTCTATCTCCGGCGAGTTGTTCCAGGTCCATTGACCAGAATCCCAAGCACTAAGCCGAAAAAACTTCTTCGCCGATGAGCCAGTTTTTCTTCGGATTTCGCTTTAACCGATATCGAGGCCTTCCCGTGATTGCGAGAAATCGCCTAACGCGCGGATTCGGTTCGCCCAGAATCCAAAAGAAATGCAATCTCGTTCCAACGCTCGAACGGAAGGACACCAAAGGAGACTCAACATGACGGCAAACTGCAGACACGAAATGATTGAACGAATTGGGGCGCCCAGGCTTGTGTTTGCTGCCCTTTTCGCCACCATGCTTTCATTGTCGAATTCTGGCCATGCACAGCCAATTCCAGCGCAGGCCGCATCTGCTTCCGCGCCTGCCAAGCTCGCGCCCAGAGTCCAATCCTCCACACAGTCCGGGCTTGCGGCGGGTCCTTCCGGTCAACAGCCGAAAGGCAACCGCGAAGGAATCAAGGTTCACGGCCACTGGACCATTGAAGTCCGCAATCCTGACGGTAAGCTCGTCACTCACCGCGAGTTTGAGAATGGCCTGTTTAACCTCGGCATTGGACAAGGAGGGACCTTGCTGGCAGCCTTCCTCGGCCGTGTTCTGGTGCCGGGCGGCTGGTATGTCCTACTGAGTGACGCGGCCGATCGTAACGGGGATTTGATTATCATCGCCGAACTCAATTCGCAGGCCTCCGTCTATTGCACCAACACTGCCCAGACTCAAGCGCCCCCCATCCAGGCTTGTTCCACCACTCCGTTGTCGATCACTGCTCCGGCATTGGTCGACGGCGCGTATACGCCTGCCACGTTGACCTTCCAGGGGTCGGCCGTTATTCCGCAGGGTTTTCCCAGTCCGGGCCAGGGCTTTTCCAGCGCGATCAGCTATGTGGAAACAGACAACCTGGTCTGCGCACAGGCGGTCTCGCCACAAACGTGCTTCGCCCCCAACGATACTTCACTCCCCATTGCACTGACCGCAAGAAACCTTGACGGCCAGGGCGACGACCCAGCTCCAGTGTCCGTGTCCCCGTTGCAGACGGTCACCGTGACAGTCGTGATCAGCTTCAGCTCCGGCAATTGATCCGCTCAGGCAAGGATCTCGAATCGACGATGGATTCATCTCTTCGGAGGCCGGCATTGAAAAGCGAAAAACAAAATGGTAGAGAGACTGTGGTCATCTCAGCTCGCAACGCCCGTGAACCAATCGGGGCCAGCAAAGGTCGAATAGCGACCTCGGTGAAGTTGGCAGAAGCAGGCCTCTGCTTTGCAATCGCGGCAACTGGAGCGTTCGCAATCCTGGCTGGATTCAGCGCACAGCGTGGCAGCGGCACGATGCGCGCCGTGGCTTCGCAGGTGAGCGCGTCATTGGCCGCTCGTTCGCGAACATCGGCTCCAGCGCACCCGGCCACTACTCCTCCAATGAAAATCAAATTCGCGTCGAGGCCGCACGGTCGCGAGCTTTCCGCAACGGCTCCCGGCCCGAACTCGCTCGAGTCACCCTCGCGCGTGCAAGCCATCAAGTTGTATGCGGCGCTGCCCATGTCGTTCGAGGCCAATGCCGGCCAATCCGATCCTCGTGTAAAATTCCTGGCTCACGCGCCCGGCTACACGGTGTTTCTCACTGATCAGGAGGCGGTATTGTCATTGCCTGCCGGTTCGCTCGAAGACGCATCCGCGCAAGGCGGAGATTCTCTTTCGCAGATTCCGAATCGGGCACGCGAGAAATCCGCGCAAGCACCGGGTCCAGCGCATTCAATTCGGCTGCTGTTTGTGGGCGCACGCAAGGCTACGACAATTACCGGGCGCGAACTACTTCCTGGCAAGACAAACTACTTCATCGGCACCGATCCGAAGCAGTGGCACACCAACGTACCCAATTACTCTGCTGCCGAATACCACAATATTTATTCCGGGGTGGACGCAGTTTTTCATGGCGACAACCGGAAGCTTGAATTTGACTTCGATGTTGCGGCCGGCGCCGATCCGTACGCCATTGCGTTGGAGATTGACGGAGCGCGGCGAACGCGACTCACCCGAAGCGGCGATCTTGTGCTTGGAATGAGTGCAACGCGCAGCGTCGTCATGGCCAGGCCACATATCTACCAGCAATCTGCGAATGGTCGCCGCGAAATTGCCGGTCACTATGTGCTCCGCGCGCATAGCCGGATCGGATTCGCGCTCGGTCCCTACGATCACACGCAGCCGTTGGTGATCGACCCGGTTGTGGACTACGCAACGTATCTCGGCGGCACCGGGACCGATTATGCCGAGGGCATCGCCGTCGATTCGTCTGGCGACGCATACGTTACAGGTTCCGCCAGCTCAACGAATTTCCCCACAACAGCAAACGCCTTTCAAACCACGTGCTTGGGGTGCCCCGGTGGGCAAGACTACGGAGGCGAATCGTTCGTGACCAAATTGAGTCCCGACGGTTCATCTCTGGTTTACTCCACCTACCTCAGCGGCGGCAGTACATTCGGGATTGCCGTAGATTCTTCAGGGAGCGCCTATGTGGCGGGAGGCGCGGGAAGCGTGCCAGGCGCTGGAGGCGCTGGTTCCATCCCTGGACTTCCGGTCGTGAATGCATTTCAGACAACCAACCACGGCAGCATCGAAAATGCGTTCGTCGCCAAGCTGAGTCCCGACGGCTCGAGTTTGATTTACTCGACATACTTGGGCGGCAATTTCCTCGACGAGGCCTTTGGCATTGCCGTCGACTCCGCCGGCAGCGCCTACGTCACGGGCTTGACCAACTCCGCCGGCTTCCCCACTGTAAACCCCATCCAGTCCAGTTGCGACGCCTGTTCCGAATCTGGCGCGAAGAACCTCTACGACGGCGACGCGTTCGTCACCAAATTCAGCCCCGACGGTTCGTCTCTGGTTTATTCCACCTATCTGGGCGGAAGCGAACAGGATTCCGGCCAGGCCATCGCGGTAGATTCCGCCGGCAGCGCCTATATCACGGGGTTAACTCAATCCACCGACTTTCCGACTGCCAACCCTTTTCAGGCAGCCAACGCCTCGACGCTGCTTTCCACAACCGGAGCAAACGCCTTTGTAGCAAAACTCAATCCCAGCGGATCGGCGCTTACCTACTCCACGTATCTAGGCGGTGCGGCTGAAGACTATGGCGCTGGTATCGCCGTCGACTCCAACGGCAGCGCCTATGTGACGGGCTTCGCTCAATCGCACAACTTCCCGGTATTAAACCCCTATCAGCCGACGATGCTTGGCGCCAACAATGCATTTGTCACCAAGTTCAACACCGCCGGCACGGGGCTGGTCTATTCAACCTATCTCGGAGGCAACAGCGCCACGCAGGGCAACTCCATAGCATTGGATTCGCTAGGAGAAGCTTTCGTGGCCGGGTCCACGACTTCAAACAATTTCCCACTCGTCAACGCCATCCAGACCACGTGCGCCAGTTGCTCCAGCCTGAGCTCCGCGTTTGTTGCAAAGTTCGGCGCCAGCGGTTCCGCTCTTCTGTTTTCCACATATCTTGGCGGGACAAACGAAACCGAGGCCTTCGGCGTTGGCGTCGACTCCACTGGAAACGCTTATGTGGCTGGACTGACCAAATCGACAAACTTTCCCACTGTGGATCCATTTCAGGCGACGAACGCGAGCGCCAATGGAACGGCATTCGTTGCCAGGTATTCGTTCCCGGGAGCCGTTGTCATCACGATATCGCCCACGACGATTCCTTCCGGCACGATTGGAGGTTCCTATGCGCAGACCTTTACGGCAACAGGTGGAATCGGCACAGTCACCTTCGCCGTCACCACGGGATCGGCGCCGCCGGGCCTGACGCTCACTTCCGCCGGCGTGCTTTCCGGCACGCTGACGCAGACAGGAACATTCCCGTTCACCATCACCGCAAAGGATGCGGACGGAGACACGGCCAGCCAGGCCTACACGCTCGCGGTGAACCCGGTCGCCGCGCCAGGCACTGTTCCTGACAACGAGACCATCGCCGTCTCCGATATCGAGAACGTCGCACTCAGCATCAATTTTTCATTCGGCGCCAGTCCCACATCCCTCACGCTGGTTCAGGGTGCGACCAGCGGCAACAACTCAACCATCACGGTCACGCCTTCAAGCAGTCTTGTCGGAACCGCCGCACTCAGCTGTGCCGTCGCCGGACCTTCGGGCGCCGTCAGCCTTCCAACCTGCTCGTTTAATCCCTCTCAAGTGAATATCTCTGGATCACAGGCAGCCGCTTCCGTCATGAGCGTTGGCACAACCGCAGCAACCACGCCCGGCGCATATACGCTCACAGTTTCGGGCGCTCTAGGAGGCGTGACGCAGACGGCCACTGTCGCCGTTGTGGTAACGCAGGCTCCGCCAGCCGGATTTGCGCTCAGCGGCAGTCCAACTGCGCTCACGTTTGTTCAGGGCGCAACCAGCGGCAACAATGCAACCATCGCCATCACCCCAGTCAACGGTTTTACGGGAAGTGTGGCACTCTCCTGCTCAGTCGCTGGACCTGTAGGCGCCACCAGTCCCCCGGCCTGCTCCTTTAACCCAGCTCAAGTAAACATCGCCGGATCCACGGCCGGTAGTGCGGTCGTGACATTCAATTCGACCGATGCCACCACGGTCGGGACCTATGCCGTGACTGTCACCGGCACGTCAGGAAGCCTCAGCGAAACAGCCGTCATCTCGGTGGCTGTTGCCGCGTTGCCGCCATCCGGGTTCGCGCTCAGCAGCAGTCCTTCTGCGCTCACGCTTATCCAGGGAGCAACTACTGGCAACAGTTCAACCGTCACCGCAACCCCATCCAATGGCTTTACGGGATTCGTAGAGTTCACGTGCGCAGTCACCGGGCCCGCTGGCGCCATCAGCCCGCTCACCTGCGCGTTCAACCCCCCGCAGGTAAACATCACCAATTCGATTGCCGTCAGCTCTCAACTAACATTCATGACGACGGCCACCACCACGCCGGACGACTACTCAGTCAGCGTGACGGGGACGTCGGGAGGCATCACTGAGACAGCCCCCGCTATCTCGGTTACAGTCACCCAGGCGCCCCCCGCAAGCTTTGCAGTCACAGGGCCGTCCAGCGAGATCATTGTATCCAGCCCTGGACAGAGCGCCACGGGCACCATCACCGTCACGCCTTCTGGCGGATTCACCGGCAATGTCGCGCTGACCGCGACAGTCGCCAGCCGTCCCGCGGGCGCAGATATCCTCCCTCGTCTCACGTTCGGCTCAACCAGCCCGGTCGACATCACCACTTCCGGCGCGGGTGCCGCCACGCTGACCATAACCACAATTCCTTCCAGCATCAGCGCACTCGATTTGCCCACCCGTCCCGGGACTCAATGGTGCGCGATCAGCGGCTCCACGCTTGCCTTCATTTTGCTTTGTGGCATTCCAGCGTGGCGGAGACGCTGGCGCGGCGTTCTGGAAATGATGCTCCTCCTCATCGCGCTATCCGTCGGCCTGGCGAGTTGTGGCCCAAAAACCAACATGGGCGCGACTACCAATCAAGGCACTACGGTCGGCGCTTACACCATTACTGTTACCGGCACATCCGGTGCAATAACGACACAGTGTACCGTTGCACTCACGGTGGAGTAGTCCCACATGAATCGCAAGCCACTTTACGGCAGTCAGTCGTGAGCGCCGCTATTGAAGGGAACTCAATTTCGGTTTGCTGATCCAGGTCCGATTGCAGAAATTGGTGTCTAAACCCGTTTTTCTATATGCCACCGTAAACGCAGCTTCTCAAAAACATTTCTCACTCGCACAGCATCAGTGATCGTCGAATCGCTAAATTACTCGTCGTGGTCAGACTCGTATCGGGATGTCGGCCAGTGTACAAATCCAATCCACCTGGTCGTGAACCGGCTGCTCGGACACTTGGCACGGAAAACCGTTCTCGATTGCCGAGCCGATTTCCTGCGATAAGCTCTTTTGTCGTTGGCGATCCGCTCGCCATGAGCGCAAAGCCGCGAACTAAGCGAGAGCAGCTTTCGGACAAAGCCCTGGAAATGTGGCGTCAAAAGCGGGATTTCGACAAGAAGCCATACTAGACGGAAAGAGAGAAGCCCTCGCCCGGGGACGAATAGCCGCGAAGCCTCCGCCCCTTCTCCTCCCCGCCCGACGGACGCTCATCCCACCGATTAAGGCCCAACCCGTCCCTGCGTCGACCCGGATCAGTACTGAAAAACACAGCAGTGTCCAGTGATTTGAGTCCTCACCGACCTCAGCTCTCCCTGGCGTGCTTATGTCGGTTGGCAAAACCTGGACTAGGCTTCAATAATTCGATCACGCAACAACTCGAAAAGGGACTCCCGAATTCCCCAACAGAGAAACCGTCGGTTTTCCCAGGCCTCAGCCTTAAGAAGAGAACCTTCTCCGGTCACTTTCAGCGAGGAATACCTGCG
>JBEKDE010000117.1:0-15163 GCA_050014515.1 Occallatibacter sp.
AGCGGGAGCCTCGCTTGGTGCTGGAACGAGTTTAGAGGAAGGTGCTGGGATGAGGTAGGTGATCGGGAAATCGTCAAGCGGGTTCGCGCGATGTTTCTGGATTGCCGGGTGATGCATCCGGATCGCACTAAACGGGGTGCGGGAGTTACCGCCACCGAATGATCCTGAAGGTTGCGGCGACCTTTTCCAATATGGCTTTGTCCTCGCTCTCGTGAGCGGGAGAAGTTGTCAACATCAGCCAGTAGATTGGGTCACCACCGGGCCGCCTAAACGCGAGGAAGACGATCTCCACCGCATTTCCGCAGGCAATTCTTCCTTGCGCGCCCTCTAAACGTCCAATGACAACTTCCGAAGGTCCAGCTTTCCCGGAAGAACATTCTCCGTTTTCGAGGCTCCATTGCACGCCTTCGGACGGGCCTTTCCACTCTAGACTATTGGGTTCTCCCCAAACCTCGATCATCCCACCTGATGGAAGGGAGATTTTCACACCCCGTTGATTGCCCATGCCCGAAACTCCGGTTTTCCCCGTCAACCCGTGCGGAATCCTGATCGAATATCCCTCGGCAGGATTACGATACGCGCCGCTGACTTGCCATTCTTGTGCTCCGATAATCTCCGTCGGCGATGCGAGACACAGCAGGCAGAAGATTGCTGCTTTCACCATGGCAACTTCCTTAACTTGCTTAAGCCGTCCAGAGTCCAATCTCGTGGGTATTTGTCAGCATTATATTACTCGAAGCGTTTTAGCTGTTGTATTGTTATCCGCCAATCCGGAGTTAAGCATTCCCACTCGATGCGTCTCAAACGCAACGGCAGATCCTTCGCTTACCACCCCCTTGCTCCACCCCAAAGAGCAAAGACCGCTCCTTGGGGACCCCGAGAGGCTGAAATACGCCTGGGGCCCCGTGCGCTCAGGATGACACGGTTGTTTTTGCTATAGGCTCTTGCGACGCGCTCATTTCAGACGTAACTCGCTACGCGAGTCGGTTGCTCAGCGATGACAGCTCCTGTTGAGCTGAGAGTTTCTGAATGTCGTCACTCCGGAAGGTACAGTGCCTCCGCTCCTGGCGCGGAAGCGCCGTCTGCCGCACTGCAAGTGCTGGCGCGGGGGTGGGTTTATCGGTGACAATCGTTTGTTATGAAAACACTTTCCCGCCGCTCGTTTCTTGTCTCTGCGTCTGCTGCCACGCTCGCCGCCACTGCTGCTCCTCACCTTGCTGCTGGTGCTCCCGCAAAAGTTCGCTCGCGCGTCTTTGTTGGCTCGGGCGGGAAGGATGGGATTCTGGCTTTTGACTGGGATGCGGCTACGGGCGAGCTTACGCCGGCTGGGGTTGCCGCAAAACTCTCCACCGTGGATTGGATTACTTATTCGCCGAAGCGGGAGTTTATCTATGCCGCGGCTGAGCTGGACAGCTTTAATGGCAAAGCTACCGGCGCGGTGGCCAGTTTTGGCGTTCACCACGGCGAGCTGACGCCGCTGTCGGCGCAGAACTCGGCGAGCAAGGGGACGTGTCATGTGGCGCTGGACCATACGGGGCGCGTGCTGCTGGCGGCGGATTACGGCGGCGGCACTGCTTCAAGCTACCTGGTGACGGATGGCAAGCTGAGTCCGGTGGTTTGGAGCGAGCACTACACCGTGTTTGCTTATTTCAACGACCTGGGCGGGGATTGCATACACATCTACAAATTGAATGCGGCGACGGCGGAGCTGACGGGCGCCGGCAAGTATCAGTCCGCGCCGGGTGCGGGGCCGCGAACGCTGCACTTCCATCCCAATGGGCATACGGCCTACTCGATGAATGAACTGGATTCGACGGTGGACGTGCTGGAGTGGCACAGGGCGGATGGCTCGCTGACGCGGGTGACGACGATTCACCTGCTGCCCGCGGACTGGAAGGGCGATACGCATGGGTGCGACACGGTGATTTCAAAGGACGGCAAGACGGTCTACTTTGCGAACCGCGGGAATAACGCTATCTACCTGTATCACGCAGACTTTAAGACGGGCGCGCTGACGCTGGGCGGGCAAACCGATTGCGGGGGAAAGATTCCGCGGAATTTTGTGCTGGACCCGACAGAGCGGTGGATGGTGGTGGCCAACCAGGTTTCAAACAATTTGAGTGTGTTTGCGCGAAACCCGGAGACGGGGGAATTGGCGAAGGAAGGGAAGAGCGTGGCGGCGGTTACGCCAATGTGTATTCTCTTCGAGTGAGTGAAGAAGTGAATGAGTGAAGAAGTGAAGAAAATGCAGGTCCTTCGACTCACCACCCCCAGACTGAAAAACGTCTGGGGCCCCGTTCGCTCAGGATGACCGCCTTGATTTTTTGTAACTTGTAAAGACGGCGCGCTACGCGCCTACTAGCGCGGGGCTGGGGAGGGATTCGCTGTGGATGGTTGTGGAGGCCGCCTCTTCGGCGGGGGTGTTCATGGGAACGTGGGCTAGTTCCCAGGCGGAGCGGTCTTTGAGCAGGCGGGAGACCAGGGCGGTGTGCATGGCGTGACCGGCGCGCTGGGCAACGACGTGGCCCTCAATGCGGCGGCCGGCAAGGGCGAGGTCGCCGATGAGGTCAAGGACTTTGTGGCGCACATACTCGTCGTTAAAGCGGAGCGGGCCGTTTTCAGGGCCGTTTGCATTGAGAATGATGGCGCTCTCGGGACCTGCGCCGCGGATGAGGCCCATGTCGCGGAGACGCTTTTCGTCAGCCTTGTAACCGAATGTGCGGGCGGGGGCGATCAGGGCGCCGTAGGTCTCGGCGGCCAGGTCGACGAACGTGCTTTGGTGGCCGATGGGCGCGGGGAAGTCGATGGCGTATTCAATCTTGTAGCCGGAGCCGGGGTAGACGCCGATGAACTTGTCGCCCTCGCGGACCTCAACGGCGCGGAGGACGCGGATGGTTTCGCGGCGGCGGCGCTGGGTGCGTATGCCGGCGGAGAGGATGGCCTGAACGTAGGGCAGGGCGCTGCCGTCGAGGATGGGGAGTTCGAGATTGTCGAGCTCGACGATGACGTTGTCGACGCCCATGCCGATCAAGGCCGATAGCAGATGTTCTGTGGTGGAGATGAGCACGCCCTGGCGCATGAGGCTGGTGGCGTAACTGACTTTGGCGACGTTGCGGCCGTTGGCGGGGATTTCAAAGTTGTCGAGATCGGTACGGCGGAAGACGATGCCTGAACCGGCCGGCGCGGGGAGAAGGCGCATGGTGACCGGCGCTCCTGAATGAAGGCCGACCCCGTTGAACTCCAGAGGCTCAGAAATCGTTTGTTCCAGGTGGGCTGGATGTCCCAAAGATCTTCTCCAACAGCGCTAAACGAGGCGCACTGGATAGATTAGACGGGAAGTGGCTTTCCGGCTGTGTGGCATTTTAGCCACACTATGGTACATCCAGGTACCTTTCAAGGCGGGAATGGGGCTGTTCCAGCTGACCTAACCAACGTAGAATCAGGGAGTCAGTGATTTTTCTCCTGAAACGATAACCAGAAAGGCTCCTGGATGCTCGATCCTCAAGATTCCCCGATTCCGATGCGCGCGCTGCTGGCTGGAGCGCGGCGCAACCAGGCTGGATTGCTCGATCTGGCGCAACGGATGGTGCGCCTGGAGTCGCCTACGGACGACAAGGCAGCGGTGGATGCCTGTGTTGCTCTCGCGGCGGAACACGCCAAAAGCCTGGGCGGACGGGTGAAGCTGCACCGGCAGAAACTGGTTGGCGATGTGCTGGAGGCGCGGTTTGGGCCGAAGCGGCGATCTGTACCGAATTTTGGGGCCGGTGGCGCAAAGCCGGTGCTGGTGCTGGGGCATCTGGACACGGTTTGGCCGGTTGGCACGCTGAAGACCATGCCGTGCCGCGTGGGCGAGGGGCGGTTGTGGGGGCCGGGCGCGCTGGATATGAAGGCGGGAGTGGCCATGGCGTTTACCGCGATCGAGATGCTGGGGGAGGCTGGGCTGCTGCAGCGGGAGATTGTGCTGCTGTTGAATACGGATGAGGAAGTGGGCAGCGGGATTTCGCGGCCGATCACGGAACGTCTGGCAGCGGAGAGCGAATCGGTATTTGTGCTGGAGCCGGCGCAGGGGCTGGCTTACAAGACTGCGCGCAAGGGAACGGGCGATTGGCGGATCGAGATCAAGGGCGTTGCGGCGCATGCGGGCGTGGATTTTGAAAAGGGTGCGAGCGCGATTCTGGAACTGGCGCGGGTGATTGAGACGGTGAGCGGGTGGACCGATCTAAAGCGCGGCCTGACCGTGAGTGTGGGGCTGGTGGGCGGCGGATCGAAGACGAACGTAATCGCCGCGGAGGCATGGGCTGAGGTGGATGGGCGAATCGTGCGCGGCGCGGACGGGAAGCGCCTGGAGCGGAAGTTTGCCGCACTCAAGCCGGTGGACAGGCGATGCACAATCTCAGTGGCTGGCGGAATCAATCGGCCGCCGATGGAGCGGACACGAGGGACGGTGAAGCTTTACCGGCAGGCGCGCAGTCTGGCTGCGGAGTTGGGGTTTGTACTGGAGGAGGCTTCGACCGGGGGCGGGTCGGACGGAAATTTTACTTCGGCGCTGGGGATTCCGACGCTGGATGGGATGGGCGCGGTGGGCGAGGGAGCGCACGCAAAGCACGAGTCGATTGTGCTGGAACACGTTGCGGCAAGGACGGCGTTGCTGGCGGGGATGTTGGCCACCTGCGGTGAGGCGGACGCTCGCTGATAAGAAACTGCTTTGTAGGTTGAACAAAACAATAAGGCGACGAAGATGCCCGGGCCTAAAGGCCATCGTAGCCTATTGCCGCATTCAGGGGCCTGAAGGCCCCTGCCCCCTCCGCCCGTTTCATCCAACCGTGGGTCGGCGAAAGCCGGTGGACGACTAGAGCATTTTTGGAATACATATAGACTTTTTCACTACCGTGAAAGGTGGCTTTTTCTTGAGGAAAAAGTCACTTGAGTGCGTGCTTTCGGTCTACACCAATTCCGAAAATGCTATCGAGCAAATCCTGAGACGGTGTGTCCTTTGGGGCGTTGTGCAAGGTTGGCTCTCCATGATGGTCGCGTCAACTTCAGTATTGTGGTTTCGGGTTACAGCATCTCAGGATTTGCTGTAGCCGCTCGTACCGGCTGTTTTGCTTTCCCACCCATTCGGCAAAGAGAACCGCATGGGTGGGGCACAACGATTTCCGCGCTAGGGGTGGTTCAGGTAATTGGCGAGGAAGAAATAGCCGGCGGTCATGAAGCCGATGATGGCGACCGCCCAGCGCATGAGGCGTTGGTTGACCTTCTTGCTGTAGTGCGCGCCGAGGTAGCCGCCGATGCCGGCCATGACGGCCATGATCAGGCAAAACTGCCAGGCGACGCGGCCTGCCAGAATGAATGTGATGGCCGGGATACCGATGGAGACGGCCGCGGTGAGCACCTTGAGGGCGTTCATCTCATGAATGTCGTGGACGCCGCAGATGCCGAAGAGCGCCATCACCAGGAAGCCGCCGCCGGCGCCGAAGTAGCCGACGTAGACGCTGACCACCACCATGCCGAAGATCAACCACTTGTTGTAGCGGCGGCCACCGGAGAGGGTCGCCAGCCATTTGCCGAGCGGGAAGCTGAGCACAAACATGACGGCGGCAAACAAGAGCAGCCAGGGCAGCAGTTCGCGGAAGCGCTTGTTGCCAGTGTGCATGAGCAGTTCGCCGCCAAGCCAGCCACCCAGGCCGGAGGCGATTCCCAGAGGCAGGAGTTCCCAGCGGTATTCCTTGAGGTGTTTGCGAAAGGCGACCAACGACGTCAGCTGGCCGGGCCAGAGGGCGACGGTATTGGTGGCCTGGGCAGTGACTGCGCCGATGCCGGCCGCAGTGGTTGAGGCGAGCAAGGCTGGGAGCGAGAGGAACGATCCGCCGCCGGCGATGGTGTTGAGCACACCCGCGAAGAACGAGGCAAAGGGGAGCCAGAGGATGTGGAGGAGATGCATTCAGTAGTGGCCTGTTTCCTACTGTAAATGCAAGGCGCATAAAGACGTATAAGGGCCATTGCATGGGGCAGACGCTCGCGGGATGCTCGCAATGGCTGCGGGGCCTTTCCACCGATTGCGCAGAAAAAAGCGGAATGGATGGTCCACGGAGCAATTCGGTCCTATCGTTTTCGGACAGAAGAGCAATAAGGATTGGGAACATATGATTAATTCGGGGATGTGGGCGGTCGAGGCCGGCGCTTTGAGCTGGGATCGCCTGATAAACTCCGGTCAAGAACATTTGGAGCTTGAATCCTCAATGAAACAAACTGCTCTGATTTTGCTGTTGGCGGCAGGTACGGCCGCCGCGAGTGCTCAAACCCCCACCAAACCAGCGACTAGCTCGGCAACCTCTGCCAAGACCACGACGCATGCTTCGACCGCCTCTGCGGTCAAGCTGCCGCCAGGGGTGCCACCAGTCCACGCAATCCTGAAGACCGAGTTTTCTCTGAAGTACCAGGACATCAAGATTGGCACCGGCGCACCGGCCGAGCCGAACAAGCTCTACAAAGTTCACTACACGGGCTGGCGCGCGGCGGACGGCGTCAAGTTCGATTCTTCGTACGACCACCCAGGCCAGCCGCTCAAGGATAAGGACGGCAAGCCGGTGCTGGGCGAAGATGGGAAGCCGAAGCTGGGCGAACCGCAGCCGTTCCAGTTTGCCCAGGGAATGGGTGGCGGGCGTGGGCCGTTTCCCGGTTTTGACCAGGGCTTTGAGGGGATGAAAGTGGGTGGCAAGCGGCGTTTGTTCATTCCCTACCAACTGGCGTATGGAAACCATGCGATGTCGGATCGTCCGGACCATCCGGGGATTCCCGCGAAGTCCGACCTGATCTTCGATGTGGAGCTGGTTGACGTAGCAGACCTGCCTGCGCAGCCGCAGCGTCCGATGATGCCGCAGGGGGGCCATATGCCTCCGGGGATCACGCCGCATCCGCCGGCCGTGGGAGCGCCGGGCCAGCTGACGAAGCTGCCGCCTCCGGGAACCGCGCCGGCTCCAGCATCGCCTTCGGGCATGCCGGCTACCGCGCCGCCGCCAACTGCGGCGCCCACTGCCGCGCCAGCAACTCCGGCTGCGCCAACCACTGCGCCGGCAACGCCGCCATCGAGCCACTGATAGGTCAGCGAAGAGCTTAGTGATCCCCTTTGCGCCACGAAGATTGTGCAAGGGGGAAAGCTAAGAGGTCAGTGCGAGTTGCCCGCCAGCGGCTGCCGCACCACGGGTGCCGTGCCCTACGGCAGGGGAATGTTGGAGGGCAGCTCCGGCGTGGCTGCGATCAGCTGGCGTGTGTAGGCTTGCTGGGGATGGTCGCATAGAGCTACGGCCTCGCCGGTCTCCACCAGCTTTCCATGCTCCATCACTGCGATGCGCGTGCTGAGGTATCGCACCAGTGGCATGGAGTGGGAGATGAAGAGATAAGTGAAGCCGTTGTCGCGTTGAAGCTGCCGCAGCAGGTTCACGATCTGCGCGCCCACGCTCACATCGAGCGCTGAGACCGGCTCATCCAGAATCAACAGCTTTGGCCTGAGCGCAAGCGCGCGGGCGATGTTGATGCGCTGGCGCTGGCCGCCGGAGAACTCGTGCGGGTGCCGCGCGAGGGCCGATTCATCGAGGCCTACTTCGGCAAGCAGTGCTGCGGCCTTGGTGCGAAGGCTTGCACGGTCGGTCTTGAAGCCGGCGTCTTTGCGATGAATCACGAGTGGCTCGGTGATGATGTCGAGCACGTTCATGCGCGGGTTGAGAGCGGCGTAGGGATCCTGAAAGACAGGCTGCATCTGGCGGCGGAGATGGTGCAGCTCTTCGCGTGAGGCGCGGGCCAGGTCGATGCCGTTGACGCGAATGGAACCACGGCTCGGAGTGACCAGTCCCAGAATCATGCGGGCCAGCGTAGTTTTGCCGGAGCCCGATTCGCCGACCAGGCCGAGCGTCTCGCCGGTTTCGATGACGAGTGAAACATCATCGACGACGGGCTGCCACTCGGTCCGCAACCCGCTGCGCCGGGGATAACTCTTCGAGACTGCGTCGACTTCAACCAGTGCCATGAATTCAGGTTAAACCCCGCAATCAAAATTCATTTTGCGTTCAGGGCTCGGCGGTATAATTCCGGCACCCCGGCGGGATTGCCGCGCGCGTTTCAGGAGACTGCCGGGGCGAAATCAAAATCAACCGGAAAGAGGACTCCCCCATGTCTACGACCGGATTCACGTTTGCCAACCCCACCTATACCGCGGACAACTTTTTCACCTACAGCGCGGGCCAGATCGCGGCCGACTCGGCACTGCAGGAGTTGCAGGAAGTGGAGGCGATTCCCGCACCGCGCGTCGATCCGCCGGTGATGGACCTTAGCGCAGTGCTGCCGGCTGCGGCGATTGCGCAGATTGAAGCGGCGCAGCAACTGGTGTTTCACTCGATCGGCGATTCCGGCGGAGTGGTGCAGCCTGCGCCGCAGCTTGCCGTGGCCGATGGGCTTTGCGCCGACCTGACTGGGAAGACCTATGCAACGGCGCTGCCGGCATTCTGCTATCACCTGGGCGATGTGGTGTATTACTTCGGGCAGGAGCAGTATTATCCCGAGCAGTTTTACGACCCGTACCGCAACTACGACGTGCCCATCTTTGCGATCCCCGGAAATCATGACGGCGTGCTGTATAGCGAGGAGCCGGTTCCTTACTCGCTGGAGCCGTTCGTGGAGAATTTCTGTGCGGCAACGCCGGTGGCCAGCGTTCCGGGATTCTCGCGGACTACGATGACGCAGCCGGGGGTTTACTGGGTATTGACTGCTCCGTTTGCGCGGTTTATCGGGCTTTATTCGAATACCGGCGAGAGCGTGGGGGTGCTGAGCAATACGCAGATCGGCGACGCCCAGATTACGTTTCTCAGCCAGCAACTGGCCGCGGCGCTGGCGGAACGGAATGCCGGGCCGAGCCAATCCCGCGCGCTGATTATCGCCGTGCATCACCCACCATTTACCGGGAGCAGTCAGCATTTTCCCAGCGTAGCGATGCTGCAGCAGATTGATACGTGCTGCCAGCAGGCGGGTATCTGGCCGGACCTGGTGCTGAGCGGGCATTCGCACCTTTACGAGCGGTATACGCGGGTGATGAAGGCGGATGGGCGGCAGATTGCCTACGTGGTGGCGGGTAACGGGGGCTACTACAACCTGAGCCAGATGAAGATGAATGCCGCCGGCGAAAAGCCCGCGGCCGGTGCACATTCCGAGCCCGACGGGCTGGGGAATACGGTGAACCTCGACCAGTACAACGAGACGAGCTTCGGGTATCTGCGCATTACGGTGAGCGCGACTGCGATTGTGGTTGAGTCGCTCGGGGTAAGCCAGACTGCGCCGACGGCCACGCCTACGGTCATCGATCAGTTCACGGTAGATTTGGCGGCGCACACGGTGGTCACAGGGAACGGTTGACAGTTGACAGTGGACAGTGAACAGTGAACAGTGAACAGTGTGCAGTGAACAGTGTGCAGTGAACAGTGAACAGTGGACAGTGCGCAGTGGACACTGTGCAGGTACCCATGTTCCGATTCTGGGACATGGGAAAGCACCCACCTACTGCGCGCCTCCCGCGAGCGTCTGCCGCACCGCAGGTGCCAGGTGCTTAGAGCATTTTCGGAATACATATAGACTTTTTCAGTACCGTGAAAGGTGGCTTTTCTTGAGGAAAAGCCACTTGAGTGTGTGCTTTCGGTCTACACCAATTCCGAAAATGCTTAGTCCAGTCTGGGGTGTTGTTTGTTGAAGCCGGTTGCCTGCTGGTAGGCGGCGCCGAAGGCGGCCAGGGTTGCGTCCTGGTAATGGCCGGCGAGAAATGTCAGGGAGACCGGCGTGCCCGGGCCGCCGATATTGTCGTCGTCGCCATCATCGACCTTTGGCGGCGGAGGTGCATCCGGGCCGCGCAGGCCGTTGGGAACGATCAGCGCGGGATGGCCGGTGAGATTGGTGACTACGAGCTGCTCGCCGTTGGTGGGGGTGACGATGATGTCGACCTGCTCAAAGAGCGCGGAGACCTGCTGGATGGCGAGGGTGCGCGCGCGGTTGGCCTGGATGTACTCGACCGCTGGATAGAAGCGGGCGACGCGGAAGTTGTTGGGCCAGTCGAACGGTCCCTGTTCGGTGAGCAGGCTGTCGCGGCCGGAGATGGTCAGGTCGTCAAACGCGGCGGCGGCTTCGGCTTCGAGGAGCGGGGTCATGGCGCCGTAGGGCAGCTTGGGCAGTTCGATGGGGATGAGGTTGATGCCCATGGAGCGCAGCTTGTCGAGCGCGGCCAGGTCGTATTTGCGGTCGTAGTCGTTGCGGGCGCGGGCGACCTTCATGCGGGCGATGCGCTGTTCGCGATGGGTCTTCTCATCGGCGGTTTCGTTGGCAGGGGCTTCGGGAAGCTTGAGCGGTTCGGGCGCGTCGAATTCCGTTTTTAAGTAGCCGATGCGGAGCTTTTTCCAGTCGAGCGTCGGATCCCATTGGAAGTGCGCAGGCCAGACCGACGTGTCCTTGCCATCGACGCCGTAAATTGCCTGAATCACCAGCGCGCAATCTTCGGCTGAGCGGGCGATGGGGCCGAGCTTGTCCATGGTCCAACTGAGGGCCATAGCGCCGGTGCGCGGAACGAGGCCGAAGGTGGGGCGCAGGCCGGTGTCGCCGCAGCGCGTGGAGGGCGACGAGATGGAGCCGAGAGTTTCGGAGCCTATTGCAAAAGGTACACAGCCGGCGGCGACTGCGCTGGCCGGGCCTGCCGACGAGCCGCTTGAGCCTTGTTTGGGGTTCCAGGGGTTGCGCGTGCGGCCGCCGAACCACTTGTCTCCCATGGCGAGCGCGCCGAGGGTGAACTTGCCGACGAGGATTGCGCCGGCTTCATCGAGGCGCTGGACAACAGTGGCGTCCTCGTCGATGGTCTGGTGCTCGAAACCGCCCGCACCCCAGGTGGTGGGATAGCCTTTCACGGCGAGCAGATCTTTCGCGCCCCAGGGAATGCCGTGCAGCGGGCCGCGATATTTGCCAGCGGCGATTTCTTCGTCGGCTTTCTTCGCCTGGGCCAACGCACGTTCTTCGGTGAGGGTGATGACGAAGTGGAGCTTGGGGTCGAGGCGCTTGATGCGCGCCAGAAACATCTGGGTGAGGGCAAGGGAAGTGATTTTCTGCGCGCGGAGCAGGCTGGCCAATTGGCTGGTTGTGGCAAAGGCGAGGTCGTCGATGCTTGCGGGAGCGGTAGCGTTTGGATCGGGAACCCAGCCGGTCACGGCGTGCTTCTCTGTCCCGAGTTTGACCTTCGGCTTGCTCGCCGCCGGCTGCGGATGAAAGACGAATGCCGGCGCGACGGAGTTGGGCATCTGGAGCGCACGGATCGGGTCGTAGGAGCCGCGCATTTGATTGAGGCCGTCGAGCATCATCTTCTTCTGTTCCGCGGTAAACGGACCAACGCCCGCAAGGATAGCGGCCTGGTCGAGCATCTCCGGAGTGATCTTGGGCAACTCGGCGGGCTTACTTTTGGGATCGGACTCTTGCGGTTGTGCCTGTGCAGCCAGGGTGTAAAGAATGCCGGGCAGCAAGGCGGATGTGATACCTGCGCGGCTGCAAGCGGTGAGAAAGCCTCTGCGATCCAATGTCATTGAGGAGGTCCTTTGCGGAGAAGTCTTTTCGGAATGAAAGAGCCTTTCGGAAACTATAGCTGATCCGATCCAAAGGAAGTTTCAGATCGCCGCTTTGGGCGCCAATGCAGGTGGGGCGAACGCTCGCGGGAGATTCACTCAGACTTCATCTATAGCATTTCGGAATTGGTGTAGACCGAAAGCACGCACTCAAGTGACTTTTTCCTCAAGAAAAAGCCACCTTTCACGGTACTGAAAAAGTGTATATGTATTCCAAATATGCTCTGGCGGGGAGGGCGACGCCGGGGCGCGGCTTCGCCGCGTATACGAATGCAAAATTCAAGATGGTCGGTTTTCGGCCCGACTGAAGTCAGGCCCTGTTACAGTGCGCGCTCCGGGCGGAGCATCGAGCAATCCGGAAGACCGCGGTCACTTTGCGACGGGTGTGAGCTTGAGCGCGTAGGCGTACTGGCAGGTTGCGCCGGTTGGCAGCGTGACTTCCAGTGCGTCTGCGGCTTGTGTCCACGAGACTTTGCCCGTCGAACCGAGAAGCTCGATTGAACCGATGGGAATGGAACTGCCCTCGTGCGCCCAGCCGAGTGAGTGGATTGTCGCTTTGCCGTCTTTCGGGCAGGCCATGCCGATGGCGTAGACGGTTGACCGTTTGGCGGTGAAGCGAAAATCCTCCGGCGTGTAGGGTTTGGTGTCGGTGTCGTGGAATGCGCCGGCCTTGATCTGCGTGGGGCCTTCGCCGAAGGTCTTCCACGGAGTGGTGCCGTAGATGGCTTCGCCATTGACCTTGAGCCATTTGCCGATGTCGAGCAGCGTACTGCGCACTTCGTCGGGGATGGTGCCGTCGGAGCGCGGGCCGAAGTTCAACAGCAAGTTGCCGTTCTTGCTGACGATGTCGACGAGCTGGCGGACCAGGAATTCGGGAGTCTTGAAGGTGTCGTGCTCGATGTAACCCCAGCTGGCGTTGCTGATGGAGGTGTCAGTCTGCCAATGGTCGGCGACGATGTGGTCCTGCTGGCCGCGCTCAAAATCGCGCACACCAGCCTTCCAGTCCAGGGAATAGTCTTTGAAGTCGATGACGCCGGTGTAGCCATGGGCAGCGGCGAAGTTGTAATAAAAGGCGGCGAACCTGGTGACGTTGGGGCGATAATTTGGCTGGCCGATCCACCAGTCGAAGTAGACGACCTCGGGCTTGTACTTCTCGACAAGCTCGGTGTCGCGGGCGAGCCAGTCGCGGGCAAACTCGGGGCTTACATAGGTCCAGTCGTCTTCGAGGTGGGCATCATCCGTGGTGATCCACTGATGCGCGGGGCCGTAGAGAGAGGCGTACCTGGGATCGTTCACGTCGGAGCGAATGGTACGTCCGCCGTCGAAGAAGAAGTTGTGCTCGGCGCGGTGGGAGCTGAGGCCGAAGTGCAGGCCCTGGGCGCGGATGGCCGCGGCGAGTTCGCCGAGCGTGTCGCGTTTGGGGCCCATCTTGACGACGGTCCAGTCGGAGAGGCCGGAGTCGTACATGGAAAAGCCGTCGTGATGCTCGGCGACGGGGACGACATATTGCGCACCGGAGTCCTTGAAGAGCTGCGCCCATGCTGTGGCGTCAAAGTGCTCGGCGCGAAACAGAGGAATCAAGTCTTTATATCCCCTGGCGTCTTTTTCAGCGGGATCGTTTGAGGCGTAGTGTTCGCGGAAATTCCTGTACGCACCCTCATTGGGCCGGTACATGTTGCGCGGATACCACTCGTTTTCCGCGGCGGGTACGGAGTAGACGCCCCAGTGAATGAAGATGCCGAACTTGGCGTCCTTATACCACTGCGGCTGCTGATACTTTTCAAGCGTGGCCCAGTCGGCGCGGTAGGGGCCGTCGTTTTCCTGCTTCAGCTCTTCGGCGAGCAGGCGGTTGCGCTCGGCGTCGTACTTGGAGACCGACTGCTGCCACTCGCGATCAATCTCCGCGGCCGACTTGACGCCCTGCGTGGGCGCGAGAGGGTCAGTCGGAGCGGCCTGTGATGCGGTTTGCGCAAAAAGCAGCGGCGCGGCAAGCAGCAGGGCGCAGGGAACGGCGAGCGATGACTTGGTCATAAACGCGAATCGTAAACCGATTCAGTGATTGAATGCAAACGTTTTCGAGAATGGGGTGGAATGCGATTGATTGCGGAGGGAAAAAAACTCTTGACATATTCCCATATAGGTATATATTTCTTTTCATGGCACGAGCAGCGACTACATCCGACGCTTTCAACGCAGTTGCCGAGCCTCGGCGCAGGCAGATATTGAGTTATCTGGCGGAGCAGGAGCGTTCGGTGGGGGACATTGTCACGGCGCTGAGTCTTGACCAGCCTTCGGTTTCAAAGCATCTATGCGTGCTGAGAGATGTGGGCCTGGTGCGCGTGCGGCGGAATGGGCGGCATCGGTTCTACCGGACGAATGCAGAGGGAATTCGGCCTCTGCATGAATGGGCGGGGACGTTCGAGCGATTCTGGCGGCACCAGTTGGGCCGCGTGAAGCAGCTGGCGGAAGAAAAGATGAACGAGATGCAGCCAATACCAAAGCCAGGAAATTGATCAGGCAGGAATAACCCAGAGGAGGGACGATGAGTTCGATAGCGCGAAGCATTGAGGATCTGATACTGGAAATCAAGCAGGAAACGCACGTCAAGGCGTCGCTCGAAGTGACGTTTGCGGCGGTGCTTGAGCAGGTGGGGCCGGGCATGGAGACGCCTGATGGCAAGAATCTAGCAATGAAGCTGGAGCCGTGGCCGGGCGGCAGATGGTACCGCGACCTGGGGGAAAGCAACGGCCATCTCTGGGGTCATGTGCAGGCCATCAAGCGGCCCACGCTGCTGGAGATTACAGGGCCATTGTTTGCGTCGTATCCGTTTGTATCGAACGTGCAGTACAGATTGACCGAGGTGGATGGAGGGACGCTGATTTCATTCCGGCACTCGGCGTTGGGGTTCATCAAGGAAGAGGACAAGAAGGGCGCGAGCAAGGGCTGGGCTTCGATGCTGGAACGCATGCGCGTGCAGGCGGAGGGCCGGTAGCACGGCAACGGGCCAGAATGAAAACGAAGGCGCAAGGGAGGAGGTCTCTATGTGTCCAGTATGTTTGGCAACCGCGGCCTGGATCGCCGCCGCAAGTCTTTCGACGGGTGGAGTAGCCGCCCTTACGATCAAGAAGCTGTGCGCGAAAGATGGAGCGCATGAATTCCCCACACAACCCGTGAACAAGGAGGATCAACATGGCTAGCACGATGACTGCAATTGAACATCCGAATGTGGTTTCGCACAAAAACTGGATTGCTGCGCGCAAGGAGTTCCTCAAGAAGGAAAAGGAATTCACGCGGCTGCGCGATGAACTCAGCAAGGAGCGCAGGGAACTGCCGTGGGAGAAAGTGGAGAAGCACTATGTGTTCGATGGCCCGCGCGGAAAAGAGACGCTGACCGATCTGTTTGGGAAGCGCAGCCAGCTGATGGTTTACCACTTCATGTTTGGACCGGGGTGGAGCGAGGGATGTCCTAGTTGCTCGTACCTGGCAGACCATTTCGACGGCATGACGATTCACCTGGCGCATCGCGA
>JBEKDE010000118.1:0-13425 GCA_050014515.1 Occallatibacter sp.
ATTGATTCAATCCTTCCCTGGCTAGATTTGACTTTGAATACATGTTAAGAGCTGTCTATCGGAATGCCGCAAGAGCACGGACCGGATTGCAAATGTGAATTAATCAGGTTGGATTGGTCCACCGCGAAAAATGGGATAACACGTCCCTGGGCGCTACTTCCTCTCTTGTGCTATTGCTTTCGCTTGAAATCATTGCCAATCTCTAAAATGAGTTTCGCCAATGGATGCTTTTTCGCTGAGTAGTGATATTCATCCCGGACGTTTCCGGCGCAGTTCGCCCCTTTCGAGAGCGATGGCGAACGTGTGGCCCGATTCGCCCGTCCACCTGACGTTTATCTTCCTGCTCTATTTCCTGGTTTCCTTAGGCGGCAACGCGCTGACGCGCACGCCGTCGGTGGCCGACATTATCTGGCCTGCCAATGGTCTGCTGCTGGCCATTCTGCTCCGTCTGCCGCGCCGTTCCTGGGCCATCTACATCGTGGCCAGCATCGTGGCCAACGTTCTGGCCCATAGCTATTTTCACTTCGCCCTTGGGCAGTCGCTGCTTTTCTCCGCCGGCAACACGGTGGAAGTCCTGGTGGCCGCATCTTTGCTCTCCACGCGCGACGCAAAAAAGCCCGACCTGAGCCAGCCGCGCACACTGGCGCGCTTTGTGCTGTTCGGGGTACTGCTGGCGCCCCTGTGTTCGAGCATTTTCGTCGAGGTGATTCTCCTGGCAGAGAGGGTTCCGCAGGAACTGCTGTCGGTCACCAGCTGGTTCGTCGGCGACGTGATGGGGATCGCGGTGATGACACCGCTGGTGCTGGCAATTGACAAGCAGGAGCTGCTCGATCTGTTCACGCACAAGAAGCGGGTCGAAACCGTCTCCCTGCTGATTGTGCTCACCGTGCTCTCGGCCATGGTCTTCGCCCTCGACGGCCTGCCGGTGGATTTTCTTCTCATACCGGCACTTCTGCTGGCGATCTTTCGGTTGGGAAGTTCAGGGTCGGCCATCGGGATTCTGCTCATGGCGGGGCCGGCTGTGTATATGACGGAGCGTTCGCACGGAGCTTTCTCGCTGGTGCGGTCGGACATGTTCATCCACAGCTTCTTCATCCTGCAATGTTTTCTCTGCGTTGCGCTCGTCATTCTGTACTCCGTGACTTCGGCGCTGGATGAGAGAAACCGTTTGCAACAGGAGCTGACCGCCGCATTTTACGAGGCCGACGCCAATGCGGGGCTCGACCACATCACCGGCCTGGCCAATCGCCGTAGTTTTGACAAGCAGCTGGTGCGCGAGTGGCAGCATGCGTCGAGGGAGAAGATCAGCCTGGCCCTGCTGATGATCGATGTGGATCGATTCAAGCTTTATAACGACCACTACGGCCACGTGGCGGGCGACGAGTGCCTGCGCAGAATTGCCGCGATACTCACCGATACGTCGCTGCGCGCAACCGATCTGGTGGCCCGCTACGGAGGCGAGGAGTTCGCCATCATCCTGCCCGGCGCAAGCCTGCAGAAAGCCGCCTCACTGGCCGAGCGCATTCGCGTTTCCGTTGAAAACGCAGCACTTCCGCACGCTGCCTGCGCGGTTGGAACGGTCACGATCAGCGCCGGGGTAGCCTCGCTGGAGCCGACTGGCGGGGCCGAGCGAACTGACCTGATTGAACAGGCCGACCGGGCCCTCTACAGCGCCAAAAACGCGGGCCGCAACCAGGTCAGCGCCGGGGACGAAACTGAACTGCGCTAGCGCCCCGATCGAGCCGGAAGTTGAATCCCGGTTTCGGCTGAAACTGGGATTGAAGTCCAGCGCAGGTTTCGCTCCAAACTGTCTTTGTTTTCGTTGACTCTGGGTGTTGTTTCGGGTATTCTGGAGTCCTTGCGCGGTGTTGCGCCTGGGCTCTGTGTGTGCGGGCCCCCAACGACAGATGATTGTCAGATTGGGGCGTTCATCCGGACCCGGCTGGTCGTAATCCTGGTTCCCTGGTTGGGGTGGGAGCGGCCGGCAAAGGCCACCGGCTGCTGGAAGCGGTTTTTGATCGACGCGGTCCAGCATGGCCAAAGCCCCTTGAGGGCAGCTTCACGCAGTTCTCACCCGAACAGAATTGTTTGGACGTGGGTAGTAGAAATCGGGCCTGTGCGCTTTTTGCGTGGGCCTAGCGCGTATTGCGCGGAGCCTCGTCAGGCTCAACGCGCTTTGCGCGATAGTTTTGTTGCAGAGTTTTACCGGCGGGCTGGAATGGCCGGCAAGTTTTAAGAGGGCAGGAGATCGAAATGGGTACCTTTGTTCCGAGCGGCAAGGATATTGCGCGCAAGTGGTTTGTGGTAGACGCAAGCGGCCAGACACTGGGCCGTCTGGCCACCAAGGCAGCCGATGTGCTGAGCGGCAAGCTGAATCCGCAGTATGTGCCGTACATCGACATGGGCGACCACGTGATCGTCATCAACGCGGAGAAGGTACGGCTGACCGGTCTGAAGGCCGAGAGCAAGCTCTATCGCCGCTACACCGGTTTCCCGGGCGGGCTGCGCGAAGAGTCGTTTGTGCGCCTGCTGAACCGCAAGCCGGAGCAGATTCTGGAGCAGGCCATCAAGGGCATGCTGCCCAAGAGCAAGATGGGCCGGCAGATGGCGACCAAGCTGAAGGTTTATCGCGGCGACAAGCATCCCCACCAGGCGCAGGAGCCTGTGGCGCTGGCGATCAAGTAGAAGAAGTGAAGAAGTGAAGAAGTGAAGTAGTGAAGAAGTGAAGCAGTGAAGTAGTGAAAAAGTGAATCGGCGACCGGATACGACCGGCGGCGGTGAGATCTTCAAGCAGGGTTGGCCGGGCGCTTTCAAGAGTACCTGGCGGAGAGAGCAGAGAATGGCAGATCTGGTTCAGTATTACGGGACGGGGCGGCGCAAGTCGGCGATCGCACGCGTCTTTCTGCGTCCCGGCACGGGCGAGTGGAAGGTTAACGGCAAGGCATTCGATGTGTACTTTGTGACCGAGCAGCAGCGCGTGGCCGCCAAGCGGACGCTGGTTGTGGCCGAGCTGGCCGGAAGCTTTGACGTCGTGACCACCGTGAAGAGCGGCGGCGTGGCTGCACAGGCAGATGCCGTCAAGCTGGGCATTGCCCGCGCACTGATTCAGTTCAACCCGGAGCTGCGCAAGGCGCTGAAGGCCGAAGGCCTTCTGACCCGCGACGCCCGGCAGAAGGAACGTAAGAAGTACGGGCAGAAGGGCGCCCGCAAGCGGTTCCAGTTCAGCAAGCGCTAAAGCGCTTGCCAGGGATCAGGTTTCAGGGATCAGGGATCAGTTGGCTGACAAGGCTTTTCTGGCCTCTCATTTCTGATCCCTGACCCCTCGGTTTTACCGATTCCCCGCGCGAGCGGGATCAATCCGGGCCAAGGTTGGACTTGCCCGGATGCAACTCAATAAGGAGGCCCATTGGCCACGATCACAATGAAGGAGCTGCTCGAAGCTGGAGTTCACTTCGGGCATCAGACGAAGCGCTGGAATCCCAAGATGAAGGAATATATCTTCGGCGAGCGCAACGGAATTTACATCATCGACCTGCAGAAGACGCTGAAGCTGTTCAAGGACGCGTCAAAGTTTGTCACTGAGCTGTGCGCGGGAGGCAAGACGATTCTGTTCGTCGGCACCAAGCGCCAGGCGCAGGACGCCGTGGCTGAAGAGGCCAACCGCGCGGGGATGCCGTACATCAACCAGCGCTGGCTGGGCGGCCTGCTGACCAACTGGGTAACAGTGCAGAAGAGTGTAAAGCGCCTTCAGGAACTGGATGAGATGGCCGTGGACGGCCGCTACGAGCTGCTGACGAAGAAGGAAGTCATCAAGCTGGAGCGCGAGCGCAAGCATCTGCAGGCGAACCTGGCCGGCATCAAGACGATGAAGCGGCTGCCTGATGCGTTGTTCATCGTCGACTCGAACAACGAGGCGATTGCCGTGAAGGAAGCCCGCAAGCTGGGCATTCCGGTGGTGGCGGTGGTTGACACCAACTGCGACCCGACGGTGGTGGATTACGTGATTCCGGGCAACGACGATGCGCTGCGCGCCATTCGCCTGTTCACCTCGAAGATTGCTGATTCAGCGGCCGAGGGCGTGAACCTGGTGGGCGACAAGGCCTTCACCGAGGAACTGCCGATCCCGGCCGCGGAAGAAGCGGCTGCCGAAGCGGCTCCCGCGGAAGAAGTGGACCTGGAAGCGGCACTGGGCGGGGGCATTCGCAAGGCTCCGGCCGTAGTTGCCGCACTGGACGAGGCCGAAGTGGCCGAGGGCGCACACTAAGCTTTTCGTCGCACAGCAAGTGCGGATAGCGAGACAAGCGTGGCCGCCAGTTAGACAGCCACGCTTTTTCTTTGCACCTTAGAGGCGACAGGCAACTGAGATGCGGCAGACGCGGTGAGCCAACAGCAAAGATTTACGAACAGAAGCTCCCTCAGGGGGCTGGGGAAATCAGGAAAAGAGAGATGACGACTGTGAGCGAGAAGATTGATGCAAAACAGGTGAAGGCGCTTCGCGATATGACCGGTGCGCCGATGGGCGACTGCAAGAAGGCTCTTGAAGAGGCGAAGGGCGACCTCGAGGCCGCCATCGTTGTGCTGCGCAAGCGCGGCATGGCCTCCGCGCAGAAGAAGGCTGCGCGCTCCACCAATGAGGGTGCGGTGGGCACGTACATCCACGCCGGCGGCAAGATCGGCGTGCTGCTTGAAATCAACTGCGAGAGCGACTTTGTGGCACGCACCGAGGACTTCCAGGATCTGATGAAGGACATCGCGATGCACATCGCGGCCAGCGATCCCCGCTACGTGAAGCCCGAGGACGTGACCATCGAAGACCTGGAGCGCGAGAAGGATATCTATCGCTCCCAGGCGGCCGCAACCGGCAAGCCGGCCCCGGTGATCGAGAAGATCGTGGATGGCAAGATGGCGAAGTTCTATGAGGAGGTTTGCCTCCTGGAGCAGCCGTTCATCAAGGAGCAGTCGATCAGCATCAAGGAGCTCATCGCACAAAAGGTCGGCAAGCTGGGCGAGAACATCACTGTGCGGCGCTTTGCGCGCTTCAAGGTCGGCGCGCCCGACTGGACGGTGGCGACCACAAGCGCAGTGGAGCCGACAGGCGAGTAGTTTTCAAAGGGCAACACGGACTGGCAAAAAAGGCCCGGAGAGCAATCTCCGGGCCTTTCTGCGTCATGGGGTGTCGGGTGCGTCTTTCACGTTGCCGCCGCAATCGTGGTGGCCGCAGAGGCAGACAATCTCCATTCTTGTTCCGATCTGTTCGCAATGGGGGCTGCAATACTTGGCGTTCCCGGGCGGGAAACAGGTGCATGCAAGATTGCCGCATTTCTTGGGATTGGCCATAATGCTCCTTCCTCAATCAATGCCGATGTACTGCCGCGTGACAGCACTCCAGCATTAGATGCCAAGTTGTTGGAAAAAGAAAGCACAGGGATGGCGATCGTGGTTACGCAGGTTCGCTGTCCGCAGGCGTGAGCTTGCTGTGCATGAGCTCTAGAGCAAGTCCTGAGAAGGTGTGTCCTTTGGAGCGTTGTGCAAGGTTGCCTCTCCCTGATGGTCGCGTCAACTTCAGTATTGTGGTTTCGGGTTACAGCATCTCAGGATTTGCTGTAGTCAGTATGGAGTGACTAGAAGGAGAGTTTGAGCGCGACGGACGGGCCTGAGTGTTTCCCCTCCGCGGAGGAATTGCTTCCCAGGCTTGCGGCCGGGGTGCCCCCCATCGAACGACCGTAGGAAGTGCCGGCAGAGAAGAAGACGCCGTTGCCCAGGTCCGAGGTGCTGAACATCATGGAAGCGGAGGGCCGGGCCATCTCGCCCGGGTTCCCGCCGAGTCTGATCGCATCCTGGTAGGTAAACCGCAAGCTGCTTGTGGACGAGCTGAGGGGCACGTTCAAGCTGCCCCGCATCATCTGGTTCAGCGAGGGCACACCCAATGGAGCGGCCCCGAAAGAGCCATTCGAGCCACTTGCCAAGCCGCTGTCCGGGAAGACCGGTCCGGCAGTTCCCTGTCGGCCACCCATTCCCATACCGCCTGGCCTGGCGCCGCCAAATCCGCCTGTGCTGTTGGATCCAGCACCGCTGAACCCGATGCCGCCGCCTGAAGAGCCGGAGAAGTTGCCGAAGTTCGGTCCGGGCTCAAATGGGTCGATCATGGACCGGTTCCACTGGCGAGAACCGGCGGACCTAGACGAGGGCGGCAGGCTCGGCCCCTGATCCTGGCCGAAGGCGGCAGCGACAGCGTTCGGGTCAGGAGCCGGTGCGGCGGCGTTGGCGCTGGAACTTGAATCCGTTGCAACGGGAGCAGAGGTTGCAGCCGGTGCGGGAGTCGCAGGGAGCGCAGTGGCGGTACCTGGGTCAGCAGGAGCCGCGGGAGTTTGCCCCCGCAGCAGCGAGAACGATCCGGCGCCCAAAAACAACGCGGCGACTACTGCGAAACCAGAATATCTGTACCTCGAAAAAACAGCGCTCAAGTCGAAGCGACCCGAAGGAGCGGCGACCTGTAAGGATGTCATGATGGCACTGTAATTCTGGTTTTGCTTTAAAACGCAGCTCCCGCCTGAACGCGGCACGAACAAAGCGAATTGAAGCGATCGGCTCATGGTCGACTCCACCTGTGCGAGCATAGCGCTGCACCGATTCGCGCGCCAGCATCAAATGATCAGACGTGAAACTTTGGTGTTGCGCTTACAAACAGCGGGAGCCGCCATCGACTTCGGATGCACAAACGAATGGGGATGAGAGAGTGTGGCGGAGTGCGTCTCAAAGCGGTGGAAACCCAACAGAGCCGCTGGTATGCGATACTCGAAAAAGCATGTATAAACGCATTGTTCTCAAGCTCTCTGGCGAGGCGCTGGCCGGCGATCAAGGCTTCGGCCTCGATGTCGACAAGGTAGCCGGGATTACAGACGAAATCGTCGAAATTCACGGGCTTGGCGTCGAGATCGGCATCGTGGTGGGCGGAGGGAACTTCTTCCGCGGCGTGGAGGGGCAAGCCAGGGAGATGGACCGCGTCAGCGCGGACAGCATGGGCATGCTCTCCACGGTGATTAACGCCATCGCGCTCCAGGACTCGATTGAACGGCGCGGTGTGCAGTGCCGTGTGATGAGCGCCGTGTTTATGAACCAGCTGGCCGAGCCATACATCCGCCGCCGCGCCGTCCGTCACCTGGAAAAGGGCCGGATCGTGATCTTCGCCGCCGGCATCGGCAACCCGTTCTTCTCTTCCGACACAGCGGCCAGCCTACGCGCCATGGAGATCAAGGCCGACGTCCTGCTGAAGGGCACCAAAGTGGAAGGCGTCTACAACGCCGACCCGGTTCTGTTCAAGGACGCGGTCAAGTACGACGAGATTACCTACATGGAGATTCTGCGCCAGGGCCTGAAGGTGATGGACCTGACCGCGGTGAGCCTTTGCAAAGACAATAACCTGCCGCTGATCATCTTCAACATGAACCAGCCGGGCAACATCAAGCGCGTGGTGCTGGGTGAAAAGGTCGGATCGCTGGTCACTGCGTAGAAAGCAGTGAAGCAGTGAAGAAGTGAAATTGTGAAGAAGTGAAATAGTGAAGAAGTGAAATAGTGAAGAAGTGAAATTGTGAAGATGTGAAATGGCAGGACTGGTGTGGCCCGATGCGGGCTTCGGGGATCCGGGGTCAGGAATTGCCCGCCGGTTTGGTTTTGGTCAATATTGCGTATCATCGATCTGGCCGGAGACGTCTAATAGCTAAGTGGAGACGAGCAAGCCAGCACGGCTGAACGCACTGACGGGCTTGCGCACCTTCGCGGCCATCAACATCGTTCTTTTCCATTTCTCCGACCCCCGCAAATTCGGCTTTCTGGCGCCGGTCATCAACGCCGGTTACGCCTCGGTGAGCTTTTTCATTCTGCTCTCAGGGTTTGTGCTTGCGTACAACTACGCTGAACGAGCGCGGGCCGGCAAGCTTGACCGGGTGAAGTTCTGGAAGGCGCGCTTCACGCGGCTTTATCCCATCTACCTGCTCAGCCTGCTGCTGAGCTGGCGGATGATCCCTCAGGAACAGGGCGCGCACACCCATGCGATGTTCTGGACGGGAATGGTGCTGACACCGCTGTTGCTGCAGGGTTTTATCCCAGCGATCGCAACATTCCTGAACACGCCGGCCTGGACCATGTCGGCCGAGTGCTCCTACTACGCGGTGTTTCCCTGGCTGGCGAGTTGGCGCCGGCCCGAAGCATTCAGACCGCACCTCATCAAAATGGCCGGCGTCTGGTGTCTGGGCATACTGCCCGGGGCGCTTTACATCGTGTTGAATCCCGACGGCATCGCGCATCCGGACCGGTTCAGCTATGGGACCTGGCTGCAGGCGCTCAAATACACCCCCTACACCCATCTGGCGAGCTTCATTTTTGGCGTCATGCTGGCCAGTCTGGACGAGATGATCCCGCGCGGCAGCCAGTTGCGGCTTTGGCTGGGGTTGGCCGGGTTTGCCGGGCTCTTCACCCTTCTGGAGATGGGGCCAATAATCCCCTACGCGCTCATTCACGACGGCCTGCTAATGCCGCTCTTTGGCTGCATCATCCTTTGCCTGGCCGGACATAACCTGCTTTCCAGCGGATTTGGGCTGCCACCTCTGGTGTTTGTGGGCGAGGCCAGCTACTGCCTCTACCTGCTGCACTATGTGCTGTGGAACCTGATCCACGACTCGCACATCCTCAACCGGCTGCACCTTGACCAGTACGATCCCTGGATCAGCTATGCCACTCTGATTGCACTGGCCATTCTGGCGCTGCACCTGGTGGAGAAGCCGGCGCAGAATCTGCTGCGCAAGTGGATGGGCGCCGGAGCACCAGCGAGAGCACCGAAACCAGCCATGGTTGGAGCGGACAGGGACGGCCCGTGAGGTGAGGGCTGTCCGGTTGCAGATGACAGGTTACGAATGACAGTTTCTGATGCGAGCCGATTGATGCGCCCCGGCCTGATCAGTTCTGAAGAATTCGCGGCGCGCAAAAATCCCAGCCTTCAAGGCTGGGATTTTTGCTGTGCAATGCTTCGTTGGAACGAGAGACTGGAAAGCAATGTGCGCTTCCCTGCGCTTTCGACTACGGGCTGATGGTCTCCGTCGCGTGGCTGCCATGCGGAACCGCCGCGATCGCGGTGGGCTTGAACCCGGTTGGGTAGGGCGTGGCAATGGTGGGCGTCAAAACGCCGGAGTTCGGGTTGAGTTTGAAGCCGGAGATCGAATTGCCCTGCTGGTTCGCCGAGTAAACGAAACGTCCGAGAGACGGGTCGACTACCAGAGCTACCGGGGTGGTGTCCGTTGCGTTGGCCTGTGTTCCGGTGACGCTGACAGCGGCCGAAGGCGCGCCGGTGGCCAGGGTAATGTCGTAAGCCGAGATCGTCGAGTCCAGCGAGTTGGCAACGTAAATATAGAGCCCGCGAGGATCGACTGTGATCGCCTGGGGCTCGTTCCCTGTCTTGTAGGGACCGCTGACCATGAAGTTCAGCACGTCGGTGCTCTGGATCGTGAAGCCGATGATCTCGTTGGAGGCGAAGTCGGTTACATAGACGAAGCGATTGGCGGGATCGGAGGTCACAGCCGAGGGCTTGACGCCTGCCTCCCACGGGCTGCCCGCGATGGGTGTCAGCGTGCCGCCAGAGGCGATGGTAAAGCCCCAAAGCCAGCCAGGGTTGGCATTGCTGGTGACCGTCCCGCCCGGGTTGTAGGCAGACTGATCATAGGCCGACACGTAAACGGCATTGCCGTTGGCCAGCACGCTGACCCCGGTGGGCACGACTACGTCGCCGGCATAACCCGGAATGGTGAGATTGACAGACGCGCTGCTGGAGCTGCCGAGCGCGCCGGAGGTGATGGGATAGACCACAAGCTGCGCATTCGCAGAGCTCGGAGAAGAGTAGGTAACGAACAGATCGCTTGCGGCAGTGTTGACCGCGATGGCGGCGGAATTGGCGCTTCCCGAGGTAAATGCGACATTTTCCTTTGAAGTGAGCACGCCGTTGGTGGCGATCTCAAAGTGGGTCACATTGGCGCCGGTCGAGGTGTCTCCCAGGTTGGCGATGAAGAGATTCTGATAGTCCGAGGTCACGACCATCGAAGCGGGATTGACTCCGCCGGAGGGCACGGCAGCCGGCCCCACGCGCAACGCGCCAGTTTCGGAGTCCGCGGCGTAGGTTTGTATCTGTCCCGCAGCGCCGGTCCCCGATCCTGAGGAGTTGGCCACGAATACATAGTCGATGGTGGATATCTCGCAGGACGTCAAAAAGCTGGCCAGGAGAAGACCGGTGGTAGAGACCAGGAAAAGCTGGCTCAATTTGCTGAACTTCATGCGCTTCCTTCGTCGTGGGCCATCAAGCTGAAGCCCTAAGAATACTGGTTAAGTTGCCCCGAACGTATTGTAAAAGCCCGTAACGGGGTGTTGCTATGACCGCGGCGGCCGGAACTAGTTTGCGGTTACACCTGCGCCCGTGCCGCTCTTATGCGGAATTGCGACAATGGCGGTGGGCTGGGCGTTGACCGTGTACGGAGACTTCTGCGAATTTACGAGCGTTCCATCGGTCGTGCTGAGCTCAAAGCCGGAGACGGTGCCGCTGATTCCGCTGCCCAGGTAGTTGGTGGTGTAAAGGAAATGGCTGGTGGATGGATCGATACCCATGGAGACCGGCTGCAGGCCGGTGGCATAGGTGCCCAGGCTGGTAAGGACGCCGCTGCTGGTGGAGAATGCCGTGACCGTCGAGTCCAGCGAGTTGGCCACATAGACATACGGATAGTTGGGGTCCGCCACGATGGCCAAGGGTTGATTACCGGTGGTATATGGGCTGCTGCTCAGCTCACTCAGGAGCCCTGTGGAGCCGATGGTGTAACCATGCACCTGGCCCCGGAGCGAATCCGTGACATAAAGATAGGTGCTGGTGGGGTCGCTGGCGAGGGCAGATGGGCAGGTTCCAACCACGAAAGGCGCATTGAGGAACACAGTCGGGCAGGAGCCGGTGGCAATTGCGCCGGTTGCCAGGGGTGCGCCGCCGTTGAGCGGAGTGAGTGCACCGCCCGAGGCGACGGAAAAACCGAAGATGTAGTTCGCGCTGGAATTCACGTCGTACCCGGCGACATAGACAAAAGCACCTGAGGGGACAACACTCATCCCCGTCGGCTCGATCACGTCAGTGGGGCTGCTGGGCAGGGAGAGCGGCCAGTAGGTCAGGCTTCCGTTCGCCACGGGATTCGGCCCGATCTTGTCGCTGGGAGGAGTGGTCGGCCCCACGGTAATGGGAAAGACGGCGATGGACCCGGAGCATGGTTCCGCGGTGGAGCAGATGGGCAGTGGCTGGTAGGTGTCGAGCACAAAAAGGTTGGTGCCGTTCACGGCGACGGCCAGCGGATAAATGCCAGGCGTGTTGGAGGTGTTCTGCGGATAAAGCTTGCCGTCATTGCCGATGATGAACTGGACGATGCTGTTGTCGTCCTGATTCACCACGTAGAGGTTGGTGTTATCGGACGACACGGCCTCAGCCACCGGATTGCGTCCGCCGGAAGGAAACGGCGAGGTGGGAATGTGGCGCATGTAGCCGGATTCGGAGTTGATCTCAAGGACATCCATCTCGCCGTAGTTATTCGTTCCGGCGGCCTTGGAACTGGCCACGAAGACGAAATCCACGGTGAGCGTTTCGCAGGCGGTCATCAGTCCAGCCACCAGGAGGCTGGCCGCGGAGACCAGCACAAGCTGGCTCGATTTGTTGAACTTCATGCGCATCTTTCGTCAGCGGACCGGAACCCGGCCCGAAAAATCTGGTTTGGAATCGAACCCCAGAGCGCCCCGGAAGAAGCCGCGCCCGGCATTCGGCTACGTTTGATAAAGAATCCGCCCCATGCGAATCCCAGGGCCGATTCCGGAGCGAATGAACGGAAGGGAGCCGGCTGGCCGGCTGACTCCCATCCCGCAAACATCTGCGCCCGTTCCGCCACTCTAGTTGGTACGCCCGTCTATCAGGCACCAGGTGGCCGGGCCCTGAAGCGAATAGCTACTCGCCACGCGTAAATTATTGAGTTCGCCTGAGTTTGGATCAATCACGCGGCCCGTCACGCTGGAATCGTAGGAGTCCGCGGAGTAAATGAACTGATCGGAGGGATCCTCGACGAGGCACTGCGGACCGGAACCCGATCCGAACGGTTCACCGGAGATGAAGCTCAGGTAGTAAGACCCGGAGGTGTTCAGGAAGTAGCCTGCGTAGCCGCTGTCGGCTTCGGGGCCTGTGGTGTCGTTGCCCTGGTTGGCCACATAGAGGTACTTGCCCTTGGACTCGAGCAACAGGGTGATCGGGTTGGACAGCGTCGGGTCATCTGGAACGATTCCGCCCGGTTCCGCCTGCAGCGCGCCGCCAGCACCCACAGAATAGGGCAGAACCTGGCTCAGCGCGGGCGTGGAAGTGCCGTTGAAGTCAATCGTGGTGGCGTTATTGTCGAGCACGTAGAGTACGCCGCCGGCATACACGATCGCCTCTGCCGAAGGAACACCGGAGGGGCTGCCGTCGGTGAGCTTACCGGCACCGACCGTGCTGACGGTCAACTGGCCATTGCCGGAGCTGAAGGTATACGGAAAGACCGACGAGCCGCCAGTATATGGGTAGCTTGTGGCCGTTGACGTTCCGAAGAGGGTGATGAAACTGCTCGATGCCTCCACAAAGTCAACGGGATTGGAAGGAATGGGGAAGTAAGGAAGCGCAGCGCCGTTGGCGGCGGTGACCTGGGCGTTGACGATTAACTGCAGGCGGCCGGTGGTCGAGTCGATCTTGAATGCCGTAATGTCGCCGCAGGTGGTGACAGAGTTGCCCAGAGCCAGGCCGCAATTCGAATTCGGGTTGGTCGAGCTGGAAGGAACCTCTGTGCCGTCGGCCAGTGTAACCGGCGAGTCATGGTCAAGCACGTAAAGGTATTCGCCCGACGTGTCCGCGATCAGGCGGAAAGGGTTGATGCCCTGGGTGTAGAAGGTCTCCTGCGCGGTGAGAATACCGTTGCCACCCACCGCATACTCGGTGATGTTGGAGCCGGTGCAGGGAGTGGCGGTGGTGCAGTCGCCGTTTCCAGCAGCGTTGACGCCACGGTTCAGAACAAAAAGGAAGCGGCTGCCGGTGATGAGTACGGCGCGCACCGGGTTGGCGCCGCCGGAACTGATCGGCAATCCATGAATGGGTGTGAGCTTGCCTGTATTGTGATCGATGCTGAATCCGCTGATGATGCCGTTACCGCCGGCCTGGGCCGTCACTGTACCCGTCACATACAAATAACCGGTGGCATAACTCTCGATGCAAGACGTAACGCCGAGGATGACGCCTGCAGAGAGGGCGCTCAGCAGGAGGGCCTTTCCGAATTTCGTAAACTTCATGCGATTCCTTCATCCTGGTCAGGCGTGCGCCGCCAAGTTTGCTAGTTCCACAGCAGA
>JBEKDE010000119.1:0-13121 GCA_050014515.1 Occallatibacter sp.
CGATCCATAGCCAATGTTTGGGTTGGAAACAACCTTTCCCTTCTCGTCTTTTCCATCCAGAAACCACAATTTGCATCCCGGCATCAACGCCAAAACCATCTGATGCAGCTGTTGCATCTCGCCATGTTTTGGTTCCGGTTGAGCGGCAATGTACTCCTTGATTTGTTTCTCCACGTTCATCTAAATCTCCTCGGCTTAGAAATGTTCCGGCTGGTTGGTCGGCCGGGTGCCCCCGGTCCCTCGCACTTGGGGACCGGGGAATCATGAGGCACCAAGGCCGCAATCCACGACCTTAGAGACCAAACTTCATCGGGAATAAGATTACTCAGCAGGAGGCGCTGCGTCCACGGTCAGGCCGACTGCGGCGAATCCACCTCAACACAGGCTCCAACGAAATTCGACTCGCGTCACGGTTAAATAGCGAGGCGCTTCCGGTTTCCCGGTCAACGCCCGAAACTCTGGAGTGCATCTTCAAGGCGATCAATGGGCACATCGGCGATTTTGCAATGCTCAGGGTGACACGCTCATGAACAAAGCTCACCAAGTCAGCGTTCATTTGCTGCTAATTCGAGCGTATCTGTGAGTTGGCGCCACTCGTGAGGAAGGCCACGCATGAGCAAGCCGCAGTCAAATTCGAGCGACCCGGCGGGGAAGCGATTAAGGTCGGAATAAAATGCACAATGTTGGGACTCAATTTCCATTGGCACCATCTCCCAACTCAGCATTTTCAGCTGCAATCCCTCCAATTCATCGCCACGCAGTGAACAGGAAAAACCGCAGTCACCCCTTCGGAAGAATTCTGATACTTCATCAAACGCGCCGAAGCATGGCGTATGCCGCCATTCTCCTAATGCGTGGGCCGAAAAACGCACGTCGGCTCTGCCATCGCCGGTAGTAACATCCATGGCAAGACGGCTTTGGCTTTCGCTTACCTGAAACCGAGCATGGTGATGCACTCCGGGAAAAAGGCGTCCTCCGAGCGCTTCGACCAGCCTTTGGTCCGTTTCGCGCCGCCAGACAAAGACTCCGGAGCGAATGCCGCCGCGACTGGGGTATCGGATCGCTACGCGATGAGCCATGTTTTCAGACGAGAGACCGAGGGGGCTGGGGACTCCTTTCGGTCGCAGGTTCTCCAGCCGGATTAAGCAAACTCCCACGATGGCGTGCCCATGTTGTCGATCGACTTGAAGAGGCGCAGGCAAAAGGCGCTGAACAACGTCGGCGTCGGCCCGAAAGTTTAACAGCATGCGGCGAGCGATCACGCCTTGGATCAGGGGCAGCATTTGTGGAGGATTCTAGCAGACCATGGACCGCAACTGACGGTTACACCAAAACCGTCTTTTCAACTCGAAGCGGACCCTGTCTCGCGGTTCCGGCCGAGTTATCTCCAATCCGAAACCTCCACCATTTCCAGCCCTTTCATCCCCTTTCCGAATCGCAAACAAAAAGCTATCCTCGAAGCGCAAGCTCCCGGAGCCCAGAATGCGCCCACACCTCGCCCATTTCTCCCTCGCAGCCACGCTTCTTCTCGCCGCAACCGCCCACAGCCAGACCATGTCCATGCCCGCGCCAACCCCGCCACCCGCGCAAGCCGCACCCACCCAATGGCCCACCGCCGACGGCGTCGTCACCCTCCCCAACTTCCGCTTCGGCACCGGCGAAACCCTCCCCGCCCTCAAGCTCCACTACCTAACCCTCGGCACGCCTCACCGCAACGCGGCCGGCCACGTCGACAACGCGGTGCTGCTGCTCCACGGCACCGGCGGCGACGCCCATTCGCTCTTGAATCCCATCTTCTCCGACGTCCTCTTCGGGCCCAACCAGCCGCTCGACATCACCAAGTACTTCCTCATCCTGCCCGACGACATCGGCCACGGCGAAAGCTCCAAGCCCTCCGACGGCCTGCACGCCCGTTTCCCCGCCTACGACTACGACGACATGGTGCGCAGCCAGCGCCTGATGCTCGACGAGATGAAGATCGACCATCTGCGCCTCATCCTCGGCACCTCCATGGGCTGCATGCAGTCCTTCGTCTGGGGTGAAACTTATCCCGGCTTCATGGACGCGCTCGCGCCCTTCGCCTGCCTGCCCGTCCAGCTTGCCGGCCGCAACCGCATGATGCGGCACATGGCTATCCAAGCCATCAAGCAAGACCCCGCGTGGCTTGACGGCGAATACAAAACCGAACCGACCGAAGGCCTCCGCACCGCCAACGAATTGATCCTCGTCATGGGCTCCAGCCCGCTCCAGATGCAGAAGCAAGCCCCCACCCGCGCGCAGGCCGAGCAATACATCAACCGCGCTCTCGATCGCAGCATGGCCCACAGTGACGCCAACAACCTTATCTACCAGTTCGACGCCAGCCGCAATTACGACCCCAGCCCGCATCTCGACCAGATCAAAACGCCGGTCCTCTGGATCAACTCTGCTGATGACTTCATCAACCCGCCCGAGCTAGGCATCGCCGAACGCGAAGTCAAGCGCATGCCCAACGCGCGCTTCATTCTGCTGCCCATCTCCGACGCCACGCGCGGCCACGGCACCCACACCGCCGCCGCCGTATGGAAAAATTATCTGGTCGAGTTCATGCAAGCCACCGAGCCCAAACCGTAGTCAATCAAACTCGCCTGATCGCTGCTTCTATACTGGTAATGTGATGTCTTCAACCAGTGAGGTTTCGCCAAAACCAGCTTATTGGGTCGGCTTCCCCGGTCTGTTCTCCGAGTTTTATGCATGGCTGCTGCGCCGGATGCCCACCGAGCGCCAGCGACTGCTTGTCGTCACGATAGTTGCCGGCGGCCTCTGCGGCCTGGCCGCAGTCGCGTTTCACAAGAGCATCTTCTGGCTTGAGGCGCTGATGATTGACCGCGCCAACTCCGCTCATGGCGACTGGTGGATCTTCTGGACCATTCTCACCCCCGGCCTCGGCGGCCTGTTCGCCGGCATTGGCCTCACCTACTTTGCCCCTGCCGCGGCAGGCAGCGGCATTCCCCAGGTCAAAGTGGCTTACGCGCTGCGCAGCGGCTACGTCACGGTGCGCGAAACCATCGGCAAGTTCATCATCTGCGCAGTCCAGATCGGCGCCGGCGCATCCCTCGGCCTTGAAGGCCCCACCGTGCAAATCTGTGCCGGAGTCAGCAGCATGTTGGCCCGCGCCGCCCGCCTCAGCCCCAAAAACTGCCGCCGCCTGGCCTCGGTCGGCATGGCCGCCGGCATCGCCGCAGCCTTCAACGCGCCCATTGCCGCAATCACCTTCACGCTTGAAGAGCTGATCGGCGACCTCGACCAGACCATGCTCTCCGGCGTCATTGTGGCCGCCGCGCTGGCCGCTGTTGTGGAGCACAGCATCCTCGGCGACAACCCGGTCTTTCACGTAAATCATGCCTATGAACTGGGTAATGCATCCTCGCTTGTCTGGTATGCGCTGCTCGGCCTGCTCGCCGCTGTCGTCTCGGTGGCCTTTACCGATGGGCTCCTCGGCCTGCGCGCCCGTTTCCGGCGGCTCACCTCGGTGCCGCGCTGGGTGCATCCGGCCATCGGCGGACTGGCTGTGGGCTGCATGGCCGCGCTCGCGCTTCAGCTCTTCCACCTCAACGGCATTGCCGGCGACCCCTACAAGACGCTCACCCTGGCCCTTACCGGAACCGTGCCGGTGCTCTACATGGCCGCATTTTGCGTGCTCAAACTGGGCGCGACCGTCAGCTCGTATTCAAGCGGCGGGTCGGGCGGCATCTTTGCCCCGGCGCTGTTCATGGGCGCCATGCTCGGCGGCGCGGTCGGCTACCTGGATGTAACCGTCTTCCACCACTCGTCGGATGCCATCGGCGCATTCGCGGTGGTGGGCATGGGTGCCGTCTTTGCAGGCATCGTCCGCGCTCCCATGACCTCGGTATTGATTGTCTTTGAAATGACGGGAGGCTACGGCCTGGTGCTGCCGCTGATGATCGCCAACATGAGCGCCTTTGCTCTGGCTCGTTACTGGCGTCCAGTGCCGGTGTATGAAGCGCTGCTGGACCAGGACGGCATCCACCTGCCGCACGGCAGCGGGCCGCTCGACCCGCCTGAAGATTCCGAGGTCCTGCCCGCAGTTACTCTGCCACACGACGATGCGACTGCGTAGTCGTTGGCGGTTGGCATTCTCGCCGGCGGGCTAGGACTTTTTCGCTCTAATTCGGCGGCTGCACGTTGTACCAGAAGCTGGCTCGCAGCTCCAGGTACGGCCCGTGGAAGTCTCTGGGCAGCGGCGGATAATTTGACCCCGTCAGCGCACCCCAGGCTGCACGATCGAGCGCCGAGTCGCCGGAGCGGCCTTCGAGCTTAACGCTGCCATCCATGAGCCTTCCGTTGGGCAGCACCTTGAAACTGATGACCACGATTCCCTGCTTGTTGATGGGCGGATTCACTTCATCCGGAATCAGCGGGTCCCAGGTGTTCTGCGTCTCGTGATGCCAGCGCTGCAGCCAGGCGGAGAAATCCACGCCCTGCGTGTTCGACAACACCTCTACGCCGCCGCCGGCGCCAGGATGCCGCGCAAGCCCACCGCCGCCAATGCTGTCCGGCCCGCTCGCTCCCTGCCGCGAAGCACCTCTCATGGCATTCTGAAGCTGGTCGTTCGGATTCTGCGAACCCAGGTTGAAATTTGGACGCGCCGGCACCGCCGACGGACGCGGCGCCTCCACCGGCGACGGCTGTGCATTCGCAGGCGGCGTAGGCGCAGGGGGCTGAGCTGTGGGCGTCGGCGCGGGTTCCGGCGCCGGAGTCGGAGGAGGCGGCTCGGCCTTGTTGATCGCCTCAAGTGTCTTTTTGTCGATCGTCGCATGCTTTGGCGGAAGCGGCTTGATGACCGGCTTCTGCAGTTCCTTCAGCGCGTCCAGCGGCACATCGAGATACTTCCGATCCTTCATTGCGTCAATCGGGTCAATGACCGGCGGCACCTTGAACACGTACTTCGGAATCCAGGTCAGCGACGAAATCAGAAGAATGTGGAAGAGCAGCGCCCACAGCACACCCTCGCGCAAGCGCGCCCAGCGTCGCTCGTCTTCGAGCTCGCTGATCATCTCCAGCAGTTCGTGGGTGTCGTAGTCTACCCAGCGCGAACCGCGGATCGCGAAAGGCGCCGCGGCTTCCTGCTCTTGAGGTCCTCCGTCAGGCAGCCGCGACTCTTCCAGCGACATCTCCACGAGCGCGGGTGTCTCCTGCGGCAGCCCCTCGCCACCGTTTTGATCTGGCGGGGTCTTGGGCTCGTTCACGTTGGTGGGCGCTTCGCTGGGAGGCATGTAGGTGATGGAGCCTGAGTAAGCGCACACGCGCCCAATGGCTCCGCTTCGAGTCCTTTCTTTCTATTCTCTCATTCCCCCGATGTCCGTGCCCACTGCCTCCGGCCCGTACAATGGTAGCTGATCATTCAGACGGATTACCGGCCGGAAGGGGACCCTGTTGAAGTCGTTTCTTGCGCGAATCATGGCCAACATGAACCATGTGCTGCTGCCATTTCTGGCCAAGTTCGGCATTTGGGGCATTGGCGCCCTCGCGCTGCTGGATTCCTCCACCCTCCCGGTCCCGATGGACGCCTTCCTGGCCATCTCCGTCTGGAACGACAAGCCCCGCTTCTGGATCTATTGCCTGCTGGCGGCCATCGGCTCGGCCATTGGCGGCCTGCTGCCCTACGGCCTGGGCCGCGCCGGCGGCGAGCTCTTCCTGCTCAAGCGCATCAACCGAGCCAGATTTGAGCGAATGCGCACCCGCTTCGAGAACCAGGAATTCCTGGCCATGATGATTCCCTCCATGCTGCCCCCGCCCACGCCATGGAAGGCCTGCGTCTTTGCTGCTGGCGTCTTTGAAATGCGCGTGGTCTCCTTCATGGTCGCGGTCTTTTGCGGCAGATTGGTCCGTTGGCTGATCCTTTCGCTGCTGGTGCTCAAGCTGGGGCCGGGCGCAGTGGACATGGTGGCGCACCACTCCCTCACAGTAGTCGCAATCGTCGGCGCACTGGCGGTGATTGGCTTTAGCTGGTGGTGGATCAGGCGCAAACGCGCCGGCAAAACACTGGAAGACTAATCCATTGAATTCCTATTTGAATCACCAAACTGGGTGCCCCATGTTGCGAGTACGTCCTAAGTGCCATACAATGAGCATCTTGAGAATCTCGCCGAAGCATTTGTGCTAGTTTTGTGCTATCCCCTATATCGCGTTGCGGTGATTGACACCCATTACAATTGATCGCAAATCAGGTGCTGATGGTCGAGAGGAAAGATGCGATTCTACACGCCGCAACAATGCGAAGAATGGCTTGCGCAACGAACACGGGTACTGCCAGACAAGTCCCTGCCTGCTGAGCGGTTCGAGTATCCGAATGAAGCCTATCGCTACTTCTCTATCGCCAGTGCAGTCGCACACTCCATCGCGTATCGACAGCCCACACTCCTCTGGGTGACCGAGTGGGGCATATGGCCTTCTAGTGAAAACTGGCTGCTCTACTACAAACTGCGACAGACTTACGGCGATTTTCAACTACTGCAAGACGCACCGGGACACCTGTTTTTGGAGTATGAATCCGAGGATTTAGGTACGTTCTTGCAGCTTGCAATGTTGTGCGGTTGGGGCGGCTACGTTCTGACGCAAGCCGACTACGTGAACGCGTTCTTTAGTCACGACGAGTATATAGACTTCTTCACCTCGACGCCTGAAAACTTATCCGAGTTGCGGCCCTATTTCGCAAAGTCGGACCCCAAAACTTAGGCGATTAATTTGGAATGAACGGAACGAAGGGCTTGGAAACTGGTAACCTCGCCGGAGATGGAGCCTAGGGATTTGTGCTAAATTGTGCTACTACCTTGTATATCTTGGGGATTCTGAAGCTTCTGGACATCGTAGAATCTGTAACTTGCGTGTTATCAATACGCCCCATTGTCGGTGCCCCATGTTTCGATAGGGCAGCAAATTGAGTGAGATCAGCGCATTGAAAATCCCGTTCAGATTTTTGTGGCAATTCTGCGGCTAACGCAAAGCGACTTCCGAGTAACCGAAAGTGCATTCATGAGGCGGTGGTTCTATGATTGGGCAAGATAGCCATGTCAGAACTTGAAGAGCAATTGCGAGCTGCAAGACTACGCCTATCTGCGGCGATTAAGGCCTTGGCTCCAAAGCACAAGGGCGGCGAGTTGGAAGAATACAGGGTTGCGCAGGAAGCTGTGTATGAAGCGGAGCGAGCAGTCGCAGCGACTAATGGCGAAGAATACGCACTGCAGATTGAAATGCCCGCCTGGGAAACAGGAGCACCGTTGCCCCATTTGCTCCAAAACGATAATAGAACCACGGTGATCTACATCCTGAGTGACAAAGAAAGCTATCTTGACCCTCCAAACGAGGATGTGCAAGGAGCGAGCGGAGCTCCGGAATGGTTGGGCGTTGTCAGTTTTGAGGGTTGCGTTTGCTCGAAGATGGGCACGCCAAACGATGAGGTCTTCGACGGCCACCGCCTCTGGGGCAAAGGGTTTGTCCCCTATGAAGCGATGATTGTTGAGAACTCTGCCTGGATCAGGGAACTCGAAAAGATAAACTCTGTACACCGCCAGTACAGATCAGAACGATGGCAGCAGCTGCACCACTACATCCTCCCGTTCCATGACTGTACGTTTGAATGCGTTGCCAATGGGTTCAAAGCTAAGAAGCTGTTCAAGGGCCTTCCTCAACTACTCTGGGAACTTTCCGGTGGTTTACCGCTGTAACAACTGAGTACGGCAGCAGCAAGAATTTTTGTGGCAGATTGAGGCACGGCCTCCTACTTGTACGCTATCTCGGCCTTTTGCGCTATTGCAGAAACAACAACTTACGTGTTTTCACCGAGCCCAATTGTCGGTGCCCCACCCTTCCCGCCATTTCCAGGGGAGGATGGGAAGAATGAAATCTATAGCGGTTCTCCGATTGGTATCGAGTGAGAGCACGGCTGCCGAGTGGCATTTTTATCAAAACAAGCCGCCTTTTTCTGATCTCAAGACACAACGTGAATTGGAGAACCGCTCTAGTGCGAGCGAATAGCGAGCGTCTGCCGCACGGCAGGTGTCCGAACCAGCACCGGAACCCCAAACACCACCGCAACCACAACCGCAGTCGAGACCAGGTCATTGCGAAAAAACGGCAGTGCGGCCACAAAGCACGCACCCAAACCGCCGGCGTTATGCGGATACATGGTGCCCATGGCCCAGACTGCGTAATTTGAGACCACAAAGAACGAGGTCGGCCCCAGCAGCGCCGCCGCGCTCACGCGAACAAAGTTCGTCCTGGCATGCAGCAGAATTTCTCCCAGCGCCATCGCCATGATGTACCAGGCCCATGTCGGCAGATAGGCTCCCCATTGAAAGCTGTAATGGTAGGCGTAGACCGTCAGGTAGTAGTCGGTGGCCATCAGAACTGCCAGCGGAGCCAGCATCTCCCGCCACGAGCGCCGCGCGCCAAAGTAGAGCAGCGCTCCGCCCACCGCGGTAAAGTTGAACCACCCGGCGTGGGGTAGAACTCGGGTGAGAACGGCAACCAGTACCAGCAGATAAGCAATCATGAGCGCCTCAATCAATTGAAATTCGGGAGTATTCTCCCGGATGGGTGGAGTGCCTTCCGGCAGATTTCCGGTCGCGGGATCAGCCTTGTGCTGCCCGGACCGGGATCAACGGTGTTCTATTCATTCTGCGGTCCACACGCCCACGGGTCAACCGCAATCGTTCCACGATACGAACATTGTTTTCCACGCAGCGCAATCGCAGTGCCCATCGCCCTTCATCCGGGATGCACGACTTAGGCCGGCGAGTTCTCCCAACGAGCCCCTCGAGAATATCCATCCGAACCTGCGGTCACTCCCCAGCTCCGAGGTAGCCGACGTCATTCCCTGGCTTGAACAAACGTATTGCGAAAATGCAGACTGATCTCTCGTGACTGTGCCCGGAATCAGCTCTGACTCGTCGGAATCGACATATCCTGCAGCAGCGTGAAATCGAGCACCGTTTCACTCGGTACCTTTACCTGGTCGCCCCCGGTAATGATCTCTGAGCTTGCACCGGCGCCTGCGCCGACGCCCGCGCCGATCGCTGCCCCCTGGCCGCCGTCGGCAGCGGCACCGACAATCGCTCCAAGAGCCGCTCCGGCGAGTGTTCTCCTCGCAGTGCTCGCGCCGCGCGATTTGCCGATCACTTGATAGTCTCCCGTCACCACCGGCACCATCTTTCCATTCACTTGAATCCCGGTCAGCTCCAGGCGAAGCTGCGATCTGCCGGCGAACGTTCCTGACTCCTTCGATTCTGTCAGCCGGCCGTAGACCATGGCATATCTCGCGATTACCACGTTGCCCTCCAGCGTCAGGGGTTCTTCGAGCGAAGCCTGGAAACTGTCTCCCACCTGGCTCTGGGTGGAATCGATGGTATCGATGGTGCGCACAGAGATTCGTGTCCCGGCTGGGATTGTCACAGACGCCGGCTTCGTTTCGACAGGCGCTCCGGGCGCCGGAGCGTCGGGAAGAGAACTTTCCTGCGGCTGCGCCGGAGCAGTTGCTGGGCCTTCTGAGTCGAACTTGAGCGATACGACGTCAGCGACGTTGTATTTCTGCACCGTCGAGCCGACCTGGAAGCTGATTTCAGTCTCCGTGCCTCCCAGGAACTTGCCCTTGATCACGCTGCCGTTCTTCAACTCCAATGTGTCGGCCCACGCCATCGACGCCGCCAGCACAAGCGTAATAAGCAATCCGCACTTCAGCTTGAGTCTCATGATCTGCTTCGATGCCCCCGCCTGCTTGCCTGATTCATCAAATCTGAAATTCGAGCTTGCATCAAGTGTTCTATCTGTTATAGTACACGTGTGATTCCCTTCCGCATCACCTTCCGCGCCGGCGTCTCGCTCTTTGAGCAGGTGGTCTACGCGTCGAAAAAAGCCATGGTCTCCGGCCAGCTCCGGCCGGGCGACCCGTTCCCTTCCGTCCGCGCCCTGAGCAAGGAACTCAAGATCAATCCCAACACCGCCCACAAGATCGTTGCCCACCTGGTAAGCGAGGGCCTGCTTGAAACCCGTCCCGGCATCGGCACGGTGGTCGCGGTGCTGCCCGACTCCACCCGCAAGGAGCGCACCCACCTGCTGGGCCACGAGATTGAAGAGCTGGTGGTGGAAGCCAAGCGCCTCGGCATCGGCCGAGAAGAGATGCTCGCATCCATTGCCGACCACTGGGAACGCCTCACCGACGACGATCCAGGCCGGCCCAGTGAATCTCCATCCACACAAACGCCCACCCCCGAAGACGGAGGGACCGAATAGTCATGAATTCCGCAATCCATACCCAGAGCCTCTCAAAATCCTTCGGCAGCACCGTCGCCGTCGACGGCCTCGATCTCACCGTCCCCGAAGGCGCCATCTACGCCCTGGTCGGCGCCAACGGAGCGGGTAAAACCACCGTCATCAAGCTGCTGATGAACATCCTCCGCCCCACCAGCGGCTCCGCGCAGGTGCTGGGCATGCCCTCGCGCTCCATCGCCGGCAAGGCATTCAATCGCATCGGCTATGTCTCAGAAAACCAGGAGATGCCGGAGTGGATGACGGTCGGCGCATTGCTCGACTATTACCGCGCCTTCTATCCCACGTGGGACCGCGCCCTCGAACAGCAACTCGTCCGCCAGTTCGATCTGCCGCTCACGCGCAAGCTCAAAAATCTCTCCCGCGGCATGAAGATGAAGGCCGCCTTCGCCAGCTCGCTCGCGTATCGCCCCCCGCTGATCGTCCTCGACGAGCCATTCTCGGGCCTCGATCCGCTGGTTCGCGACGAGTTGATCGAGGGCCTTATCGAGCGCGCACCGGAGACGACAATCTTCCTCTCCTCGCACGACCTGGCTGAAATCGAAAGCTTCTCCAGCCACGTCGGCTATCTCGAACAGGGACGCCTGCTTTTCTCCGAAGAAATGTCCGTGCTCTCCGAGCGTTTCCGCGAAGTCACAGTCACGCTCGAAAACCCTGGACCGCTGCCTGAGAACCTGCCGCCAGCATGGCTGCAGCCGCAAACAGCCGACTGCGTAGTCCGCTTCATACACAGCGCTCACAATGAATCCGCCGCGGCTGAAATCGCGCACTTCTTCCCCACCGCCCGCGACATCACGCTCGATCCCATGCCGCTCCGTTCCATCTTTCTGGCCGTCGCCAAGGCCGGGCGTGCTCGCACTCCATCTCAACACAACCAACCCGCCGTCAAAGGGACCGCAGCATGAGCCAGATCCTTCACATCTTCCTCAAAGACACGCGCCGCTTCTGGGCCGAGATATCTCTCTCGGTCGCCATCACCGCCGCCTTCGCGTGGATCTATCCGCAGCAGTGGCTCAGCGCCGATCACATCCAAGGCGCCATGGGAAACCGTGGCGTAGTCGGTTACCAGATACAGATCATTGGCGGATTTCTTTTCGTGTTCGTGCCGATCAGCTGGGGTCTGCTCATCGTTCGCAGCGTTCACGCCGAGAGCCTGGTCGGCGACCGCCAGTTCTGGCTCACCCGTCCCTATGAATGGCCCAAGCTGCTCGCCGCAAAGCTGCTCTTCCTGTTCACCTTTCTCTATATACCGATCTTCCTCGCACAATCAGCCATGCTTGCCGAAACCGGCTTCGCTCCCACTAGCTACATTCCCCGCCTGCTTTATAACTTGCTGCTGCTCACTATCGTCATTGTGCTTCCTATCTTCGCGCTGGCCACGGTCACCTCCAACTTCGGCCGCCTCATCCTCACCCTGCTTGGGGCGTTTCTCGGCATCATTCTTCTCGGCTCCATCGTAGACCATCTCTTACCAAGCCCTTTCACAGGTGTCTCCGGTACTCATGACGGTACTTTTACGATCGCATTTCTCCTGTGCGCAGTCGTCGTCGTCCTCCAATATGTCCTGCGCCGCGTCGCTCTCTCCCGTGTGCTGCTATTTGGAATTCCCGCGCTCCTCATCCTCGGCTCGCCTCTCAGCGCCCGCTATGAGCAACTGCATCACCGCATCGACATTCAATACCCAACCCCGTCCACCCCGCTCGTCCAGCTTGCCTATCACCCGCTCGATCCAGGTACGCAGAGTTTTGAGAGCTATACCGACAACGGCAATGTCATCATCCATACCCCGCTCCAAGGCACAGGCGTCGCCCCCGGAACCGTGCTCATCCCCGACGCAGTCAAGCTTGAAGTCGATGCCCCAAACGGCTTTCATTGGACCTCTGACTGGCAACCTTCCTCCACGCCGAAGTTCTACGCTGACTCAGAGTTCGGTGACGCCCCCGTCTCCATGCCGCGCTCAATCTACGAGCAGTTGAAGACGGCGCCACTCACCCTCCGCCTCACCCTCGCGCTCACTCAGGCCAGGCAGACCAGCGTCCAGCGCATCGCGCTCCCATTTGAAGATTTCTCGGTCCCCGGCTTTGGTGTCTGCTCGCCCGTGGACGGCTTTAGGTTTCCCCTTGGTCCAGCCGGAGGCCTGTCGTGCAGATCAGCCCTCCGCGATCCCCCACTGACATACGTCAGCGTAATCTGGTCAGACACCCCCTGCACCAAACCGCAGCCCGTGCCGGATCAAGGCGTGCTTGGTGCCGATTGGGTAGGATCGCTTGACCGCGCACCCGCCGATCTCAACATCAGCTCCGTTCAGCCAGTACACTTCAGCATCACAAACAGCTTTAAGGATCAGCGCAGCGAGCAGCCCCGCTTCTTATGCCCAGGCTCGCCGGTCACGTTTACCGAGTACGAGCGCGTCAGCCGCACCCAGACCAGCCTCACCATCCACGATTTCCATCTACCCGGCATCACCGTCAGCAACGGCGAGACGCATGTGTTCTCAACCACAACAACGACAACCGCAATCCCCGAACAAAAGTAGGACTGACTCTATAGCATTACCTCTTCGGAATTGATGTAGACCGAGAGCACACACTCAAGTGACTTTTCCTCAAGAAAAAGCCACCTTTCACGGTTCTGAAAAAGTCTATATGTATTCCGAAAATGCTCTCATCATCGCTGTTCCCGTCCGCCCATTGCCTCGCCGGCATCTTCGTGCCCGTCCACGATGTACACCCATCCGCCCAGCGGATTCCGATTCGTGGTTCTCCCCGCCCCAAGATACGAATAATCAAATCGGA
>JBEKDE010000120.1:0-12834 GCA_050014515.1 Occallatibacter sp.
CGCAGGGGGTGAATGAGCCGCTCGTAGCGCAGGTAAGGCTGGGACGCTTTTTCAATGGGCCCGACGCTGGCCAGGACGTTGCCGTGGGTGATCACGATGCCCTTGGGGTCGCCGGTGGTGCCGGAGGTAAACAGGATCTGCAGGGGCGTATCTGCGGTGATGCCGGCAACCGGCCCGGCTTCCTGGGTGGGCAACTTTGCGGCCCAATCTTCAAAGGCAAGCTGCGGCCAGCCGCGCATCTTGTCAAGAAGGACCGCGTCGCCCACCACGAGTTTTGGCGAGACGTCGGCGGCGACGCGCTCGGCGAATTCAACTGTGCCGTAGGCGTCCAAGGGCACGGCGAGCACGCCGCGCAGGATGCAGCCATGGAAGGCCGCGATCCACTCCGCGCTGTTCTCTGCCCAGAGCAGGACCCGGTCGCCCATGCCGATGCCGCGGCTCTCAAGGAGGGCGGCAAACCGGCCGGCGAGTCGCGCGATCTGACCGTAAGTGGTGACGCGGCGGCGGTTGCCCTGGTAGCGGACCACGGCGATCTCGCCATCGAAGCGGCGAAAGTCGTCGAGGAGTGTGGCCAGATGGTCTCGCATGGGCGCTCCGGGCAAACTGCGGGCTCTCACTTTCAGCGGTTTAGATGCGCGAGTGGGCGGCGTAGTCACTGAAAAAGACAATGACACCAATTCGTTTCCCGGATCGGGCTGATTGTGACAGTTTCAGAGAGTGATTGGGTTCAAAAAGCCTGGCGATGCCGCTCAAACAGCTGACAACCGATTGATAACTTGGACGATGAGTTACATCGGACGGCTTTCGCTTCCTCTTCGCCGGTTTCCGCGCTATTCTATGAAACATGCCGCCGCGCCCGATCCCCGAGGAAGCCGCCGATCCTTTTGCCTGCTTCCATCCGGTGACGGCGGAATGGTTTCGCGCCGTCTTCGACGCGCCCACGGCCCCGCAGCGGATGGGCTGGCCGGTGATTGCGCGCGGCGAGAGCGCGCTGATTCTGGCACCCACCGGCACCGGCAAGACGCTCACTGCTTTTCTCTGGTGCCTTGACCGGCTGATGTTGCAGCCGCAACATGCGATCCAGCAAAAAGGCTGCCGGATCGTTTATATCTCGCCGCTGAAGGCGCTGGCGGTGGACGTGGAGCGCAACCTGCGCTCGCCACTGGCCGGCATGGCCAACATGGCGCGGCGGATGGGGGTGGAGTTTCGCGAGCCCACCATCAGCGTCCGAACGGGTGACACGCCGCAGCGCGAACGGGCTCGCTTTGCCCGCAATCCCGCGGAGATTCTGATTACCACACCGGAGTCGCTCTACCTGCTACTTACCTCGCAGGCCTCCGAGGCTCTGCGCACGGTGGACACGGTCATCATCGACGAGATTCACGCGCTGGTGCCGACCAAGCGGGGCGCGCACCTGGCGCTTTCATTGGAACGGCTGGAGGCGCTAACCAAGAGGCGTCTGCAACGGATCGGATTATCGGCGACGCAGAGGCCGCTGGAAGAGGTTGCGCGGTTCCTTGGCGGAGTTGAGACCTGGGGTGGGGCAGACGGCGCTTGCGCGCCAAGAGAGTGTATAGATGCCTTGGGTCTGGGGGAAGGGAGGAAGAGGGCCGATTCTGAAATTTCGGAGTCCGACCCTAGCCACAAGAACAAGGAAGCGGCAAAGGCGGCGCACCCGCTCGATCCCAGCGAGGCGGCGGGAGAAAGTGTTGTGGAGTGGGAAGCCGGCGTTGCGGACCCGGCCACGCTCCATTATCGTCCTGTGACGATTGTCAACGCGAGTGCTCCCAAGCAATTGAAGCTGAGGATTGAAGTTCCAGTTGAAGACATGACGCGGCTTGGCGAGCAGGAATATCTGCCCAGTGGTCCGGCGTCGCAGGCGCCCAAGCGGGTCTCGATCTGGAATGCGATTCATCCCAGGCTGCTCGAGATCATTCGCGAGCGCAACTCGACCATTTTGTTTGTGAACAGCCGGCAGGTGGCCGAACGGCTGGCCGGCGCGCTCAATGAACTGGCCGGAGAAGACATTGCCCGCGCCCATCACGGCTCGCTCGCCGCTCCGCAGCGCTCGATTATCGAGGAGCAGTTGAAGGCCGGCAAGATTCGCGCGCTCTGCGCTACGTCGACGCTGGAACTGGGGATTGATATGGGCGCGGTTGACCTGGTGATCCAGATTGAAGCGCCGCCTTCGGTGGCCAGCGGCATGCAGCGCATTGGGCGCGCGGGCCATCATGTGGATGCGGTGAGCGAGGGCATCCTCTTTCCCAAGTACCGCGCCGATTTGGTGGCCTGCGCAGCTGTCACTCGCGCCATGCATGAGGGGCACATCGAGTCCACGCGCTATCCGCGCAATCCGCTGGATGTGCTGGCGCAGCAACTGGTGGCGATTGTGGCCCATCCTCCGTCCGCCTCTGCACCATCGCGAAGGCCCAAAATTCTCAAGACAACGCGCCGCGCGAAAACCCTTACCGCGGAATTAAAGTTTGAAGAGTGGGATGCGGCACGGACTGAAGCGGAGATTCCAAAGCCTGAGGTCAGTGTCGATGCGCTGTTTGAGATGGTCCGGCACGCCGCTCCATTCGGCGCACTCACCCGCGCGGCATTTGAAGGCGTGCTCGATCTGCTCAGCGGACGCTACCCCTCCGACGAGTTTGCCGAGCTGCGGCCACGTCTTACATGGGACCGCATTCGCAACGTGGTCACTGCGCGCGATGGCGCGGCGCGGCTGGCGATTCTGAATGCGGGCACGATCCCGGATCGCGGGCTTTACGGTGTTTTTCTGGCGTATAGCGAGGGCAAGTCGGTTCGCGTGGGCGAACTCGATGAGGAGATGGTCTTCGAGAGCCATCCTGGCGAGACTTTCATTCTGGGCGCATCGACCTGGCGGATTGTGGAGATTACACACGATCGCGTGCTGGTGACGCCCGCTCCGGGCGAGCCGGGCAAAATGCCTTTCTGGAAGGGCGATGGCCCGGGACGACCGCTGGAATTTGGCCGACGCATCGGAGCGCTGGTTCGCGAGTTGCGCGCATTGCCCAAGCCGGCCGCGTTGACGCGCCTGGTTGCCGAGCACGATCTTGATCCTGGGGCTGCCGAAAACCTGATGCAGTTTCTTGCCGACCAGGAAACGGCCACAGGCTCTGTCCCCGACGATCGCACCGTGGTGATTGAGCGGTGCCGCGACGAGCTGGGCGACTGGCGAGTCTGCGTGCTTACGCCGTTCGGCAGCCGCATCCACATTCCGTGGGCAATGGCGGTGAGTGCGCGTATTCGCGCGGCGGGTGGTCCGGAGGTGGAAACGCTGTGGGGCGACGACGGCTTTGTGTTGCGCTTTCCTGACACAGACGCGCCGCCCGATCCCGACTGGTTTCTGGTTGAGCCTGCCGAGGCGATGGCGCTGGTGCTGCGCCAGCTGGGCACGACGGCGTTGTTTGCGGGGCGATTCCGTGAGGCCGCGGGCCGCGCGCTGCTGCTGCCGCGCCGCCGCGCCGATGCCCGCTCTCCGCTTTGGCAGTTGCGCAAGCGATCGTACGATCTGCTCAGCGTGGCGTCGCGGTATCCTTCATTTCCGCTGCTGCTGGAGGCGTATCGCGAATGCCTGCGCGACGTTTTCGATATGCAGGCGCTGATTGAGACGCTGCACGCCATCGAACAGCGGCAGCTCCGCGTGCATGTGGTGGAGACGCGCAAGCCGTCGCCGTTCGCGGCATCGCTGCTGTTCAGCTATGTGGCGAATTTCCTTTACGACGGCGATGCCCCGCTGGCCGAACGGCGCGCGCAGGCGCTGACGATCGATCAGGACCAGCTGCGCGAGCTGTTGGGTGAGGCCGATCTGCGGGAACTGCTGGATGCGGATGCAATTGCCGAAGTTGAAGAGATTGCGCAGTGCCTGCAAGAAAACTATCGTGCACGTTCGGCGGACGGCATTCACGATCTTTGCCTGCGCCTGGGCGATTTATCGCGTGATGAACTGGCGCGCCGCGTGGCTTCGCCTGATCTATTGGCGCACGTAGACCGTTTGGTGCGCTCGCGGCGCTTGCTCGAATTGCGCATTGCCGGAGAGCGGAGATTGATTGCTGCTGAAGATGCGGCGCGCTACCGCGATGCGCTGGGTGTTCCTTTGCCGCCGGGCCTGGCCTCGGCGCTGCTTGAGAATGTGGCGCATCCCGTGCTCGAATTGGTGCGCCGCTATGCGCGCACACATGGGCCATTCACAACGCGGGAGGCAGCCGATCGATTTGCGCTCGATGCGGATGCTGTTGAAACCGCGCTGCGCCAGCTTGCACATGAGGGACGCGTGCTGGAAGGCGGATTTTCACCCCAGCGACGAAGACCTGTCGCCGGGGGCCCTGGATTTCGTCCTGGCGGAACACATCGCGAGTGGTGCGACGCGGAGATGCTTCGCCTGATCCGCCGCAAATCGCTGGCAAAGCTGCGCCGCGAAGTTGAACCCGTGGAACAGCACACGCTGGCGCGCTTTCTCATTCACTGGCAGGGGCTGCTTTCGCCGCGCCGCAGCGGACATGGTCACCTGGACGCGCTGCTGGATGCAATTGAAAGCCTGCAGGGTGCGCCGCTGCCCGCGTCGCTGCTGGAGTCTGCGATTTTGCCCGCGCGCATCGCCGAGTACGCATCAGCCGGGCTCGATACTCTGATTGCAGCGGGTGAAGTGGCGTGGGTGGGCGTGGAACCGATTGGCGAGCGCGACGGGCGCATTGCATTGTTTCTCGCCGACAAACTGCCGTTGCTGATGCAGCAACGGCCGATGACAGAGCCTCTGACAGAGCGCGAAGAAAAACTTCTTGCCGCACTTGAATCCACAGGCGCAAGTTTCTTCGATGGGCTGCATCAGGCGATGGGCGGAGGGTATCCCGGCGAGACTATCGATGCGCTTTGGAGCCTGGTGTGGCGCGGGCTTATCACGAATGACTCGCTGCACGCGCTGCGCGCATACATTGCGAAGCCGGACAGTGCGCGCACGCCGCGTCGTCTGCAGACGGGTGCTGTGTTTCGTTCGCGCAAAACCACGCCGCCGACTGCGCAGGGACGCTGGTCTGTTTTGCCGGTGCGCGCGCAAAACGGAAGCGAGGGCGCTGGTCCGTCAGCGACCGAGGCGAGCCATGCGCTGGCATTGCAACTGCTGAATCGCTACGGTGTGTTGATGAGGGAATCGGTGGCCGCAGAAAATGTTCCGGGCGGATTCTCGGCCGTTTACGATGTGCTCAAGGCGCTTGAAGAGAGCGGCCGCATTCGCCGCGGGTATTTCGTAGCAGGCTTGGGAGCGACTCAATTTGCGCTGCCCGCGGCGGTCGATTTGCTGCGCCAGCTGCGCACTGCGCCACCTGAGGAGAAACCGGAGTTTGTGCAGTTGGCCGCGGCTGATCCAGCCAACCCGTATGGATCGGTGCTGCGCTGGCCGGAGCTTCCTGTTGCCGAAGAAGACTCTGAATCGGCGCCGCGGCTGCTCACTCGCTCGGCGTATGCAGAAGTGATTCTGCGCAACGGTCGGCTGGTCGCGTGGCTTCGCCGCGGAAATCCAAATGTGCTTGTCTTCCTGCCGGCCGAGGAGCCGGAGCGCTCGCAGGCAGCGTCGGGGCTGGCGCATTTTCTTTGCGCACGGGGCCAGGAACGCATGCGTGGCGGCCACCAGGGCGTGCTGATCACCACCATCAATGGGCAGCCGGTCGCGGCACATCCGATGGCGCGCTTCCTCATGGATGCGGGATTTCATCCGGGGCCGCTGGGCATGCACCTGCGCCGCATTCTGCTGCCGGTTGGGCAGAGCCTGCACGACGCGCAGATTGGCGACTCGCATCCCGGCGAGGTGCAATAGGAAATGCCTGAAGGCGACACAATCTTTCGCACTGCGCGCGCTCTGGGCCGCGCATTGACGGGGAAACAGATCAGAGGATTTCGATCGACATACCCAATGCTCACGCGCTTTCACGACGACACTCCGCTCACCGGGCAGACTGTCGATGAGGTCGAGTCGCGGGGAAAGTGGTTGCTGATTCATTTCTCCGGCGGTGGAACGCTTGCCACTCATATGCTGATGAGCGGAAGCTGGCACATCTACCGGCCCGGAGAGCGATGGCAGCAACCGCGCATCAACATGCGCATCGTGCTTGAAAACAGCGATTACGTTGCAGTGGGATTCCGCGTGCCGGTGGCGAAGATGCTGAAGGCCGACGAACTCGCGCGCGCGCTGCAGATTCCCGTGCCGGCCATCGACGTGTTGAGCGATGAATTCTATCCAGCTGAAGTTGAACGACGGGTGCTTGCTCATCACGACGAGGAGATCGCAGACGTACTACTGCACCAGGAAGTCATCGCCGGAGTCGGCAACGTTTTCAAATCGGAGATCTGTTTCGTAACCGGCATCAACCCGTTCTGCAAGGTTGCTGCACTCGATCGGGACCCGATAAGGGCCGCGATTGCAGCGGCTCAAAGACTGGTGAAAGCGAACGTACTTGAGGATTCAGACGACACGATTGTCACGTACGGCGGGCGTCAGCGGCGCACCACGCATGCGGCCGATCCAACCGCGAGCTTGTGGGTTTACGGCCGAAACGGAGAGCCGTGCCGCCGCTGTGGGGAGCGTATTTGCAGGCGGATTCAAGGGCCGGATGCAAGAGTAACGTTCTGGTGTTCGCGGTGCCAGCCTTTGCCGGATGGCACGATAATCGACGGTTAAGTGATTGATGGTCAGGTGCAGACACACCGCTTGATGCGCCGCGGACAATTGAGAAGGTTGTCGCTTTACCGGTGACGGAGTTGGGAGTCTAAGAGGGAGACGTATCGGTGGATCGTCGCAGGTTCTTGATTCAGGGAAGTGCTGCAGTTGCGCTGTGTTCCTCCGCATCTGTTTTGCGTGCGGAAGACGCTGTCGCAGTCGAATTGAGGTTTACTGACGATTCTTCTGCGCCCGAAGTGCCGCTTACCTACACAGGGTTGAGCCATGAACTGGCGCAGCTCAATGATCCACATTTCTTTTCCGCGGAGAACCGCGATCTGGTCTCGTATTTTCGCCTCTTGAGTCCGCATGGGGTTTTGCGAATCGGCGGCAATACGAGCGAGTTCTGCTGGTTCAAGGCGAATGCGTCTAGCATCGAACCGAGGTTGCATGTGCCTGCGGGCAACCCGGATTCAAACTGGATGCCGCACCGGTTGTTCGCCATCACACCAGAGGCCATCGATGAGCTGGCGGGTTTTCTGACAGCGACGGGGTGGCGCTTGATCTACGGCCTCAACTTTGGAAACAGTACGCCGGAAAGGGCTGCGGAGGAAGCAGCTTACGTGATGAAGAAGGCGAGCGGCCATCTTGAATTCTTTCAGATCGGTAATGAGCCGGATTTTTATCACGATGCCAACAACGGCACACGGCCAGCGGGCTGGGGATTTGCGGATTATGTGAAGGAGTGGACGAGTTTTGCGAATGCGATTTCGGCGAGCTTACCGGAAGCTCGTTTCGGTGGGCCGGATGTGGGCGCTTCTTCCGATTGGGTGACGAGATTTGGCGGGGCAGAATCTGGCTTGGGGCCTCGCCTGGTTGCCTTGACCGGGCACTACTATGCGGAGGGTCCGCCGAACGATCCGCGTGTCACGATTGAGCGCCTGCTCGCCGGAAATGCCGGAATTCCGGCTGAGATGAAATCGATTGAAGATGTGGCACGAAGCCACGGACTTGTGTTTCGAATGACCGAGGGGAACTCGTGTTACCGCGGCGGCAAGCCGGGCATGAGCAATGCTTTCGCGTCGGCACTTTGGGCCGGCGACTACATGCTGCAACTCGCCAGCCTGGGGTGTGCCGGCGTCAATCTGCATGGCGGCAGCAGCGCGCTTCTTTCGGCCGGGCTTGGCGATCACACGCCAGGACTGGAAGCGGCGAAGACTCCGCAGACAATGCGCAGCGGATTTTATACGCCAATCGCGACGGAGCCAGGGCGCTCAATCGCAGCGATGCCGATCTTCTATGGCATGCTGCTTGCGAACCAGTTTGCGGGCGGAAAATTCCTTCATGCCGCAGCGAACATGCAGAGCGTGAATGCTACCGCGTATGCTGTACGCCATCAACAAGACACCAAGGTCGCAATCTTCAACAAGGATAGTGGCCAGTCGGTCGACTTCTCTATTCGATTGCCGGGCGAGCTGAGGCGGGCGCGGGCATGGCGGTTATTGGCGCCGGCATTGGATGCAACGGACGGTATTACGCTAGCAGGCGCACGGATTCTTGAGGGCGGAAAGTGGCATCCGGGCGTGGCTGAGACAGTTGCGATCAGCGATGGAATCCTGCGTATTCATGTTCCTGCGGGCAGTGCGGCCCTGATCTTCCTGGATTGAAGATTGCGTCGTGCAGTGCATGCAGCAGGGCCTGCGCTGTTGTGGGCGAGCCAAAGCAAAGCATCTGATGATGGAGCGCGTGCAGGAGCAACATTGCGCGTGCGTTGGAATTACTCTAGAAGCATTTTGGGAATACAAATAGACTTTTTCAGTACCGTGAAAGGTGGCTTTTTCCTGAGGAAAAAGCCACTTGAGTGTGTGCTTTCGGTCTACACCAATTCCGAAAATGCTCTAGTTGTTCGGCTTGCCGAGTCCGAAGATCTTCTGCAGGAGATTGCGCTTGTCTGGCGGATGGTCACAGGTATCGGTGGGCGCCGTGCCGGGAAGGAATGCTGCCATGTATCCTTCGGGGCATGCTTCATCGCTCAACAGGTTGGTGACTTTGTCGAGTTTTACCACTTCAATGCTGTCGGGCGGCGTGAATTCGTGAGTATCTGAGTACTGGGGGAGCGCCACGGCGCGCTTCATGAACTCCGCCCAGATGGGCGCGGCGGCCAGGGCGCCGGCCAGTTTCACATCGGTGTAATCGTCGTTGCCTACCCACACCATGCAGATCAGGTTGCTGGTGAAACCACCAAACCATGCATCGTGCGATGTTCCGGTTTTCCCAGCGGCGGGCGCCATGAATCCGCGCTTGCGCACTTCGTAGCCGTAACCGAAGTTCATCACGCCTTCCATCAGATTCGTGGTCAGGTAGGCTACGCGTGGATCGAGCACCTGTTTCGATGTAGGCGTGTAGTCGGTGATGATGTCCCCCGAAGGGGTGCGCACGCTGGCCAGCATCCACGGATCAATGTGGACGCCGTTATTGGCGAACACGGTGTACGCGCCGGCCATGTCCACGGGGGTTGCGTCATACGAACCGATGGCTACCGAGGGCGTTCCGCGCGCGTTCTTGATGCCCGCGTCGCGGCCCAGCGCGGCCACGTTATCGAATCCAACTTCCGATGCCAATCCAATGGTCGCGTTGTTGAGCGAGTGGGCCAGCGCGTAGATGGCCGTGACCTGGCCGTGGTACTCATCCTTGTAGTTGCGCGGCGTGTACTCCTGGTCGCCGACCTCGTAGGTGGTCTGCTCGTCGTTGAGCATGGTGACGGCGGAGAAGGGTTTTTGCTGGCCCGGCAGGATGGTGCCTTCAATGGCAGTGTTGTACGCGGCGGCGTAAACAAAGGGCTTGAAGACTGAACCGGTGGGGCGCTTGGCCACGGCATGATTCAGTTGCGAGTTGCCGTAGTTGCGTCCGCCGACGAGCGCGAGTATCTGCCCGGTGTGAGGATTGAGCGCGACGAGCGCCACTTGAGGATAGAGAATCGTCTGGCCGGGTTTGCGATGCGCGTGCATCTTATCTACAAGCTCATCCACATTCTTCATGCCCACGTCGACTGCTTCAGCGGCCGCGCGCTGCAGGCCGGGGTCAAGCGAAGTGTAGATGCGCAGGCCTTCGTGATTGAAGTCGCGATCGCCTAGCTTTTGCAGCAGCTGATCGTGGACCATGTCGACAAAATAGGGCGCTTCGCTGGCGTCGACGCTGGCTGCGGTCAGATGCAGGGGTTCAGCCTTGGCACGCTCGGCCTGATCTTTTGTAATTGCGCCGGTCTCGACCATCGAATCGAGCACCAGGTTGCGGCGCTCGATGGTGCGGTCCGGATGGCGGTAGGGATTGAAGTAGCTGGGCCGCTGAATGATGCCGGCCAGGAGCGCGCACTCGGCGAGGTTGAGCTGGCGCACATCCTTGCCGAAGTAGGCCTCTGAAGCTTCGCCGAATCCGTCCACGGAAAAGCTGCCGCGCTGGCCCATGGGAACCTGGTTGGCGTACATCTCGAAGATCTGCTTCTTGTTGAAGCGGTGCTCAAGTTGAAACGTGATGACGATCTCGATGATCTTGCGCTTGATGCGTTTTTCCGGAGTGAGAAAGAAGCCGCGGGCAAGCTGCATGGTCAGTGTGGATCCGCCCTGCTGTTTCTGGCCCGAAGTCACATCGCGAAACACGGCCTCAACCAGGCGATAGTAGTTGACGCCGTTGTGCTCAAAGAAGCGGCGGTCTTCGATGGCGAGCACAGCATTCACCAGGTTCTGCGGCATTTCGTCGTAGGTGACGAGGCGCCGCTTGGTGCGGTTGGCATCCTCGCTCAGGCCGGTGATGAGCAACGGCTCGAGTTCATAGCTGGCGAGCGGCTGGCCGTGATCGTCGGTGATCGATTCAACGACGCCTGCGCTGGTGTGGATGGTCGCGCCGTCTTGCGCGTGGTACGACTGCGGGCCGGGATGCACGGTGATGGACTGCGGGCTCTCAGAGTATGTGCCCAGCTGCGAAGCCTGCGAGGCGCCATCGGTGGTGTATCCGGCTTCCCGCAACTCGCTGCCGATCAGATGCACTGAAATTTTTTGTCCTGGGCGGACTTCACGCGGCGCGGCAAAGATCTTGGCGGTATTCACGAACAGCGGTTGCTTGAGCCGCTCATCCACGATGCTCTGATATTCGAAGTAGAAATAGCCGCCGACGCTGAGCACCACCAGCGCGCCCAATGCAAAGACTCCGCCGACCACTAGCAAGATCCTGAACATCCAGGACCGCTGATTCTTTGATCTCGGAATCCTGATCTTTAACGCCATTGCTGCTCCTTTAGAAATCAGCTTCTAGCTGCTAGCTACTAGCTCTTTCATTCCTGCGCAGAACATGACGTTCTCCCTAAGGTGAATCGGCGCGCGCTCAGACAGGACGAGCTGAAAGCTACAAGCTGCCTTTCAATAACGCCACGACGTCCTTCAGCGCCACGTCGGCGCTGGTTGAGGTGGCGCGCGTCACCAGTTCAACCACGCCTTCGGCGGCTTTCTTGCCGACGTTGATGCGATAGGGGATGCCGACCAGATCAGCGTCTTTGAATTTGACTCCGGCACGCTCGTCTCTGTCATCCAGCAGCACGTCGAGGCCTGCTGCTTCCAGTTCTGATGCAAGGGACTCGCCGGTCGCGAGCAGTGCTGCGTCCGACGCGTTGGTCACGGTCACTACCACGGTGAATGGCGCGATGGACGGAGGCAGCCAGAAGCCGTTCTTGTCGTTCGATTGTTCAATGGCCGCGGTCAGAATGCGCTCGATGCCGATGCCGTAGCAGCCCATGATCGGCGTGACTTCCTTGCCGTTGGGGTCGAGCACGCGAGCGCCCATCGATTTTGTGTATCTGTCGCCGAGTTTGAAGATGTGGCCGACTTCGACTGCTTTGCCGACGACGAGAGCCCCCACGCAACCATCGGTCGGACAATGCTCGCCTTCGTTTACGCTGCGAATCTCGGCGCTCAAGGTCCAGGTAAAATCGCGGCCTGGCACAACGTTGCGCAGGTGGTAGTCGAGCTTGTTCGCGCCGGCAACGAGGTTCTTGCGGCCCTCGAGAGACTTGTCGATGACCACGGTGAGCCCGTCATCGAGCGGCTTGGCGTTGTGCTTGAGGCCGACTGGTCCGAGAAATCCAGCGGGGCCGTTGAAGAACTGCGCCAGCTCTTCGGCTTGCATGGTGCGCAGGTCCGCCGCACGTACGACGCCGAGCAGCTTGGTCTCATTCACCTGGTGGTCGCCGCGCAGGAAGGTTGCGAGGCCGTGCCACGTGTCCGGTTTACCGCCCACGCCGCGTTTGAGCGCCATATAGGCTACGCACTTGATGTCCGACGCGGGAGAGATTTTGAAGAACTCTGCCACATCGGAGATGGCTGCGCAGCCCGGCGTAAAGACCGGCTCCGGAGTTCCATCGCCGGTCGGCTCCATTTCAACCACGGGATCGAGACGCGAGGTTGCCTTTTCCAGGTTGGCGGCATATCCGCAGACCGGACAGCTTGCGATCAGGTCTTCGCCCGCGTCGGTGTAGACCATGAACTCCTGCGAGCGGGAGCCGCCCATTGCGCCGGAATCGGCCTCAACGGCAACAAACCTCAACCCGCTACGCGTGAAGATGGCGCGATAGGCAGCGTCGTGCAGATCGTAGCTTTTGTCCAGGCCGGCATCGTCCAAGTCAAAGCTGTAGCTGTCTTTCATGGTGAACTGGCGCACGCGCAGCAGGCCCGCCTTGGGGCGCGGCTCGTCACGAAACTTGTTCTGAATCTGGTACCAGATCTGCGGCAACTGCTTGTAGCTGCGCAGTTCGTTGCGCGCAATTGAGGTCACAATCTCTTCGTGGGTCATGCCCAGGCAGAGCTCGGCGCCTTTGCGGTCTTTGAGGCGGAACATGTTGTCGCCCATGCCGGTCCAGCGGCCGCTCTGTTCCCACAGTTCCTTTGGATGGATGGCGGGCAGGTAAAACTCCTGGCCGATCTTGTCCATCTCTTCGCGCACAATGCCGATGACCTTGTTGAGCGAGCGCTGGCCGAGGAAGAGGTAGTTGTAAATGCCCGCGCCGAGCTGGCGGATGTAGCCGGCGCGGAGAAGGAACTTGTGGCTGGCCACTTCGGCGTCTGCCGGGGCCTCGCGAAGAGTGGGAATGAAGAGCTTTGACCAGCGATGCATAG
>JBEKDE010000121.1:0-12738 GCA_050014515.1 Occallatibacter sp.
TGTCATCGCACATCAGCAATGAACGCCCGGCGCCGGATCAGGTTCTCACCGACATCGCCGACTATGCGCTGCAATTTGAAATCGACAGCGACCTGGCCTATTCGACCGCTCACTATTGTCTGCTCGATACGCTGGGTTGCGGGCTTGAGGCGCTTGAGTATCCGGCCTGCACCAAGCTACTCGGCCCGATCATTCCTGGAACGGTGGTGCCGCACGGGGCAAAGGTGCCGGGCACGCCGTACCAACTTGACCCCGTGCAGGCGGCATTCAACATCGGCGCCATGATTCGCTGGCTCGACTTCAATGACACCTGGCTCGCTGCCGAGTGGGGTCATCCCTCTGACAACCTCGGCGGCATCCTCGCCACAGCCGACTGGCTCTCCCGTACTGCTCTCGCAAATGGCCGCTCTTCGCTGACGATGCACGATGTATTAACCGCGATGATCAAGGCCCACGAGATCCAAGGCTGCATTGCGCTGGAGAACTCATTCAACAAGGTGGGCCTCGACCACGTGGTCCTGGTGAAGGTAGCTTCGACCGCGGTGGTTTGCAAGCTGCTTGGACTGACCCGCGAGCAGACCATCAATGCCATTTCCCTGGCCTGGGTGGACGGGCAGAGCCTGCGCACCTATCGCCACGCGCCGAATACCGGCTCGCGCAAAAGCTGGGCTGCGGGCGATGCGACTAGCCGTGCCGTTCGGCTCGCATTGATGGCGCAGGCTGGCGAGATGGGCTACCCCTCGGTGCTGACCGCCAAGACCTGGGGCTTCTACGACGTGTCATTCAAAGGCCGCCCATTCAGCTTCCAACGGAGTTACTCGAGTTATGTGATGGAGAACGTTCTGTTCAAGATCAGTTACCCTGCAGAGTTTCACGCGCAGACAGCCGTTGAAGCCGCGATGAAGCTCTTCCGGCAACTGGCCGAGCGCGGGCTGAATGCGTCGGCGATCAAATCCATTACGGTACGCACGCATGAGGCCTGCCTGCGCATCATCGACAAGAAAGGTCCGTTGGCAAACCCCGCCGACCGCGACCATTGCGTGCAATACATGATTGCGATCCCGCTGATCTTCGGTCGCCTGACTGCAGCGGATTACGAGGACACAGTAGCCGCCGATCCGCTCTGGGGTCCGCGTATCGACGCCGTTCGCGATCGCATCACCTGCGTGGAAGAGCCCGGATTCACCTCCGACTACCACGACCCCGACAAGCGGTCCATCGCAAACTCCCTGCGCATGGAGCTGAACGATGGCTCTGTGCTGGAGGAGAGGGTCGAATACCCCATCGGCCATCGGCGGCGCCGCGAAGAAGGCATGCCGCTGTTGATCGAGAAATTCAAAACCAACCTGCGCCGCCGCTACACCGAAGACCGCCAGGAACAAATCCTCGCCGCCTCGCTCGACCGGGAGCGGCTCGCCCAAACACCGGTGAACGAGTACGTGGATCTCTACGCGCTCTAACTTGAGCGGGCCGAAGGTGCCTCCTGCAAACCACTCCTTCGGCTTCCCTTAATAAATCACAGCACACAATCGGCGGCATCCTTCATAATGGTGGAACGAAAAACTGCTTCATGAGGGAGCCGCTCTGTGCTGATTCCTGTTCGCGTGATTTCCCTGGTTGTTGCCTTCATCCTTCTATCTTTCTCCCCTGTGCTCAATGCCCAGCGCGCCGCCAACAGCAATAGCTATTACCAGCAACTGCGCAGCCTTTTGCCCGGCGGCGAAGTGATCGCGGTAAACAACCTCGAACTCCATCGCGACGCGGCCGTCTTTACTTTTCGTCACGGAAACATTGCGTTTTACGGCGAAGTCAACGGCAAGGTGACGGGCGCCGTCTTCCGTGGCGATGGCCACCTGCACATCACGCCGCCTACCGTTGAAGAGCGCCACAACCTCTCCATTGTTGCCCACGCTGAAGAGTACGGTGAGGACTTCGACCAGGTGGTGCTGCGGTTCACAGACGACACGGCCTCGGAGTTGCACAAAGCCTCGGCGGGCAAGGGTGATGCGGACTCTGCCTATGCAAGAAACGCTCAGGAGTTTCAGAGTTTCGCTCGAACCCACCTTCATCAGAATTACGATCTGCGCATCCTGCAGGACGTGTTGAGCCCCGCGCCAGGCGGGTTTTTTCTGGCCGCGATGCACGGCAAAAAGAACGGCCACCTGGTATTCACCTTCGATCCCAACGGCGTTCCTGGCATATCTCCCGAAGAGGTTGGCCTGCAGATCTGGAGCGACTGGGGAGAGACGTTTCCGCTGGCGTTTCACCGCGCCATTGAGTATGGCAACGGCACCGCTACCGGCAACGAGCACAACGCGGCCTATCGCATCCTGAATGAGAAACTCGACGTCTCCATCGAGAAGAGCGGCTTTCTCTCAAGTCTTGCCACGGTTGAGGTCCGTGCCGAGCAGGAGGGCGTCGCGGTAATTCCGCTTGATCTCTATCCAACACTGCGTGTGAGCCGCGCGGAGACCGCGAAAGGCGATGCGCTCGATTGGGTGCAGGAGCGGAAGGAGGACGATCCCGAGTTTGGCGTGGTGTTGGCCCAGCCGCTCAAAAAGGGCGAGACCGCGACCCTCAAGATCACCTACGGCGGCAAGGATGTGGTCATCAACGAGGGTAGCGGCAACTACTATCCGGTCGCGCGCGAAGACTGGTATCCCAACGCGAGCCAGGGCCTGGGTGACTACGCCATGTACCAGATGGTTTTCCATGTGCCCAAGAGCCTGCAGATGATTGCCACAGGGACCAAAGTGAGTCAGAGCACCGATGGCGGCATCACCACCTCCGAGTGGAAGACGGATGTGCCGCTCGCGGTGGTGGGCTTCAGCATAGGCGACTTCACCACCAAAGAGGAGAAGTTCGGCAATCCGCTGGGCGGCGAACTCACCATTGATGCCTACGCCAACAAGGAACCTCCTGACGAAGTATCGAGACTCGCGGGCCAGGGTCCGTTCGGCACGCTGAACACAACGCCCATGCTGGCTACCGAGCTCAACGAAGGCGAAGTCGCCGCGCAGCTTTACACCAACTACTTTGGCCCGCTGTCGTTCGCGCACATCTCGCTCACGCAGCAGTCGGCCTGCAACTACGGCCAGAGCTGGCCCATGCTGGTGTATCTGCCCATCTGCGGTTTCTTCGATTCAACCCAGCAGCACTTTCTGGGCTTGCGCGCCGAAGACATGTACTGGAAGGTCGTCACTCCGCATGAAGTGGCGCACCAGTGGTGGGGGCAGACGGTCGGTTTCCGCGGCTATCGCGACCAGTGGATGAGCGAGGGATTCGCCAATACTTCGGCGTCCATCTTTCTCCAGGCCACGCGGCCCAAGCCTGACCAGTTCCTCGAGTTCTGGAAAGAGCAGCGCAAGCTGATCACTGAGAAAAACGCTTTCGGCTTCCGGCCCATCGACGTGGGACCGGTCACCATGGGCTTCCGGCTCATGTCTCCCAAGGCGGGCTGGGACATCTACCAGAACCTCGTCTATCCAAAGGGCGCCTACATTCTGCATATGGTGCGCATGATGATGTGGTCGCCGCAGGATGGAGATGCCCGCTTCAAAGCCACCATGCACGACTTCATGGAGAGCCACCGCATGCAGGCCGCCACCACGGAGGACTTCAAGGCCGTGGTCGAAAAACATATGAGCCCGTCGATGGACCTGGACGGCAATCACAAAATGGACTGGTTCTTCAACGAGTTTGTCTACGGCATCGAGCTGCCGGCTTACCACTTTCAGGGCCAGGTAACGCAGGACGGCGACAAGTCGGTTTTGCACTTCACTCTCGCGCAGTCGGGCGTGTCGCCGGCATTCAAAATGATGGTGCCCATCTACCTGGAATACGCCGATGGCAAAAGCCTGCGGCTGGGTACGGTGAACATCGTTGGCGCAAACACCATCGACAAAACCGTGTCGCTGGGCAAGCTGCCCCAGGCGGTCAAGAGGGTTTCCATCAACAACAACTACGACGTGCTCTCCATCGATAATTAGGTTGAGCCAGCGCGGCGAACCATGCGGTATACTCCGGTACGCAGCGGAAAGTGAGAGGGTTACGATGCGTTTTTCAGCAATGATGAAGATGGCGGCGGTTGGGGTGATGGCCGTGGCAGGCCTGGCGGCCACAGGTTCGTCCATGGCGCAGGGCAATACGGTCTTGAAGCCGGCCGATGTGCAGAAGCTGTTGCCGGAAAAGGTGTATTACAAGGCGCAGTCGGCCACCACGCAACTCCGCAACTCCGGCGGCGTAAAGTTTGCCGATGGCTTCTACGTGCTAACAACCCTTGTAGATACAAGCGGATACGCGACCGATGTGGCTTCCAAGTATCAGGCCTACTTCATCACCGAGGTGCCCATCAAGGTGGGCGGCCAGAGCCTGCCCGCGGGCGTCTATGGCGTAGGATTCATTGCGGGCGACAAGTTTGTGGTCACCGATGTAGGCGCACACGACCTGCTCACCGTGTCTTCGGGCAACGATGCGGGGCTCAAGCGGCCCATGCCGCTGCAGGTTGTAGCCGACCCAGCTGGCGGTTTCAGGCTGTATGCGGGACGGAAGTACATTGTTTTCAGCCGCTAAGGCCGCTCCGGCGCGGCGCCGGACGGTCTCGCGTTCTACGCCAGTGTTGCAAATCGGGTTCTTTTTTCCTGAACAAGTGTGATTGTCAATACAACTTTTAGGGTAGAGTTGGTTCTAATATGTACATGGAGCCGTGCCATGCCTGATCGAGTTGTCACATTGCCCCCCGATTTGGACGATTTTGTCCTGAGCAGCATTGAGAGCGGACGCTTTGAGAGCACCACTGAACTGGTGCGCGCAGCCTTGATCGCCTTTCACCGCGAACAGACGTCCCATGAAGCCAGCAGGCTCGGCGCAGCGATCGCGGAAGGTGACGCGTTCCGCCGCCTCTGGGAAGCCTCAGCGCAGACCTCCTTCTCGCTGTCCCGCTAGCCCTTATCGGGTGCCGGGCAGAGCAGAGTGGATTGGCATCAGCCCGCGCGCCTCGTTATGAGTGCTGGGCTACTGTCAGCGCCAACATCCCTCCCCCAAACTGGATGAAAAGCGAAGCCAGCCTTTCGAGGCTGGCTTCCGCGCTTGTGGCGCCTGGAACGCGCGACGTGGTGATAACCTGGCCTGCAGGCAACCAGACTCGCCGGCATGACCTCCTTCTACAAGTCGAGTGTTGAGGCATTCCTTGCGCGGACAGATGAATACCTCATCGCGCGGTTGGAAACTGCATATGCGCGCCAGGGCTACACGAATCTCTTTACGGATCAGACGCTGACTTGGGAGCGTGATCTTCGCCTTCTTCGGGACTCCTTGGAACAGTGCTTTGAAAGATCGGGTTCTTGCAAATCGTGGGGCCTGGTTCTCGAGTTCTCGATTCCACGCAAGGAATCACGGATCGATATTGTCCTGTTGATCCGTGAGGTTATCGTTGTCCTCGAGGCAAAGACGACACTTGCGGCCTCACAGGCAAAACGTCAGGTCGAGGAGTATGCGCTTCTGTTGCATTACTTTCATCAGGCATCGGCGGAACGCCGAATAGTGCCTGTCATTGTTTCGCCTGAAGCGAAAGAGACAAACTACGACCCTATCAATCAGCGGGAACTGTTTCCACAGATGCCGGGCCATCGTGTCGCCACTGTCATGCGCAGTTCGTGGGAAGGATTACCGAGTCTTCTTCTTGAAGTTGAACGATCTTCCTCAGGGCAGATTGACTTTGATCTATGGGATAGCAGCCCTTATTTCCCAGTGCCAAGTATCTTTGAAGCGGCCTTGGCTCTACGCACCGGCCTTACAATTCGCGAGATTGCGCATTCCGAAGCTTCCGAATTCGAAATCGAAGCGGTAAGAGCTGCGATTCAAGGATTTGTGAATACTGCCCGCGAGCGGAGGCGCCACGTAATCTGCTTTTTAACTGGGGTGCCAGGTTCTGGAAAGACACTTGTTGGTCTGAGCCTCGCACACTCAAGTGAGAACAGCTCAAACGCGATTCACTTCATGAGCGGAAACGGGCCGCTCGTCAAGGTTCTCCAGCATTTGTTTACGCATGAAAGCATGCGAGGAGGTGCTGGAGCACCGCAAGCGCGGGCAGAGGCCAAAACCCTGATTGAAAATGTTCATGTTTTTGCCAGATACCACACGGACGATAATCTTGGGCCTCCATCTAATCACGCCATCATTTTTGATGAAGCACAACGCGCCTGGAATCGCGCTCAGCATATGAAAAAATTCAATCGAGATTATTCGGAACCCGAGATGCTGCTGCGCATCATGGAGCGACATGAAGACTGGGCAGTGGTCGTTGCGTTGGTGGGCGGAGGGCAAGAGATCAATGATGGCGAAGCTGGTCTGGAGGAATGGGGAAGAGCTCTCGCCGACGCTGCGAAAGATTGGGTGATTTATGCTTCCCCCGAGGTTCTGGAGGGTGGTTCGTCTACCGCCGGCCATAGGTTGTTCGATGGCACCGCTCAGAGAGATGTCCAAACGAGTCCAACGCTCCACTTGCGGACCTCGAATAGGAGTCTGCGGGCTGAAAAACTGGCAACATGGGTCAATTATGTTTTGGATGGCGATTCAGAAGGAGCCGCATCGTTGTGCATTACTGAGAGATTTCCGATCCTCCTTTCGCGAGAGTTGAACCAAACTCGCGTGATGCTGCGCGAGCAGGGAATTGGCGCAAATCGTTACGGTCTTGTCGGCTCCTCGGGCGCGGCACGATTGCGAGCGGAAGGATTGGAACCCAGTTCGACGTTTCATGCGGATTATCAATGGGAGCATTGGTATCTTGGCGAGAGGACGGATGTGCGATCAAGCTTTCAATGCGAGGTGTTCGCGACAGAGTTTGAAATTCAAGGATTGGAATTGGATTGGATTGGTCTTTGTTGGGGCGGGGACTGTGTTTGGAGTGACGGGAATGGTTGGCTCTTGCGTGCATTGCGGCAAGGCACGCAAAGCAAATGGAGCTCAATTAAAAGCAAGGACAGGCAGGAATTCCGAAGAAATGCGTATCGGGTGTTGTTGACACGTGCGCGGATGGGGATGGTTATTTTTATTCCCAAGGGTGACCCTGGCGACCCTACTAATTCGCCGGACGAATTTGACGCGACTGCGAATTATCTTATTCGGTGTGGTGTAACTCCGCTGATCTAGCTTCGCCGAACGAAAGCAGATGAAGAAGGCGGACTCGAGGGTCCGCCTTCTGGTTTGGAACTGAGTTTTAAGCTATGCCTTAGCCAGCACACCGCCGCTCAACCGTTCTTTCAGCATTTCGTGAGCATTCGCAAGGAAATCGTCCAGCGGAATCTTGCCGGCGTCTACGTCGGCGAGAATCGCTTTCTGCGCAGCGTATTCCTTGTTCACGATGCCGGCCTTGGACTGCAGCATGCGCCACGCCTTTCTCCGCTCAACGCAGAACATGACCAATTGGCGAGAGAGGGCGCGGTACTCGGTTTTGCCGTTCTCCTCATAGGTGATGTACACGCCGAAGTCGGGGATGAAGGCGCGATGGCCGGGCGTGAGATACCGCCGATAGACCACGTCCTGCTGCGTGATGCGGACCAGCATGTTGTCCAGGTGAACGAGCTTGGCTGCGGCTTCGGGCTTCAGCTTCCTCAGGTGGTTGCGGAACCGAGCTTCCGTAGTGCACCAGTGTGCGACCGTGTATCGCTGAGTTTCGCCCGTGGTCTTCGACTTGGTCTCGTACCAGTCAAGATCGATGGACGGATTGCCCTTGAGGTCCAACGCCTCCTGATAGGTTTCGCCGAGGCGCGGGTTGAAGACGAACTCCGGTGCGCCGCGGCTGTCGCGCACGCGCTGTGCCTGGTGAAGCGCCATGTCATCGGCCACGCCGTGCTCGGGCTGGCAGGTGGTGAAGGCCTGGATGAACGACGTGCCGCGATATTCCAATCCATCCAGAATGGCGCGGTAGAGTTTCGGTGCGTTGGCCATCGAGACCTGGCCGACGAAGGGCGAACCGTGGCCGGCGAGGAATGTTTCCGCCACTGTCTTCTTCTCAGTGTTCTTGCCCTGCGTGGCCGCGCCAAAGGTGTTCATGTCGCCGCCGCCGAGCATGGGGGTCGAATCAGAGTTCTGGCCGCCTGTGTTGGAGTAGACCTGCGTATCGAGCATGAGGGCCTTGATGTTGGGCCGGTTCTGCAGGATCACCTTCGACATATTCTGGTAGCCGATATCGCCCATGCCGCCGTCGCCGCCAACCACCCACACCTTGGGCAGTTCAACAATCTCCTGGTCGGTCATCAGCGCGTCCGTGAAGTGAGTGTAGTGGTAGTAGGTTTCTTCGTTGATGACATTCTCGTCCTTGGTCAAGAGGATGTCGGCGAGGCGCTCGGGAATGACGGAGCGGCGCGCGTGGTCAACAATGAAGCTCTCGCCCATCAGCCAGCCCACGGTGATGCCGTCCTGGAAGAGCGAGTTCATCCACGGATAGGGGTGCGGGTTGTTCGGCGAAGTGGAACCGTAGACCGTGTTGCAGCCGGTGTGCGCGGCCATCGCCATCACGGACATGCCATTGGCCAGGCGGCCGTCGATGGGCTGCAGGCTCTTGTGGTTGAACGCCTCAGTCAGCAGGACCGCTGCGATGGCTTCAACCAGCTGCGCGTCGGTGATCGGGCCCTCGGCGGCCTCGTGCGCGGCGATGCGAGCCTTGGTGTCTTTCACGTGCTCTCCGCCGAGCCCGAGCACGAGGTGCGCGATAGCCTGGCGAAGCAGCGCGTACTCGTCCGGGTTGCGCTCCTTGAGAGCAGCCAGCCTTGCGACGCCGTTCTTCTCGAGGTCGCCGGCCTTGGCAACGAAACGGTCGCTCTTGGCGTGATAAATGGGGCGCATGTACGCTTCGGTAACAGCGGCGATGGAGCGGAGCACAGACTTTTCACCGCAGCCAGCGCAGGCGCCGTCGCCGGCCACAAGCGCGTCGTAGTTGGTGCGGACCATCAACATGTTGCGCAGGGTCGCGGTCTTGGAGTCGGCCGGGTTGGCGGCGTTATACAAGCCGAGATACTTTTGCGAAGTGTCAGGAAGAAGGTTGAGGAAGCCCGTGCCGGTCTCGTGCTCGGCGTTGACATCTTCCGTTTCCTGGACCATGCGCAGCGCTTCGTGCTCGCCGCAGGCGGTCACGCAGGCTGCGCAGCCCTTGCACAGATCCGATACGAAGATGCTGAAGATGCCGCCGGACCCAGGTGATTTGCGCTCGGGCGACGAGAAGATGGCGTTCACCTTCTGATAAGCCATCGGCACCTTGGCGATGATGTCGAAGAACTGCTGCTGCGCGGAGGTCGAAAGTCCCTCGTGCGCCGATACAACATCGCGGAGGATACTGGGCAGCGGGGTTCCGGTCTTGATTTCTGCCAGCATGCGCACGCGCGTGGCCTTTTCGATTTCAGGAAGCGCCTTCAGCATCCTGGTGCGCTCAGCCGGATCGGCGATGTAGTACGAAACAGCGGTGGTGAGCAATGTGCTCAAGTCCTGCGAGGTGTTGGGCAGGGCGGTATCAGGGCAGACAGAGATGCACTCCATGCACTGGGTGCAGTTTTCAGGAATGTAGAGCGGTGTTTCGCGGCGGGCAACATATTTGGAAGCCGTGTCACCCGTTGCGGCAGCGATGACGCCCAATGCCGAGAGCGGCGTTGCTGGCTGGTCATACCCGAAGCTGGAGCGGAACTCCGCGTCGAATGCGGTGATGCTGCTTACGGGTGTGCGTGGTCCCTGGCCTGCGGGAACGGGTGTGGTGCGGCAGCCGCAGGAAACGCCGCCGGCAGTGGCGAGTTCAAGAATGGGCAACAGCGCCTGGCCGCGCAGCGTGGAGCGGTCGGCGGCAGAGAGCTCGCCGATCTTGATCTCCTTCACCTGCTCGAAGCCCTGCGTCATGACTTCCATGTTGGAGGCCACGACGGCCTCGCCCAACTTGCCGAACTTCTTGACGTACTGCTTGTAGACCACTTCGCGATACTGCTCCGGCGTGATGCCGAACTCGTCCAGCAGGCTCGATACGGCGAAGAATGCGCCGAGGAATGCATTGCCCTGCATGCGGAGCTGGAGATCGCCGCGGTCGGTGGCCTTCTTGGCGATGGCGAAGCCAGGCAACGTGAAGACGCGAATCTTGTTATCGATGATCTGCTTGCGCGCCCAGAGAGGCAGACGCTCCCAGGCCTGCTCGCCTTCCTCGTCCGACTCCCAAACCAGCGAACCGCCGGGCTGGATTCCGTCGAGTGGATTGGTGTGGGTGAAAGCCTTGGGATCGCAACAGAGAACAACCGTCACATGGCGCAAATCGCAGTTCACGCGAATACGGTCCTTTGCCGCGACCATGAAGTAGCTGGTGGGCGCGCCCTTCTTTTCAGAGCCGTACTTGGGGTTTGCGCTGACGTGAATCACTTCCTTGGGATTTCCGAGGTCGTCCTTCAGGCCGTCGCGCTCGTAAAGAAGATCGTTCAAGTCGCCGATGATGGCGCCGAGGTTCTTGCCCGTGGTGATGGCGCCCCATCCTCCAATGGAGTGGAAGCGGACAGCGACCGCGCCTTGGGGAAGCAGCGAGGGCTTTTCATCGCCGACAACCGCGTAGGGGTGGTCGATGCCGAGAATCATGAAGCTAACCCCGTCGGCAGCGGTCTTGCCGTCCTGGCGGGCGCGGCCGCCGGTGGCAAACTCATACGCGCCGATCACGTGCTCGGGGCGGAAGTCCCGCGAGCCCAGGCCGTAGGTGCCAGCGAAGATCCGGGGCACATCACTCAGCGAAAGAGTCGGAAGACCCTCTTGCGCAGGGCGGCCTTCGGTCTGGATGGCCTTCGAGATCGCGGTGCGGATGTCTTTGCCAAGCGGGTTGTCGGGCGAAAGGGCTTCGTCGGTGCGCTCCAATATGATCACGTTCTTCTTGCCCTTGAGCGCTTCAACAATGGCCGCTTCAGGGAAGGGACGAATCACATTTACGTGGATCGATCCGACGGTCACGCCGCGGGTCTCGCGCAGGTAGTCGACGGCAGCCTCGATGTTTTCCGCTGCCGAACCAAGCGAGACGAAGACCGTGTCGGTGTCGTCGGTCTTGTACTTGGTGATCAGGCCGTAGTGGCGTCCGGTCAGCTCGCCAAAATCCTTGTAGGCATCTTCAAGGAATTGCAGAATCGGCTCGGCGAAGTTGTTCCTGCGAGCCACGATGCCCTGCATATAGTGTTCCTGATTCTGCACCGGCCCAAGCAGGATCGGGTTGGTGAGGTCCATCATTTTGGGAACGCGGCGGCGGGTGGGCCCAAACAGAGTGCGCTGCGCTTCGGTGGGGCAGTCGATGATGTCTTCGGGCGCGCCCAGGTATTCGCGGATCAGCTCCGACTCATGTTTATAGAAGGTGCGCTCCAGGTGCGTCGTGAGGAACCCGTCCATGATATTCATGCCCGGCGTCAGCGAGAGCTCGGTAACGCGGCGCAGGATCAGCGACTGGTCGGCTGCCTGCTGCGCGTCCTTGCCCATGATCATGATCCAGCCGGTATCCAGCGCGCCGTAGATGTCGTCGTGGCCGCAATGGACGTTCAGGGCGTGCTTGGTCAGTGCGCGTGCACCCACTTCCAGCACCATCGTCGATCCTTTGCCGGGCGCGTGGTAATACTGCTCCACGCCGTAGACAACACCCTGGCCCGAAGTAAAGTTGACCACGCGCTTGCCGCAAACGGAGTGCGCAATAGCGCCACCCTGGGCCGCGTGTTCGCCTTCGGTTTCAATGGCGATGGTATTGTGGCCGAAGACGTTCAGTTTCCCCTCGGCATAGGCCTGCTGGAAGAGCTCGCCGCCCTCGGTGGAGGGAGTGATGGGATAGAACACGCCGGCGTCGGCGATGCGGGTCTCAGTATGGTAGGAGACAAGCTGATTGCCGTTTGCAGTGATTCGGATGCCAGGATAACGAGCAGAAACCGTCATATAACCCTCTCAGTGAGCCCAGTACTTTTTGATTCGACCTGTTCGGCCCTCTTCGCCGAGCGCGCGACCGGAAACCCGGGTATGCGCTTTCATTGAAGCCTCGCAGCTGTTTGTCCGGCGGCGTTCCAATTGCTTCATTCGTTCGCGTGCCAAAACGATCGCTTGGTAAGGACCTTGCAAGTGTAATAGAGCGGAACCAGAATTACATTGCCCCGTATTTCGTTGTGCGAGGTCGCCGCTCCTTGGGGTCGCGTCGACTTATGCTCATCGACTTCGAGATCGATCAATTCTGCTTCCGCTGTAGCCATGATGGAAGACAGGGAACCCAAGGGGAGGGTTGTCCTGGCGAAATGCGGCCTATTCACCAGTATGCACCCGTGGAGGAGAGACGGTGTCCCAAGTGGTGGGATTAGTGTTTCTTATCAGAAATTCAAGGGTGGATGGGCCAACGTGAAACGGTTGAAGGCGGCGTCGACGAGGGTGGTGCCGGGTCCGGCGCAGATGCGCCTGTTTACCCTGCTGACGAAAGTGCGGACGAAGACGAAGAGGAAGAAGGCGCTGTACCCAGCGATGAAGAACCGCCGCTCGATCCCGTCTGCGCTGTTCCGGATTCGCCGGCATTCGAGGAAGACACCGAACAGTCTCTACTCGTACCTGAAGCAAATTCCTGCGATTGCGACCGGCGCTCGGAGGTGGGGAATGCGGCAGATTTCTCCCATCCTGCTGGAACGGCATGCCTTCGCCAGTGAACACTCGCATTGCACGGATATGAGTGTGCAAGCGGCCGCTGATCAAGAGCTCTGCGGTTTGATCAATAAC
>JBEKDE010000122.1:0-12705 GCA_050014515.1 Occallatibacter sp.
CCCCAGCCCCGCGCGATGCGCATGAGCTTCCATCGCCGCTTGAATCTCCAGGGCCAGCGCCAGCGCATTCCGTCCCTGGCGCGCCGTCACGCGCGGCTCGCGTCGCGTCCGCACCGCATCCAAAAACGATTGAATCTCCAGCCGCAGCGGCTCGCCCGGCGTCACCTCCGGCTTCGAAAAACTCAATCCCGCCTTCGGGCCATCCGCACTTGTCACCTGCGCAATCACCGCCGGATCAATCTTTGCCATCGCCGCAAACTGCGCAATCATCGCCGGGCCAACCTTGCTGAGGTCAATCTTTCCTGACGCAATTCCCTCCGCAATCCCCGGCGGCAGCAGCGCAGCAATATGTTTCGGCAACGACGCAATCAGGTCCGCCTGTGAAGCCTTCCCCGCGCCGTCCACGCGAATCACCAGCAGATCCTGCCGCGCATAATCAATCGACACATACTGCCGCGGCTCAAAGAAGCGCAGCTTCCTCACTCGCTCCGTCGACACGCGTGAAGCTGTAAAATTCGCCACGCAGCCCGACTCAAACTCCACCCGCACATTGGCGATATCCACCTTCGGCGAAAGAATCGGCAGGCCCACCGCCCGCACCTCGCGCACCGCCGAATTCGCGAAAGTGAGCACGATGTCCAAATCGTGAATCATCAGGTCCAGCACCACGTCCACATCCAGCGAGCGCGGCGTGAACACCGAAAGCCTGTGCGCCTCAAAGAACATCGGCCGCGTCAGTTGCGGCTGAATCGCAAGCACTGCGGGATTGAACCGCTCCAGGTGGCCCACCTGCAAAATGCGCTCGCCCTTGTCCGCCAATGCAATCAGCTCATCGGCCTCAGCCAGGCTCGCCGCCAGAGGCTTTTCCACCAGCAGATCGAGTCCCGCCTCCAGCAGCGCCGAAGCAACCGCATGATGATGAACCGTAGGCACCGCCACCGAAGCCGCGTCAAGCTTCAGATCCGCTGCCAGCAGCTCATCCACGGTCCCATAAACAGGAATCGAGTACTGCTCCGCCGTCTCGGCCGCGCGCGCCGCGTCCGGCTCAATCGCCGCAACCAGCGCAACGGGCTCGCCCGCCGTCTCCAGTTCGCGATAGACACGAAGATGGTTGCGCCCAAACGCGCCTGCCCCGGCCACTGCAACGCGCAAAGTGGATTCGCCGGCTATGCCCCAGCCCCTTTGCCTTCCACTGCCTTCAAACACCGGCCGTAAAGCTCAAGCAGCTGGGTCACATGCTCGTCCGGCTTGGGTGCGGCCGAGCCGCTGAATCCCGTGGAGGGCACGGTAGCGCGGCCCACGCCGGTTGTGCCTGCAACAAACTTGAGCAGATCGAGCGCGATATCTTCATTGCGGCGGGCGCCAAGGCCCGCACTGGTAACAGCGTCCATACGGAAAAGTCTCCAACAGGGATGCTAGCAGAATCAGCACGGACCGAGCCTCAGAGAGCGGTACGCGCACGGCGAGCGAATGAATCCATCTTGTTGACGAGCCTGCTTCCGATTTCTTTCGCTCCGGAGGCGCAGCGGCCATTTGCCCTGCGTGAAGATTGACGGAAACCCCTCCAACGGGAAGGCCGGCGCTCAGCCTTCCCGTCCTCTCAGCCCTATCGTCTCTGCCTACCGCGCAATCAGCCCTTTCAGCACCGTCTCCAGCTCCGTCGCGCCCTTCCGTGCATGCGCTCCCCCGTCTGCAAACTCGATCCAGCCCTGGTTAAATCCATCCAGCATCTGGATGCGCGGCGTCGGGTTCTTCATTCCCTGCCCTACAAACAGCCGCTCCCACGTCTCCCGCGGCACCACCTCCGTCTTCACCTCGCGCCCCAGCAGGCGTGCAAATGTCGCTGCGATTTCGTTCGGCGTAATCCGCCTCGGCCCCTCCAGCTCAACCTCCCTGCTGCCCGTCCAATTCTCCTGAATCAACTCCGCCGCCAGCCGCGCAATATCCGCAGTAGCCACCATCGGTACAGCCCGGTCCAGCGGCTGCAAAAAGCTCGGAACCACGCCCTGCTCCCTCGCCGGACCTACATCCCAGCTCGCGTTCTCCATAAACCACGCAGGCCGCAGAAACGTAATCGGCAACTCCACCCCCCTCAAAGCCTGCTCCGCGATCGTGTGCTGTGTCAGCAGGTTCTCCTGCTTGGCATCGGCGCCGATCGTCGACAAATACACAACCTTCCCAGGTTTCGCAACTTCCAGCGCATACTTCATGTTGGCTGCAAATGCCCGCGCTTCAGAAAAGCCAGGCGATGGGTCAAACACCGGCGGCATCAGGATGAAGACACCTTCCGCGCCCTTGAACGCCTTGGCCAATGCCGCGGCGTCGTTCACATCCGCCACCGCGATCTCGCACCCATTCTGCTCCCACGATTCGCCTTTTGCCGCGTCGCGCACAACCGCTCGAACCGGTCTCCCCTCCCGCAAAAGAGTCCGCGCCAGCTCCCCTCCAATGTTTCCCGTAATTCCGGTGATGACAAACATTCAGTCCTCCACGCAATCCAAGTTGGATTCACGTATCTGATGCATCTACCGCCAGCCGCGATACCCTGTAACCCATGCACACGGCCTACATCGGAATGGGCGCAAACCTGCCCAATTGAGCGCGCCTTCGCCGCGCGTCTCTCCATGGCATTTTTCTCCGCTCCCTGATACCCTTTCTCCATGCAGGTCACAGTTGAAATACCGGATGAGTTCGCCGCGCAGGCGCAGGCACGCGGCCAGTCGCCGGAAAACTACGTCCGGAGCCTGATTGACGATGCCGTGCGCACCGCATCCACGCCGCTCCCCCCTGCCAGGCCAAAGATGGATATTGGGGAATTCATCCGAGCCATGTCTGCGAATTCAGAAAACATCCCCCAACTTCCAGACGAGGCATTTACACGGGAGAGCTTTTATCAGGATCATGATTGATGGCCCCCTCGCCGCGGTATCTGATCGATACCAACGTTCTCCTGCGGCTTTCCCGGCAAGACGACCCCCAACATCAAATCATCGCAACCACGATTGAGGCTTTGGACCGCCAGGGCGCCGACCTTTGCTTCGCAACTCAGAACATCGCTGAGTTCTGGAATGTCGTCACCCGGCCCACAGACCGAAACGGTTACGGTCTCACCATCGTTGAAGCCAATCAACGTGTTGAATTCATTGAACGTACTATGACGCTCCTGCCCGACAACGAACAGGTATATTCCATCTGGCGGCGCCTGGTGGTCGCCAACAACGTGCGCGGTGTTCAAGTGCATGATGCGCGTCTCGCGGCAATTATGCAGGCTCACGGCGTCACCCGCATCCTCACACTGAACGAGCCGGATTTTCTGCGTTATTCCGGTATACAAGCGATCCACCCCCATCAAGTGCATCCGTAATCGCGATACCCTGTAACCCATGCACACGGCCTACATCGGAATGGGCGCAAACCTGCCCAGCCACGCCGGCCCGCCAGAGGCAACGCTGGCCGCAGCCGCCGCGCGCCTCGCATCCCTGGGCCGGCTAGTCTGCCGCTCATCGCTCTATTCCACCGAACCAGTGGGCTTCGCCGCGCAGCCGCGCTTTGTCAATGCAGCCGTCGCCCTGGAAACCGATCTCGATCCCCACGCGCTGCTGGCCGCCCTGCTCCGCATCGAAAAGGAGTTCGGCCGCGACCGTTCCTCCGCAATCCACAACGGCCCCCGCACCCTCGATCTCGACATTTTGCTCCTCGGCAACGTCAACATCAGTGAGCCGGGACTCGAGATCCCCCACCCCCGTCTGGCCGACCGGGCCTTTGTCCTCTTCCCGCTCAATGAAATTGCTCCGCGGGCCCTCGAAGCCAGAAGCGGAAGAACCGTGGCACAATTGCTCCAGAGCCTCAACTCAACAGGTGAAAGCACCGCCGATGCAGTGGTCCAAGTGGAAAGCGAGCTTTGGCGCCCTGGCGCTGACCGGGATGTTTTTTGTCCCGATGCCCCTCCGCGCACAAACCCCAGTGACAATCACCGTTGAAGATACCAGCGGCGCACCGTTGCCCCAGGCCTCCGTCACCGATCCCTCCGGAAAACCCCTCGGCCGCACCGACGCATCCGGCAAGCTATCTTTTCCCTGCCCCACTCCCTGCCGTGTCCACGTAACCGCTCCGGGCTTCGCCGAACAATCCCAGCAAATCACCGACGGCGCTACCGTCCACCTCGAGCTCTCCACTGAAGTCGAACAAGTTACCGTCACCGCCTATCGCGCCCCGCTCGGCTCGCTTGAGAGTCCGGTAGCCACGCGCCTGCTCTCAGAGAAGGCTCTCAGCACCACCGCCGCGCCCACCCTCGACGACCAGCTCCGCCAGCTTCCCGGCCTCGAGCTCTTTCGCCGCTCCAGCTCTCTCGTCGCCAATCCCTCCTCGCAGGGAATGAGCCTGCGCGCCCTCGGTTCCACTTCCGCCAGCCGCACCCTCATCGCCGAAGACGATGTCCCGCTCAACGACGCCTTCGCCGGCACCATCCACTGGCTTGAAACGCCCGAGCTCGCCATCCAGCGCATCGAGCTCCTCCGCGGCGGCGCCAGCGACCTCTACGGCTCCAGCGCTATCGGCGGCGTAGTCACCGTGGTCCCCGTCCATCCCACCGCCAATGAGGCCGAACTGCGCACCAGCTACGGCGCGCAAAACACCTACGACGACAGCCTCCAGCTCCAGACCAAACGCGGCCCCTGGGGCATACTCGCCGCCGGCGGAGTTCTCGGCACCGACGGCTACATCCAGGAGTCGCCCGCCCAGCGCGGCCCAGTCGACATCAACAGCAACGTCCACAGCCAGAACGGCCTGCTCCTCGCCGAGCACGTTCGCGAGTCGCTCCGCCTCTTCGTCCGCGGCAGCGGCTTCAACGAAGCCCGCAACAACGGCACCCCCTTCCAGACCAACGGCACCCGTCTCTGGCGCTACGCCACCGGCGGCGACTGGAACGCCCCCCGCAACGGCGACGTAACCCTGCGCCTCTACGGGTCAACCGACCACTTCCGCCAGACGTTCTCCAGCATCTCCAACCTGCCCACCCCCGCCTATCCCGACTGCTCCTACCGCTGCGGAGAAAACCCCTCCAAGTTCTCCCTCACGCCCTACAACGAACTCGGCGCGGCAACCCATTGGAGCCAGCCCTTCGGCACCGGCCTGCTCTTCGTTGCCGGGGCCGACACCCACGACGTCCGCGTCTGGGATCGCGAACAAAGCTACGGCAGTTCCACCCTGCTCACCAATCTCCACGACCATCAGCGCGACTCCGGCGCATACGCCGAAGCCATGGCCGTGCGCAAAAGCTGGACCATCACCGCCTCCGCCCGCGTCGACTGGTTCCAGAACTACGACGGCCAAAAGCTCCAATGGACCGGCTCCGGTTGGACCCCATCCGCCGCCCAGCCCCCGCAATTCGATCAGCGCTTCTTCGATCCCCGCATCGGCCTCTCGCGCAAGATTAAGGACCACTGGGCCATCTCCGCTTCAGCCTTCCGCGCCTTCCGCGCGCCCACAGCCAATGAACTCTACCGCTCCACCCAGGTGGGCAACCTGCTGACCCTCCCCAACGGCAACCTGCTCAGCGAGCGCGCCACCGGCTGGGAAACCGGCCTGGCCACTCAATGGCACTGGGGAAGCATCCGCACCAGCTACTTCCTCACCCAGGTCAACCGCCCCATTGACGCCGTCACCACCAACCCCGCCTCTTCGCCCATCCTGCTCATGCGCGAAAACCTCGGCCAGATTGAGTCCCGCGGCGTCTCCATCGACTACGAACTGACCCCGCTCCATTGGCTCGCAATCGACGGCGGCTACCAGTACGCCCACGCCGTCGTCACCAACGACAGCCAGACCCCCGCCCTGGTCGGCAACTGGATCCCCGAAGTAGCCCGCAACCTGGCCACCATGAACGTGCGCGCCTTCCGCCCAAAACTCGGCGCCCTCACCCTTCAGGGCCGCATGAGCGGCCGTCAATTCGACGACGACGCCAACGCCTACCTGCTCCACGGCTATTTCCGCCTCGACCTCTACGCCTCGCACGACATCGGCAGCCGCTTCCAGCTCTTCGCCGCCGGCGAAAACCTCTTCAACCGCCAGATCCAGGACTCCAAAACCCCCACCACCACCCTGGGCATGCCCAGAGTAGCCCGCGCCGGCTTCCTCCTCCGCTTCGGCCGCACCGGCAAATAACATCTCAGCTAAAAAATCAGGGTGCCCCCGAGCCTGTCCTGAGCCCGTCGAAGGATCCCTCGCCTTCTGGGGGCCGGGGATGGAATCCGGGGGGTCCTCCCGGCGGGAAGCACGACTGCCGAGTGGCTTTTTCTCAAGACACCACATTCACTGCAGAACCGCTCTCACAATCGATCTCTGTATCAATGCGAGGCGTTTCACGTAGCTCGATCTTTTCTATTGACCGCAAAGGTTGTATGTGCCGATAGCAATCTTTAAAGTACTCTTTTAATAAACACCGGCTTGGCCGGTCGCCTGGACGGGGTTCCCGCGCTGGAGATGATGTTGGCGGATACACGAATGTTCATCGCTGTCTGTGCCACCACAAGGAAGTGGTCTCGTCCGCTCGCTCTCCTTTCAATGCTCGTGGTCTCCAGCGATGCGCTTCGGTCCCAGAAAGCTATAACTCACTTCGTCCAGACGCCTTTGACAGTTGAGACTGGGCTCCCCGAGAGCTCGGTTGCCGCCGTGGCACAGACACGCGATGGCTATCTTTGGTTCGGCACACAGGAGGGACTCGCCCGTTACGATGGCCTTCGGGTTACCGTCTTTGAGACTGCCAACCACAAAACACTCCGGGATAACTTTATCGAAACACTGGCTGCGGGACATGACGGCAGTCTCTGGGTGGGAACCCGCAGCTCCCTTACTCAACTCAAGGACGGAGAATTCCATACATACTTCACGGCCCAGTCTCCGATTAACAAAATCTACGAGGCTCGGGACGGCAAGGTGTGGGTTGGCTGCATGGATGGGTTGTATGCCGTGGAGGGCGGAAACGTTCGCCTTTACACCACAAAGGACGGCCTTCCCGCCAATGCCATCTCCAGCATTGTTGAGGGTGCGGATGGCACGCTATGGATTGGAACGAACAACGGTTTGGCCAGCCTGAAGGAGGGCAGGTTCCGCACCTATGGTTCTCGCGATGGCCTGACAAACGATCTCGTGCGCAGTCTGGCGGTATCTTCGGATGGCTCTCTCTGGATCGCGACAACCAGCAGGCTCGTTCGCTGGAAGAACAAGCTGCTGGAAACCGTGCCTCCCTCCCGCCTGCCCCAACACGACCAGATCGCTTCACTGATTGAGGATCACCACGGGACACTCTGGATGGGGTTCGATCACAGCGGAATCGCGTCGCTGCGCAACGGGGAAATCTCCACCTACACGGCACGCCAGGGCCTTCCGGCCGACGACGTCGCTCAGATTTTCGAGGATCGGGATGGACATCTGTGGGTTGGCATGGAGGAAGGCGGAGTAGTTGAACTCCGCGACGGAATCTTTTCCAACATTGGCAAGCAGGAGGGCCTCTCCGACGACGTGGTTTGGAGCGTCCTCCAGGCGCGGGACGGGTCCTTATGGGTGGGCACCAACAGCAAAGGCCTGAATCATATCGAGAAGGACGGTAAGGTCCGGGTCTACACAATGCGCGACGGGCTGGCCGGCGATTCCATCTTTGCGTTGATGGAGAGCCCCGATGGAAGCCTCTGGGCAGGCTCGGAACGGGGTGCCCTCAATCATCTCGATCATGGGCGCATCACGGTTTTTAATGACCCCGCCAGCGCCGGTCACCGGATCACATCCATCCTGCAAGACCCGTCAGGAGACTTGTGGCTCGCGTTCCACGAAGTGAATGGACTGGTCCGTTTTCACCAGGGGAGCTTTAAGCACTACACTGTGCCCGGCCTCCTTAACACAGCTACTTTCGCCCCCGACGGCTCCATATGGCTGGGTACTGACCACGCAGGTGTCAGCCAGTTTCGGAATGGCTCCGTCATCACCTACACCACGCAGAATGGCCTCCTCACCAACTTTGCGCAGGCGGTTTACGTTGATCGCGACGGTGTTGTATGGGCCGGCACGTCCCCCGGCGGATTGAATCGTATCAAGAATGGCCACGTTACCACCTACTCCATCGACCAGGGACTCTTCGACCTGACTGTGGGCGCCATCGTCGAAGACAATGCCGGATATTTGTGGATGACCTGCAACAAGGGAATCTACAAGGTCAGCAAGAAAGAACTGAACGACTATGCCGATGGGCGCGTATCTGCCATCCATAGCACTGTCTACGGAACTGCCGATGGATTGCGCAGCGCCGAGGCCAACTTTGCAGCCGACCCTTCGGTGTGGAAGGGTAGCGATGGACGCCTTTGGTTTGCCACAATCGCCGGCATCGCTTCCGTCGATCCGTCTCACAGTGAGACAACGAATTCTGTTCCCTCGCCTTTGATCGAGAGTGTTCTCTTTAACCGGCGCCCAATCCGTTTTGAACATGGAGCCATCGCAGGCCCCGGTGGAGGGGATCTTGAAATCCAATTCACCACGCCCGACTTTGTTGCTCCAAGGCGAATTCAATTCCGCTATCGTTTGCAGGGGTCGGACGCAGACTGGGTAGAGGTCGGGGACCGGCGTCAAGCCTTCTACACAAAGCTGCCCCCGGGTCACTATCTCTTTGAAGTGCAAGGAGCCAACGGAGCCCACGCATGGAACTCCAATGTCGCCCAGGTGGCAATTGAGCTAAGGCCGTACTTCTGGCAAACAACCTGGTTCAAGGCCCTTTGCGTGTTTCTCTTCCTGGCCGCCGCTGCCGCTATCTACAGCCTCCGCGTTCGCTATCTCATCCTCCGCAATCGTGAATTGGAAGACAGGGTGTCCAACAGAACCGCGCAGCTCCAGGACGCACTCAAGTTGGCGGAGAACGCACAACTCGCCCTCCGTGAGCAGGCGACCAAGGATGATCTGACCAAGCTTTGGAATCGCCGTTCGATCTTCGATTTTCTTGATAAAGAACTGCTGCGCGCAAAGCGGGAGGTCCTGCCGATTTCGGTCTTGATGGCCGATCTCGACCATTTCAAAATCGTCAATGACACTCTCGGTCATAGTACCGGCGATCAGGTGCTGGTGGAAGTAGCCACCCGCTTCGCCAGTCTCACGCGTTCCTATGACTTTGCAGGGAGATACGGAGGCGAGGAGTTCGTAATTGTGCTGCCGGGCTGCTCGCTGGCCGACGGTCTGAAGCGTGCCGAAGATTTTCGTCGCACCGTCGCCGAATCTCCCGTCCTCACTGACGCCGGGCCGATTGAAGTCACCTGCAGTTTCGGAGTGGCGGAAGACTCTGGCACTTCCTCGGCGGAAGAACTGATAAAAAGAGCCGACGAGGCGCTCTATTGCGCCAAGAGAGCTGGCCGAGACCGCGTCGAGGCGGGCCTAGGGTTGCATACAGACGTTTAGCGACCTATGTCCGTCTCCCGCTCCGCAAGCACATTGGTAATTCGCACCGCGCTGCAGCGGAGGGTTGGAGCAACAAACCATTCATACCGAGTCCCGTAGATTCTCTGTGGCAAGTCAAACATCGAGCTTTCGCCATAATCAAACCCCCAAGGCGAGCAAAACACCGGTGACACCCTCAACCTGATAGTGCGCGGCATGAGGCCAGGACCACCCGCCCAGCAGGAACTGAGAGACAGACAAAAGACATTCCCCCTTCGCAATTTCTCGCGAAGGGGGAATGCGTACTGAAGCAAGCTCAAGCCCGAACCGAAGCTCAAGCCCGTAGCGAAGCAGCCTCAAGCCAAGGTGGCGAAGACGATCCGGTCGCTACCAGTTCGATGGACCGTGGCAGGTGCCGACGCCCTTGTCGCTGTAACCACCATTCGCATTCGGTGCGGGAAGTGTAGGGCCATTGCTTAAAGCCGTAGGTCCGGCCAGTGCCGACTCGAAATCCCAAGCATAGCCGTTCGGATTGAGCGTCAGGCCCATCACACCCCAGTAGTATCCGGTATACGCCTGGAGGTTCTGCGCGTTGAAATTCACGTTGCCGCTAGGATCCTCCATGTTTGTTTCGTTCGCGCCGCTCGTGACAGGAGTTATGACGATCGGATCGAGTGTCTCGCCGCCGGTGCCCACCACGAATTCCCGTATGCCCCTCCTTGGATCGTAGTTTCCGGAGGGGTCAACCGGGCGGTAGCGGCCATAGAGGTGGTCGTGTCCGTTCAGCACCAGGTCTGCTCCGTACTGATAGAGGAGCTGCCAAAAGGCCTGGGCGGTCACGCCCTCCTCGGTGATGCCGTTCGTGGGGCTGAACGTGGGCTGATGCCAATACGCGGCTGTGCAGGCAGAATGATTCGCCTCGAGATCCTTCTTCAGCCATTCCAGCTCGGCGGCAAACCAGGAGCCCGACGTCGAACATCCGCCCGGCTGTGTCTCGCACTCTATATTGAGCGAGATAATGTGCCACGAGCCCAGATTATAGGAGTACCAGCCATCTCCGACTCCGACTGTGCCACCCGCCGGTACGGTGGATCCAACTCCACCCGTCTGCTCGAAGTGCCCCGCCTGTCCATCAGACCGAGGTATCGGTTGGGGGTTGGGAGTGGTAGCGGCCGGATAGCCGCACCCCGTCATCGACGATGGGCACGGGTCCGCGAGCGTCGTCGTGATCGGTTGGCCCGTCGTATCGATCTGGAAGCCGTTGAAGTAGGAGAAGTAGCCGTAGCCGGCAACGCCGGTGGCGCCATGCTCGTCATAAAACTCGTGGTTGCCCGGCGCCGGCCGCGTGATCAATTTGAAAGCGCCATAAGTCAAATCGTACGAGTTCTCGAAGTCCGAATATTGGCCCACCTGGTATTGCAGATCTCCGGCGATCGCGACCAGGTCAGGCTGCAAAGCCTCAATTTCATTCGCGGTGGCCTCCTGGGATTGCCACAGAGAGGTGGTGGTGTAGGGGGCCTTGGGGGTCCCGCAGGATTCATGCGCCGACTCACCAGTGGGCTCCGTCTCGCCTGGCTCGCAGGAGACGTCGCCGACCACCGCGAGCACAGGCGCTGAGCGATGGGGCTTTGCGTAAGGCCACTTATTGTCGTTGGAATTTGGACTGCCGTCGGACTTGGGGTTTTGATTCTGCGCCGGTACCCCAACTGCGAATGCCAGCACCGATGCCACGAGCATCGCTGCCCGGCACCTTCCGTGGATCGTTTTCATGTGGGACCTCCGATTCGGATTTTGGGGAAAGAGATTGCCAACCGGAATTCTAGACCTATCAACACTTTGCTTATGTTTCGAATGTGTGAAAAGAATCGCCAAAATGCTGGAGAATCTGGCCACCGCTGGGAAACGCTCGACGAGGGGATTGTGTCCGGCTTTGCCGCACCCGGGAGAGAGGCTTGCCGTAAGCGAGGCCGCAGTCATGCGGCGGAGAGCCTCCGCGTTAAATTCTCAGGCCAATTCGGCTTGGCCCGATGATCGGACTCACTTGAAACTTCCCAATCGGCGGTAATACGACCGGAATCCGAAAGGAGCGGCCAACTGAGAGTATTAGCACGCTCTCGACAGCCGTGGGATCGGGCTACGCAGCCGTCATTCAGGCTATAATCGCCACGAAATGCGTCACGTCAATCTAACGCGGTTTTTCCAATCCTTGTTGCCCGGCACTCGCGAATGGCGTCGCCTCAAAGTACAGCGTCGCATCAGACTAAGGCTCTTTTTGCAATCCAGGCTACCCGGCATTTTTGCGCCCGATTATGTTCCCTCGCCCCCGCTTCCTGAACGTACCGCGGGCGATGTGGAAAGGATCGTGAAGAGAGATTTTCGAGCCGAGGAATTCGCCCCTGTGATGGCCATTCTTAACGAGTACGCGGCGAGGTTTAACGATAACCCGTTTCCCGTTCGAATTGCGGCGTTGAAAATGGCCAACGGGAGCGTGGCGCGGCTGCGAACTTGGATTGAAATTGCAAAGAGCGACTATCGGGATGTCGTACTGCCTGCTACTTGTCCTTCCTACAGCAAGATAGGGCCGGACCTGTCCGAGCGCAAACGACGCAAGATCTTCGAGAGCGAGAGGCAGCAATACGAGGACTGGTTAAAGCGTTGAGCAAGTCCCGCTAGCGTTCCGAATGTTTCACCATCTGCGCGGAACCTCGGCGGGTGGCCACGGTCTAGGTGACGCTTTCCTAACCTGATGAGGGTGCCACCGGTCCCTCGCATTTGGGGACCGGTGACGGGACGATGAACTTTAACCCGGCAGGTGGCCCCTGCCGGTCCGACCCAAATCATTGGGCGGGAGCCCCAGGTATACGTCCATAACGTGGGCGGCAATCAGTTTTGGTCTATTGTGCCCGAATCACCGCCTATGCGGAAATTTGGAAGATCGAGCAAGTTCTGGCAATTGGGTCGAGCCGAAACTTCAGCATCGCCGACAATACATTCAGAAGCTAAGAATCGGTATGATGTGAGTCGTCTGTCTGAAGGACGGTGAACGGCCATGGCTGAGAACCCAACGAGCCCCAACGGCTCAGAATGGACGAGGCAGTCTTCGCGTGTCCTTACATCTCTTGGTGTGCTTGCGATTTTGTTCACTGCGACTCTTGTTGCACGCATGTTGTGGGAAGAGACTTCTCTCACGATTCGAGAAGGACCGCAAATGCTGGGCTTTTCACTCGCCCATGGTCCGGGGGCGATACTATTTCTTGCGCCGGTGACGTTGGTTTTGTGGCTGCTGATCGCGGT
>JBEKDE010000123.1:0-13282 GCA_050014515.1 Occallatibacter sp.
GCCGATAGGACAGGCGAGGGCACGCACCGGGGAAACACCCGCGGAGGATTGTGACGACCTCCGAGACGGCCAGCGCATTTGCGCGGCTTGTTGAGGCGGGGTCGATGCAAGCAAGTGCGCGGGAGTCTCCCTCGGCGATCCAGCAAGGAGATGCACGATGAATCGAATTTTGGTAGGCGCAATGGCGCTAGCTTTGGGGGTTGTCCCGGTAGCCGCGCAGAGCCTGGACGATCTGAATATTCAGATCCATGGCTATGCCACGCAGGGGTTTCTTTACACCACGCAAAACAACATTTTTACGACAAGTTCGAGCAACGGCAGCCCCGCGTGGACCGAAGCCGTAGTGAACGTCGGTGCGCAGCCGACCCCGAAACTGCGCGTGGGTGTCCAGGCGCGCTATTTCCTACTGGGCAGCGAGGGCAACAACATTACACTCGATTGGGCCGCGGCCGACTACAAGGCCAATGATAAGTTTGGCGTGCGTTTCGGCAAGGTCAAGACGCCATCCGGCCTGCTTAACGAGACCCAGGATATCGATCCCTCTTATCTGTGGTCGCTTTTGCCTCAGGGCATTTATCCACTCACCAGCCGCAACTCTCTGCTGGCGCATTATGGCGGCGTGGTCTATGGCACCTTGAATATGGGAAAGCAACTCGGCAAACTGGAGTACCGCGGATGGGGAGGAGGACGGTCCATCGGGGCGAACGATGGTTACTTTGTCACCGAGAAAGAACTCGGCGTCACCATAACCAACGGCGATAATTTCGTTACCTACGGCGAGGTGCTGCACTGGAGAACGCCGCTGGCCGGTCTCATGGTTGGGGTCTCGAACTTCCACAACAATGCAAGCACAAATGCGCTAACCGACACGATATCCCCCTCTCAATACTTCGCTGGAGGAACTTTTAATGGCACACTTGTATCGCCGAAGGGCACCGACCAGACGCAGTACTTCGGCCGCTACGAAAAAGACAAACTTATGGTTGCCGGAGAATACTCCAGAAACCCGGCCCAGGCTGAGTTCGTAGTCCCAGGCGTGATCAAGGAATCTGACCGACTCGACTATCGGTCCTGGTATGCCATGGCAAGCTATAAACTGACCGGCAAACTCACGGCCGGCCTCTATGACACCCAGTTTATCGATCACCAGGCGGCATTGGGTCCGGCGCGCTACTCTAAGGATTGGGTAGTCTCCGGGCGGTACGATTTCAACCAATTCGTCTACGCCAAGGCCGAGCAGCACTTCCTCGATGGGGAAGCCCCGCCATCGGGATACGACATCACCCTCAATACGAACCTCCAACCCTCGACCAAACTCACCCTGCTCAAGGTTGGCGTGAGCTTCTAACGCGGACGAAAGGAGAAACAGCGATGAAAAAGCTACTGTATGCATTTTTGATAGTTGTGTCCGCGTCGATCTTCATCGTCCAGGCCAAGGCCCAGGTGATTGCGATCGCCAACCCCAGCGTCAAGGCTTCCGATGTATCGAAGAACGATTTGAAAGATGTGTTCACCGGCGCGTCGACCTCGCTTGGTGGCGGGAACGTGACTCCTGTCTTGCTTAAAGGCGGTGCTGTCCACGACGAGTTTCTGCAGGCATTTATCGGCAAGAACGACACGGCGTTTCGCGCCAGTTGGCGCAGCCTGGTGTTTTCCGGCCAGGCCACAATGCCGAAGTCGCTGGACTCGGAAGCAGCCGTAGTCGAGTATGTGGCCCACAATCCAGGCGCGATCGGCTACATCAGCAAAGCAACCCCTCATGAGGGCGTAAAAGTACTTGCGGTCAGGTGAGCCATGTTTGGACAGATGAAGATCAAGACGAGAATCCTGAGCATCCTGGCAGTGCTGGCCGGCGGATATCTGCTGTTGCTGGCGATGGTGCAGTTTTCTTCGACAGCCACGCATACACGCATGTCCGAGATCTCGTCCTCGCTGTTTCCGGCGGCGATCAAGATGCAGGAGGCAGAGGCTTCCTTCGAGCGGATGAAGAAGCACTACGGAGACGCCGTGGTGCTTCAGGATTCCAAATCACTAGACGCCGCGGAGAAGGACGCCGGGGCCACAGCGTCGGCGCTGGAAGCGGTGAAGGCTGTGTTGACTTCATCTCCCGATCTGGACAGGAAGGCGAACGGGCTACTGGCCCAGTTCTCCTCCATTCGATCCCGCGACCACGATACGTATGGATCGATCCTGGCCGCCAAGGACGGCCCGAGCGAGGACCTGATGGCCCAGGTCGGCGTTCTGGGCAAGGATAACAAGGCGTTGACGGATGCGATGGGCGGATTCGACAAGGATGTGTCCGCGAACTTTCAGACCCAACTGGACGCGGTGGATGCATGGTCAGTGCGCAGCCGGATCACCGGAATGATCATGCTCATCTTCGCTTTTCTGGTATGTGGCGCGGCGTGGTGGGTGATCCAATTCAAGGTTGTATTGCCGCTGGGATCCCTGGCGCTTCATATGCGGGACATTGCCGAGGGCGATGGCGATCTGACCCGCCGTATCGAGGTCAACGGGCGCAACGAGATCGACGAGGTCGGCATCTGGTTCAACGTCTTCATCGGCAAGATTGAAGACATCGTGCGGCAGGTCGCGGAGCACGCGGGCACGCTGGGTCAGGCCGCGACAGAGTTGGCCGCAACTGCGACCGAGACCGCCAGCCAGGCGGCGGAGCAGCAGAAGCAGGCTGAGAGAATTACCACAGCCATGAGCGAGATGGCGTCGGCCGTGCAGGAGATCAGCCAGACGACTCAGAGCGCAGCCGTGGATGCCCGTAACGCCGAAGAGAGCGCCAAGTCAGGCGGCGTCACGGTCCAGACCACGGTCCAGACCATCGGGAAGTTACTTCAGGCCAACCAGGAAACGTCGTCGCGGATCGAGGAACTGGGGCGCTCCAGCGACGCCATCGGCAGAATTATCAGCGTGATTGACGAGATAGCCGGGCAAACCAATCTTCTGGCTCTCAACGCATCCATTGAGGCGGCACGGGCCGGGGAACATGGACGCGGTTTCGCGGTGGTTGCAGGTGAAGTGCGCCGGCTTGCCGAGCGGACCAGCGCGGCTACAAAGGAAATCGACACAACAGTCCACGCCATCCAGGAAGGAACTGCGGTTGCGGTTGAGGCGATGCGCTCGAGCATGAGCCACGTGCAGAGCGGAGTGGACTCGGCGAACTCGGCCGGAGACGCCCTCAGCAGCATCATTCGAGGCTCGGAGTCGGTGCAAAAAGATGGTAACCCAGATTGCCGCGGCCGCAACTGAGCAGTCGTATTCAACGCAGTCGGTGACCGCGAACGTGAATGAGATTGCCTCGATCATTGAGCGGACATCGGCCAGCGCTCAGCAATCGGTGGAAGCATGCCAGCAACTGGCGCTGCTGGCGAACGAGTTGACCGGACTTGTGCGTTCCTTCAAAGTCGAACATCGGCAGCCTGAGGGCGTTGAGGGAAACTCGCATGGCGGGCGAAGGCAGCAGAGTTCTCCTGCCTCGTTGTCGAACGCGTTCGGCCGCTCGATTGCCGCCAGCCACACATAGTCAACCCATGGCCTCAGGCTCCCGGCGCGGTTCGGCGATTTGCCAAACTGCGCCGGGAGTGTTTCAATTTGAAGTATTGAAACAGGGGTGCTCCACGGAGTGGGGCTGAGATAATACCCTAGAACCCGATCCGGATAATGCCGGCGTGGGAAGCTTTCGAAGCCGAACGGCCCTCTTCCTCGAATCGCAGCTTGAGTTCTCCTGTTTCATTCTGTTTGAAACAAGGGGAGACTATGCTCGACGCCGTAACCGCTGTCACCAGGCAAATTCAGAATCAACCTTTCGGCGCACGCGATGCCGCGGGCGCTGCGCGCAACTGCATCGTTGCGCCAGTTGACCCGACGCGTTCGTGCTGTGTGCGGTTCGGCTGGTTGGCGTCAGCGACAATTCTGATGTACTTGTTAACTGGTGCGCACTACGCGATTGCGCAGACTACATCCCCACAGACGCCGAGTACGCAGACACAGAGCGATACCAAGCCGGATACGACCAAGCCCGCGGGACAGCAGCTTCCTCCTGTCACTACAACGGTGGTTGTGCATGGCGAGACCAAGGACAACTACCTTCCCGACGCGGTGACGGTGGGTACGCTGGATGGCGCGCCACTGACGGAGACACCGCTGTCTGCCACGGTGATCACGCGCGATTTGCTCAACGACCAGGTTTCACGACTGCTCTCCGACGTGGTGAAAAACGACGCTTCGGTGGGCGACGATTACGTGCCGGTGGGCTACTACGGCGATTACGAAATTCGCGGCTTCACCATTGACCTGGCCACCGGGCTCGAGGTCAACGGCATGACCATTGCCGGCGAGCAGGATGTACCGCTGGAGAACAAGGAACGCGTGGAGATACTCAAGGGGATTGCCGGCGTGGAGAGCGGCGTGGCCGCGGCGGGCGGGCTGATCGACTACGTGACCAAGCGGCCGGCAACGATCCAGGCGATGGATCTGGCTACGGATCATCGCGGCAGCGCCTATGGAGCGGTAGATTTGGGACGGCTGTTCGGCAGCCAAAAGCAAGTGGGCGCGCGTTTCAATCTGGCCGGCGAGAGAATCGCAAGCTATATGAACGACACAAACGGCTGGCGCGCGGTGGGCGCGGGCGCGGGCGATTGGAAGCTGAGTCCGCGAGCCACTTTGAAGGGCGACTTCGAGTACCAGCACAAAACGGAACGCGATGGAAGCGGCTATCAGTTGCTGGGCGGGACAACGGTGCCGGACATCAACAGGATTTACCCTTCGACAATGCTTGGCGACCAGCCGTGGGGTCCGCCGGATACGTATGACACATTCAATACCGGCGCGCGGCTGGACTACAATCTGCCGCGCAACTGGCTGGCCTTTGTCGCGGGGAGCTTCAGCCACTCGCTTATTCAAGACAACGTGATCTATGCATATGGGACACCGTTCGACGTGAATGGAAATGTCGATTGCCCCGGCGCACCGAATGCGCCAGCGTACTTCTTCTGCCCGGACGGAAGCTACGGCATCTACGACTACCGTGACCCCGGCGAGCTACGCATCGACGCAGTGGGCGATGCGATGATCACCGGCCACATCAAGACCGGGGCCATCGTGCAGGATTTAGCGGGAGGTGGCGAGCTGTTTCTGCGCAGCGTGCAACAGCCGGGCGAACCTCCCGTGAATGCCCCGTCCACTGTGCAGGATGGCGCAGTGTATGCCTACGTCGGCTCGGAGAATATTTATCAACCTATAGTGCCGGTTGCCATCGAGAGCCCGCTCGAATCGGCAGGACCGCGCACACTATGGGAAGACAGCCACCAATCGGCTGGAATCATTCAGGACAGGATTCATTTGCCAGGGCGGATTCAATTGATTGCTGGTGGGCGCTACGATTCTTTGCGTGACAACAACTATTCGCTCACCGCGACCAGCTCGAGCACGCCGCCTACGATTACCGACAAAAACCTCTGGCTGCCGCAATACGCGGCCACCTACAACCCCGTTGAAAGTCTGACGCTCTACGGCAACTACGGTGTACTGCTGTCCCTTGGGCCGCAAGCGCCGTGGTGGGTGGATAATGCGAACCAGTTCCTTGCGCCCTTCATGACGCGCCAGGCTGAAGTGGGCGCGAAGTATGAGCCGGACCAGCGCATCCTGCTTACCGCCGCTCTGTTTCACATGCGCGCGCCTTTCATTTATCCCAAGGTGATTGAGGCTCCCGACAGTTTTTGCACTGCCGGCGAGTTCGGCGGGCCCGGCACTCTGTGCTTTGAATCGGAGGGCCACGAGACGCACAACGGTGTGGAGTTGAATGCGGAAGGAAAGGCCGCATCCTGGCTGCGATTGACGGCTTCGGCGGCAGCAATGAACGCGATCTCCAACGACACCGGCACCACGTCCTTCAACAACAAACAGGTGATCAATGTGCCGCATCTGCACGCCACTCTGTTTGCGGACCTTACCGTTCCGCACATCCGCGGGCTGCACCTGATGCCCGGGTGGAGCTATGCGGGACGCAAGGAGGCGACGCGGGATGACGCGGTGAGCGTGCCGGCGTTTAACATTTTCAACATGGGCGCGCGCTACACGCCCGGAGGAGAAACGGGTCGAGTGACCTTCCGGGTCTACGCCAATAACATCGCCGACAAACGCTACTGGAGCGATACAGGCGCGAGTTACGGGGACACGTTTGTGTGGCTGGGTGCGCCAACGACGGTGCGGCTCTCGGCGCATTACACGTTTTGATTTTTGAAGATCGAACGGAGCTGCATCTGCGATGAGCGCAACATTGAAAGCGCACGGTATCGACGGCAAGCTGGTAGAACCCGATTGGGCCCCGCTTGCTCTGGATGAAGTGCGCGCGCTGTTGCGGCAGTTCTCTACTTGCGGTGAGCCGATTGTGATTGAGACAGTCAGCCCGCGACCATTCTCCGCGGCCAGCGTGGTAAGCACGCGCGGCGGAAAAGTCTTCATCAAGCGGCATCATCGTTCAGTCCGCGATCGAGAGGGATTACTGGAGGAGCATTTTTTCCTCGCATACCTCTTCAATCGTGGAGCGGCCGTTCCTGCCGTGTTTGCGAATGACGCGGGTCAGACGGCGATTGAAGTGGGTGAATGGACATACGAGGTACACGAAACGCCTGCCGGTCTAGATGTTTACCGGGATGCATTGTCATGGACGCCGTTCAAGTGTGCAGAACATGCGTACTCCGCCGGGCAGGCTATGGCGCGGCTGCATCGTGCTTCTGAGGGATTTGATGCGCCGCGCCGCAAAGCACAGCCGCTGGTGGCGAGCTTCACGATCTTTGCAGAGCGCGATGCCGGCGCGGAGATGGAGCGATTTGTAGAACAGCGGCCGGCGCTGAGGGATTATCTCAGGAAGCGCAACTGCCGGGATGAAGCGCTGGAACTGCTTGATCCGTTCCATGCTCAGTTGCAAGCCCTGCTTCCAAAGATTGCGCCGCTATGGACGCACAACGATCTGCACGCTTCCAACCTGCTGTGGAGCGAAGAAGGCGACAATGCAGTAGCAACAGCAATCATCGATTTCGGCCTGGCTGACCGCACCAATGCAGTGCACGACCTGGCTCAGGCGATTGACCGCAACATAGTTGAATGGCTGGCCCTGAATCAGGGATCGGGGATCAGGGATCAGAGATCAGGAAAATCGCGAGACGTGCCGGTGCATCTGGATCATCTGAACGCACTCCTTGATGGGTATGAATCCGTGCGGCCGCTCAGCGATGAAGAGGCAGCCGCACTGGCGCCAATGACGGCGTTGGGCCACGCGGAATTTGCTCTCTCTGAGACGGATTATTTTCTGAACGTTCTGCACTCGGAAGAGAGGGCCCACATGGCTTGCGAAGGCTGGCTGGTGGGTCACGCGCGCTGGTTCCGGAGTTCAGATGGCAAGCAGTTGTTGAACGCAATTGCACAGTGGGCTGCGATACGGAACCGGCGCAGTGCGGAGGCTCAGCGCGCATGAACTGGACTGGAATTGTTCACTACTTTGTGGCCGGATGGTTGGAGAATATTGCCGCCGTCATCACGCTCGTCGGCATATGGCTCACAACGCGGCGCACACTTATCTGCTGGCCAGTGGTGTTGATTTCAGATGTCCTCTACCTGGTTGTCTTCTATCGCGAAAACTTGAAATCCGATGCGTACCTCCAGATATTCTTTGTCGCATTCACGCTCTACAGCTGGTGGAACTGGGCTCGCGGACGACGCACCGATGGCAAGGTATGCGTTGAACCGATGCACCTGCAAAGTTGGGTCGCAGGCATCGTCGTTGGCGCGCTGGGCAGCATCGTTGTTGGCTGGTGGATGACAAGAATTGGCGCGGCCCTTCCGCACCTGGACGCAACCCTGGCGGTCTTTAGCCTTGTAGCCAGTTGGTGGGAGGCACGGAAGCACACAGCCAATTGGTGGCTTTGGATTGCAGTGGATGCAGTGTACGTTGGCGAGTACGTCTACAAGAGCATGTGGACTACAGCTGTACTCTATGCAGGCTTTGTTGCGCTCGCCGTAATGGGGCTGCGCAACTGGCGTAGGGCTGCGTCCCAGGCCTCGGAAACAAGACCTGGAACAGTCATCGTTGTAAGTTAGATTGCGGCCTGGACGACATTCTGAAGCGGCTCGCCGGCGATGTAGCGGCGCAACTCGCCAGCCGCGGTCTGAATTGCTCGGGGCGCAAACTGCGGGCTCGACCCGGCAACATGCGGCGTAATCAGCAGGTTGGGGCAGCTCCATAGCGGATGGCCATCGGGCAGCGGCTCGGGATCAGTGACGTCGACTGCGGCGCGAATGCGGCCCGATTGCAGCGCCGCAACCAGGGCGTCCGTCTGCACGATGGGACCACGCGCGGCATTCACGAGCAGCGCGCCTTGCGCCATGAGCGCAAGCTGGCGCTCACCGATGAGGCCATGCGACTCAGGCGTGTCGGGCAGGATGAGAATGACGACCTGCGCTCGTGGCAACAGGCTGTCAAGTTCGCTAACGGCATGCACTTCAGGTTTCGTGCGCACGGTGCGGGCAACACGCAGCAACTCGACATGGAACGGAGCGAGCATGCGCTCAATCTCCTTGCCGATTGCGCCGTAACCAACCATCAGCACTGTTTTGCCGGTTAGTTCCTCGAGCATCACGGGCGGATAGAGCGATCGCTTGTCGCCGGTGATGGCCGCATAGCGCGCGCTTGCGTCGAAGCGCAGCTTCCACTTTCCGGCACGCTGCACGTCGAGATAAAACGGGAAGTACTTGAGCATGGCAAGAATGGCGCTGACGGTCCACTCCGCTGTGGAGATGTTGTGCGCGCCGTGGGCGTTGCAGATGGTGACATGCGGGCCAACCACGGGAGGAATCCACTCGGTGCCGGCCATGAGCGAAAGAACCAGCTTGACGCCACGCAGGTGCGGCCAGATTGTTACAGCCTTCACGGCGTAAGGATCCGGGAGCCACACATCGATTTCGACGTCGTGATCGAGCTTATTTGGCAACGGAATCAATTCCGCTTCCTGCGGAAAGTCCTGCAACATATCAACCGAAAAAATGGCTGGATATCCAACTCTGAGCATGTGATCCACCTGTCCCGTCAACGCGGGCGTAATATCTCTATGCTAAACGGGAAGTGAAGCTTCGATTGTGAGCTTGCTCACCGAGAAAACTGATAGCCTTGATGAGTCCCGACTGGTGAGACAGGTCACCGCGGGAGCAGGCACCGCGCGGTCATTCTAACGATATGAACCCTTTCAATTCTGGATTGCATCGATGCGTCTGAAGGCAGACAAAACCTGGTCGCAACAACTGCTCGATCTGAAGCTGCGCGTAGAAAATGTCCAGCGGCCGGGTTTCTTTTCCTGGGAGCGTCAGCGCCTGATCGTTCATGCCGCAAAGACTGCCCTGGCGGCGGCATTGTGCTGGTGGCTGGCGCTGCGCTTTGGGCTGCATGATGGTTATTGGGGCGCGATCAGCGCGATCATTGTGCTGCAGTCGAACATGGGCGCGACAGTGACGGCATCGCGCGACCGGCTGATCGGAACACTGATCGGCGGGCTGTTTGGGTTCGCATTTTCACTCTTCGGCGTGCTGCCCTGGAACTTCATCCTTGCCGTTCTGCTGGCGCTTATTCTGTGCGGGTTTCTGGGCCTTCGGAACAGTTCGCGGCTCGCCGGAGTAACCATTTGCATCATCATGCTGGTACAAAAGCCGGGTTCACGCTGGGAGCTGGCGTTGGACCGTGTGGGCCAGGTCATCCTGGGCATTGTGGTGGCCCTGGCGGTGACAACGCTGGTGCTGCCCGATCGCGCGCGGTTGCGGTTACGCGATGGACTGGCGCAGGAGTTCCTGGTTCTGGGCGCATTTTTCGAGGCCATCATGCATGGCTTTCGCGGCGCGCCCGCCGAAAACCTGGCATCCCTGCGCGACGATGCGCTGGCCATGCTGCGCGGGAACAACCACCTGCTCGAGGCCGCCCGCAACGAGCCTTCCGGAGGTCCGGGATGGCGCGAAGGATTGGCCACTCTTTCGCAGTTTGGCCGGTCGCTGTTCGATGCGCTGGTTGCGCTGGAATTCTCAGTGCAGGAAGCGAACGAATTTGGTTATGCGCAGCAACTGGAACCGGCGCTGGGAACGCTAACGAAAGACATTTGCACAGGATTCCAGCATGTTGCAGGCCGGATTCACGAATGGCGCTTTAATGTGGAGCCGCGCATGAGTCTCGAAGCAGACATTGCGGCACTCGAATCGCGCATGAACGCGGTGCGGCCAACCGGAATCGGATTTTCGCAGGCGGAAATTCTGCGCGCGTACGCGGTTCAGCTGCATCTGAAGCAACTGGCCCGGCTCCTGCGCGCATCGCGTGTTGAGACCAGCCGTGCAGTCGGCGGGGATGAAGAGTAAGCACTAAAAGGCGCTCCCAACCTCCTGAAAACAACGCGAAGGCAGGGAACGCTTCTCAGCTTTAGTGAAAATGTCTTAGGCGAAGAATGCGCGCAGCGCCTCGACGCAAGCCTCGATTTCACTGGGCGTCACAGCGTAACCAAAGCGCAGATGCCCCTCGCCCTGGGCGCCAAACACCGAGCCGGGAATGGTGGCGATGTGCGCTTTTTCGAGGAGAATCTGCGCGGCCGTGCGGCTGTTTTTGTGAATCTTTTCCACGTTAGGGAAGGCGTAGAACGCGCCTGCGGGCGGTGCGCACTCCAGACCCACATCATTGAGCCCAGCCACCAGCAGATCGCGGCGCTTGCGATACTCCTCGCGAATCCGCGCGATTTCGGCTTCTGGTGTGGTGAGCGCCTGGATCATCGCGTATTGCACGGGTGTAGCGACACCGTTGGTGGAGTAGAGAACAATTTTGCGCAGAGCGGTCATGAAGGGTTCCTTCGCCACTGCATATCCTGCGCGCCAGCCGGTCATTGCATAGGTCTTCGAGAAGGTGAACGTCGTGATGGTGCGCTCGGCCATGCCAGGCAAGGACGCGATAGAGCAATGCGTTCCTTCATAGACCAGGTCCTCGTAAGCTTCGTCGGCAATGACCACAAGATCGCGCTCAATGGCGAAGGCAGCAACCTCTTCAGCCTCGGCACGCGTAAATACCAGGCCGCTGGGGTTTTGCGGTGTGTTGTAGTAGATGGCGCGCGTCTGCGGTGTAGAAAACTGCTCCAGTGTATTGCGAATGCCGTTGCGGCGCGCGGTAATCGTGGGCACCAGCAAGGGCCGAGCCTGCGCCCCGGTAACGAGATCGCCAATCGGGGTCCAATAGGGTGAGAAGACCAACGCGTCATCACCGGGATCGAGCACGCTCTGAAAGGCCGCGTACAGCCCCTGCGAGCCCCCAACGGTGGCAATCACTTCGTCCGTGGTTACATTGATACCGTTCTTTTGGGCAAGCTTCGCGACGAGCGCCTTGCGCAGCGGCAGCACGCCCGACGAGGGCGCATAGTGCGTCTCATTTTCAACCAGGGCTCTGACGGCTGCATATTTAACGGCTTCGGGCGTCTCAAAATACGGCTCGCCGCCGTGGAAGGAATGCACTTGGAGGCCTTCGCCCCGCAGCGCCATTACCTTGTTGCGAATCTGAACAATGTCAGAGAACCCAACCTCATCGAGGCGCCTCGCCAACCGAATCCCGCTTTGTTTTGTCGTCGCCATTATAGTTTCCTCTCGGTTTCAGATTCGGGGAAGCTTCTGCTTCAAGCATATCCGATTGTGGCTTGTGGGGTTCTGATCAGATCGCAAGCAGCTCGGTGTAGACCGCCATCCCCACCACCGCGTCGGCGCCGAGCGCGTCCAGCGCATCAACCTCCTGCTGGCTGCGAATGCCGCCGGCAACGATCAATTGGCGCGGGGTGAGCTTGCGCAGGCGAGCCGCTGTTTCAATGGGAAAGCCTTGCAAAAGGCCCTCGCCATCGACGTGCGTGTAGAGAAATGCGGCGATGTGCGGCTCGAGTTGCGGAATGGCCTCGTCGGGCGTCAGGGCAACCTGCGCCTTCCACCCTTTCACGGCGATGCGGCCATTCTTGGTGTCGATGCCGGCGACAATGCGATCTGCGCCGATGGAGGCAGCGAGGTCTGCGGCGAATTCTGTGTTGACGGTTCCGTGCTCTGAAAACAGCGCAGAGCCGATGATGACGCGCTTTGCGCCGGCATCGAGAACCTGGCGAGCACGGTCGACAGAGTGAATGCCACCGCCCGCCTGGACCGGAAGCCGCTTCGCGATTTGCGCGACGAGTGCCGAGTTGTCGCCCTGGCGCATCGCGGCGTCCAGGTCGATCAACTGGACCAGAGGGAACTTGGAAAACTTTTCGATCCAGTATTCGAAGTCGTCGAACGCGAGGCGAAGTTTTTCGCCTTGAACGAGCTGGACGATGCGACCGCCGAGTAAATCAATGGAAGGAATCAGCATGGAAGCCTCACGGAAACGCCGGCGCGGGCCAGCTCTTCTTTAAGCGAACGCGCACTCGAAACGCCGAAGTGAAAGATGCTCGCGGCCAGCGCGGCGTCTGCCTTGCCGCGTGCGAACACTTCAGTAAAGTGTGCTACGGCTCCCGCACCACCGGACGCGATGACGGGAATGCTTACCGCTTCACTGACGGCCGCGGTGAGCTCGCAATCGAAACCGGCGCGGGTTCCGTCGGATTTCACCGGCGCCTCGGGCTTCGGACTCGCGCGCCCACTCAACTACTCGACGCCCCGCTGGCTTGCGGCCGCCCTGCACAAAGACCTGCGCATCGCTTACTGGATCGGCGGCGGCTGGATCGCGGCGAGCGTCGATAGCCACGACGACGGCTTGCGCGCCGAAGCTACGGCCGATTGCGTCGATCAGCGCTGGGTTGGCAAGCGCGGCGGAGTTGACGCTGACCTTGTCTGCACCGGCTTCAAAGACTTGCGCCGCGTCGTCAGCCGAGCGAATGCCGCCGCCCACACAGAATGGCACAAACAATTCACGCGCCGTGCGGCGAACGGTATCGAGCAGTGTGGTGCGCCCTTCGTGAGTCGCGGTGATGTCGAGGAGGACGATTTCGTCTGCGCCTTCGCGGGCGTGGCGGGCGGCGAGCGCGGCCGGATCGCCGGCGTCGATAATGTCGACGAACTGCACGCCTTTGACGACGCGGCCGGCGTGGACGTCGAGGCAGGCGATGATGCGTTTCGTGATCAACCGGTTTCCCTCCGCTCCCATGTGAGGAAATTGCGAAGAATCTTCAATCCTGTATCGCCGGATTTTTCTGGATGGAACTGCACTCCCATCACATTGCCGCGCTCGACAGCTGACGCGAAGGGC
>JBEKDE010000124.1:0-12613 GCA_050014515.1 Occallatibacter sp.
TAGTTGAGCATGATGTCGTCGGCGCCGGGCACGCCCATGATGTAGTTGACGCCGGCGGCGCCGAGCAGGGTGAGCAGCGTGTCCATGTCGTCCTGGTCGGCTTCGGCGTGGTTGGTGTAGCAAACATCGCAGCCCATGGGCAGGCCGAGCAGCTTGCCGCAGAAGTGGTCTTCGAGGCCGGCGCGCGCGATCTGCTTGCCGTCATACAAATATTCTGGGCCGATGAAGCCGACGACGGTGTTGACGAGCATGGGGCGGAAGGCGCGCGCGACGGCGTAGGCGCGGGCTTCCAGGGTCTGCTGGTCTACTCCCAACCCGCCTGTGCCGAGGTGCGCGTTGGCGGAGAGCGCGGAGCCCTGGCCGGTTTCGAAGTACAGGATGTTGTCGCCGGTGCTGCCATCGGCGCACGCTGCACCGCGTTTGAGAGATTGTCCGGCTTGGTGCGCTTCGGTGAGGAGGGAAAGATTGACGCCGAAGCTGCGATTGGCGGCCTCGGTGCCGGCGATGGATTGAAAGAGGAGATCGATGGGCGCTCCTTGATGGAGCGCGGCTAGTTGGGTGGTGATGTGGGCGAGGACACAGCTTTGGACTGGGATCTCAAAGCGTTGGCGGAGTGTGTCGATCATGCGCAGCAGGCGGGTGGTGACGGCGACGTTGTCTCCAGCGGGATTGATGCCGATGACCGCGTCGCCGGAACCGAGCAGCAGGCCGTCAAGAATAGCGGCTGCAATGCCGGCGGGCGCATCGGTGGGGTGGTTGGGCTGGAGGCGTGCGCTGAGGCGTCCGGGCAGGCCGACGGTGGTGCGGAAACGGGTGACCACGCGGATTCTGGCAGCGGCGGCGATCAGATCCTGGACGCGCATGAGCTTGCTGACGGCTGCGGCCATCTCCGGTGTGAGGCCGGGTGCGAGTGCGGCGAGGCGAGCCGGTGTTGCATTGTCAGAGAGAAGCCAGTCGCGGAGTTCGCCTACGGTGAAGGAGCGCACGGGCGCAAAGGCCGCGGCGTCGTGGGTGTCCATGATGAGGCGGGTGACTTCGTCGGTTTCGTAGGGAACGACCGGATCTTCGCAGAATTGTGCGAGTGGGAGATCGGCAAGTGCGCATTGCGCGGCGACGCGTTCCTGAGCGCTTTCCGCTGCGATGCCGGCGAGCACATCGCCGCTGCGCAGGGGCGTGGCTTTGGCCAGCAGTTCACGCAGGTCAGCGAATGTGTATCGCGTTGCGCCGATGGAGTGAGCGAAGGTCATGCAGAGGGCTCGACTGCAACTGATCGATTGCAACTTCAGGATAGCCTCAAACCGCGCCGGCGCATCGAATGCAATGCTGCGGCTGGGCTGTATTCTTTCCGAAGGGGTGTCGTTGAGGATGACGCGTGGCTGGCTGGTGGTGGAGTTCCTGCTGATTTTCGTCGGGCTGCCACTGGGTTACCGCCTCTCGCCGGTACACGTGCCGGGAATGCCGCTGTTGTGGCTGACAGCGGGGTACGGGCTGGTGCAACTGCTACGTGATGCGCGGTTCGATCGCACACAGCTTTGGAACGCAGGGGCGTTGCGTGGGCGGGTGGTAGAGATTCTGGCTGTTTTTCTGGTCTTCGCGTTTTTGCTTTGGCGGGGAGTGGTGTGGCTCGCGCCGCAGCTGGAGTGGAGCCTGATTCGGCTGCATCCGGGGCAATGGGCATTCGTGATGGTGGCGTATCCGGTGGCCTCGGTCTATCCGCAGGGGGTGATTTACCGGGCCTTCTTCTTTGAACGCTACGCGGCGCTTTTTCCGGGAAAGTGGATCATGATCCTTGTGAGTGCGATGGCCTTCGCTTTCTTGCACATCATTTTTCGCAACTGGCTGGCGGTTGAGCTGACCTATGCCGGCGGCCTGCTGTTTGCTTGGCGGTATGAGAAGACGAAATCGCTGGCGGTATCGGGGTTTGAGCATGCGTTGTATGCCTGCTGGCTATTTACTGTTGGGCTGGGGCAGTATTTCTATCACGGGTCAATTCAGGTGGCGGGAACGGTGTTGCGGCGATGAGGCGGGAAGCACTGAGGGCCGGGAGACCCTCAGTCCAGCCGGTCGAATCAAGGCTTGCCGATGACGATGATCTGGAACGAGCCGGGGATCATGGGTGGCCGCGGCGTGCGCATCCAGGCAGGGGCTCCCGGCGGCGGAGCGGGGGCGTTGGCGGGGACGGCAGGCACCGGGCCATACTCGGCCGTGATGGTGTAGATCTGGTTGGTCTTGGTGTCGAGCGTGAGCACCTTGGCGCGCGCTGGAGTGGGAACTGTCTGCTCCACCCGGAAGCTGGTAGGTGAGTCTTCCTTGATCACCGTGAGGGTGCCGTCGCCCTGCGAACTGAATGCTTCCATGGTGGCGGGGTTGAAGGTTGCGCCGTCGCAGCCGTTGCCGATGGGCAGGTCGGTGATGATGTGGCCGTCCGTTGCGGAGAGGATCACCATGTTCCTGTTGTCGCGGCAGGCTGCGAAGAGGATGTTGTTTCTTGCGTCGAGCGCGAGGCCCGCGCAGCCGCCGCCTTTGCTGGAGACGTCGAACTTGCCGACCATCTTCATGGTGTTGGCGTCGATGACGGCGATGGCTGACTTGTCTTCAATGTCGACATAAAGCTTGCCATGGCCGTCGGTGACAGCCTGCTCGGGCGCACCGCCGATGTCGATGGTGCCGAGGATCGATCCGTCCTTATCGTCGAGGACGGTGATGTTCGGTTCGGAGTGGCTGAGGACGTAGAAGTGGTGGTTATAGGCGTCGTTGAGATAGCCGTCTGGATTGCCTTGAACGTCGATCTTCTTGATCACCGCAAAGGTCTTTGCGTCGAACATGGTCACGGGCTTTGAGGTTGCAAAGCCGTGGCCGGTTGCGGTGTCCACTGCTCCGCCGTGCGCGCTGGTGCCGGGAATGTCGCCCACCTGGGCAAGCGTGTCGAGGTTGAAGACGCCGATGTGGCCAGCGGGTCCGGAGCGCGCGACGTAGAGATTGCGGCCATCGGGATCGGCGGTCACGTAGTCCATGCCGCCATCGCCGCCCACGAGTTGGATCTTGACGACCTTGTAAGGGCCGTCCTGCGCTTGGGCCTGGAGCAGGAGGGTAAACAGAGCGGTGGCGGCTACGACAACAAGGGAGTTCAAACGCATTGCGGATTCTCCTGTGGGTGTTTGCGCCGAGAATGGACTCGCGGTCTTTCCCGCACACGAGCATACACGCAAGAGCCTTAACTCAATGTGAAGGCTGGGGGTTCGTTTATTCCCCGGTCTCAGAATCGAGACCACCATCCCACGGACAAAGGCCAGTCCGCGGGGGCTCCGGACCGGGGGCACCCAGGGTTTTAAGGAGGCCGCGGGTTAACTGGCCCGTTTGGTGAATTTGAAGTTCTGGATGCGGCCGGCGTCGAGGATGAATCCGTTGATTTGGTGATGGTCGTCGCGCGTGAAGCGGAGGGTGCCGATGTCGCCGGTGAATACGTCTGTTGTGGCGGGCTCAAGCGTGTCGGGCTTGTGCTTCAGACGATCGAGCGTGAGTTTTCCATCCTTGATGGATATGCGGTAGATGGGATCGATCTCTTCGCTGACAAAGGCGCCGGAGAATTCAGTGAGTTGGGCAGCGGTGGGTTCGAAGATAGGAACGGACTCGGATATCTCCGGCTTGCCGCCCTCGAAGGTCTGTTCAAACTGGGTTGGCTTGCCGGCCTGGGCGGAGACGAAGTGCAAGTCAACACTGTCGCTCCAGGGGACGCCGGCGATGCGGAAATGGGAGGGCGAGAACTGCTGCAATTCGTGGAGATCGTTTCCGCCCAGATCGACTATGAGTTTGCCGTCTTTGGCCGTGACGTGGGTGAAATCGTCGTCTTCGCGGTTCCAGTAGAGGCCGGCGATGGCGGTGAGTTGAGCTGGGGTCAGCGGGATTATTGCGGCTTTTGCATTATCTTTGGCGGGCGAAGCGGCTGGAGTCTTGAAGTCTTTGGCGAGGAGGATATCGGCAACCTGGTTGATGAGACCGCCCGGATTTGCCTCTGCGGCGTTGCAGAGCACCGAGAAACCGACATGCTGATCGGGAAAAAGCGTGATGCCGGAGCGATAGCCGGCGTCTGCGCCGCCGTGGCCTACGGTGGGCAGGCCTTTGTACGTGCCGATGCTGAGACCGGATGCATAATCCTGCAATTCGCCGTTGTTGAGCTTGTCGCGATGGAGCATGAGGTCAATGAATCCGGGAGCGCCGATTTTGGGGTGGTAGAAGTTTTCATCCCAGAGCTGGAGGTCCTCGACGGTGGTGTGCAGGCTGGTGGCGCCGGCCGTGTCAAAGTTGGTGAGGCTCATGCGATATTTGCCGGTCTTGTCGTCGTGCTCGTAGCCGAGGGCGTCGTGCTTGATGACTTCTTCGTGGTCGTCGCGGAAGTGGGTGTGGGTCATGCCCAGCGGCTGGAAGATGTTTTTGTCAGTGAATTCGCGGAACGACATGCCGCTGACGCGCTTGACGATGATGGCGAGCAGCGTGAAGCCGGTGTTGGAATAGAGGTACTTGTCGCCGGGCTTGAAGTTGAGGGCTTTCTGGCGGGTGACGACGGACATTACATCGTCGTCGGTGATGAGGTCTTGCGAGTAGCGCCAGCCGGCCAGCTCAAGCAGCGCCCACTGATCGCGCAGGCCGCTGGTGTGGTGCATCATTTCGCGCAGGGTGACGGGGACGCCGAAGTCCTGAAGCTCTGGGATGTATTTGTGCACGTCGTCGTCGAGGGAGAGCTTGCCCTGTTGCTGAAGCAGCAGGATGGCCGCAGCCGTGAACTGCTTGGACATGGAGGCGACGTGGAAGACGGTTTCCGGCGTGATGGTCACGTTGTCATTCAGGTTGGCCATGCCGTATCCGTGCTTGTAGATGATCTGCCCGTCTTTGTAGACGCCGAGGGCGCAGCCGGGGGTATCGGTGTGGTCGTATTTTTCGAAGACTTTGTCGACTTGGGCGGCCTGATCGGGAGAGAATGTCTGGGCAGAGGCCAGCGAAGAAGCAAGAAGGAAGATGGGCAGGGCGGCAAGCGAGTGGATGCGCTTCACGGGTTTCTCCTGGTTTGGACGAGCTTGTTTGACCGGAGTTGCTTGAACCTCTGGGCGGGCCGATGGGGAGCGACGCTGACAGCGACAATTCTCACAGGCTGGGCGAGGGTGCGCAAGAAAAAAGCGGTCGTGCTAATCTTTTCGCACGATGCGCTTTTTGATGACGCTGTTGGTTTGTTGCGGGGTGGGATTTGCTTGCCTTGGGCAGGCGGCAGGCGGGGATGGTGCGGGGTTGCCGAAGGATCCGCGGGAGGTGTTTGCGGCGGCTGCGCCGTTTTATGACTTCTCCGATCCGGCGATGAAGCCTTGGCATTTGAAGGCGAGTTACCAGCTTTATGACGCGGATGGAAAGGCGGGCGAGCAGGGGACTTATGAGTACTGGTGGGCTTCGCCGCAGGCTTATCGGAGTACGTGGACGCGGGCTAGCGCGACTTATACGGAATGGCATACGGCGGACGGCAAGAATTTGTATCTTGCTTCTGGAGATGCGCTGAGATTCTTTGAGTTCAAGCTGCAGACCGCGCTGTTTTCGCCGCTGCCGGAGGCGGGGGAATTGGATTCGGGAAACCTGCATCTGGATCGACAGAAAGAATCGGCGAAGGGCGCGAAGATGCCATGCATCATGCTCGATCCGATGAGGCCGGGAGACGACAAAGCCGATTACGCTCCTCTCGGGTTATTTCCAACTTATTGCTTCGATCCGCAGATTCCGGTGTTGCGGACCAGCTACTCCTTTGAAGGGATCACTTCGCAGTTCAACAAGATCGTCAAGACGCAGGGTAAGTACCTGGCGCAGGAGGTCCTGTTTTTTGAGGAGACGAACAAGGTTCTCAGCGCCGAGGTTGGGACGATTGAAGGGCTGGCGGTGTCGGACCCCGCTTTAGTACCTTCTCCCGACGCGAAGGCCGCGAAGCTGTTCCCGGTGATACCGATTTCGGGAGGGGTTGCGCAGGGGCTTCTGCTGAAAAAGACTTCGCTTGTCTATCCCCAGGACGCGAAGGCTGCCCACGCTTCCGGACGGGTGATCCTGCAGGCCACAATCGGCACGGATGGCAAGGTCCACGATCTGCGCGTGGTTTCGGCCCCGTTTCCTTCGCTGGCAGCGTCGGCGTTGTCCTGCGTCTCCAAGTGGGAGTACAAGCCTTATGTGCTGGACGGGGTGCCAATTGAAGTTGAGACGACCATCAACGTGATCTTTACGCTGGGAGACTGAGGGTTGAATCCCCGGTCTCAGAAGCGAGACCGGGGGCACCCAGAATTCCTGGAGGGATGGGTTAGAACTTGACCGAGGCTGCGCGGGGCGAGATGCCGCTGATTTCGGCGGCGCGGGCTTCGGCGTAGGCGGCGGCGCCCAGCAGAGCTGCCTTGCTCTCAAGAATGACGCGGACCGGCATGTTGATGAGCAGCTGGCTGAGGCGGCCCTTGTCGGTGAAGGCTTTCATGAACGTGCCGTCTTTGAGCTTTTCGAGGATGCGGGGCGCGATGCCTCCGCCGACGTAGAGTCCGCCGACGGAGAGGATCTTGAGGGCCAGGTTGCCGGCCTCGGCGCCATAGGCGGAGACGAACATGTCGAGCGCCTTCTCGCAGATTTCGCTTTTTGCGGACAACGCATTCTCAGTGATCACGGCATTGGGATCGTGGGCCGCGGCAATCTGCTCGGCCAGCCAGGCGGGCTCATCCATGCCGCGCACTTCGCGCAGGAATTCGTAAACATTTGTCAGGCCCATGCCGCTGACGACGCGCTCGGTGCTGATGCGGCCGTTGTACTTTTGCTTGAGGAAACGCAGCAGGTCGATTTCGTCCTCGTTGCGGGGGGCAAAGTCGGAGTGTCCGCCCTCAGAGGGATAGGGAACGTGCTGGCGGCCGTTCCAGACCAGAAAGCCTTCGCCAAGGCCGGTTCCAGCTGCGAGGAGGGCGCGGTTGCCGATCTGGCGGGCGTCGCCTTCGCCGAGGGTGTAGATCTGGTCGGCGGAGAGCTCGGCGATGCCGTAGCCGTTGGCCTCAAGATCGTTGATGAGGAAGACGTGGTCGATGGCCAGGCCGGTGGCGAGTTCGCGGCTGTCGAGGGTCCAGGGCAGGTTGGTCAGGCGCAGGCGGCCGTCGCGCACCGGGCCGGGAACACCGAAGCAGGCAGCGGTAACTTTATCGCCGCCGAGAAACTCTTTTACGATCGCTTCCAGGCCGGAATACTCTTTGGCCGGATATTGCTTATCGCGTGAATAGGTGAGTTTTCCATTTGTAAAGTCGTAAAGCGCCAGGTGGACCTTGGTGCCGCCTACATCGCCCGCCAGAATCATCTTTCCCTCTCCAAAACTCCGCTGCCATGCCCGTCTGTTGCGGGCAAAAACGCTGCCGCGGCCTTATCCAGAATCAGCGTAAGTATACCGCTTGCGGGCCAGATGAGCTGACTGGGCAGCCGTTCCGGATCGCGCGGGCCGGTTAAGACTTGATTCAAAATTTCTGCCTTATCTGAGCCGGCAATGAGGAAGAAAACAGAACTTGCGTGGTTGATGACCGGCCAGGTGAGGGTGATGCGCCAGGTGTCTTTTTGCGGGACCTGATTGGCGACGACCAGGCGGCTCATCTCGTGAATGGCCTCGGTGTGGGGGAAGAGCGAAGCGGTGTGGCCGTCGTCGCCCATGCCCAGGGAGATGAGGTCGAAGCGGGGGCTTTCGGCACCCTCCAGGCGGAAGCTGTTGCGCAGCTCGGACTCGTAGCGCGAGGCGGCGACCTGGGGATCGAGCTCGCCTTCCATGCGGTGAATCTGATCTGGCTTGAGCGGCACGTGGTCGAGGAGAGCTTCGCGGGTCATGCGGAAGTTGCTGTCGGCGGCGTCGGGAGGAACGGTGCGCTCGTCGACCCAGTAGAGGTCGAGCGAATCCCAGGGCATGCGCGAGCGCCAGGGCTGGCTGGGGTCGGCGAGAAGCTGAAAGGCGGCTTTGGGCGTGGAGCCGCCGCTGATGGCGATGCGCGCGCGGCCGCGAGCGGCGACGGCCTCAGAGACCATCTCGACAAAATGATGCGCGGCGCGGCTGGCCAGGGACGCTGCGTCCGGCTCAACGTAATACTTGATCCTGAGTTTTCTGGACATGGACGATGCGTGCCTCTTACCTCTAAGTTACACGGGAGAATACGCCGCGTTCTCAATTTTCAAATAGCTCTGATGCAGGATCGCGGGAAAAGTAGCTCCGATCTCTCGTGGAAAGCTAGCGAATATGCAAGGCTACCCGTCCTGGAAGACTACCCGTCCTGGAAGGCTACCCGTTCTGGAAGGTTACCGGGGCTGGAGAGCTAGCGGCCCAGGTAGTCGCGATACTGCTGCTCGAGGACGCCGGCGGCGCGGGCCAGGGCCAGCTTGGACAGGTTGTACTGGTAGAGGCTCTCGACCAGGTTGTTTTGCGCGGAGGCCAGCGTGGCCTGCGCAGTGACCAGCGGCAGGTTGTCGTCCACGCCGGCGTTGACACGGTCGGTTTCGTCAGAGAGTTCGCGGGCGGCGAGGTCGACGTTGGAGCGGGCCACCTGCACCAGTCTGGTGTTTGCGTCGAGATCGAGCAGGGCGGCGCGGACTTGCTCGTCGATGTGGTTTTTCAGATCGGCCAGTTGGGCGTCGACTGCGGCCTGCTGTGCAGCTGCGGCGTCGTTATCGCCGCGCAGCTTTGCCTCACGGAAAAGCGGAACCTTGAGTGATGCGTAGGCAAGCATTGTGCCGTGCGAGCCGACGCCGCTCACCTGATCGACGCCGTAATAGCCCTCGAAGCTGAGGGTGGGCAGGCGCTGCGCGCGATAGGCGTTGTGGAAGGCCTTGTATTCAATAGCCTCGTTCTGCAGATTCTGGTAATCCTGGCGGTTCTTATAAGCGATAGCTCGGACTTCTTCGGGGGTCTCGGCGGCCAGTTCGCTGTAGGGAGCGGGGTCAGTGAGGGTGATTTTCTGGCCGGAGTCGATGCCGATTTCGCGCTTGAGCAGGATGAGGTCTTTTTCAAGGGCGTTCTGCGCGGCGATGAGCGACTGCTGCTGCGACTGGAGCTGGACGCGGGCGCGCAGCTCATCGAGATTGGCGACGGTTCCTGCCAGATGCGCGGCGTGCGCGTTGTCAAACGCGAGCTGATCCTGGGAGAGAAGCGCCTTGGCGTTATCCACTTCGCTGGAGGCGGCAATGCAGTGCAGGTAGGCGGTGGCCACCTGCTGAACCACTTCGCCGCGGGCTGACATTTTGGCGAAATAGGCGGATCGTTCGGCCGCTCCGGCGGCTTTGAACCCGGCAATGACGGGACCGGAAAAGAGCGTCTGACTCAAGTGAATCTGTCCCTCGGTCAGGTCAACCTTGGTGATCTCGGAGAATCCCGCCGGAATTCCATTGGGAAACAGGCTGGCGAACTCCTTGAGGGCGCTGGGACCAAAGCCGAGCGCGGCCAGGTTTTGCTGGTGGACGCCGGTGTCGCCGGTGAGAGTGATGGTGGGCAGGAAGAGCTGAATCGCCTCGTTCTTTTCGCCCTGAAACAGTTTCTCGCCGGCTTCGGCCTCCTTGAGGCCCAGGTTGTTTTTGAGGCCGAGGGAGACGGCGTCGTCAAGCGAGAGCTTGAGGGTGTCTTCGGTGGCCGGGCGGAGGGTCACGCTTCCATAAAAGGCGTTGGAGGCAGAAGTGGGGTTGGACTGCGCGCGCGCCGGGGTTGCCGCGCCGCCGATGGCAAGGATTGCAAGAAGGGCCGGCACGGTGGCGGGCCGGAACGGGAAATGATGCACTCGATTCACTGCCATCATTTTACAGATGAGGAACCGGGTGGAAGGGATTCTCGGAATGGAGCAGGAACGCCCGATTGGCGGCCGGTGAACTGGAAACAGGCAGCTTGCGCCTATTCGGGAGAGAAATTCGTTGCTTCCACATGGAGGTTCGTCAGAGTCAGATTTTTTGTCGCATCCACCTGCCGCGGCGGAATAGCACAATGCCGGCGGCGGCAATGGCGCACTCGGCAATGACGATGGAGAGGAATGCGCCTTCGGAACGAAGGTGCATGCCAACCGCCAGGGCCCAGGCAAGGGGCAACTCCAGCACCCAGAAACCAAAGAAGTTGACGATGGTTGGGGTCAATGTATCGCCGGCGCCGTTGAAGGCCTGGAGCATGACCATGCCGTAGGCATAGCCGACGTTGCCGCAACTGAAGGTGCGGAGTGCCATGACGGCAACGGGAACGACAGCCGGGTCGTCCACAAAGATGTGGATGATAGGAGCGGCGAAGATAAAGAAGAAGACGCCAATGGTTCCGAGGAAGATCATGTTGTAGAGGCCGGTGCGCCAGACCGCCTGCGCGGCACGTTCTGGATGCTTGGCGCCGAGGTTCTGGCCGACGAGCGTAGCCGCGGCGTTGCTGAGTCCCCAGGCGGGGAGAATGAAAAAGATGACGATGCGGATGGAGATGGTGTAGCCCGCGACCGCCGCTGAACCAAAAAGGGAGATGATGCGCACCAGGCCGATCCAACTGGCGTTGGCGATGGCGAACTGGAGCATGCCGGTGATGGAGACGCGCAGCAAGCGGACCATGACGCCGACATTCAGGCGCAGATGGCGGGCGAGAACCCGGATGCGTTCCGTGCCTTTGAGCAGGCGGTAGAACTGGTAGAGCACGCCGATGCTGCGCCCGGTGAACGTGGCCAGTGCCGCGCCGGTGACGCCCATGTGCGGGAACGGGCCGAGGCCGAAGATGAGGCAGGGATCGAGGATGAGGTTGATGATGTTGGAGACCCAGAGCAGGCGCATGGCAATGGCCGCGTCGCCTGCGCCGCGGAAGATGGCGTTGTTGAGGAACAGCATGATGATGGCGCCGCAGCCGCCTAGGGCGATGCGCGCGTAGCCTGAGCCGCTGGCAACGATGGCGGGAGACGCGCCCATGAGCTGAAGCAGTTGCGGTGCGAAAATACCCGCAGGAATGCCAATGCCGAGCGAGATGAAGAGGCCAAGCACAATGGCCTGCACTCCGGCGATGGCGGCGTCATCGGGGTCCTTCTCGCCGATGCGCCGGGCGACCATGGCGCCGGTGGACATGGAGACGCCGAGACCGATGGCGAAGACCAGGGCCAGCATGGACTCAGTGATGCCGACGGTGGCGACGGCATTGGCACCGAGACGGCCGACCCAGAAGACGTCGACGACGGCGAAGAGGGATTCGAGCACCATCTCCAGCACCATGGGAATGGCGAGCAGGAGGATGGCGCGGTTGAGATTGCCGGTGGTGTAGTCCTGGTGGGAGCCGCGCAGGGCTTCCTCTATTGAGGACCAAAGGCTGCGGGCGTTTGACAAAGAGCCGCGGGCGCTGCCGTTGGACGGCTTGGGCGGGGTGGATTCAAGTAGAGACATGGAAAACTCCACGATGCCATCGGAAAACGGGATGGCATGAGCGAAGGGCACGCTGCTAGCAATTCAGCTTAGTGTTGGTCAGAATCAGCAGTGCTGGTACCCGGGGTTGGAGCTTCCTCGGGATGCCGCTTTGGGTGCGGCGGGAACTTTGAAACAGCCCGAGGCAATGTTCAGCGAATAGGTCGTAGGGCGACAATTCTGAACATGGTTCTCCTCCGTGGCCGAGGTCGGCGGGTTTTTAGATAGTACCGCAGATTTGGGTATGGATGCTACGGGAATGCGTTGAACCGGCCTTGAATTTGCTTGAATTCGGTCAAAACGTTCCGCTTCATTTATCTGCGCGTCTGTTCCTTGAGAATGATCTCCCGGTAGGCATCGAAGCTGGTTTGGCGGTCGACGCGTTTGCCTTGCGCCTCAAGTTCCGAGGTCCGCTTCTGATGCTCGGTCCAAACGAAGCTGAGGGTGGCTGCCGGATACGAATTTCCTACAATCGAAGGAACATAACCACTAGCGTCTCCGAAGTTTTTCGATACGAGGATCGTGCCGTCTTGAAACCGCGTGTGGAAGGTGAATCCCAAGTTGTTGGGGTGGGCGTAGGCAGTTTTGTCTCTTGAAATGAAAACGGGATTACCGGTAAGGAGTCTCGTTCCATTCTGGACAGTCATCGGTACGCCTCCGCGATTCATGTCATAAACCACGACTGCTGGAAGTATGAGAAGCATGCGAAATACTGAACTGGAGTCTCCTACAAAAAACAGCTGGTCAAAGCCGAGACCTGTCAGCTGGGCGGTTTCGGATTGATATCGCGCCCGAATGCGTTGCTCGAACTCCGGGGCCGATATCTGAACGAGATCGATTTTTCCGACGGTCCAATCAAAGAGGTAGGGCAACAATCTTAGAAAAAGCATGATCCCGAGGAATATTGGCAAGAGGAGGCGCGGGGAGGCAAAGGAGCGGTGGCTTCCAGTTACATCTTTCGTTAGAAAGACAAGCACGAAGGTTACGACTGCCGTTATCAGGACGATCAGCAGCAGCGTCAGACCGGATGGACCAGAGGGAGTTGTTTTCGGCTGGAGTGTTTTTGTTTCCCCTTCCATTTCTTTCTCCTTGCACTTTCACGTACACAGCGGGTCCGGGCTGCGCTACACCATGGCGCGTTCTTTGACGGTGAGGTAGTTGTTGAGGACGGTGGAGGTGAGAGCTTCGGGGTTGA
>JBEKDE010000125.1:0-13475 GCA_050014515.1 Occallatibacter sp.
TGCGCACGTGTAGCATAGGGCAATCGCAACCGCGCGCTCCAAGGTCTTCCGAGCGCATCGATCAAACGAAGCAAGACATAGGAGGATGAGATGCTGAAAGGTTTTCGGGACTTTATTCTGCGTGGCAATGTTGTGGACTTGGCCGTGGCCGTCATCATTGGCGCGGCATTCGGAGCAATCACAGCCTCAGTGACCGCCGACGTGATTACCCCCATGATCTCCGCCGTAGTGGGGGCGCCCGACTTCTCTTCCCTTGTGATTCACGTGCCGGTTCTGCACCAGGTTCCACCACCGCCCAACCCGCTGCCGGCGAATTACATTCGTCCAGGCGACATTCACATCGGCAAGCTGCTCAACGCGCTGATCAACTTCGTTCTTGTAGCTGGGGCGATCTATTTCGCGATTGTGCTGCCGATGCAGTACATGCTGAAGAAGTTCGCCCCGCCGGCTCCTCCAGCGCCGCCGGCGACCAAGCCCTGCGCGGAGTGCCTGAGCGAGATTCCGATCGCCGCCAGGCGCTGCGCGCACTGCGCCCAGCCGGTGGCGTAGACGGTTTTGGGAAGATGTTCGGGATCGGACCGCGCCGGTTCAGAAGTGATGCTGAACCGGCCAGCGGCCGACGATGACGAAGACAGCCATAAGAAACAGCACGACGCTGGGAGTCGCGCTCTCTTGCCGGCGCAGGTGATAGATGCCTGCGACCACCATCAGCAGGCCCAGGCCCCCGGCTGCCAGCCGCAGCAGACCGTAAGGTGGGGCGGGAAAAATTACCCCCGCCGCGCCAACGATCTCAAGCAGGCCCACAATTCCCGCCTGCAGGCGCGTCATGCCGATTTTGCCGCCCTTTGACCGCCGCTCCACCGCTCTGACCAGCTCTTCGTAGGCCAACAGCTTGCTGGCGCCGGTAAAAAGAAAAACTGCGGCCAGCAAAATCTGCACAATCCAAAGGACAGTGTTCATCGTTCCCCCTGCCTCTTCTGTTCAGCCTTCGACTCCTTAAAGCCGCGCCTTTGGCAGTAGCAACCGATTGAATCCCGAATTGAAGTGAAAGTCAAGACCGCACCGGATCATCGCGGCCGATCGATTTCGTGGATGATGGAAAGAGAGGCGACCGTCCCTCAATATGGTGCTCCGTCCTGTTCCGGTGTGACTTTAATCACCTGTCACAGGATTGTGCTACTGCTAGGCTTTGAAGGTCGCGAAATCTTCCTCCGCGAGGTGCTCTGTGAGCGAACAAGAAGCAAGCAAGAACCCGCTTAGCCCGGAATTGCTGGCCAAGATGGACGCATACTGGCGTGCCGCCAATTATCTCTCCGTCGGCCAGATTTATCTGAAGGACAATCCGCTGCTGGATCATCCACTGACCTTGGACGACATCAAGCCCCGTTTGCTGGGCCACTGGGGCACCACGCCGGGACTGAACTTTCTCTATGTCCATTGGAACCGGCTTATCGTTGAGCGCGACCTGAACATGATGTTCGTGATCGGGCCTGGGCACGGCGGCCCCGGCATTGTGGCCAACACCTATCTTGAGGGGTCGTATTCCGAAATTTATCCGCACATTGAGCAGAATCGCGACGGCATCAAGCGGCTGTTCAAGCAGTTCAGCTGGCCTTACGGCATTCCCAGCCACGTAGCGCCGGAGACGCCGGGTTCAATTCACGAGGGCGGCGAGCTGGGCTACTCGCTGGTGCACGCGTATGGGGCGGCATTCGACAATCCCGACCTGATTGTCGCTTGCGTGGTGGGCGATGGCGAGGCCGAGACTGGTCCGCTGGCCACAAGCTGGCACTCCAACAAGTTTCTCAATCCTGCGACAGACGGCGCAGTGCTGCCGATTCTGCACTTGAATGGCTACAAGATCGCGAACCCCACGATTCTGGCGCGCATTCCGCACGCGGAACTTGAAGAGCTGATGCGCGGCTACGGTTACGAGCCTTTCACGCTGGAAGGCGACGACCCGGCCGTGATGCACCAGCAGGCTGCCCAGGTGTTTGACACCATGCTCGACCGCATTGCCGCCATTCAGAAGGCGGCTCGTAAAGAAGGCTCGACGGCTCGGCCAGCATGGCCCATGCTGATCATGCGCACGCCCAAAGGCTGGACAGGACCGAAGTTTGTGGATGGCAAGCCGGTCGAAAATACCTGGCGCGCCCACCAGGTTCCTCTGGACCAGATTCAGCAAAACCCCGAGCACCTGCGCCAGCTGGACGAGTGGATGCATAGCTACAAACCCGACGAACTCTTTGACGAGAAAGGCCACTTCCGCGCCGATCTTGCTGACATTGCGCCCAAGGGCCGCCTGCGCATGGGCATGAACGCGCACGCCAACGGCGGCCTGTTGCTGGAGCCGCTCAAGTTGCCCAACTTCCGCGATTTTGCGGTCAAGATTGAGGGCCGCGGCGCCCGCGATGTGGAATCGACCCGCGTGCTCGGCCGGTTGCTCCACGCCGTGATGCAGGCCAATCTCGATTCGAAAAACTTCCGCGTCTTCGGGCCGGATGAGACCGCCTCAAACCGCCTGCAGGATGTAATTACCGGAACCGGCAAGGCCTGGATGGCTGAAACGCTTCCCGTCGACGAGAACCTGTCCGAAACTGGCCACGTGATGGAGATCCTGAGCGAACACATGTGCCAGGGATGGCTCGAGGGCTACCTGCTTACCGGCCGCCATGGGTTCTTCAGTTGCTACGAGGCATTCATCCACATCATCGATTCAATGGTGAACCAGCACGCCAAGTGGCTCAAGACTACGCGCGAAATTCCCTGGCGCAAGCCGATCGCGAGCCTCAACTACCTGCTGAGTTCGCTGGTGTGGCGTCAGGATCACAACGGCTTCTCGCACCAGGACCCCGGCTTCATTGACCACCTGCTGAACAAGAAAGCCGACGTGGTGCGCATCTATCTGCCGCCCGACGCGAACACGCTGCTTTCAGTGGCCGACCATTGCCTGCGCAGCCGCCACTACATCAACCTGATTGTGGCCGGCAAACAGCCCGCGCCCCAGTGGCTCACCATCGACGAAGCCGTCGCGCATTGCACTACCGGGCTGGGCGTGTGGCAATGGGCATCGAACGACGAAGGCGGGCCCGAAGTGGTCCTTGCCTGCTGCGGTGACGTGCCGACGATGGAAGCTCTCGCGGCCGTCACGCTGCTGCGCGAGCGCGTGCCTGATCTGCGCATCCGCGTGGTCAACGTCGTTGACCTGATGGCATTGCAACCGCAATCGGAACATCCGCACGGTCTGCCCGATGAGGAATTCGACGAGATTTTCCCAGTCGGCGTACCCGTCATCTTTGCCTTTCACGGCTATCCGTGGCTCATTCACCGGCTTACCTACCGGCGTCATAATCACGACAACATCCACGTGCGCGGCTACAAGGAAGAGGGCACAACCACCACGCCCTTCGACATGTGCGTGCTCAACAACATCGATCGATTCCAGCTCACGCTCGACGTGTACAAGCGCGTGGCACGGCTCGCGCCGAAGTTCGCAGCGGCTGGGCAATGGTACTCGGAAAACATTCAACGCCACAAGCTCTATGTCGCTGAAAACGGCGACGACTTGCCCGACGTCAAGAACTGGCGCTGGTCAGGCAACTAACCGTCAACCAACTCCGCGGGGGCCCCCGGTCTCGATTTTGAGACCGGGGAAGTCAAACGCTAACTTGCTAACCCACGCGCAGCGTGGACCAACTCACGCGCAGCGTGGACGAACACGCGCGTAGCGCGGCTCGCTCACTGAAAGGCTTTCTCCATGCCGTCTTTGCCCGTGCTGGTTTTGAACAGCGGTTCTTCTTCCATCAAGTTTTCTGTGTATGAGGCCGGCAACGGTGAACGGCGCAAGCTGCACGAGGGCGCGGTTGACGGCATAGGCACCGATCTGGGCAAGTTCTGGATCAAAGATGCGGACGGCAGGAAGCTTGTCGATCAGGCGCCGGCTCTGCCCAATCGCGCCGTCGCGTTCAAGCTGGTGGCCGACGCGCTTCACTCCAGCGACTTTCCCGCGCCGGCGGCCATCGGGCATCGCATGGTGTGCGGAGGGCCAACGGTGCAGGAGAACCAGCTCATTACGCCCGAGCTGATTGACGAGATGGAGCGATACACTGCTTTTGCGCCGCTGCACACGCCCATCGCGGTTTACATCATGCGTGAGTCTCTGCGCCTGTTTCCCGGCGTCAAAAACTTCGTCTGCCTCGACTCCTACTTCCATCGCACCATGCCGGAAGTGGCCAAGCATATGCCGATTCCAGAGGAGTATTCGGCGATGGGCGTTCGACGCTACGGCGCCCACGGCCTCTCCTATGAATCGATCGTGCACCATTTGCAGCCCAATGTTCCCGAGAAGCTGGTGGTGGCGCATCTCGGCAACGGCGCTTCAATCTCCGCGATTCGCAATGGCAAATGCCTCGACACATCGATGGGCCTGACGCCAACCGGCGGCATCATCAGCGGCACGCGCACGGGCGACATCGACCCCGGCGTATTGCTGTTCATTTTGCGCAAGATTTGCGAGACGGCCACCAGCGCCTCGGACGCTGCGGACAAACTGGAGACCGTGGCCAGCAAGAAGTCGGGCTTGCTGGGCGTGAGCGATCTCTCCAACGACATGCGCGACCTGCGCGACGCCATCAAGGGCGGCAACGCGAAGGCGAGGCTGGCCGTGGACAAATTCAACTGGACCATCGCGCGCTGGATCGGCAGTTATGTGGCGGAACTGGGCGGCCTGGATATGCTGGTCTTTACCGGCGGCATCGGCGAAAACGACATCGACTCGCGCGCAGAAATCTGCGCAGGCCTGGGAGCGCTGGGCATCGTGCTCGACACACAGCGCAACAATGTACGCGGCGAGGCGGTCATCTCTGCCGAGAACTCGCCGGTCATTGTGCGCGTGATCCCACCCGCTGAAGACTTGATGATAGTGAACCACGTGGTGCGCCTGTTGGGTGCATAAACATTCAGGGAGACTTCCGGACGACGGCCGCATCAGAACTGTGGGCCTGCCAGTTGTTCTACACTAATGGGTTCCGTCCGGAGTCTTCCTTCATGTCTGTTACCTCCATTTCCGTGAAAGCAAAACCGCTCCCATCGCCGGCATTGCGCCGCTTTGCCTGGGGCGTGCTCGCTTATTTCATCGCCGTGATCCTGTGGGGAACGCTGGTGCGCGCCACGGGCTCAGGCGACGGCTGCGGCAACCACTGGCCGCTATGCAACGGGACAGTGATTCAGCAATCGCCGGGCGTACAGACGATGATCGAGTTCACGCATCGCGTGACAAGCGGCATCTCGGCTTTCGCTGTCGTCGGCCTGCTTTGGTGGACGTTTGCCGGCACAGTGCGCGGTCACCTGGCCCGCGGTGCTGCAGTGGCTTCGGTAGCCTTCACGCTGGTTGAAGCGGTCCTGGGCGCGTTCCTCGTGAAGTTGGGATTGACTGCTCAAAGCCAGTCTCCGCTGCGCCCTGCGTATCTGGCGCTGCACCTGACCAACACGCTGCTGCTGTTGGCCGCTCTCACGCTCACTGCGCATCTGCTTAGCCGCGGCAAGGGCTACTTGCGCGGTGCGGTCCGCCTGGTTGCACCCTTTGGCGCAGTGTCCACGATTGTTGTGGTGATGATTGTCGGGGTCACCGGCTCGCTGGCCGCGCTGGGCGACACACTCTTCCCCGCGTCCTCGCTGGCGAATGCGCTGGCGCAGGATTTTTCTTCGACGAGCGGTTGGCTGGTGCGCTGGCGCTGGACGCACCCAACCGTCGCGTTCTTCGCCAGCTTCTTGCTCATCTGGTTGCTGGTGCGCGCAGCCCGACACACGACAGCGTGGGACAACCGCAGCCTCTCCGCGCTGGTGCTGGCGCTGCTGGCCGCGCAATATGTATTGGGCGTGCTGGATGTAGTGCTGCTGGCGCCATTGTGGCTTCAGGTCGCACATCTGCTGGGTGCCGATTTGTTGTGGGCCGCGCTGGTGGTGCTCACGGCGAGGGTCACGCTGCAGCCACTTGAATAGGGGGGTAGTGATCAGTTATTGACTGAGGGAGCACGGAGTTATCGGAGTTCACAAAGTTGTCCAAGAGGAACGTTCTGTTCCCTGTTCCCTGTTCCCTGCTTTACTTCACCAATACACCGGCCGCTGTGTAATCGCTGCCTTCGACAATTGCATTCGTCAGCTGCGGCAGTTCAGGAGTCGCGGTGAGATTTTCGATTGCGCCATTGCTGATCAGCACCGTGTCTTCCACCTTGCCGCCGCGAATACTGGGGTTCCACGCGAAGGCCTGGTTGTTCACCACGGCTTCAGTTCCGCTTGGCGTGGCAACCCACTCACGCTCGCCGTATCCCGTCGATCCGCCCTGGTGATGGAATCGCTCTTCGCCAGGAAATCCCTGCGCCGCGTACGCATCTTGCGCCACTTTGAACAACTGCGCTGAAGTTGCGCCGATGCGAGTTGCGTTCAACAGGGCGGCATTCACCTGCGCCGCAGCTTCAAAGCGATGCGCCAGTTCCGCAGGCGGCGCGCCGAAATGAACGAAGCGCGTAATGGAGATAGCGAGCCCCCATTTGCGCGAGCAGAGATTCAGCATGGCGTACTGCTTGAGCCGCTTGCCCCGCGCCGCCGCGTGCTTGTATTTCAAGATGCGATCATCGACCGCGTAGAGATAGACCGAGGGCAGAATGCCGCGGCGCAACAGGCCAGCTGCGGTCAGCGCTTCAAGATCGTATTCGCTCAGGCCCGGCTCGACTTCGTTCAGCGCCTCAACGGTAGCCGCAGCCGTCTCTGCTCCCAACCAGCGATAGCGTGCAATCTCCGACTCGCTCAACGCGGCGCGCAGCGGAGCAAGATTCACCGGGGTCAGTCCCGCGCCTGGCGTGTCGGAACCGAGCGGACCACCTGCCAGTTTCGATGCTGCTTCATTCGTGTCGTCGGCCCACCAGGGAAACAGCACCGGCTCAAAGTCCAGCGCGCCAAACTCCTCGTCATGCAGGCGCGGCGCTTCATTTTCTGTGGTGAAGTAGTAACGCTTGCCTTCGGCAGTCACCAGCAGCGAGGCAACGCCGGTCTCGCAGGGCGTGAGCACGCGCAACTCGACAGCTCCACCGGTGAGCCAGGCAACATTCTCATTGCGGCGGATGAGCACTCCGGCAAGTTTGTGAGCGCCGAGCCATTCCACCAACTTCTCATGCTTCGCGTCCAGCTCTGCGTTCCACGCGGTTTCTGTTACCAGCGTCGCGCCGCCAACCACAAGACTCTTGCCAATTCGCTTGCTCATGTTCGCTTTCCCTTCATCTAAAAAACCTGAAACAGATGCGCGGCGCGAAAAAACTCCACCGCTCGGCCCCTGGCAGCTCATCTCCTTGATTCTTTCAGCCTGGCTTCAATTGTGCGTTGAATTTTTGCGAGACAAAGATCAATCCAATCTGCGCGGCGGCCATCCTGCACCTGGGCCCAGATTCGACCGTCCCGCGGGAAGAGGGTAATCTCCAATGTCCCGCGTTCCTTCGGCCTCTTGAAATGCCAGTGCGTGGATCCAGGGAAACTTGCGAGTGTTCCCTTCATGCCGATCTGAAGGCCCTCCGCGATGCAGGTGGATTCAATCGTCGAATCGACATCCGTCAGTTTTGCAGAAGGCGGAATTTGAAACTCGACTTCCCGCATGGCTCGTCTCCGTGGTTTTCGCCGGAGCTACGCGAAAGTTCAGATGAAGGAAACAGGCTTGCGCTGCCTGTTCCCTCATCCCCTTTTCGTTATCACTGCTGCCGCCCTCAGTCTTCCGGGGCCGGGTGGTAGTGGCTCTGCCAGCCCAGGTAATGCGCGGCCTCGTGAACGGCCTTGGACACATCACTGAAGTTGGCCGCCACGTGGTGCTCAAAGCCCTCACGGCAAATAAAACGCAAGAGCTTCTGCAGCTGCGGAATCTCCGCCACGCCCGCGCCGCCAAATGTTTCGAGCGGGTCGTTGGTAAACTTGCCGGGGCCTGTATAGCCGCGCACCACACCGTTACGGTCATCGGTGGAATAGCGCGCATAGGTCATGGCGCCGGCCTTCACGCGGCCCACGCAGGTGCCAAAGGTGTTTTCCTTGCCCACCGTGCCGGCAATGATTGCCTGATAGTCCATCTTCACATCGTTGTTGAAAAAATGCTTGGGCAGATTGGAACAATGGAAGCAGACGCACTTATCAGGATTGTTGCCGTAGTTGTTATTCCAATCCAGCAGCGCACTGGGTGTCTGACTGGCAAGGGCCAGCATATACATGCTGAGCGTGCCCGGCACATCCGTCTCGCAGGCCGATGGAATCAGGTTGTCGCTCATCATGCTCATGATGGTGCAGGGCACCACGCCGAAGAACTCCTCAAACGAGGTCCAGCACTGCACGGCGCTGATAGTTACATGAGCCTGCTTCATCCAGCCGTCGAGCACCGCGCCGAGCTTGGCCATCTTCAGCAATGCTGCATCGGGAATTCCAGAAGTCGTCACGTAGCTCTTGATGGCAGTCAACTTGGCCTGCGCCGCATCGTCATTGTCCTTCAAGCGGTTGATGCGTCCGAAGACCTCAGATAGATCCAGCGTTTCAATGGTGATGCCGCTGGTCTCAAAAATGCGTTCAGAGTAGCGAACCGTGTTGAATGCCGTCGGTCTTGCACCAATTGCCCCGATGCGCAGATTTTTCAGCCCCTTTACAACGCGGCAGACTGCGGAGAACCACTCAAGGTCGGCCTTGAACTCGGCCGAGCTGAGGCTCTCAGTGTGCAGCGTGGTCAGCGAGTACGGAATGCCGTACTGCATCAGGTTGTTGCAAGCGCTCATCTTGCCGCAGAAGCTGTCGCGGCGTGTGGCGATGGTCATTGCATCAGAGCGGTCCGGAGTGGCCTGCACCAGCACCGGCACCTTGAGGCCCGAGAGCCGTATGGCGTCCACAATCCCGCGCTCTTCGCCGAAGTTGGGTAGCGTGACGATGATGCCGTCGATCTCATCCGCGTGTTTTTTGAAAAGCTCTGCGCAATGTTGCGACTCAGTGTAGGTCTCCACGGCGCCGTGCTTTGAATCCTCGGGGCCAAGCACTACAGCCTTGGCTCCTGCCGCTTGAAGAACCGCGATGATTTCGTCGCGGCCGGTCTTTGCCAGATGATCAGGAAAAAAGCCGCGATTACCAACTACAACTCCGAAGGTCATTGTTCTCTGTGCTGTCATTTCTTGCATGCTCCTTGTTTGCTGCAAATCTATTCATTGGTGCGGCTGGGACGGAAACGAATGAGGTAGAAGAGACCGACGAGCAACATCAGTCCTCCCCACCAGACAGAGGCGTGGTAGTTCTGAACAGCCATGATTCCAGTGCCCAGCTCGTAGATGCCGTACCCGAGAATCAGCGCGCCGTAAGCGGTGAGCAGAACGCCGATGAAGAACCAGATGGAAATACCGGACGAATGCATGAGCGCTCCTTACCAGAAGTAGATGTTGAGGGCGAAGAAGATAACCACGGCGATCGCCGTCCAGAACCATTCGTTCTTGTAGAAGGGGACCGGTTCTTCGGTGGGCAGCGGTGTGGCGCCATAGACCACTCCAGCCAGCTCGGCAAGGGGCCGGGGCCTGGTGAACAGGCTGACAATCACGTTAACGCCGACCGCCGTGCTGACGGACCACAGGGCGCGATACATGTTCTCGGCCATGTCTTTGGCGTCGGGCGAGAGCGCCACATAGCGCAGTGCCGATGGATCAACCTTGACCCAGGCCCAGAGGCCGATGGAGGCGAGAGTTCCGATGAGCAGGCCCCAGAATCCACCCTGTTTGGTGGCGCGCTTCCAGAACATGCCGAGGAGCACGACACCCAGCAGCGGCGAGATAAAGAAGCTGAAGAGCGCCTGCACATAATCCATGATCCCGGCGGCTTGCATCACGAGGTACGCCGCGCCGATGGAAATGACCACGCCGACAATGGTCACGATGCGGCCGACAAGAACATAGTGCTCGTCCCTGGCATGCTTGACGATGTGCGGTTGGTAGATATCGTAGGTGAAGATGGCGGTAAAGGCGCTTACGTTCCCGGCCATACCGCTCATGAATCCGGCAATCAGTGCGGTGATGCCCAGGCCGAGCAGTCCTGGTCCCAGGTAGCGAACCATCATCAGCGGCAGCACTTCGTTATAGCTATGCAGGCCCGCGCCAGGGTGCGCGGCGACCACGTTTTCGCCGACCAGGTGCATTAAGCTGCCGTCGGAGTTCTGCAGCACGACGAGGCCCAGCAGGCCCGGCAAGATTACGATGAAGGGCACGGCCATCTTGAAGAATGAGCCAATCACCGGAGCCAGCCGCGCAGAGCGTAGCGAGTTGGCGGCGAGCACGCGCTGGACGACAAGGAAGTCCGTGGTCCAGTAACCGAAGCTGATAGCGAAGCCAAGGCCGAAGACGATGCCGGTCCAGTGAATGCCCATGGGGTTATCGGCAAAGTGGCCCATGCTGCGCCACATGTGGGTGTAGTCTCCTGCCGGGGTGACGCCGTCGGCGATGTTGTGGGCCAGGCGGGCCTTGAAGCCGGTCCAGCCGCCGGTTTCAATGAGGCCAAGGATCGGCACCAGCAGCGCGCCGCCCCAGATGAGCACGAACTGGAGAACTTCATTGAAGATGGCCGATCGCAGTCCGCCGAGCGCGACATACGCAGCAACCGCGAGTGAGCTGACAATGATGGAGAAGTTCAGATCCCAGCCAAGAACAATCTTCATCACTTCCGCCATGGCGAACATGTTCACGCCGCTCATGAGCACGGTCATGAAGGCGAACGACACAGCGGCCACCGTGCTGGAGCCCTGACCATAGCGGAGTTTCAGGTAGCCAGGCACGGAGTGCGTTTTGCACACGTAGTAGAAAGGCATCATGACCATGCCAAGGAAAAGCATGGCGGGGATGGCGCCGATCCAGTACCAGTGCGCGGCGAGAATGCCGTATTGATAGGCTGAGCCGGCCCAGCCCATCAGCTCAAGCGAGCCCAGGTTGGCGGAGACAAAGCTGAGGCCGGCAATCCAGGCGGTCATTTCGCGGCCGGCCATGAAGAACTCTTCGCTCGTGTTGGCCTTCGACTTGAGGTAGAAGCCGATCCAGATCACCATAACGAAATAAATGGCGATGACCGCGATGTCGAGCCCGCTGAGGTGCGCCAGCGATGGGGCTCCAAGTGCGAGCGACCGGGCAAGAGCTGACGGGGAACAGCCAGCGGGGGTTGAGTGTGCGAAGAGATCGAACATTCTTGTCACCTGAACAGGGTGTGACGCCCATGGAGTGCCGGACGTTCGCCCTAAGTAAATGGGTTTACTCCATGAGTTGTCAAGCGAGAAACATGCCCGCTGAATTCGTTGGCGCCGTGCTCCAATCGCCCCGCTCAAAAGTCCGGAGCAGGGAGAAAACGCACGGCACATCGGAAACCCAGCAAACGTTTACTCGACGAAGTGTACCATATCCACAGGCGCTTCCCTCAGTTCAGCAGATTTCTTTCTTGTATTCCCCGCATCCGGAAGGGTATTTTGAGTTATGGGACCCTATTTTCCCTCATTCAACTCCATCGCTACCTCCCGCCACGCAGTTTCTGCGCGCTCTCAGCGCTTCGTTTGTTCCACCCTTGACCTAAGGAGTGTTGATCATGCCTTCGCCTGTTGACTCCGTTAGTTGTAGCGGCCTTTCGCGCCGCAGTTTCTTCCGCTTCGCTGCCGGCGTTTCTGCCGTGGCCAGCATGCCAATCCTCACTGAATCCAGCCTCGCCTACGCCGCGCGCCCCCACTTCGCTGACCCCAACAAGGGCATTCACATCGACGCCAATGAGAACCCCCTCGGGCCCTCTGAAGCTGCGCGCCAGGCCATCGCCGACATCATTCCCAAAGGCGGCCGCTACGAGTTCACCATGGAATCGGATTTGACCGAGACCTTCGCCAAAATCGAAGGCCTCAATCCTGAATCGGTCGCCGCTTTTGCCGGGTCCAGTGACCCGCTCCACTACACCGTCCTGGCCTTTACCGACAAGAACAAGCCGCTCGTGATCGCCGATCCCGGCTATGAAGCGCCCATGTGGGCCGCGAATGTGTCCGGCGCACCAATCATCAAAGTGCCGCTCGCCGATCCCACTGGCGCCGCCACCCACGACATCAAGAAAATGATCTCCGCCGCGTCCACACCCGGCGTGATCTACATCTGCAATCCCAACAACCCCACCGGCACCTGCACCCCCCGCGCCGACATTGAGTGGGCCGTCGCCAACCAGCCCAAGGGATCGATTCTGCTCATTGACGAGGCCTACATTCACCTCTGCGACGAGCCCCATTCGCTGGACTTCGTGAAGCAAGGCAAAGACGTCATCGTTTTGCGCACCTTCTCCAAGCTCTACGGCATGGCCGGCATCCGCATGGGTTTCGCCGTTGGCCGCCCCGACCTAATCGCCAAATACCAGCAGTTCGGCCAGAACTCCCTGCCCATCACCGCGCTCGCCGCAGCCAAGGCCAGCCTCATCGATAAGGACCTGGTTCCAACCCGCCGCAAGATTATCGGCGACATCCGCGCCGAAAACCTGGCCTGGCTCAAGTCTCAGGGATACGCCTGCACACCATCCATGAGCAACTGCTTCATGCTCGACGTCAAGCGCCCCGGCAAGGAAGTCCTCGCGGCCATGGCAGCCAAAGACATCTACATCGGCCGCATCTGGCCGGCGTGGCCCACGCAGGTCCGCATCACTGTCGGCACCGCGGACGAAATGGCCGCCTTCCGCACCGCGTTCACCCAGGTAATGGCCAGCAATACCGCCGGCCTCGTAGCCCCAACCCGCCCCGGACGCCTGGCAGACAGGCCGTTCACCCACCTGTCATAAATACAGCTGCTAGCGCTCTTAGCCTCTACTTTTAGCTCTTCAAAGACGCCGCCTGTGGATCTCGCAGGCGGCGTACTTGTCAGTTGATGGCTGCAATCACTAGCTGGAAGCTAGAGGCTAATAGCTGGCAGATGCTCTTAGAAGATAATCTTCAAAGCCAGCTGGGTGTTGAACGGCTCGCCCGCGCCGATGCCCGGTGCGCCGTAAGCCGAACCAATGGTGGTGCTGATTGCGCAGTAGCTGGAGTCCGTGCAGTATCCATCGCCCGGCGCCGCCAGGTTAAGACGGTTAAACAGGTTGAACATCTCGACGCGGAACTGGGTGTTGATACGCTCGCCGATCTTGGTGTTCTTGAAGACCGAGAAGTCGACATCCCCGAAACCCGGACCGTGCAGATCGTTTCTCTCGCTGTCGCCGAATGCATTATTTGCCGACGGTGAAAACGCCGCCGGGTTGAGCCAGTTCACCGCGTAATCCGACACCGAGTGCGAAACACCCGCGTAAGGATTCACCCCTTTGTTGATGTTGGCGCGCTCGGCAAACTCGCCCGTGCCGCTTCCTCCCGCGTTGCTGGAGAAGATGGTAAAGGGAGGGCCGCTGTGGAAGCTGAGCAGACTATTCACCTGCCAGCCATTTGTGAGCAG
>JBEKDE010000126.1:0-12252 GCA_050014515.1 Occallatibacter sp.
CGCAGATCGTAGTACAGTCAATCAAGTCGGGCCAGCGAGGTTACCCCATTGATTAAGCAGGACATCGTCCATCATGTAATCGAGCGCACGGGACTACCGCGGACCAAGGCGGAAGCTGCGGTGGATACGGTCTTCGAGGGCCTCAAGCAGGCTCTTGCCGCCGGCGAGCGCATCGAACTGCGCGGATTCGGCGTTTTCAGCGTCCGAGCCCGCAAAACCGGAATCGGCCGCAATCCGCGCACCGGAACCGAAGTCAGCATAACCCCCGGCAAGGCAGTTCGCTTCAAGCCGGGCAAAGAGCTCCATTCACTGGACACCAATACGACAGCAGGCAAATGAACCCGCACTCGGTCGGGCAGCGAGCAACCAGGCCACAACCAGCAGGGCACACCCGCAACAGGCGCAGTTTCCACGCTCTAATCCTGTTGTTGTTTGCCTGCGTGGCCTTCTCGTGTGCGCAAGTCCCCCTGTACGCACAAAGCTTTGATCTGGCTCACGATCGCCTGCCGCTCACCTCGCTCGACGGCTTGTGGCATTTCCAAACAGGAGACGATCCCGCCTGGGCCGCCCCCGACTTCAACGATTCGAAATGGCCCCTGCTGCGCTCCGATCAGGATTGGGCCAAGCAAGGTTATCAGGGCTATAGTGGCATTGCCTGGTACCGCTTTCAGCTGCTTCTGCCCGCAGGCTCCGAGCAGGTGTCGATCTCCCTTCCTGAAATCGAGACCTGCTACCAGGTCTATGCGGACGGCAAATTCATCGGCTCCTATGGCAAGATGCCGCCCAACACCAAGCCCTATGCCGGCGGCGGACGCTTTCATGTTTACGCGCTTCCCCCCGGTCCTCACACCGCCCGAACCGTTCATATCGCCCTGCGCGTATGGCATTATCCCGGCTGGGCAATGAACTACGGCGGAGGCCCTGCGGCGGGCGGCGGGCTCGCCGGCGATAGCAGCGCCATCAACCAGCAACAGGACCTCGAGCGCGCCCGGCTCCACTGGTGGCTCACCAGCTTCCAGACAGTCGCCCTGCTGCAAACCATGGCCGGCCTGGGATCCCTGGCCCTCTTCGCGCTGCGCCGCAAGGAACGCGAGTACCTCTGGTTCAGCCTGGCCATGCTCTTCAGCGCCGCTTCCGGATGGATCGATTTCAACTACGCACTCCAACCCTGGAACCTTTATCTTCGAGACGTCGCCGAAGAGACCTTCACCGCCGCCACCTACATTGCTCTGCTTGCCTTCTATTTCACTTTGTTCAAGCCCCGGCGCAACCCGCTTTTTTTCTTCGCGGCACTATGTCTCGCAGCCACGCCTTTCGTCACGCTCTATCGCATCCTCCACGAGCCCGCCGTCAACATCTGGGTCAACAGCTTCATTGAATATCTGTTGACCTTTCCGTTTCTGGTCTGGGTTGTTGCGCTCATTGTGGATCGCGTACGCCAGGCTTCACTCGATGCGCGCCTGCTCCTGCTCCCCGTCATCCTCAGCACCTCCGTCACCATGTTTGAAAATGCCGCGTGGGCAAACTACGTCCCCGGCACTGAAAACACACTCGGGCTGCGCATCCTCATCATCGACAAGCCATTCCCCATCGATCTTTCCCAGATCACCGACGTCCTCTTCCTCCTCTCGATGCTGGCCATCCTCATCATCCGCTTCACCGCCACACGCACCCAGGAGGAGCACTTTGGCAGCGAAGTCAACGCCGCGCGCGATGTGCAGCAGTACCTCATTCCCGAAACCATTCCCAACGTAGCCGGACTCGACATCAAAAGCGAATACCGCCCCGCTCGCGAAGTCGGCGGCGACTTCTTCCAGATCCTTCCTCACGCAAGCGACGGGAGTGTCCTGATTGTGGTCGGCGATGTGGCCGGCCACGGCCTCGAGGCCGGCATGCTCGCCACCCTGATGGTGGGCGCCATCCGCACCGCGGCCATGTTTACCACCGACCCTGAAACTCTCATGACTTTGCTCAACGACCGCATGCACGGCCGCGGCCTGGCAACGTGCGTCACTCTCTGCATCCAGCGCGATGGACGGATCGCTCTCTCCAGCGCCGGCCATCCTCCCCCCTACCTCAATGGAACCCCGGTTGCCGTGGAAGGCTCCTTGCCCCTCGGCGTGGTTCCCGGCATGACCTATCCCCCAAAGCATTTCCGGCTTGCCGAGAACGACGTGATCATGCTCATGACCGACGGCGTAGCAGAAGCGACAAACGAGAACGGCAAGCTCTTCGGCTTCGAACGCATCGAAAAAATGCTCGCCAGAGGCGCCAATGCAGCCGCCATCGCCGACGCCGCGCAGAGATTCGGCCAGGAAGACGACATCACCGTCCTCACCGTCAAGTGCTTCTCTGCATAAGGTCCGGTCGGCCTTGCACAACCCGGCGCAATCTTGCCGCCATGCTTGTCGCCGTCCTTCCCGGCAGCCTCGCCAATGAGGCTCACCGCAACCCCGCATCGCTTCTTGAATCCATGAACCGCGCCGTCGTCGGCCGCACCGGCGGCGGATTCATCACCGCCTGTTGCGTCCACTTCTTCCCTGACAGCCGCTTGGTCCTCGCCAATGCCGGCCAGAGCGCGCCCTGCCTCGACGCCCATGAGATTGAGACTGACACCGGCTTCCCGCTCGGCGTATCGGTCGACGCCAACTAGACCGAAATCAAAACCTCCGGCGCCATCACCTTCCTATCCCACGGCGTAGTAGAAGCCCGCAAGCCCAGGGCGAACTGCCAGCTTCGACCGCATGGCCGCGCTCACGGCAAAGCCGGCAGCAGAAGTCGCCGGCGCCGCCCAGCTATGTGGCCAGGAAGATCACATCACCGTCCTGACGGTCGAGCGCCTGGCAACCGCCTGAAGCCTCGCCGGATTGCGCTACTGAATATCCGTCTCATCCACGTCGTAGCCGTACGCTTCGAGCATCCTGCGGATTTTTTCGCGCTCCGCCTTCCGAACCCGTTCTGCCTTGGCTTCGGCTGCGGCTTTGTCCCTCTCGCATTGCTCGGGATTCGCGCTTTCGCTGCAATCTGCCAGAACGTCGCTCCTGGCGTCATTCAAGCTTAATGAGTGCGGACAGGCGCCGTCGGGCGCGTCCACCACGCGGACCGGATATTTTGTCAGGCTGAAGCTTCTCCCCGACGGGCAGTATACAAAAAACTCTTCGCTTCCCTTCCAGACAAACTTGCCTGGATACCTTTCTCCATCTTTACTCACCATGTAGCCCTCTGCCGCCGCGAAAGCAGCTCGTGGTGTCCCGAGGACCAAGACGACTGCCATCAAAGCTGGAACCATGCGTTTCATGATTTCTCTCCTCACGGCATTACGTTTGAAAACTCCACATCTGAGCGCAACAACGTGTAGACCTCCGCCTTGGGCGCGATCAAAGGTCCTGGATCTCCCATTGGGTGACAGTTCGGTTTTCTGAAAACGACAATCCGGTCCTTGGTCTCGAGCAAGAGGGAAAGCTGGCCTGACTGCCCAAGCGCCATCAGTTCCCGGCTGGTTGCCACGCCCGGTGCAAGCTCGTTCTTCGGCTGGCTTGCACCCGCTGCCTCTGAAGCCGTCTCCGTCCCAGCCTGAGCTTTTTCTTGCGGCTCCTTGAATCGAAATTGAATCGTGCTGGCCGGATTGCAAAAACTTGCCTCCCGGTTCATCTGCGCCCTGTAGGAGCTGATGTAAAACAGCACGGGAAACGCAGCCAGCATGGCCAGCAGCGTTACGCTGGTGCGCAGCGCACCCTTCAGATAGGCAGCGATGATGAGCAGCATTACAAGCACAAAGCACACACCGGCAAAGCTTCCCAGGCAGGTATACGCGCGCATCAGGTAAAACTGCGTGGACAGATCGAGCGACTCCAGCGTCACTCCAAATCCAACGAAATAGTAGAAGTAGCAAAAGATGTATCCCGCAAAATAGAGGTAAACCGCGGCAATGGAAAACACCGTGGCCGATGCCTGAAACAGGCTGTGTGTTTCGCCGGGCTTCGGGACCAGGAAGCCCCGCAGCTTTTCCAGAAACTCTGGCACGAGGCTTACCTCAAAGGGGAAGTTATCGCATCGGGGACAGGCAAAGTGTAGAGACGAAAATGTTAGCTGTAAAGGAAAATGCAAGCCGGATACACGAAATATCCACATCGAAAGCTCTTGATCCTGCGCAGCGTGTGACGCTCCACGACTCACTTGTCAAGCGAGCGGATTCTCCGGGAACATGCAGCGGCCCCCTGCGACTTCTTCCTGTCGCATGGGAGGCAAGCAGTAAGCCAGTGCGAGCCTCCCGCGAGCGTCCGCCCCACCGCAGTTGGTCACATTAATCTCAATGCATCCACATCCACCACAACATTCCGCCTTGGCACGCCGGCTGTTTCGCCATGGGCCAGCATACCGCGCAGCGCGGCATGCAGCGCCTTCCGCGACCCCGCCTTCAGAATCATGTGAAAGCGATACACTCCCTTGATGCGCGCAATCGGCGCAGTGCACGGCCCCAGCACCCGCACACCCTCCGGCGCGGCCCTCTGAAACCACTTGCCCAGTTCGCCCGACCACGCCACCGCCTCTTCCAGCTTCGGCGATTGGATCAGTACATTCGCCAGCACCCCAAACGGCGGATAATGCATCCATCGCCGATACTTCAATTCGCGATCCACAAAGCTCTTGTAGTCGTGCTTGCTCGCCGCCAATATCGCGTAGTGATCGGGATAGTAAGTCTGCACCACCACGCGCCCCGGCAACTCGCCCCGCCCCGCGCGCCCTGAAACCTGCGTCATCAGTTGAAACACCCGCTCCGCCGCGCGAAAGTCCGGCATCGACAGCGCATGATCGCAACCCACCACGCCCACCAGCGTCACGCCGTGAATGTCGTGTCCCTTCGCAATCATCTGCGTGCCCACCAGCAGGTTGATCTCGCCGGAATGAAGCCTTGCCAGCAGCCGTTCCAGATCGTAGCGCCCGCGCACCGTGTCGCGATCCATCCGCCCAATCCGCGCAAACGGAAAAATTTCCGCCAGCCTTTCTTCCCCTTGCTGCGACCCCGCGCCCAAATAATAAAGATGTTCGCTGTCGCACTTCGGGCACCGCGCCGGCACCGTCCGCCTGAACCCGCAATAGTGGCACTCCAGCCGCTGCCCGCGCCGCGCAATCTCCGCATCCTCGCTGGTCTCGGCAGCAGCCGGCTTATGGTGCGTCAATGAAATCGCACAGTTTTCGCACTCCAGCTTTTCCCCGCACGCCCTGCAGATCACCACAAACGAGTAGCCTCGCCGGTTCAACAGAATCAGCGCCTGCTCCCCGCGCTCCAGAGCCTCCTTGGTCTGCTCCACCAGCGCCCGCGAAAAAAGATGTTCCTGCCCCGTCTGTTGAAACTCCTGCCGCATGTCGATCAGCTCCACCTCCGGAAGCGGCCTGTTCATCACTCGTTCCCGCATGTCGATGCGCTTGTACTTCCCGGCAACCGCATTCTGCCAGCTCTCCAGCGATGGCGTAGCCGACCCCAGCACCACCACCGCGCCCTCCAGCTTCGCCCGCATCACCGCCACGTCGCGTGCGTTATAGCGCGGCGTCTCCTCCTGCTTGTAACTCTGGTCGTGCTCCTCATCCACAAGAATCAGCCCCAACCGCGGCGCCGGAGCAAAGATCGCCGACCGCGTTCCCACCACAATCTGCGCCTCGCCCCGCTTGATCCTCCGCCACTGCTCGCTGCGTTCTTCCGGTGTGAGAGCGGAATGAAGCAGCGCCACGCGCTGTCCAAACGCCTGGTCCAGCAGCCCCGCCGTCTGCGGCGTCAACCCAATCTCCGGCACCAGCAAAATTGACGACAACCCCTGCTCCAGCGCCCTCTGCATCGCCGCCAGATACACCGCCGTCTTCCCCGAACCCGTGACTCCGTGAAGTAAAAAGGTGTGGAATCCCCCCAGCGCCGTCGCCAAACTGGCCAGCGCATCCAGTTGTGTCGGATTCAGCTTGAACGGAGCACTCACCGGCGTGAGCCCGCCCATTCTGAACGCCTGCGCCCGCTCCTCAATTCGCACCAGGCCCCGCCTAACCAGCGTCTGCAGCGTCGAGCTGGGCAAATCTTTCGCGCGCAACTCCGCCAGTGCCAGCTCCCCGCCACACGCCGCCAGCTCCGCCAAAATCGCCTGCTGCTTCTCCGTCAAATTCGGCAGCCGCGCCTCGGGAATCAGCACCGCGAACCGCTCCGTCCGCCGCGCATCCCGCTCCGCCGCCGCCGTCTCCCGCGCAATCCACTTCTTGCGCACCATCCCCGCCAGCGCCTGAAGCGTAGCCGCCGTAGCCGTCCGCAGCGTGGACACCTTCACCGCGTCCCCATCCGCCAGCCGCTCCAGAACCCGGTGCTCCACGTCCAGACCTTCCCCGGAAACCCTATTTCTCGTGGGTGCCCCCGGTCCCGTTTTTGGGACCGGGGAGTCGAAAAAGCTGTCGGACAACTCAAAATCGTTGCGGTAGGCCGGGGATTCATCCCCGGCATTCATCCCTGCCGAACGGTCTCGGGCTTTAGCCCCCGAGGTACGCTTTCCCGGTGTCCGCCCCGGTCGAGCATCCCCATCCAAACTCCCCGCCAGCACATCCCTCCCCAAATCCGTAATCCGGTAATAAACCGTCCGTCGCACCTCGGCCGCCAGCGGCAACATCCCCCGCAATACCTCGCCTAGCGGAGCAAGATAATACCCCGCCATCCACTCCGCCAGCGCCAGCAGGTTCTCGCTCAGCAGCGGCTCCTCGTCCAGTACCGCCTCCAGAAACCGCGCTTCGAAATCCGCCGGAGCGGTATCGCTCACTGCGGTCACCACCCCAATCAGCTTTTCGTTTCTGAACGGCGCAATCACCCGCGCCCCGCGCACCGGCAGCTGTCCCTCCCGCGCCGCATAAGTGAACGTGCGGTCCAGCGGAACAGGCAGCGCGACCTCGCAATAAGCAGCCATAAGGACAACCCAAAAGAATCTCTGGGCAAGTCGATGACTTGAAAGGGCACGTCTTCAGCCGTGCCGAAGACATCTCAGAGTGAGGTCGGGCTTTAGCCCCTGAGGGAAGTTCGGCGCAGGCCTCTCACTGATCCAGAGTCTCCCTAAGTGTAGGGGATTGATGTGTGCATATCCGCCCCGTTCCACTCTCACCTTGCAATCCCGCCCGCGCGCAGTACAATTCATTGCTGATGGCTACCAAGACCGCAACCCCCGCTTCCGCCGTTACGTTCAACCCCAACTACAAGCCCGTCCTGCCCATCACCATGGCCATCGACATCGGCGGATCAGGCCTCAAGGCCATCCTCCTCGACGCCAAAGGCAAGCCCGTCAGTGAGCGCGAGCGCGTCCTCACCCCCGCCGTTCCCACGCCCGACGCCGTCCTCAAGAGCCTCGAAGAACTGCGCAAGATGATGCCTCCCTTCGACCGCGTCTCCGTCGGCTTTCCCGGCGTCGTCAAGCAGGGCTGCACCTATTTGGCCTTCAACCTCCATCCCCTCTGGGCCAAGGGATACCCGCTCCAGGCCGAGCTTGAAAAGCGCTGGCGCAAGCCCACCCGCGTCGGCAATGACGCCGATGTCGCCGGCTACGGCGCCATCAAGGGCCAGGGCGTTGAACTCGTCCTCACCCTCGGCACCGGCCTCGGCGCAGCCCTCTTCACCAGCGGACGCCTCTGTCCCGGCCTCGAACTCGGCCACCACATCTGGCGCAAAAAGGGCATGACCTACGAGGACTACCTCGGCCGCCGCGGCCTCGACAAATACGGCAAGAAGGCCTGGAACAAGCTGCTCCAGGAGGCCATCCAGTACACTGAAGCGCTCTTCAACTGGGACCACCTCTACCTCGGCGGCGGCAATACCAAGAAGATCGACTTCCTCCCACCCAAAAACGTAGAAATCGTCTCCAACGAAACCGGCCTGCTGGGCGGCGTAGCCCTCTGGCGCGACCAGGGCTGACCATCCCCAGATTCATACCCCGACACCAGCTGAGCGCCCGCCTCAATCTGGGAAGGGCTTGCGCGTCCACCCGTGCTTGAGACTCATTCCTCGCGGTGCGTCGTCCCAAACGTGCCCAGGTAACCCGCCAAAATGTTACCTCCGCTCCTTTTATTGCGTACTCTATTGCGGCCTATTGAAACTAATGAGTCCCGCACCGCAATTTACTTCCTGCGAAAATAAGTTAGTACTTTCTAAATGATTAGTTCAATCTTCAGCCTTGGTACCGATCGGGTCTTGCTCTGTCGGAACTTGAAGATCGAACTGGAATCGAGCACATATGGCAACTTCAGAACAATACCTCAGCCTAATGAAGCCGTTCGCGGCAGAGCCGTCCGCCTCTCAAACCTCCGATGAAGGAAGCACGATCGCCGGCAGGATCGGCATTCCCGAATCGCAAACCATCAGCCCTGAATTCCACCAGACCGGCGATGATCGGCTGTTTGCATTCAGTCAAGTTCCCCGCCTCACCTTAGCGGAGCGTTTTCCCCGCCTTACCATTTGCATGGTTGTCGTTGGCCTCCTGGTTTTCTCCTTGAACGCAGAAATTGATTGTCTCCGCGGAGCCGGCTTCCACTGGAACTGAAATAGTTCAGGAGCTCCCGGAAACCTCTCCAGGCCGGCTATTGGATCGGAATAGCACTTACTTGGTGCGCACCCCTTCCTTTTCGAGGCCGGCCCCTGGAACCAACACCAAAATCAAAACGTCTCATCCCTGCGCTCATTTTCAGCCGCAGCACGCAACACGCAACACTCTCCGCAAACACCCCTCCCACTCCATCTCTTTAGGGCCTGCTGTTGCCATGCGCCCGAATTCGGTTTCCGGCTGATAGAATTCAACTCGTCTTCAGAGCCAGAGCTTCCTGCTCCAGTTCGTCGGCGAAAGGACGCCTCCAAAATCACGGCTATCGCATCTTCGGAACTGCTGTAGACCGAAAGCACACACTCAAGTGGCTTTTTCCTCAAGGAAAAGCCACCATTCACGGTTCTCAAAAAGTCCATGTGTATTCCGAAAATGCTCTAAACCGGCACGTTGAAGAATCGCCCGAATGGCAAACAAAATGTCTCGATAACCCGGCATCGAGTCGTCCCTCGGGCCGCTCGGGCCAAGGAGATACTCATGTCGCATGTCAAATTCATTTGTTCATACTGCCCGCCCCCTCACCGCAAGCACCACTCCGGCGAAGGCCAACGGGATTGGGAGATGCACCCGTCGTGGACTGCGGGAATGGAGTCTTTGAATGCCTACGGCGACTGGGTGAGCTCTGTCGTTTTGCCGGTTGCCTTCCAATGGATCGAGGAACACAAGGCGGAGGTCTACGCTACGGTACCTGAGGATCTCAAGGACGATGTAGGCGTAGTACTTGCCGCCGCCTTCAAACTGATCAAAGAGCTTCCAGCCTACAAAAGCGGGTTGGAAAAGAGCGCGAATTACCAAGCGGGCGTGGCAGACGGGACGTGGGACACCTCGAAAACCAATCCGGTATGGACCGGCATTGCGAAAAAGATCCGCAGCGGCACAGAGGAAGCCTTCCGCGAGCAATCCTCGCTGCTGGAGGATGAATCGGAATAAGGCGAGCACCCAGGCCGCGGCGCTGCAGGCTGCCTCGGTATTTCCGCTGAGCGAACGCATTTCTCCGTCAGATGTAGCCGGCGCAGGATCTGTCCGGGTCGCTATTTCTTGAAGAAATCGCCACTCGAGTGTGCCGGCTCCCGTATGCGGCAGAAGGAGAGATGCTCTAGCTCTTGCGAAGCGGTGCGCTCATTTCAGACTGAATGACGCAGTTGCGCCCACCGCTTTTGGCCAGGTAGAGAGCGGTATCGACGGCTCGGATCACGGTCTCAGCCTCATAATGAGATGGAAAAGCCGAGGCCACGCCAAAGCTTCCGGTTACCTGCAGCAATGTCTCACCATCCAGGATGCGCGCCGATTCCACGGCCGCGCGCAGTTGTTCGGCGCGGACCAGAGCGCTGTCATTTCCGCAATTGGGCAGGATCAGCAGAAACTCCTCTCCGCCATACCGGCCCACACTGTCATAAGGGCGCAGAGAGTGCGTAAAGATCGAGCTGATTTCTTTGAGCACCAGGTCGCCGGCGAGGTGGCCAAAGCTGTCGTTGATCTTCTTGAAATGGTCGACATCCACCAGGATCACGCTCAGCGGCATCCCGTCGCGCAGCGAGCGGTTCATCTCTTCGCTTAACCGCTCCACAATCACGCGGTGATTCCACAGGCCGGTCAAACCATCGTGCTCGGCCTCGTGCCGCATGCGGTTGCTCTCGTGCTGCAGTTCCATCTTCTCCAGTTCCAGCACATTCTGACGGCGTTGATCCTCGCGAACATTGTTATAGACCGCGTAAACAATCGCCGCCAGCAGCAGCGACCCGGAGAGCGTGGTGATGGAGATCCCATTGCCATCGATGAAAAAAAGAGGCGAATCAATCCTTTCCGCGATGGGCCACGCGGTGAATTGGCGTCCCTGTTTCACTACGTTGTCGAAGACAATGATCATTTCGTCGAGCAAGGCCAGCACGGCAACCAGCCAGCGCGCCGAATTAAACGGCTTGCGCTGGAAAAGCGCAGAGGCCAACAGGACCAGGGGAAATGCTTCAAGCAAAACGGAGAACAACGTCAACACGGCATCGGAGACCTGCGCCATTCCAACCCACTGCGGTTTCCAGATGATTGCAACCAGGACCCCGTCCAACGTGGCGTTGACAATGTAAATACAAGCCAGAATCCGTGTAAGCTCGCGAAGCCCGCGGTTCTCATGGAGAGCAAGAAGCCAGAGAAGAAGAAACCACAGCGATATATCCTGCACGGCGGCCAGGGGCTGTGCAACTCCCATCGCCACGGGGTAGCTCCAGCCCATGTGAGCATTTACAAGCAGCAGAATGGCCGGTTGAGCAAGGGCAAAGCCTGTCGTCCAGAACAGCACCCAACGGCTGGGAGCTCTCAACCAGAGAAGAAAACTCAAAAGGGCAAGCACCACGCTGAGCAGATTGGCGCCAAAATGGAGCTGACGGCTGCGCAGCCACTGATACTCATACGCGGCCCTGGCAGTTGCAATGTCCTCCGATCTCCCAATCAAAGGAGCAGTCTCAAACCCGCCGCGCTCGCCGGAGTCGTCGGAGAGCAGAGGCGCTTTCCAGACGCGCACGGCCAGAACACCTTGCTGCACCTGGCCAAGTTCAAATGTCTGCGCCGGCTGCGAAATGTACCAGACCGGGCGAGGAGGCACCTGGCCGTCCCCCCCGATCAGCGAGCCGTTCCAATAAACTTCGTACGAATCACGGATTCTCGGCACCAGAAACGAGAACTGCCGAGGTGCGCCGGGGGCCTGGACGATCGCGACGGTAGACCGGTACCAGGCAAAACCAGTGAGTTGGGCGTGCCCCTGCTCGCCCCACGGCTGGTCTGCCGTGAGTTCCTCCCAGCCGGAGCTGTCGAAGGCGGGACTCGCCCATGCGGGATCGTCTCCGGGGTGGAATTGCCAGGGGCCGCTCAGTGTGAAAGTTCCCTGGCCCAGGCCCTCGATGACGAGTGGAGCGGCAGGCGTATTCTTCGCGATTGCTTGCGTCGCATGAACACCGTGGGCGGCAAAAGTAAGCAAGGCAATGGCAGCAATGCGATAGAAACAAGAAGAGCCTGACGGCATATTGCTTAGAATACAAATTCAGATTCAGTTTTGCGCAGAAATTTGGGTTGGCTCAACTCTCGATGAAAGCCGAGGGTGCAAGGGTGCCCCCCGGCCCCGGTGAGCCCTCCAGTCCACACCGAGGGTGCCCCCGGTCCCTCCTAATTGGGTACCGTGGATCGAAGCCGAGGGCGATCCCGGTCTCTCGCATTCGCGGCCGGGGATACCACTACGATTCGACGCGTACATTTACGTCGATCGCTGAGTAATTGGGGAGAATAGGAAATAAAGGGTGCACCTCAAACGAAGTCAAGCCCCCATCCTCGCGATTTCAAGGCAAACCACTTATCATCAACGCCCAACGCCGCCGGCCCATTTGCCGATAATTTCCCGCATTCGGCGCATAATCATTTCATAGCCCCAAAAAAGGGACGTGCAGCAGGCTCATGCGAACCTCCCGCGAGCGGTTGCCCCCCCGCAGTTGGCTGATTCCAGGTACTTTGACTTTAACCCGCCTGAAATCATCAAGATCGGGCGGACGCCCTCCCTTATGTGATGAAAACAAGGAACTTTCTCCAAAAGTACGGGGGGGGAGCGGGAGGTTACCGTCCGCGCCGGATGACTCAGGTCGGAGCACACCACTTCCAGGAG
>JBEKDE010000127.1:0-12174 GCA_050014515.1 Occallatibacter sp.
CCGTCGCCCTCCCTGTGAGGAGGGCGCCTTGTTCAAGCACACGGTTTGATCCGCTCATTTAGATATAATGGTTTCCTCCGGATTATTGGTGCGAATTCTTCGCCTTCCCTTGCAAGTGCACCTGGCCGATGATGCGCACTGAGTCCCCATCTGTTTGAAAATCTTGGAACTGTTTCAATATCCTGTGCCATTCGGTCCTGGCAACAAGAGAGTTCTCAATGGGAGAGGATTCCGAGTATGTATTAGAGCCGCTTCGCGAGGCGGCGGACTTCACTCTCTACTGCGGCAGAGAGTGCGGCAACCAGATGCCGATCCTGGCGGCGTTACTCAGCCAAGCCTACCAGCGAGGGCTCATTCGTGGGCCCGGCCCGCAGGCCTCGTCCGCGTTGCTGCCCGGTCGAGGGATTTTGGATGAACCCCAGCGATAGAAAACTGGTCGAATCACTGTTTGCCGGCGACGGTGAGATGGCCACGCGCATGCGCGAGCTCGACTGGTCGGCTACGCCGCTCGGCCCGGTGGAGCAATGGCCGCAGGCCCTGCGAACCTGCGTGCGCCTTATGATGGGCGCCGGCTATCCGATGACCATCCTGTGGGGTCCTGACCTTGCGTACTTGTACAACGACGCCAATATGCCGGTGGTCGGAACAAAACATCCGTGGGCTCTGGGGCGCGGGTGCCGCGAGATTTATCCCGAATCATGGGATTTCGTCGGACCGCTGTTTGACAGAGTGATGACGAAGGGTGAGGCAGCGGTTACTCTCTCCGATCAGCTATTTGTAATACATCGCAAAGACTATCTCGAGGAGTGCTACTTTGCCTTCTCGTTTAGCCCGGTCCCGGACGATAGCGGCCGCGCCGGGGGCGTGCTCAACATCGTGCTGGAGACGACGGAACGGGTGCTCGAAGATCGACGCCGGCGGTTGCTTGGCGACTTGGCCTCGCGAGCGGCTGGAGCACGAAACCAAGAGGAGGTGTGGCGGGTCAGCGCGGAAACCTTTGGTGAAAATTGCCTGAGTCTCCCTTTCGCATTTCTCTATGAATATCGGCCTTCAGAACATCGAGCGTACCTGACGGGCGTCAGTGTGGAGACAGCCGAAGCGTTACGTCCGCCGGTCATCGACTGCCGCAGCGTGAACCTTTGGCGACTCAACCCCGCAATGGCGAAGGACGGAGTTCTGATCGAGCTCGGAGATCGGGCCTCGGGCGTGCCGGTGCCAAATTGGCCGAACCCCCCGAAGCAAGCGTGCGTGGCGCCGATCCGGCTGGGCGACTACGGCGATGCGCTAGGATTCCTCGTCGCGGGAATCCATCCTGGCCGGGCCTTTGACGATGCGTACCGCCAGTTCGTCTATCGGATTACTGAACAGATCACGATCGGGCTGGCCAGCGCAAGCGCATTCGAGCAGGAACGCCGGCGCGCGGACGCGCTGGCGGAAGTGGATCGTGCGAAGACACAATTCTTCAGCAATGTGAGCCATGAGTTCCGCACTCCCCTCACGTTAATGCTCGGCCCCCTTGACGAAGTGTTGTCGCAGGCGAGCGAGCGGCTGAGCCCGGAAGATCACGAACAGTTGATGGCGGTGCGGCGCAACAGCCTCAGACTACTCAAGCTCGTCAACACACTTCTGGACTTCTCGCGGATTGAGGCGGGACGCGTGCAGGCTTCCTACGAGCCTACAGACCTGGCAACGTTCACCACAGAAATCGCAAGCGCATTCGACTCTGCGATGCAGAACGCCGGGCTCCGTTTCTCGGTGGAGTGCCAACCAGTCGAGGAACCCGTGTATGTGGATCGCGATATGTGGGAGAAGATCGTTCTGAATTTGCTCTCCAACGCTTACAAGTTCACGTTCACGGGTGAGGTTGCCCTCACATTGAAGCCAGCCGGCGGCGCAGTGGAGTTACAGGTGCGCGACACCGGTGTGGGGATACCCGAAGAGCATCGCGAGCAAGTGTTCGAGCGGTTCCATCGCGTCGAGAGCACCCAGGCCAGAACCTTTGAAGGCACAGGGATCGGACTGGCGCTGGTTCAAGAGCTGGTGAAACTGCACGGCGGCACTGTGCGGGTAGAAAGCGCGGTTGGCGCCGGCAGCACATTCACGGTGACGATTCCGCGCGGCAAGGAGCATCTGTCCGCCGAGCGCATTCATGCCCCGCAATCGCTCGCCCCCACCACAATTCGAGGCGAAGCTTACATCGAAGAGTTGCAGCAGTGGCTGGGAAATGAACCGGGAATGGCGGTCGACGTGGCAACATCTCCCAAATTGGCGTCGCCTGCACCCTCGCAAGTCGCGATGCGCGAACTCATCGTCGTGGCCGATGACAATGCGGACATGCGCCAATACCTCACACGTTTGCTAAGCGAGCGATATGAGGTGCACGCGGTTGCTGACGGCCGCCAGGCATTGGAAGCAACACAGCAATTGCGCCCCGCTCTTGTGCTGGCGGACATCATGATGCCGCAGTTGGATGGGTTTGGCCTGTTGCGGGCGATTCGCAACGATTCAGCAATCGCAGGCACGCCAGTGTTTCTGCTGTCGGCGCGGGCGGGCGAAGAGTCGCGTGTGGAGGGATTGGAAGCGGACGCGGATGACTACCTCATCAAGCCCTTTGCAGCGCGGGAGTTGATGGCGCGCGTGGCTGCGCATGTCAAAATGTCCAATCTTCGCCGCGAAACTGCGGAGCGCGAAGAACGGATGCGCGGAGAGGCGGAACTCGAACGGGAGAAACTGCGCGCCAATGAAGAGCGTTGGGCGGAGACAAGCCGTCTCTATCGTGAGCTGCAACGCAGTGAAACATTCCTCGCGCAAGGGCAAAAAATTAGCCACACGGGCAGCTTTGGCAGGAACGTTCTCAGCGAAAAACTCTATTGGTCGGAAGAAACATACGAAATCTATGAGCTTGATCGATCCGTTGAGCCAACGATGGGGTGGCTGATTCAGCGAATACATCCGGAGGATAGAGCTCGAGTGCAGCAGACGATCGAAACTGCGATCCATCAAAGGACAGGTTTCGATATTGAATATCGGCTCATGACGCGAGGCGGCTCGGTAAAGTATCTGCATGTTGTAGTTCAAGCACAAGAGAATGCGTCCGGCGAGTTGGAATTTGTGGGCGCCGTCACGGACATTACGGCGGCAAAGCAGGCGGAAGAGAAGATCCGCCAAAGCGAAAAGGAAGCCCGGGAACTTCTCGACTTATCGCCGCTGCACATCACCGAATTGGGACCTGACGGGGCCCGCCTCTACACAAATCGCGCGTCGCTGGACTATTACGGCATTACTGTGGAGGACTGGCGGAACGCGGACTTGCAGCAGCTATTGCACCCGCAGGATACCGAAATCGTAACAAAGGATCTTCCCAGAAGACTTGGAAGTAGATCGCCGTTTGAGTATGAAGTGCGGCTCAAGAGAGGGGACGGGCAGTATCGCTGGTTCCATTACCGCTTGAGTCCGATGATAGATCAGGAAGGGCACACGACGCGGTGGTATGCCGCTGGAACCGATATCGACGACCGCAAGCTGGCCGAGCAAAGGCTCCAGGAAGAGAATATAGCGCTGCGCGAAGAAATCGATAAGGCATCGATGTTCGAAGAAATCGTGGGAACGTCCGCGCCGTTAAAAAAGGTGCTTTCCCAAATCTCTAAGGTGGCGCCAACCGAGTCCAGTGTTCTGATTACCGGTGAAACCGGCACCGGCAAGGAGCTTGTGGCGCGCGCCATTCATCGGCGATCGGGGCGATCTCAGTACGCCTTCGTGAGCGTGAATTGTGCCGCGATTCCGCGTGACCTCATCGGGTCGGAGTTGTTTGGCCATGAGAAGGGCGCTTTCACGGGCGCAACGCAGCGCCGTTTAGGACGATTTGAACTGGCCGAGAAAGGCACGATCTTCCTCGACGAAATTGGAGAACTTCCGGCCGAAACTCAGGTCGCTCTGTTGCGGGTTCTTCAGGAACATGAATTTGAGCGCATCGGAGGCACCGGGACGATTCGTACCGATGTGCGGGTAATCGCCGCCACCAATCGCGACCTGGAATCTGCCATTGCAGCGGGAACATTCCGCAGCGACCTGTTTTATCGACTAGACGTCTTTCCCATTGAGATCCCGCCTTTACGGAAGCGACGAGAAGATATCCCGTTGCTCGTCTCGTACTTTGTGAATCGCTATGCTCGGAAAACAGGCAGGCATTTTACGGTGGTCGACAAGAAGAGCATGAGTCTACTCGAAGCGTACGCCTGGCCCGGTAACATTCGGGAATTACAGAACGTGATCGAGCGATCCGTCATTGTGAACGAGACACAGACATTTTCAGTGGATGAGAGTTGGCTTTCCCGTCGAAATTCTCCCGACGAGGGGAGTGTTCAGCCGCGCCTCTTTAACCGTCTTCCTGCTCAGGAAAAAGCTGCCATTGAGGCTGCCTTGCGCGAATGCGGAGGGCGAGTGTACGGGCCCTCGGGCGCCGCGGCCAAACTCGGCATACCGCGGACCACTCTGGAATCGAAGATTACGGCACTCAAGATCAACAAGAATCGCTTCAAGCCAGATCCTTCAAAAGGTAGCTAGATCCTCTCGCCTGATTCGCACTCCTTACGCCAAGATTTTGTACGACCCTCGTCAATTGACGAGGGTCGTCAATTTGTAGAACAGTCAACCTATTTATTTTCAGTCACTTTGGTCTGGCACTCGACTTGCCCTTCATATTTCTAGAGATGCTAAGAGTCCGCAGGAAAGCGAACGATGATGTGGTTTTTGCGTTAAGCGGACGGCTCGACAAAGATCACATTGCCGAGTTGGAGATGCTCATTGCCGCGGAGGGGAACGATCGCCGCATCATTCTCGATCTCAAGGATGTGACTTTGACCGGTCAGGACGGCATTGTTTTTCTCGCCCGGTGCGAAGCTGCCGCGATTGCATTAGTGAATTGCGACCCGTACATCCGCGAGTGGATTACGAGACAAGGAACAGGAAGCTAGTGCATGCAGGCTCCGATCAGGAGTCAACGGCGAGATGGCAAGATCGCCCAACCGAGTAAGGCGCACCCAATTGCGAGATTTTCCTGACGGGGAGAGGACGTACTCAATGGCAAAGTATTCAGAGCATTTATTGGAGCCGCTGCGCGAGGGTTTCGACTTCACTTCCCGCCGCGTCACAGAGCGCGGCGCTTTTGTGCGCTTCTTGAATTCGAGAGCGTGCATACTCCTGGTTCTGTCACTCGCCTTGCTTCAAACCTGCGCGTGGTCGCAAACCCAGCTTGCGACTGTTTCCGGCACCATCACTGACCCCAGTGGCGCGGTTGTCCCCGGCGTCAACGTAACGATTGTCGGTCAAGGCACTGGTTTGAAACGCAGCGTCCTTACAAATACAGCGGGCGAATACCGATTCGCTGGCGTGCCGACAGGAGACTACTCCGTTCGCGTTGAGAAAACAGGTTTTCGCGCAGAGGTTCGAGAAGGTGTCGCGCTCGTTCCGGCTTCCGCGTTGATCGTAAATTTCTCATTGACCATCGGCGACCTGCGAGAGCAGGTAACGGTCAATGCGAACTTGAGCGGCATCGACAGTACGACCTCAACCGTCAGCGGAATCGTGGCCGACCAAAGCCTGACGAAACTGCCTCTCAATAATCAGGATCTGTTCAGCGCAGTCGCGCTGGAGCCTGGAGTCGCTCCTGATCCAGCCAGTGCGCCCTCGTTGCTTTCAAGCGGCAAGACAGCGCAAGTATCGATTAATGGCGTCCGGCCGAGTATGACGAACGTGCTGATCGACGGCATGGATGCGACCGATCCGGTCTGGGGCTTTTCGCCCGCCGGTGCCTCAGGATTTTTTCTCGGTCTGGATGAGTTATCGCAGGTCAGCGTTCTGACGCAGACCTTCAACGCGGAGTACGGCGGGCATGGCGGTGCCGTCATCGACATGACAACCAAGTCCGGCAGCAACCAATTTCACGGGTCGTTGTGGGAATTGCATCGGGATGTGTCACTCGACGCCAAGAACTATTTTGACCTGGCCGCCAACCCGATCCCCCCGTTCATCCGCAATCAGTTCGGTGCCTCGATTGGAGGGCCACTGAAGCGGGATCGCACATTCTTCTTTGCCAACTATGAGGGGTTTCGCCAAGTCGAAGCATCCTTGGCAATTTCTACTGCGCCGGATGCTCTCGCACATGAGGGTTTGTTGCCCTCTGCGAATAACCCGGCGGCTTGCGCCGGCGCGAGTTCAAGTGGCTGTGCCGCTGTTCCGATCAATCCCCAGATACAGCAGTTTCTCAATCTGATGCCTCCTTCGAATGGAGCGGACAATGGGGATGGGACAGGCGAACTGATCACGGCTGACAAAGGCGCCACCCGTGAGGATCACGGGATGGCTCGCGTCGACCACAACTTTTCCAATACCCACTCGGCCTTCGCGCGCTACACCATCGATGACAGTTCTTCTGTGGTGCCCTATGCAGGAACACCGCCGGGCATCTATCTGCCGGGATTCCCGACTCTGCACCTGGCGCGGAATCAGTATGTGACGATTCAGGATCGTGCGGCGCTGGCTCCGGAATTGACGAATGAATTGCGTTTCGGCGTCAACCGGACAACGGCATCTTCTTCGAGCGACAATACGCATCCAGGCCTGTCGATTTCGTTGCTGCCTGACCGGGCGTTTGGAGAGATCGACGTCACCGGCATCAGCTTGCTAGGCAATAACCCCGTGTTTCCTTTGAGCGATTATTCGACCGTTTATGAGCTTCAGGACCAACTCTCGCGTACCATTGGCCGCCACACCTTGAAATTCGGTGCAGAGATCCGAAGGCTCGAGTTAAACGGGAGGTTTGATTTCGCCGTGAACGGGCTTTATGAGTTCCAGGACCTGACTCCCTACGGGTTGCCGGCATCCAGTAACAACCCTGCCCTGGAGTTCTTCCTTGAAGGCGAGCCCCTGTCGTATGCGGGAGTCAATCCGTCCAACTCTGATTCTGACCGCGGATACCGGGAAACTATCGCGTCAGGTTTTGCCCAGGACTTCGTGCGCCTAAGCAGCCGCCTCACCGCAAACTTTGGGTTGCGCTACGACTTCTATTCCAACCCGACCGAGGCTCACGGCCGTCTATCCGCTTTTCGAAACCCTGCGACAGATTCCGCGCCAACCGTTGGGCCACTATTTGCAGGGACTCCCCTGGATCTTCTCTCACCGCAGGCGGGCTTTGCGTGGGACGCCTTCGGTAATGGCAAAACGATGGTGCGGAGCGGATTCGGCATCTATCGCGATCAGATTCAGGCGGTAGCTTTCGGTATCGAACGTGTGCTGCCGCCATTCTTCGATGTGGAGGATTTCGTCTTCCCTCAATTTCTAAACCCGCAGAACGCCGCAGCGATCGAGTCGCTCGACGGTTTCACAATAACCTATCACCCGAAGTTCCCCTATGCGATGCAATACAACCTCAACGTGGAACAGCAACTCGCGCAGGGCATGATCCTAACCGCGGGATACTTTGGCGCGCGCGGCAACCACCTCACCCGCGAAGGCGAGCAGAACCCCTATGAACCGGCGTTAGGCCATCGCTACAATCCAAACCTGGCATCCCCGCTGGAAACTATTTTGACTGACGCGCAGTCGTTCTATAACTCCGGTCAGGTCTCCGTTTCAAAACGCTACGCGCATAACTTTTTCTGGCAGGCATCGTACACATTAGCTCATTCCATCGATGATGCGTCGGTGGATTTTTCCGTGGAATCTGTGAACGATCCTCCTGCAACGCAGAACCTTTTCGATCGCAAAGGGAGCCGAGGCCGGTCGAGTTTCGACATCCGTAACAATTTTGTCGCAAATGCCGCATACGATCTGCCTGGCGCGGGACGTTTCCTGGGTGGCTGGCAGATCGCGGCTGTTGCCAGCGTTCATAGCGGTCCCCCATTTTCCCCGATGCTCTCCTTCGACAATGCCGATGTGCAATCGCTGCTTGTTCCGGAACGTCCAAACCTTGTTGGCAACCCTTACGCTGGCGCCTGTCCGAACGGAGCGAGGGTGGGTACGGTGGCCTGCTGGTTTAATCCGAGTGCCTTTGCCGTGCCGCCTGCAGGTCAATTTGGCAATGCCGGGCGAAATATGCTGCGCGGGCCGGGGTTCGTGCAATTCGATCCAGCGCTGCACAAGGATTTTGCAATTTTTCACGAGCGGAAGATCACGGTCGGAGCGGAGGCTTATAACCTTTTCAACCATCCGAATTTTGGCGTTCCAAGCAATACACAAACTGCGTTTACGCTTGGAGGGAATGGAGATGCCGTCTTCAAGGATGCGGCGGGTGATTTCGCCGACAATGTGGGCCAAATCCTGACCACGGCGGGCACCGCGCGCCAAATTCAACTGGCCGCCAAATTTACGTTCTGAACGGTCACGGGCCAGCCGAGTGGGTTGATCTTCGCGGCCGGCCTTCCAACGTTGACGCACGATATAATTGCGCATAGCTTTCGAGGAGCAGGTTTGAGGCGACTGGGCCTGTTGGTTTCCCCTGAGTCCCGCTGAGAGCCATACGTCTGATCGGTTGGATCCGGGTTGCTTCGTCGAGCCATCCAACGATTGCCTGGTCTGCACAACTGGGCGGCTCCCCGGGATGCTTCTGCCATCGGCTCGCAGGCCTTGTCCGCGTTGCAACCGGTTCGAGGGATTTTGGATGAGCCCCAACGAGAGGCAACTGATCGAGTCACTGTTCGCCGGCGACGGTGAGATGGCCACGCGCATGCGCGAGCTCGATTGGTCGGCTACGCCACTCGGCCCGGTGGAGCGATGGCCGCAAGCTCTGCGGACGAGCGTGCGAACCGTGCTGGACAGCGCCTGTGCGATGGCCATCTGTTGGGGACCGGATTTCGCCTATCTGTACAACGATGCCTACATGCCGGTTATCGGAATCAAGCACCCGATGGCGTTGGGCCGCCCTTGCCGCGAAGTCTTCCCTGAGGCGTCGCACATCGTAGATATTCTTTACGACGGAATCGTACGGGAGCGGAAGGCCAGATTCCTGGTCGACCTGCCATCGCCGATACACCGCGGCAACTATCTCGAAGACACCTACTTCACCAGTTCGCTTAGCCCGCTCCCGGATGACAGCGGCGACGTGGGCGGCATATTAGCCACAGTTATCGAAACGACGGAACGGGTGATCGAAGAGCGGCGCCGGCATCTGCTGAGCGATTTGGCGTCGAGAACAACAGGAGCGCGAACCGAAGACAGAGTTTGGCGCGTCTGCACGGAGACTCTGGGAGAGAATTGCATGAGTCTTCCCTTCGCGTTTCTCTATGCGTATCGGCCTTCAGAACATCAAGCGCACCTGGCAGGCGCGAGCGTCGAAACCGACGAAGCTCTGCGTCTGCCGGTGATCGATTGCCGCAGCGAGAACCTTTGGCGATTCGACCCCGCACTGTCGAAGGAGGGGGTTCTGATCGAGCTCGGGGATCGGGCATCGGGAGTGCCGGTGCCCAACTGGCCGGACCATCCCAGGGAAGCATGCGTGGTGCCGATTCGGCTGGGAGAATACGGCGAAGCGCTGGGCTTCCTTGTTGCGGGAATCCATCCCGGCCGAGCCTTTGACGATGCGTACCGCCAGTTCGTGTATCGGATTACCGAACAGATCACGATCGGGCTGACCAGCGCCCGCGCATACGAGCAGGAACGCCAGCGCGCGGAGACTCTGGCCGAGCTTGACCGTGCCAAGACCACGTTCTTCAGCAACGTCAGCCACGAATTCCGAACGCCGCTGACACTGATGCTCGGTCCGCTTGAAGAAGTGCAGAAGGAAGCGAGCGAACGACTCAGCCCCGAGCGTCAAGAGTTACTGGTCACGGTGCATCGGAACGGACTCAGGCTACTCAAGCTCGTGAACACACTCCTGGACTTCTCGCGTATTGAGGCAGGACGGGTGCAGGCTTCCTACGAGCTCACAGACCTGGCAAGGTTGACCACAGAGATCGCCAGCGCATTTGACTCTGCGATGAAGAGCGCCGGGCTAAGGTTCTCCGTCCGATGCCAGCCAATCGCCGACCCGGTGTATGTGGATCGCGACATGTGGGAGAAGGTCGTGCTGAATCTACTCTCCAATGCCTACAAGTTCACGTTCGAAGGCGAGGTTGCTCTGACATTGAAGGCTCGGGACGGCGCGGTGGAGTTACAGGTCCGCGACACCGGTGTGGGCATACCCGAAGAGGATCGCGAGCGAGTGTTCGAGCGGTTCCATCGAAACGAAAGCACCCAGGCCAGAACATATGAAGGCACAGGAATCGGACTGGCCCTGGTGAAGGAACTGGTGAAACTACACGGCGGCAGTGTGCGCGTGGAAAGCGCCGTTGGCGCCGGCAGCACATTCACCGTGACGATTCCGAGCGGAATGGAGCATCTGTCGGCGGAGCGCATTCAGACCGCACAAACACTTGCCTCCGCGACAATTCGAGCCGAAGCTTATGCCGAAGAGGCACGACGGTGGTCCGACGAATCGGGTGTGGCCGGAGAGGTAGCGATGCTTGGCAAACGGCCATCGCTTGCTTCCCGGCAGGACCCCCAAGCTGCGGAAAAGCGCGAACTCATTGTTGTAGCCGATGACAATGCGGACATGCGCCGGTACGTCGTACGTTTGCTGAGCGAGCGCTATGAGGTGCGCGCGGTTGTGGATGGCCGCCAGGCATTGGAAGCAACACAGCGATTGCGCCCGGCTCTTGTGCTGGCGGACGTCATGATGCCGCATCTCGATGGATTTGGTTTGTTGCGGGCGATTCGCGACGATTCAGCTCTCGCCGGCACACCGGTAATTCTGTTGTCGGCGCGGGCGGGCGAAGAGTCGCGCGTGGAGGGGCTCGAGGCCGACGCCGACGACTATCTCATCAAGCCATTTGCAGCTCGGGAGTTGCTGGCGCGCGTGGCTGCCAATGTCAAAATGTCGAACCTTCGCCGCGAAACTGCGGAACGCGAAGAACGCATGCGCGGCGAAGCGGAACTCGAACGCGAGAAACTGCGCGCCAGCGAAGAGCGGTTGGCGGAGACAAGCCGTCTCTACGGTGAACTACAGCGGGCCGACGCCGAGTTGCAACTACAAGTCGAGCTGCTGCAGCAACTACCTGTATCCGCCTGGACGCTCAACTCAGATGGGACACCGGATTTTGTGAATCGAGTCTGGCTTGAATACTCCGGTCAGACAGTCGATTTCATTCGTTCGCACCCTGAGGCCTGGATGACTGCGGTTCACCCTGAGGATCGAGAGATGGCAGCCAGAACCTTTTGGGAGGGCGTGCATTCGGGACAAGGGTTTGCGTTCGAAACCAGGTCTCTCCGCGCTCAGGACGGGAGCTATCGCTGGCATCTCCAGCAAGCCGTAGTGTTGCGCGATGCGGAAGGGAAAGCCCTCAAATTCGTCGGAACGACGACCGACATCGACGACCAGAAGCGTACCGAAGAAACCTTGCGTCAGGCGCTGAGCGATCTCGCACGCATCAATCGGGTGACAACGATGGGAGAGTTAACGGCATCGCTTGCCCATGAAATCAGTCAACCGACCAGTGGCGTTATCCTCAACGCCAAAACCTGCCTGCGCAGCCTAAGAAGCGACAGACCCGATCTCGATCTGGTACGCGCCGCTGTCACAAGGATTGAAAGAGATGCACAACGCTCCGCGGAGATTATCGCCCGGATCCGCTCACAATTCGAGAAGGGCTCCGTGAATCGAGAGACTCTTGATGTGAGCGAGATGCTTCAAGAAACTGTCGCCCTCCTGCGCGACGAAGCGACCAGATATAACGTATCGGTGCGGACGGAACTGGCGGACAATCTTCCTCCCCTGATCGGAGATCGCGTGCAATTGCAGCAGGTCGCAATGAATCTGATCGTCAACAGCATCGAGGCGATGAAGGATGTGGATGGAATACGAGAGATGGTCATCAGGTCGCAGCGAACTGAAAACGAGCAGATTCTGGTGTCCGTGAGGGATACCGGTCCAGGGTTTCCGCCAGATCGCGCGGAACAGATATTCGACCCGTTCTTCACAACCAAACCCCACGGCACCGGCATGGGGCTTCGCATCAGCCGCTCAATCGTTGAGTCGCATGGTGGGCGCTTATGGGCCGAGGGCGCCCCTGGGCGCGGCGCAACTTTTCACTTGAACTTACCCGCTGCGATTCCAGGCCATTAGTCCGATACGCCAGAATTAAT
>JBEKDE010000128.1:0-12115 GCA_050014515.1 Occallatibacter sp.
GCAAGATCTGGACGGAGAACCCAAGCCAGCCGGAGGCGGAAGCGATCGCCGTCTCCGGCCATCGCATCCTCGCAGTTGGCACGACAGAAGAGATCGAGCGTCTTAAGGGGCCTGAGACAAAGGTTCTTGACCTCGAGGGGCGGCGGGTCGTTCCCGGTTTCAACGATGCTCATGTGCATTTCTTCTGGGGCGGCCAGGGGCTTGCCAGCGTCCAATTGCGAGATGTAACGAGTCGCGAGCAGTTCAAGCAGAGAGTCGCCGACTACGCGCGCACGCGTCCGGCGGGAGAATGGATCCTCGACGGAAATTGGGATGAGCAGAAGTGGACGCCCGTATCTCTGCCAACCCATGAATGGATCGATGCCGTAACGCCGGATAACCCTGTTTGGGTCAACCGCTCCGATGGGCACATGATGCTGGCTAATGCGCTGGCGATGAAGCTGGCCGGCATTACGCGAGATACGCCTGACGTCCCTGGAGGGGTGATCGGCCGCGACAAGGACGGAAATCCCACTGGGATATTCAAGGACGCAGCGAAGGATCTTGTTGAACGCATCATCCCTCCGCCGTCCGATGCCCAGGTAGACGCGGCTCTGCTTGCGGCGCAACAGTATGCGCTCGATAACGGCGTGACCAGTGTGCAGGATATGGGTTTCACTGGATCGCATGCTGCCGACATGCAGGCCCTGGTGGTCCGTGGCTATCAACGGTTACTGGCGCAAGGCAAATGGAAGGTGCGGGTTTCGGCGCGATTTCCACTCGATCACTATCAGCGCCTCGCAGATCTCGGAGTGATGACCAACTTCGGCAGCGACACGCTGGTCATCGGATCGGTAAAGGCCTTCGCCGATGGATCGCTCGGCTCTGCGACCGCATGGTTCTTTGAGCCATTCAACGACCTCCCCAACACTTCTGGCTTGCCTACCGAGCAACTGGCCCACCCCGAAGAGATGTTCGCCGAAATGAAGGCGGCGGATCGGGCTGGTCTTCACATCGCGACGCATGCCATCGGCGACCGCGCCAACAAGACCATCCTCGATCTCTATCAACGCCTGGAAGAGGAGAACGGCCCTGCTGACCGCCGTCTGCGCATCGAGCATGCACAGCATCTACGCCCGGAAGATATTCCGCGTTTCGCCGAGTTGCATGTCGTTGCCTCTGTTCAGCCCTACCACTGCATCGACGATGGCCGCTGGGCCGAGACGCGCATCGGTCACAAACGCGCTTTGACCACCTACGCGTTTCGCTCCCTGCTGGACGCGGGTGCAGTTCTGGCCTTCGGCTCCGACTGGTTCGTCGCGCCCATCGATCCGATGGCTGGGATCTACGCGGCAACAACCCGGCGCACGCTTGATGGAAAGAATCCCGGCGGATGGATTCCGGAACAGAAGGTCACAGTTCAGCAAGCCGTGCATGCCTATACTGTCGGCTCGGCCTATGCCGAGAGCCAGGACGATATCAAGGGATCGATCGCACCTGGGAAGCTCGCGGATTTCACGGTTCTTTCCCAGGACATCTTCAAGATCGATCCCGTTCAGATAGAGAACGTCAAAGCCGCCGTCACCGTCCTGGGCGGCGAAGTGGTAAAACCCTGACACTGGCCTCACAGTCATTTCGACCCTGAAATCGAGCAAGCGTTCCCGCAATCCGTCATCGCAAACCATCCGATGGGAGTTTCATTTATGTTCGTTCGTCCTTGCTGGCAACCGACTTCTCCTCAGGATCCGCTCGAAATCATCGAGCAGTATCCCTGGGCGCTGCTGGTCAGCAACGGAGACGATGGGCCGCTGGCCACGAATCTGCCTTTATTGATCGAGAGTTCAAACATGCCTTGCCGCGAGGCTCATGACGAGCCTGAGGCGTCGCTGGTACTGGTAGGACACCTCGCACGGGCAAACGAGCATGCGCGCCATCTGGCAAATGCGGCTGTTCCCTTTCTCGCAATCTTCGAAGGCCCCTGGAGCTATGTAACCGCAAGCTGGTATCCGGGCAGGGATATGCCATCCACCTATTACTACACTGCAGTTCATTGTTACGGAACCGTCGAGCTGCAGGATGAGCCGGCGCTTGACGCATCCGTAGAAAAACTCACCCGGCAGATGGAATCCAGCTACCCGGACGGCTGGCGCACTGATGAGGTCCCACGCGAAGCCATCACCCGGCGATTCGCCGGAATCATTGGCTTTCGCATGCACGTGACAAAGCTCGAAGCGAAGTTCAAGTTGGGCCAGGACGAACCCCTCCGCGATGCACTTGCCGTTGCGGATGTGCTTGAAACCCACGAGGCTGCCGAGGATCGTCTGCTTGCAGGCCTCATTCGCAAACACAATCTTGCGCGCGCGTCATGAACGGTGGTCAGCTCCGCGTGCAAGGCCTTAGAGGTTCACAGGCTGCGTCGAGAAGCAGGCTGGTTGTTCAAAGAAGCTCGAAGTTCCAAAGAAAGCCAGTAGTCGCATTTTTCTTACCAATGCTCCTAATCTTTGCATGACCCCAGGAGGATCGTATGAAGCGCCACCATTTCAGCTTTATTACTCTGCTCGCCCTGCTGGTGCTTTGCACCGGTGCGCCTCTCTTTGCACAAAGCGACACCGGCAACATTGCCGGTCTGGTCACTGACCCCGGCGGCGCCGTCGTTGTGGGCGCGACGGTCACGATTACGGATCTCGGTACAAACAATGTCATCAGGACCAGGACAGGCAGCAACGGCGCATATGCATTTTCGACGCTGCGGGCAAGTCACTACAAGATCACTGTGGACGCTCCCGGCTTTAAGCAGACCGTAATTGCTGAGGTTGAGTTGCACACGCAGGATTCACTCTCAGAAAACATCTCGCTTGCCGTCGGCTCTGCGAGCGATTCGGTGACCGTGAGTGCCGATGTCGGTCAAATTGAAACCTCAGGCGCGGTCGCTACAACCGTGGATCGGGAATTCGTCGAAAATATGCCGCTCAGCGGGCGTAGCTTTCAGGCTCTTATCGCATTGACTCCTGGAAACGTCACCGCCAAGACTTATTACACTAACTCCGGTCAGTTCAGCATCGACGGCCAGCGCACGGACGCGAACTATTTTTCTATTGACGGGGTGAGCGCCAACGTCGGCATCACCCAAGGCAGCAATGTTTATCTCGGCTCGGCCGGCGCGGGCGCGGCGCAGGCCACCAGCAACAACGGGGGCTACAACAACCTGGTTTCGATCGATGACATGCAGGAGTACAAGATTCAGACCAACTCCTTTGACGCCGAATACGGCCGCACCCCAGGCGCACAACTCTCGATCATCACGCGCAGCGGAACAAATCAGTTCCATGGCACCGCGTTCGAGTATCTGCGCAACGATATCTTCGACGCCAACGACTGGTTCAACAACAATGAGGGAATTCCCCGGCTGGCGGAGAAACAGAACGACTTCGGAGGCGTGGTCGGCGGCCCGCTTTTTCGCGACAAGCTCTTCTTCTTTGTGTCTTATGAAGGTCTTCGCCTGCGCGTGCCGGAGTCCAAGATCAATGTTGTCCCAACCACCTATGCTCGCAGCCAGGCCAGCGCCGTCGTCGCTCCTCTGCTCGCCGCCTACCCTCTTCCTTCCGCCGGCCAGGATCTGCCTGACACATACATTGGCGAGTACTTCGCAGGATTCTCCAATCCTTCCACGCTCGACGCCACCAGCCTCCGGCTCGACTACAACGTAACGCCGAAGCTTACCCTCTTTGTGCGCGGCGACGACGCTCCCTCCAACGGTGAGCAGCACGGCGCATTCGACTTCTACGCGACCTCCAGCCTCAGCAGCACCATCTCCAATGTGAATACCATCACCTCCGGCGCCACCTACATCTTCAGTCCCTCCGTGGTGAATGACTTCCGCTTCAACATCAGCCACGCCAAAGGCGCGACCACCGTCGTGCCGATCGCCTTAGGTGGCTCGACCATTCCCACCAGCAGCTATCTGTTCCAGTCCGACCCGACGTACACCATTCAGACTTCCGTCTTCGCGCTCTTCTTCAACGACAGCACCACCGACTACTATGTGGGCAACGATGCCACCAACCACCAGCGCCAGCTCAACTACGTCGATACGCTCGGCTGGACTAAGGGTAAACATACCTTCAAATTCGGCGCAGATATCCGTCACCTCACGCCTACCAACGGCTATCGCCCGTGGGACATCTCCTACGACTTCGACACCGTTCAGTCGCTAGTGCAAACGCAGGTTCCCGACTATGCCGGCGTCGATACCACCGACACTTCGGAACTCAGGCCCGTCTTCAACGACGTTTCCTTCTTCGCTCAGGATTCCTGGCAGGTCACCCCGCGCCTCACTCTCAACTATGGGTTGCGCTGGGATTATGACCCTCCACCCTCTGAAGACAGCGGCCATCCCTTCTACACCGCGACCAACCTGAACGATCCAGCCAATGTGGCCATCGCGCCCAAGGGAACCCCGTTGTGGAATGCCAGCAAGCATAACTTCGCCCCCCGGCTTGGCTTTGCCTACATCGTTCACCAGTCGGCTGAACACGAAACCGTGATCCGCGGCGGAGGCGGCATCTTTTACGGTCTCGGCGACCAACAGGGCGCACAGGGTACGCTTGGCTTCCCCTATAGCCGCTCTGAATACCTGTACGGCACCGCAGGCACTTACCCCCTCAGCGTCGCAACCGCGGCTCCGATTCCCTTCACGCTCAATCCGCCTTACACTTTTGTCTTCGCATTCGATCCGAATCTGCGGGATCCACGAATCTCCAATTGGAATGGATCGATTCAGCAGAATCTCGGCTCCAACCGCAGCCTGCAGTTGACCTACGTCGGAAACCAGGGCAGCGACCTGTTGCGCAACGAAATGCTCACGCCGGGAATGGGCGCTAATCCCAACTTCGATTATCTCGACGTCACAACCAATAACGACTATTCGAACTACAACGCGCTCCAGGTCCAGTTCAAGCAAAACCCGTGGCATCGCCTGCAATTGCTGGCAAGCTACACCTGGTCGCATGGCCTGGATAACGGCTCGAGCGTCGCCCTCCCCATTCCCTACCACACCGTCTACACTCCGAACCTCGACTACGGAGACTCGGACTACGATGTGCGCAATTCATTCTCGACTGCCATCACCTACGAAGTCCCGAAGGTTTCGGCAGGCAACTCCTTCCTCAGCTATGCCGCCAACGGCTGGGCGGTCGACAGCCTCTTCCGATCAAACTCCGCAGCCCCGATCACCTTGACTACCGGCATCTACTCGTATGGCCTTATTTACAACCAGACAGCCATCAACCAGCGCCCCAATATCGTTCCCGGCGTGCCGTTTTATCTCAAGGAACCTTCTGCGCCAGGCGGAAAGGTCATCAACCCAGCCGCTTTCACTACGCCGGCCACGACTTTCACGCAGGGCGATCTCGCTCGAAATGGCGTGCGCGGCTTCGACGTCTGGCAGGAAGACATTGCACTGCGGCGCGACTTTCCGATACACGATGGCGTCGACCTGCTTTTCCGCGCCGAGGCATTCAACGTCTTCAACCATCCGCTCTTCGGCGACGTCGGCGTCAACGACGGCCGCAACATCCTGTGCAGCAGTTCTACCTTAGGAGCAGATGGAACCACCATAACCGGCTGCGGCGTTAACCCCTACTTCGGCATCTCTTCTGAGGACCTCGCCTCCAGTCTCGGCGGAGGAGGCGCCGATGGAGGCTTTAGCAGCTTGTACCAGATCGGCGCGCCGCGCTCCTTGCAGTTCGCCCTCAAACTCCGCTTCTAGAATGCAAACTGTGAGCAGGGCGAGACTCCTCTCTCGCCCTGCTCGCGTGAATGCTGACCCATTTTTTGGAGGATCTGGATGAACTCTGTCTTCTTGTTTTGTTGCAATGGTGCCGCCCAGGATCGCACCACAGCCGGCCCCCAGTCATCGTCTGCGTCATTGCGCCACATCCTGCGCTGCTTTGTAATCGCCCTGTCCATCGCCGCACCGGCACTCCAGTCCCACTCCCAGAAGGCAACCATCCAACCATCTGACATCGCGAATCTCAAACGCGTCGAAGGCCCAGTGGTCTCGCCCGATGGCAAACTCGTTGCCTATACCGTCGACACCCCGGTCGCCGCCGGCAAACCGCGCGACGCTCATATATGGCTCGCATCCGCAGGAAAAAACGTACCCGCGCGGCCCTTCGCCTATAGCGGAAGCTCTGATGATTCACCGCAATGGTCGCCCGACGGCAAACATCTGGCTTTCCTGTCCAATCGCCCCAATCCCCTTGCCGGCGATGCCCCTTCCCCCTTTCACTTTTCCCTGGCGCCTGAAACGGATCGTAAAGACATTCCCGCTCCAATGGATGCCCCATCGAAGCACGACCCAAAGTCAGACACCAAGCCGGATATCGATCCGGAAGCGATGCAGCTGTGGTGGATCGCTCTTGATGGCGGCGAGGCAGAACCGCTTACCAATCTTCCCGGCGGCATTCGCACCTTCAAATGGTCGCCCGATGGCAAGTCCATCGCTCTCATCCGCACCGACACTGACACTGCTGAGGAGCAGGCTCGCAAGAAGGCCAAGAACGATCAGAAACTTGTCGACCGCGATTACCACTTTGACCGGCTCTGGATCTATGACCTCGCCTCGCACCAGGCGCGCCTGCTCACCTCCCAGGACCTGAATATCGACACGCTCGATTGGTCGCCGGACGGTTCTGAGATCGTCTCCCGCGTCTCGCCCACCCCGCGTCTCGACGACTACTGGCGCGTCTCCAAAGTAATCCTCTTCGACACCCATTCCGGCGCTATTCTCCGCACCCTCGAAGAGCACTCCGGCTACGCCTCGCCAACCTTCTCCCACGACGGCCTGCGCGTTGCCTTCTCGCGCTTCAGCCGTCTCGGCATTACCGACGAGCACTTCGTGAAAACACTCGCAGATGGTTCCGAAATCAAGCTTGAGTCGAAACTGCAAGGCACCATCCGCGAGATGCAGTGGCGCGGTCCCAGTTCGCACCTGCTCGTCGCCACCATCGTCGCCACTCATTCCGAACTGGTGGACTTGGATACCGCGAACTTCACGTTTTCCACGATCGCCGGCCTGCCTGTTTCGAGCGAGTCCTTCAGCGTCACACCCGACGGCACAGCCTTCAGCTTTCTCGGCGACTCGCCGACCGAGCCTGCCGATCCTTACTTCTGGCACAACGGACAAGCCGAGGCTCTTGCCGTCACCAATCCCCAGGTAGCCGGCTGGAGCATCGGCGCACAGCGCGAAATTTCATGGACCAACCCCAAGGATCACCGAACCATCTATGGCGTGGCCGTGCTGCCGCCGGACTATCAGGCCGGCACCCGTTACAAGACCGTCGTCCACATTCACGGCGGTCCGGAAGAGGCCTGGATGGTGGGCTTCAACGGCAACTGGTACAACTACGCGACCCTGCTCGCCTCGCACGGCTACGTGGTCCTGTTGCCTGACCCGCGCGGTTCTGAAGGCCAGGGCGTCAGCTTTACCGAAGCCAACTTTCAGGATTGGGGCGGTGGCGACTTCGCCGACATCATGGCCGGAGTCGACTACCTTATCGCCCAGGGCATCAGCGACCCCAACCGACTCGTCGTGGGAGGATGGAGTTTCGGCGGCTTCATGACCTCGTGGACCGTCACCCACACTGACCGCTTCAAGGCTGGAATGGTCGGAGCCGGTGTCACCGACCTCTTCAGCATGGCCACCACCACCGACATCTCACCTCGTTTCGAACAGAGCTACATGGGCGAACTTCAGGCTAATCGGGAAGCCTACGATCGCGAGTCGCCGGTGCGCTACGTTGCCCAGTGCCACACGCCGGTCCTCGTGCTGCACGGCGAAGCGGACCCCCGCGTCCCCATTTCGCAGGGCGAAGAGTTCTACCACGCGCTGCATTTTCTCAATAGGGATGCAGAAATGATCCGCTATCCTCGTGAGCCTCACATTTTTCGGGAACGGGAACACCAGATCGATTCCCTCACCCGTATTCTGGCCTGGTACGACGCTCATACTGGGAGCTAAACAGGCCGCGGGGACTCGGCCTGAAGTATCCTCAAGAATTGAATCCGTCTGGATTCGTCCACCCAAGCGAGTTGCCCGTGCCATTGCTCCATGATGTGGTGCACCATCCGCGCAAGCTCTTTCTGCGCAGGGCTCTGTTCCAGATTCACCTCTGGGCCGGCATCCTGCTGTCTCTCTATGTCGTAATCATCGCCCTCACCGGCGCGATTCTCGTCTTCGAAGATGAACTCACCGCGACCACGCTTCCGGCTCGCCTTTCCCTTTACAATCCCGCGCAAACGGCATCGATTCCAACTGTAATGGCCCAGTTCCAGCGCGCGTATCCCGGCGCGCGGGTCAGCGACATTGACACTCCATGGCCCAGGATTCCCGCCTATCGCCTGCGCGCGGTGAGCGCGACCGGCCATGAGTTCAGCCTGGTGGCTGATCCGGTTACCGCGGCCCTGCAGGCACAGCCCGAAACATGGGTCAACTGGATGCACGACTTGCATGTACTGTTGCTCCTCGGCAGCGCCCACGGCGAACAGGTCAACGGTGTCGGTGCAGCCATTCTTCTTTTGCTCTCGGTCACCGGCATCCTGCTGTGGTGGCAGGGCCTTAAAAACTGGATGCGAGGGCTGACCGTTGATCTGCGCCGCAACTGGCGCCGCATCAACTTCGACGCCCATCATGCCATCGGTTTTTGGACCCTAGCCATTGTGCTCTGGTGGTCCATCTCCGGCGTCTACTTTGGCTGGTACAAACAGTTTGGTTCGATTGTCAATGCAATTTCGCCCCTGCAGGGGATGGCTCCTCCGCCGCTTCCCGCCCCGCTGTCTTCCGGCTCGCAACGCGCCAGCCTTGCGGAGGTCCTAGCGGCCGTGCAGCGTGCATCCCCTCAGGGCCGATTATTTAGCATCAGCGACCCCTCGCTCTCGGGAACGCTGGTTTACGCTCAGATGGACCTGCGAGCACCAGCCGACTTCTCCCATCGCGACATCGTGGCAATTGACACCACCAACGCGCGGGTTCTCAGCATCTGGCACTATGGCCAGAATCGCTCCGCGGGAGATTGGTTCATGTGGTGCATGCACCCTCTGCACTTCGGAACACTGTGGGGTTTTGGGTTCAAGGTAACATGGTTTGTACTTGGGCTGAGCCTGGCAGTTCTTAGCGCAACCGGTGTGATCATGTATTGGAACCGCTACCTTCGCCATCACATCTAGTAGTTCGTTGAAGTTCGCCGCATTGCGCAAGTTTCTGCGTTCCATGATCTTGTGCCAAAACGCTGGAATATGCTGCCGTTCTCGGCCCACAAATGCAGCAAGATACTGAATGGCAGACTGGCTACAACGCCCTTAAGTGGAAGGATGCCGTAATCCGTCTTGGTCGATTGATTAGCCATGACATTCCACGGCCAAGAGATCTCTACCTGAGAAAGAAAAGCAGAAAAATGTGGGTTATGATTTCATACACCGAAGTGGACGAACTTTGGGGTCAGGTCACGTGTACCCCCAAACTGATCCGAAATCTGAGATGTATTTAAGCAGGTGTGTGTGATTCCAACGAAGGTGCTGGCGGGAGCATCTTATCGTTATTTACCCTACAAACCCTCAAAAGAAGCCATCAACGCGTCTCAACAATGCCGTAATAAAGACCAAGAGCATTAGGTTGGCGATTGCAGCCCAGAACAACATATCGAATACCGCATTTCTTGATGTAATAGGCGCAGATTCCATCGCATTAAGAATTCCCCGGGCTCGTTGAAACTGGCCAATGATTTGGATACCCAACGGGACAAAGATAACGAAAACTCCATAAACGTTCACGGTGTGCCAATGCCGTAAGGCAAGATAGATACTGAGCATCACACAAAGCAGGCTCGCAGCAGCCGCGTTCAACCCAGACGGCGAACGATAGCCCTCGTTGCTTGGCTTATCAACGGGCATTCAGAGACCTCCTCCAACCCCTTACATACAAGCCACACCTCCGATGGTACCGGCGACACCTGTCCAGCCCAATACATTTGCGGCCCCCGCGCCAATTTCAAGATATGCTGCAATTGCAGGTACCCCAGTAAAAGATAGTGGCACTGACCCCACCGCCAGCGCAACACATGGGTTCAGATTGAGCGGCGTAGTTTGGAACGGCTCCTTGTGGCATCCAGAACTGCATTGTGTACCAGGCACCGTATATGGAGATTTACGGGCTCCTCCTCCCCCGATGCCACCTCCGTATACGAGGCCGCCACTGCCACCTCCCCCACTGCCAACGCCTGAGCAGGTGAGATATGAGATTGGGGTATATACATAGACGGGCTGACCTCCATGATTGTTTTCGAGTATACCCGTAAGTGTGTATGTAGTCGTTAGGTAGCACATGGGCGTAAGTCCAAGCGGATCGATGATGCCAAGCGGTGAATCCTGCACGTACGCATCACGATTAAAGCTCTGGGGATTTGAAAAATCGTAACTCCCACTGTACGGGTCCGGTGCCATCCATCGGCCCTCGACATTGGAGTACTGCCGGAACTGGGCGTGGTCGGTATCGGTCTCGTAATCATGATCGAGGGAAGCGTAGTGATATGCGTCCCCGTCAGTGCCGGACGCTGTCGTGAGGTCATCGCCGAACGGTAAAGACGTGTATGTGCCTTCCACACCTCCACTAAACGTCGTGCGCTCGCGCTCTGTACCCAGCCAATCCTGATGCTGGAAGTATGTCTCGCTGTTTGCGTAATACGCCACGGGTTTGCCTCCCAAGTAGTACTCCCCTTGAAGCTGGACGCGGGTGGTTCCGTTCCAGATCGACACACGCTGGCCTACAGCGTTGAAGACGAACTCCGTCGCTAAACTGCCAACCACGGTTCGAACGCGCTGGTTCAGCGCATTGTAAATGTACTGTGCGACTGTAGCGCCGCCTTCCGTCATCGCCTGAATGATATTTCCCTCACCATCGTACTTATAAGTGTAGAAAGCATCATTGGTCAGATTGCCAGCAGCATCGTACGCATATCCAGCCGTGAGGATTTGGTTGTTGGACGGTGACGTGTTGAAGTTAACTAAGAGGGTGGATCCGCCGTCCAAGGGGTTCTGCTGCCAGCGGTTGCCGTATCGGTCGTAAACGTAGGTGTAGTTCTGCGGTGTCCCGGTGGTGACCGTACGCGAGGTCAACCGATTGAACCCGTCGTAAGCGTAAGCCGATGTTTGTTGAAGAACCGAGTCGGAGGAGGTTTGCAACTGAATTCCCTTCCAAGCATTCGTGAATCCGTACGTCTGAGTCCCTCCAGAACAACCGACCGACGGAGTGCCGCTGCATACCCATCCGCCGTTTGGTCGACCTAAGCCGTCGTAGCCATAGAAGCTCGAAAGCCCGTTGCTGAGGTTATAGCTGACTGGGCCATTGGGGCCGTTTAGCGCTCCCGATACGATAGCCGGTGGATTCATGCCGTTACTGTTGCTTAGAGAACTGGTCAGGGAAAGAATCTCATTGGCAGGCGAAACGGTGTACGTCGAAGGCACTCCGCCCCCATCCGTCGAACTCGTGAGATTGCCAGACGGATTGAAGATATAGTGAAGTTGCCTATTGTAGGCAACAGTACCGCAGCCCGACGGGAGGCACTCGTCCAGATAGCTTGTTCTTCCCATTGGATCATAGCTGTATATCGTGCCGGCGACTCCGGACACTGATGCCAGGGAGAGGCGTCCTTTCGGATTCGTCTGAGTAAGGTCGCTCCACCCGGCGCTCGCGTCGTATGCGAAGGTCTTGGTTGGCGTTCCGTCTGTGTACGTGATGGTCAATGCGCGGCCCAGCAAATCGTATTGAGTCGTGGTCGTAGTCAGCACCGTGGCGACGGTCTGGTTCGCTTTCGGACGTTGCCGGGTAACCGCAAGTCCCGTGCTGTTATACGCGTAGCTATAGGTTGCTGTGCCCGATTCCGGTTCCTTCACCGATGTCGCGCGCCCTAGCCAGTCGGTTTGGAATGTGCGCGTCTGCACCCCTTGCGCAATGCCCGTTGTGCCCGTAGCGAGCGCGTAACTATACGTGCTAGTAAACCCTGTCGATCCTGTAATGTCGGTTCCGCAAGTGACTGGCGATCCCGAGTCCACCATTGTGCCGAGCGGAGACACTTCGCATACG
>JBEKDE010000129.1:0-12113 GCA_050014515.1 Occallatibacter sp.
ATCGTTGCTGTAGCCGAACGAACCACATCGAGACCTTTGCAACGCGCAAGAGCAGGACGGCCTGCATTGACCTCGATCTATTCGAGGGATGTAACCAAGAAGGCTCGGTATTGATCGGGAGCTCTGTTGTAAACCGTTAAATGGGAAGGCCCCCGACTCTATACAGCGTGGATATGTAGCGGAAAACGCGCCAGGTTCCGCGATCACCTTGACGGGAAGCCGCCATTTCGTACGCATGATCTTCTCGTTCGATTACAGTGCAATCGAGCGCGGTCAATTCTTGACTCGGCGGATCAGTATCGATAGATGGAATCGATAGACGGACCAGGTAGTTGGGTTCGCTAAAGTTCGCATAACCTATTGATAATAAATATTTTACAATTACTTCCCGATGCAGAAGGTTGAGAAGATCAAATTCAGAATATCGTCGGAGGTGGTCTGGCCGGTGAGGGAGTCTAGAGCCCAGAGGGCGCGATAGAGATCGAGCAGGATCATCTCGTGCGGAATCCCATTGGTGTTGGCCTGGGCCGCGTCGGCGAGCGCCGACAGCGTGGTGGTGACGGCCTGGTGGTGACGCAGGCTGGTGAGCATGCCCGGCTCCTCGGCTGCGCCGCCGGTTGCAAGCGCCAGAATGCGCTCGCGCAGTGTGGGAATGCCTTCGCCGGTTAACGCCGATGTACGGAGTGCCGGAATGCCTGCATATTGCTGAGTACCGGCACCGCCAATCGCAAGATCGCTCTTGTTTATCACCACAAGTGCGGGCCTGCCTTCGACAGCCTCAAGCAGCCGGTGCTCTTCATCGTTCAGCGGCTGGGTTGCGTCGAGCACCACCAGTACCAACGCCGCATCCGCCAGTGCTTCGCGGCTGCGCGCAATGCCGAGTTGCTCGGCTTCTTCGAGCCCCTCGCGCAGGCCGGCCGTGTCTACCAGTTCCAGGGGAATGCCTTCGAGCGAGATCCGCTCGGTGACCAGGTCGCGCGTGGTTCCAGGCGATGCGGTAACAATGGCCCGCTCGCGTTCGACGAGCTGATTGAAGAGCGAACTCTTCCCGGCATTGGGCCGACCAACAATTGCAAGAGTCAGTCCGTCATGAACAATGCGTCCGCGCGCGAAGGAGGCTTCGAGCGCGGCAAGTTGCGGTGTCAGCTCGCCGATGCGGCGCGCGATCTCCGCTTGCGAAGTTACATCCACATCGTCCTCGGCAAAGTCGATGCCCGCTTCGAGCAGCGCAATCAACTCGACCAGTGCATGTTTTGCGGGGGCAACCCGACGGCTCAGCGCTCCGCCCATCTGCCGCGCCGCCTGGCGCGCCTGGGTCAATGTCTGCGCTTCGATCAGGTCGCGCACTGCCTCGGCCTGGGTGAGGTCCAAGCGACCAGCAAGAAACGCGCGTTGCGTAAACTCGCCCGGTTCGGCGAGACGCGCGCCGAGGGCCAGCGCCCGTTTGAGCAGCAGCTCCAGCACCACCGGCGAACCGTGTGCCGCAATCTCCACCACATCTTCGGCAGTGTAGGAATTAGGTGCGGCAAACCAGGTCACGAGGGCTTCGTCTACCCGGCTTGAAGCGGTGCCGCATTCGATGTCGTCGAGGACATCGGCGAGCCGAGCGTGCGCGTGCTCCAGTGGGTGCCTGAGCCGCACCAGTTGCGAGCCGATCGACGCAGCATCCGGCCCGCTCAGGCGGACGATGCCGATGCCGCCGCGGCCCGGAGGCGTGGAGATTGCGGCGATGGTGTCGGTGCTGATTTGCGATTCGTCCATCTCTAGATAGTCTAGAGCCTGGCTTGGTATAAAGGGGTGCGGCGATCGCTGACCGCGTCGCGCTCTGAGGAAAACCCATGAATACAAATCGTCGAATCGTCCGCGCTTTGTTTGCCGCCCTTGCACTTGCATGCTGCTTGAGCCCGTTGGCGGCGCAGCAAGCGACCCCGGCGCACGCTCCGGAGCTGAACGTCGTCAAGCCGGAACTGGTGGGGTTTTCATCGGAGCGGCTGGAGCAGCTTCATGCACTGATGCAGCGGGCCGTGGACCAGAAGCAGATTGCCGGCATTGTCACTATCCTTGCGCGGCACGGCAAGGTGGTCGACTACCGCGCCTACGGTGATCGCGATATGGCAGCCAACTTACCCATGACGAAGGACGTGATCTTTCGCGACTACTCCATGACCAAGCCAGTCACAGGCGTGGCGATGATGATTCTGTACGAACAGGGCAAGTGGCTGCCTTCCGATCCCATCTCCAAATTCATTCCTGAGTTCGAGCACCTGAAGGTCTATAAAGGCCTTGATGCTGACGGCAAGATGATTCTTGTTGACCCCGACCACGCGCCGACAATGCGCGAGCTGATGAGTCACACGGCTGGGTTTACGTATGGCTTCTTCGGGAAAACGCCGGTGGATCAGATGTACCGCGACGCGCATCTCCTGGAATCAAAAAACCTTCAGGATTTCATCGAAAAGATCGCAAAGCTACCTTTGCTTTATCAGCCCGGCAAGGGTTGGACATACTCGATGTCCATGGACATTGAAGGCTACATCGTCGAAAAGCTGTCCGGAGAGACGCTGCCCGACTTCATGCGCGACAACATCTTCAAGCCGCTCGACATGAAAGACGCGGGATTCTTCGTTCCTGCGGACAAGCGCGACCGGTTCTCGGCGGTCTATACCACCGGCCCGAATGGCGAGCTGGTTCTGGCCGGGGCAGGCCCGTCGGGGCGTTCGGCTGACTACGCTACTGAGCCAACGATGCCTTCCGGTGGCGGCGGAATGGTCTCGACAGCGGAAGATTATTTTCGCTTTGCGCAGATGATGCTGAACGGCGGCGAGCTCAATGGCAAGCGCATTCTCTCACCGGCGACGGTGAAGCTAATGACGAGTAACCACCTCTCCGCCGAGTTGCTTGACGGACGATTCAGCATCGGCCGGCTGGTCATGCGTCCGGGTATGGGTTACGGCTATAACTGTGCGGTCGAGTTCGATCCTCCCGAGGCGGACCTATCCACGGGCAAGGGCACGTTCTTTTGGGACGGCGCGGCGGGAACGTGGTTCTGGGTCGATCCGACAAATGATGTAGTCTTCATCGGCATGATCCAGCGGATGCTGGGGCCGGCCAGTCCCAATCTCGAATACGAAAGCCGTGCAGTGGTGTACGGGGCGCTCGTCAACCCGGCAAAATAATACCTGCCGCACCGCCGGCGCCGCTTATTTCAGAATGTCCAGCGCCATTGCGGTCATCGCGGTTACGCCGGTTGTGATGGTCGGCGCATAGACCGGCGCAAACAGCGGCGAATGCGGGCCGGGAAGTGGAACTCCGGTGGCCTTGGCCTGCGCCAGCTTCTCTGGGTCCGCCGCGCCAAGTTGGAACATTACCTCCGGAATCTTGCCACCCAGCGAGAACAGGCCGACATCTTCCGAACCCATCACGGGCTGCGCGGGATTCACGTGATCGGCGCCCAGCGTGGCGACTGCAACCTTGCGCAAGCGCTCGGCCAGCGCGGCATCGTTGTAGGTGGCTGGCGTAATCTCGGTGGGGCTCACGGTCACAATCGGCATGCGATCCGTGGGCACGCCGTAGCCAATCGCAACGCCTTCGGCAGTGCGGCGAATGTCCGCAATGATCTGGTCGCGCACCTTGTCGGAATAGGTCCGCAGCGTAATCCCCATCGTGACTTCCTCGGGGATGATGTTGCGCTTGGTGCCGCCGTGGATGGTGCCCACTGTCATCACCGCGGGCTCCTGCGGATCAATCTGCCGGCTCACAATGGATTGCGCCAGCACCACGAACTCGGCTGCTTCAAGGATCGGATCCTTCCCTGCCTGCGGGGCAGAACCGTGCGCGCCAATGCCGCGCATCACGACGTCGATGCTGGTGGAACTCGCAAGCAGTGGCCCGCCCTTGATGGCGATGGAGCCGGCAGCATCGGACGAGTCGTCATGCTGCGACAGAACAAAATCAGGCCGACCGAAGCGCTCATAGAGATGATCGGCGAGCATGGCACGCGCGCCGTCGATGGTCTCTTCGGATGGCTGCCCAATCAACATCACAGTGCCGTGCCACCGGCTCTTGAACTCCACCAGCTCGCGGGCGACGCCGAGCAGGGCGGTCATGTGAATGTCGTGACCGCAGGCGTGCATCACGGGAACTGTCTGGCCTTGCGCGTTGGTGGTTTTCACGGAGCTGGCGTAATCGAGGCCGGTCTTCTCTTCCACCGGTAACGCATCGAGTTCAGTGCGCAGCAACAGGCGGGGGCCGGTGCCGTTTTCGAGGATTGCGACTATGCCCCAAGCCTGTGAACCATCGGCGTATTTGCCCACGTGCTCGGTCACCGTGTATCCCAGTTTGCGCAGCTCGCCGGCAACAAAAATCGAGGTCTGCTCCTCATGGTGGGAGAGTTCGGGATTGCGGTGCAGATGCTTATAGGTTTCCTCCAGGCCCGGCAACTGCTTCGCGACGGAAGCGCTGAGATCGGCAGGAGCAGGACTCTGCGCGGTTGCGGGGAACGCAACGGCGGCAACGGCAACAGCGGCAAGAAAACGGGACAGCATGGACGAACCTCCAATCGAAAGAAAACAGGGAATCTACGCGCCAGCCTACCACAATGGATCGGGCCGGAAGAAAGCATTCCAGACGATTGCTGAATTTCTATGGAACCATGCGCTTAAACCTTTCGTATTGCATTCCCATAGAGGCTGTTGTATATTCCTCCTATTGGTTGGCAAGGGGAGAGAGAAATGAGCGATAAAACCGACGTCTGGCAGGGAACACTGGCCCTGATGATTCTGCGCACATTGGAGACCATGGGCGAGCAGCACGGTTACGGACTGGCACGCCGCATTGAGCAAACCAGCGGCGACCTGCTGCAGCTGAACTACGGCACGCTCTATCCGGCGCTGCTCAAGCTGGAGCAGGAAGGCTCGATTCGCTCGCATTGGGGTGTGTCTGAAAACAATCGCAAGGCAAAGTTTTACGAGCTGACCAAAGCCGGCCATCGCGAAGTGAAGAAGGCCGCAGCCGAGTGGGAGCAGACCACCGCGATCCTCGCACGTTTTCTCAACCCGGCTCACCAAGGATAAGGAGGCGCGATGCGATCACTGCGAACATTCTGGCTGCGGCTGTGCGGGCTTTTCCGCACAAACACCGACTTCGATGCCGAGCTCGAAAGCCACATTGCGCTGGATATTGATGATGGCATCCGCGCGGGATTGAGTGCCGAAGAGGCGCGGCGCATGGCGCTCATTCGCCTTGGCGGTGCGGAGCAGACACGGCAGGCACATCGCGAGCGCCGCACATTGCCGTGGATCGAAACCCTCTTTCAGGATCTTCGCTACGGGCTGCGCATGATGGTCCGCAATCGCGCGTTTACCGCCGTCGCCGTGCTCACGCTGGCCATCGGGATCGGCGTCAGCGCAACCTCCTTCACTTGGATCAATGGAGTTCTTCTGCAGCCGCTTGGCGGTGTAGCGGATCCCAGCCGCCTGGTCACGCTTGAGTCGGTTACGCCTGGCGGAGCGTGGGTACCCAGCTCCTATCCCGATTACATCGATTTTCGCGATCATCTCAAGCTCTTCGACGGAGTCGCTGTCACGCGTCCCGTCGCGCTCAGTGTCGGGAAGGAAGACCACGCAGATCGCGTGTGGGGCGAGCTGGTCAGCGGCAACTTCTTTTCAGTACTCGGGGTGCAACCAGAACAGGGCCGCGTTTTTCTACCCGCCGAATACGGCGACACGCCCGGCGCATTTCCGATCGTGGTCATCAGCGACCGCTACTGGCGCGCGCATTTAAACGCAGACCCCAATATTGTGGGAAAAACCCTTCGCATCAATCAGCATGAGCTCACCATTGTCGGTGTTACGCCGCCCGCATTTCATGGATCGATGCCCGTTACCGCTTACGATTTGTGGATTCCGTACATGCAGCAGCCGCTCCTGAATGGGGTGAACGTTCGGATGCTGCGCGATCGCCACAACCGCAACATGCTCGGCATCGCGCGAGTGAAGCAGGGCGTGACATTTGACCAGGCGCGCCAGGAACTGAAATCGCTGGCCGACCGTATGGCTGTGGCCAATGCCGATGTGAGTGAAGGCATGAGCGCCACGCTGCTGCCACTGTGGAAGTCGCCGCACGGGCCGCAAGGGCTGTTGATTGGGCCACTCCGTATTTTGATGGGGGTGTGTATTCTCGTCCTGCTCATCGTGTGCGCCAACGTCGCCAACCTGCAACTGGCGCGTGCTACGGTACGCGAGAAGGAATTCAGCGCTCGGCTTGCGCTTGGCGCAGGCCGAGCGCGGCTGGCCCGGCAAGTGCTGACAGAGAGCCTGTTGCTCACCCTTACCGGAGCCGCGCTGGGTGTGGCCGCCACGCCGTGGATGAGCCACGCGCTGCGCTACCTGATGCCACCGGGACCGATGCAGCAACTGGTCGCAATGGACACGCGACCGGACTTCGCCGTCCTCGCCTTCACTGTAGGCTTGTGCGTCTTCGCCGCCCTGGCCGCGGGCATTGCGCCTGCGATGCAGGTTTCGCGCATGAACTTGAGCGCACGCATGAATGATGGCGGCCGCAGCGGCAGCGCCGGGCGCCGCAATCGCCTGCGCTCAGTGCTGGTTGCTTCAGAAGTTGCGCTGGCTCTTGTTGCGCTTGTCGGCGCCGGCCTGTTTGCGCGCGGGTTTGAAACGACGATGCGCATCAATCCGGGTTTCGATCCGGATCATGTTTTGCTCAACCAGTTCTATCTCAACACGAACGGCTACAACCTTCAGCAGCGCAAGGAATTCTGCCGCCGCCTCTCAGACCGCATGCTGGCCGCGCCCGGCGTCACCGGTGTTGCCTACTCTGACGGCGTCCCGCTCGGCTTTGAGCCAAGCTGGTGGGAGGAGCTGAAGGTCGAGGGCTACGCGCCTCGGCCCAACGAGAACATGAACATCTTCCGCAACGTTATCTCGCCGGGCTATCTGCCTCTCATGCACATTCCGATCGTCGAGGGCCGCGATTTTACTGAGCAGGACAACGAATCCGACGATTCACCCGCGGTGATGATCGTAAACGAAACTTTCGCGCGCCACTTCTTCCCCAACAGCGACCCAATTGGCCACAAGGTGCATGGTTGGGGCGACTGGTTCCGCATTGTTGGCGTGGCCAAAGACGCAAAGTGTCACTACCTCGGCGAATCGAGCGTGCCCTACTTTTACGTGCCCTTCCGCCAGCTTTATCGCACGGACATGAATCTAGCATTCTATGTTCGCACTCAGGGAAATCCGGAAAGCGTGCTGTCGACCTTGCGCGCCGAGACTCGCTCCATCGACCCGAACGTTACGGTTTACGACGCGGTGCCGCTCAATGAATTCATTGGCGCATCGCTTTATCCGCAGAAGCTCGCGGCGAGCCTGATGGCCATTCTCGGCAGCATAGCGGTGCTGCTGGCCGCGGTGGGACTGTATAGCGTGATGGCCTATTGGGTTGCGCAGCGCACGCAGGAGATCGGAGTGCGCATGGCATTGGGCGCGCAGCCGCGCCACGTGCTGCGCATGGTGGTGCTGCAGGGGCTCAAGCTCACACTGGGAGGGCTGATCGCAGGCGCATTGCTGGCCTTCGCCATGTCGCGGATCGTCTCCTCGGTCTCGTTCACCAACTCAGGCATGGGTGCGACCGCCAAGCTAATGGGCAATGGCGGAGCCGATCCGTGGATTTTTGCCGCTGCTGCACTCTTTCTCAGCGCGCTCGCTGCACTCGCAGCGTGGCTACCTGCGCGCCGCGCAGCATCCATCGATCCGATGCAGGCACTGCGCACAGAATAGGAGAAACGCTATGCGCAACATCCGATCCTTTGTCCTGCGCGTCCTTGGCCTTATTCGCTTTCGCGGAACCGATGCCGACTTTGTCGCAGAACTCGAGAGCCACATAGCGCTCCATACGGACGAAGGCGTTCGCGCCGGGCTGACTCATGCAGAAGCGAGGCGCCAGGCTCTCATTCGTCTCGGCGGTGCGGAGCCGACGCGGCAGGCGCATCGCGAGCGGCGAACGCTGCCCTGGCTCGAATCGCTGCTTCGTGACTTCGCTTACGGCCTGCGCACGCTGGGCAAGCACCGGGTGGTCACGGCGATTGCGATTCTCTCCATCGGCCTCGGCATCGGCGCGAACGCGACCATCTTTTCCATGGTAAGCCGCTTCGTGCTCCGGCCTGCCCCTGTTGGCGATCCGTCAACGCTCCTCACTTTGAAGGTCACACAGGGCGGTGGTGAGTACGAAAATGATTTTCCGCTCCCGGTTTTCAAGGATGTGCGCGATCAAACGCAGTCCTTCTCCGGCGTTGCCGCCTACAATGAATTGCTTCCCGCCTCCATTGGCGGAAGCGGCGAGCCGGAGCGCGTGTGGGGTCAGGCCGTCAGCGCCAATTTCTTTGATGTGCTTGAACTGCCCATGGTGGCCGGTCGCAGCTTCTCCAGCAGCGAAGAGAACGCGCCCGAGATCATTCTCGGCGCTGGATTGTGGCAGCGGCGATTCAACAGCGATCCTGCAATCGCCGGCAAGACGGTGATGCTTTCCGGGCACCTGTTCACCATCATTGGCGTTGCGCCCGCTAGCTTTCATAGTGTGGATCAGATTCTCAACACCGAGTTCTGGGTTCCGCTGGGCAATGCCACGAAACTGGCTGCCAATCTTGCCAATGCAAACTCGCGAGACATGCACTGGCTTGCGGTGGTCGCGCGCCTCAAGCCGGGCGTTACGCGCCCCCAGGCCGCGGCGGAGTTGAAGACACTTGCCGCCCGCCTCGCAATCGCGTATCCAGAAACCGACAAAGGAAAAGATTTTGCTTTCACGCAGGCGGGTTTGCTTTCGAAGAGGGACAGTAAGACGATGGACCTGTTTCTCGCGGCACTGGGAATCGTTGTGCTCCTTGTGCTCTCCATCGCCGGAGCAAACGTGGCCAATTTGCTGTTCGCGCAGGCGGCTGGGCGTCAACGCGATATGGCAGTGCGGCTTGCGCTCGGCGCGACACGCGGCCGATTGCAGCGCCAGATGCTGATTGAGAGCCTGCTTCTCGGACTGGGAGGCGGTGTTCTCGGCATTCTTCTATCGCTTTGGTCTACGCGCGCGCTTTCCGCGTTTCATCTGCCCGCGCCGGTTCCGTTGAACCTGACAATCAGCGTGGATTGGCGCGTACTCCTTTACTCTTTTGCGCTGAGCGTGGCGTGCGGCATTCTCTTCGGCCTGGCGCCGGCTTGGACCGCTTCGCGCCCGCTGCTGGCCAATGCGTTGAAGGGTGAAGACGCGCTGGCGCGTCCCGGACGACGCATCAGCCTGCGCAACCTTCTTGTCGTGGTCCAGATTGCAATGTCGGTGGTGCTGCTCTGCGTAACAGGGTTGTTTCTGCGCAGTCTGGAGAGCGCGTCGGGTATCGACATCGGCTTTCGCTCGAAGAACCTGCTCATGATGTCTGTCGATCCCAGGCTGCACAGCTACACGCCGGAACACACGGCTGCCTTCCTCAACCAGTTACAAGCGCGTGCAGCCGCTCTGCCGGGAGTAGAGTCAGCGGCGATCACCGACTTCGCGCCTCTCTCCATGGGTGGCCGCAGCGATGGCTTCAGCGTAGTGGGCAGTCGCGACACCGGAGACGACCGGAGCACCGACCTCTATATGGCGACACCCGGGCTCCTGGAGACTTTGGGCATTCCGCGCCTCGCCGGTGCCGATTTCAGCAATGAAACGGCTGCCGAACAAAAGGTGGGCATCGTCAACCAGGCATTCGTTGACCACATTCTCAAGGGAAAGAATCCGATCGGCGTGCTGGTCACCGGGGGCGGGGTGGAGTATCGCATCATCGGCGTCATCGGCAACATCAAGTCGCGCTCGCTGGGTGAAGAAACCCGTTCCGTTCTCTATCGATCGATGGTGCAAAATGTCGGAAGCGATCCGTCCTTCCTCGGGTACACGCTGGCGGTTCATACGGTTGGCGATCCCGCGGGGGTCGCGCAAGCGGTGCGACAGCAGATTCACGCGTTGGACCCTTCGCTGGCTGTCTTCAACGAGCAAACGATGGAGGAACACGTCCATACGGCTTTCTTTTTGCCCCACCTCGCGGCCATCCTGTTTGGCACCTTCGGCTTCATCGGCCTGGTGTTGGCGAGCGTTGGCTTGTATGGGGTGATGAGCTACGCAGTCAGCCGGCGCACCCGCGAGATCGGCATTCGCATGGCACTGGGTGCGCGGCCGGGCACGGTGGAGCGGCTGGTGCTGCAGCAGGGTATGGTGCTCACGATCATTGCGCTTGTGCTTGGCTGGCCGGCCGCATGGATGTTGTCCAAACTCGCGTCCAGCTTCCTGTATGGCATTCAACCGCACGATGCATTTACCTTTGCGATTGTTCCACCGCTGCTGGTTCTGATCGCGCTGGCGGCCTGCTGGATTCCCGCGCGCCGCGCTGCATCGGTCGATCCCATGCAGGCGCTGCGCACTGAGTAGCGGGCGGTATTCTAGCGGGAGATGATCTCCAGCGCCGAGAACGCTCGCACACTGCGTACGATTCGCATCTGGCTTGTTGTGTTCATGGTTGGGCTGGTGTTGAGCGGGATCACTGCCTTCCCGTTGCAGCATGAGCTTGCATGGCTTGCCGGTGCGGTTGGCGGTGATCGCATTCAGGCGGCTGCGCCTTCACTGGTTCAGTGGATCCAGCGTGTGCATGAGGCGCTGAATGAAACTGGCCGGCAGTATCCTTTTCTCGCTTACGGAACGGACTGGCTGGCCTTTGCGCACCTGGCTCTGGCCGTGGCCTTCATCGGCCCGCTGCGCGACCCGGTCCGCAACAAGTGGGTGCTTACCTTCGGCCTCATTGCCTGCGCGGGCGTGGTGCCGCTGGCGCTGATTGCAGGCCAGGTGCGTGGGATTCCCATCTATTGGCGGCTGATCGATTGCTCCTTCGGCGTGTTTGGAGCGATTCCGCTCGTAGTCTGCCTGCGCGCCGTGCGTCGCCTGGAAGAATCTGCGCCGCGCGAATGCTAAACTCCGGCAGAAGGGGAGTAGTGGATGAAGGCAACCAGACTTGAATTTCGATTCCGTATGGTGATCATGGTGGTTGTCATCTTCATTGGCTTCTGGTCGCCCTGGATTGAATCTGTTGGATTGCAAGGCGAATTCACGAGCCGTATCCCGCTGCTCGAATGGCTGGCGCTGGAGATCAGCCGCATGGGCCTGGTTTCCTTCACCATCGCATCGCCGGTGGTGATCGTCCTGGTTGCGCTGATTGCCGCGAAGGCCGCTGTTTTGCGCATCTGGGGCACGGCATACCTGGGGCCCGGCACGGTCAACAGTACCCAGATGAAGGCGGGAGACGTGATGGCGGCCGGCCCATATCGTTACGTCCGCAACCCGCTCTACCTGGGGACGTGGGGCATGATCGCCGCCATTGCTTTTCTTATGCCGCCCACAGGCGCGCTGTTGACCATGGTGCTGCTTACCGTTTTCCTGATGCGCCTCATTCTGGCCGAGGAGGCTTTTCTGAGCGGTCAACTGGGCGAGCCTTATCGGAATTATCTGGGCGCCGTGCCACGCCTGGTTCCGCGGGTGCGTACTACGCTGCCGGCCAGCGGTCAACAGCCCCGCTGGATGCGCGCCCTCATCGCGGAGATCAATCCCATCGGTGTGTTTATCGTCTTCGCTACGCTTTCGTGGAGCTACAACAACCACCTGATGATCCAGGGCATCCTGGTCAGCTTCGACGTCTCGCTGGTGGTGCGTGCGCTCATGCCGCAGACCCGGCAGCAGAGTGCTGCGTAGTCAGCTTGCGGCAGGCGCTCCACTCGCGCGCTGCTTCGGAGCGCCCAGGTGCGTGAACCCAAAGCCGGACGGGTATTTGAGGCCAAAGCCAAGCAGGCGGTCAATGCCGATGTGGTTGGCCCAGATGAGGGCTATCGGCACCAGTATTGGGCTTTGCAACAGAAGGCCGCACAGCGCCAGAGTCGCTGGCGTGGTGTAACTATGAATCGCGTTGTAGATGCGCGCGCCGATGCCGGGGTTGATGAGGTAGCCGAGCATGCTCAGATCGGGAATGAGCCACAGCGCGGCAAATAGCCACCACGATGCGCCGGTGTGCGCGTAAAGGACTGCCGAGAGAGCAG
>JBEKDE010000130.1:0-11712 GCA_050014515.1 Occallatibacter sp.
CATCCAGGGAATCAACGGACAGGAGAAGAGAGGAGTTGTGTACTCACAGATGATCGAGTCAGCCTAATTCTTAGCTGGGAGCCGCCAAGTGGAAACTCCTTGAAGGGCTGCTCGCTGAAGGTATGTGAATATGCGCAAAAAATGTTATTACCGGGCGACCGAATGCCGACGTACTTTATCCCGCCAAAGATATTGCGACAAAGAGAATTCATCCCCGCGCTCTCGCTTGCCCGCGAATATGGCTGGAGCGAGGGGAAGAGGGGCGAGCGTTTTTCGTCTTCAAGTGGTCTTGCGGAAACGTGCGTCAATCAGCTCTTAGACCTCATTGGCCGGTTCGACCGTGGGGAGGTCAAGCGCCCCGAATGGCAGAGTTACAGCAACCCCCCAGCTCGCCGCCTCCGCCGTTAGCCCCTGACGCCTTCCTCGTCGGCGAGGTCGACAGCCGAAACTCCTGGGTCTTCCTATCCCGCTCAGTGCGACGGCGGGACGTATTCCGACGGCAGCGCCGATCCCGTGCCGAAGAAGAACTCTTCCATCTGCTCCACCAGGAACTGTTGCGCCTGCGGGGTCCAGGGCTGGAGACGGTATTCGTTCAAGAGCATCTTCTGCCGCTCCACCCACTCACCCCAGGCAGCTTTCGAGACATTCTTGTATATTTTTTGGCCAAACTCCGAGTCGAAGGGCGGCTCGTCCAGGCCCTCCATCTCCTTCTTGTTGCGCGTGCAAAATACGGTATGTGCCATGCTTTCAGCTCCCAAATTCCATTGTATGGGATGAGCGCGTTTCGGCCTACAGGGGTTGCCTTTTTGCCCAATTGCCAATCCGCCAAATTATCATTTGGTGGTATGTGCGGCAGGTTTGCCAGAAAATCCACGCAGCAGGTTCTCGCCGATTGGTTTGGCGTGGAATTGGAGGAGATGCCGTGGTTTGCGCCCAGCTACAACGTAGCGCCGCAAAGCGTGCAGCCGGTGCTTCGCTTGAATCGCGACTCGGGCGGCCGCGAGTTTGCGCAGATGCGTTGGGGGCTGGTGCCCTTCTGGGCGAAGGACGCCAAGTTTGGCTATTCCACTATCAATGCGCGCGCTGAAGAAGCAGCCTCCAAGCCGGCCTATCGGGAGCCGCTGAAGAAACGCCGCTGCCTGGTTCCGGCCGATGCGTTTTATGAGTGGCAACGGATCGACAAGAAGACCAGGCATCCGTTTGCGATTGCGCTCAAAAGCGGCGAGCCGTTTGCGATGGCCGGACTGTGGGAGCGCTGGCAGCAGAAGGAGGGCGAAGCGCTTGAAACCTTCACCATCCTGACCACCGATCCCAATGAACTGATGCAGCCGATTCACAACCGCATGCCGGTAATTCTCGCCAAGCGGGATTACGAGCGTTGGCTTGATCCCGGCGGGCTGGATGGGGGTGGTGGGGCAAGGCCGCCGGTCGATTTGCTGCGCCCATACCCGGCCGAACAAATGACTGCGTGGCCGGTGAGTGCAAGCGTCGGCAACGTGCGCAACAACAATCCGCAATTGCTTGAACAATGCTGAGGGTTTTACGTTCGTGTTCGATTGAACTTGACAAGACCGAAGATTGAAGATTCTCTTATCACATTCATCTGATCAGCGGATCGCGGAGATAAGTGCCCCGGATCAATGCCGATCTCTGATTGTTGATTTGACTGTTTGAGTTCTGGCCGGGCAGATTATTCTCAACTCAAAAGGAGCTATCGTGTCCGATCCAGTTCAAACCAACGTCTCGGACAATGCGGCCGGCGCGGTTGCCTACATTACATTTTTTCCAGCAATCATCTTTTTACTTCTTCCGCCGTACAACAAGAGCCTGTCGATTCGTTTCAATGCGTGGCAGTCGATCTTTCTCGACATCGTGTTGATCGTGATCAACTGGGCTATGGAGTATCTGGTGGCGCCGACCGGGTGGGTCGGAGTGTCGTTCTTCTTCACCTTGACCCAACTCATTTGGGGCCTTTGGATTTTGGTTTGGGTGTTGTGCGCGGTCGGCGCGTTGAGTGGCAGACGCTTCAAACTTCCACTCGTCGGTTCTGTTGCGGAACTGCTGGCGCGGCAATAAGCGCAACCTTGCGATCGCTAGCGCCGCTTGCCCTTTCTTCTGAGGTGTTTCTTGCCCTTCGACGCGGGCGCGGCACTGCTGCGTTTGTTCTTCTTCGGTTTCGACGGTGGCCTGGCGGGTTTTCTGCCGGTGAGTTGCAATCCTTCTTCAACAATTGAGAACTGCAGCCTGCGCTCCTGTGCAAGAATGCGGTCGAGAATCACCTGTACGCGATCGCCCGCGCGAAATCTTCGCCCGGTGCGCTCACCGATGATCTCATGCGTGTTCTCGCGCCAGGTGTAACGATCGTCGCGCAGCGTGTCAATGGGCACCAGTCCTTCGACGAACATATCGGTCAACTCGACAAACAGGCCGTATTTGGCTGGGTTCAGTACCAGCGCCGCAAACTCCTCGCCCACGCGGTCTTCCATGAAGCGCACTTTCTTCCACTCGACGAGCTCGCGCTCAGCTTCCGCTGCGCGGCGTTCGGTGAGGCTGGTTTCTTCGGCAATCTGTGCCAGCTCGGCTTCGGGGATAGGCGGCTCGATGGGTGGAGACTCTGATTTCCCCGGTCTCAGAGACGAGGCCGGGGGCACCCGGCGCGGCTGGGTTATGCGAACGCCGGTCAGCCCTTCATTCGGATGCGTCCATGGCGAGCTGTGGCGGCCGTGCGCGATCTCGCCCTCGCCGCGAATGCCGGAGCGGAGCAGGCTCTTTGTGATGCGATGCACAATCAGGTCGGGATAGCGGCGAATGGGCGAAGTGAAGTGCGTGTAGCTGGGCGCGGCCAGCGCGAAGTGGCCTTCATTGATCTCGGAGTAGCGCGCCTGACGCAGCGATCGCAGCATGAGGTAGCTGAGAATGCGCTCTTCCGGCTTGCCTTCAATCTTCGCAGCCAGCTTCTGATACATGCGCGGGGTGACGGGAATGTCTTCGGGGATTTCGAGTGCGCGCGGGTTGCGACCGGAGCGCTGCGAGTCGCGCCGGTCGCCACGCGTCACTACACGCTTGACAGGCAGCGCGCCCAGTCCGAGCGAGTAGCCGAAGGCCGCGGCCAGCTCTTCAAACTGGACAACACGGCGCGGCTCTGGCTTCTCATGGATGCGATAGAGCGAAGGTACGCCAAGGTCTTCAACCCATGTGGCCACGCACTCGTTGGCGGCCAGCATGAACTCTTCAATGAGGCGGTTGGCCCAGGTGCGCTCTGACTTGGTGACGCCGCGCATCTGGCCCTGCTCGTCAAATTCGATAACCGGCTCGGGTAAATCAAAATCGATACTGCCGCGCTCCTCACGACGCTTGTTCATCAGGCCGGCCAGCTTGCGCATGCGCTCGAAGTTCGGGACAAGTGCGGCATAGCGGGTGCGGGTTTCCTCGTCGCCTTCGAGAATCTTGTGCACATCGGTATACGTCATGCGGGCAGCCGAGCGAATGACGCCTTCGACAATTTCGTAGCTCTCGATGCGACCGTCCGCGTCAAGCTGCATGATGCAACTCAGAACGAGCCGGTCTTCATTGGGGCGCAGGCTGCAGATGCCTGTGGAGAGCTCATGCGGCAGCATGGGGATGGCGCGGTCGGGAAAGTAGACACTGGTTCCGCGCAGGCGCGCTTCAAGGTCGAGATCGGTGGCGGCGCGCACATATTCGGCAACGTCGGCGATGTGGACTTGCAACTCGTAACCGCCGTCTGCACGATTCGTGACAAGGACGGCGTCATCGAAGTCACGCGCTGTCTCGCCGTCGATGGTGACTATCGGAAGTTCGCGGAAATCGCGGCGGCTGTTGGCTTCAGCTTCGTCAAGATGAGCGACGGCGCGCGCTTCGGCAAGGACCTTGTCGGGAAAGACCCGCGGCAGTTGGTGCTTGCGGATCATCATTTCGACATCGACGCCGAAGTCGTCGGGATCGCCCAGGACCTCAATTACACGGCCAACGGGCGGGCGTGTGGGCGTGGGCCAACTGGTGATTTCGACATCGACTACCAGGCCTTCAAGATTGTCGTGAACTTCGCTTGCGACGGCTTCGCTGCCGAGCACGCGGTGCGCGGTCGCGCTCTCGGCGATTTCAGGAATCTCCTGGCCGGGCGGGATGAGAATGTGCTGCGTCATGCGCTCGTCGAAGGGCACAACAGTGTGCCCCTGCGCCCGCTCCGATCGCTGATAGTGAAAGACGCCCACGACGGTAGCGTTGCGGCGCTCCAGCACGCGGACGATCCGTCCCATGCGGCCTCCATAGGCCTTGGGTGGCTCCACTTCCACCAACACCTGGTCGCCTTGCATGGCGCCGTTGATTTCGTTGGGAGGAATGAAAATGTCCTCTTGCCCCGTAGCCTGGCGAGCATTAGGGCGGACGAAACCGTAGCCGTCGCGATGCAGATCGAGGCGACCGGCGGAGAGATTGTCGCGAGTACCGGCGGCGGGGAGTTTCTTGGGAATGCTCCAGTGCTCGCGATCGAGCTTTACGAGTTCGCGGCGCGCGGTGATGCGAGCCAGCTGCTCCAGCAGCAGACGGCGATGCATGCCGCCGCCCAGCGAGAGCTCGCGGACCAGCTGCTTGTATCCGGCTTTTTGACCGGCAGAGCGGGCAATCCGCTGCACCAGTTCACGATCGGTCATAGATCAAGAGTAGGGCATCCGCATGCTATTGCGCAGGTGCTACTTCACATACCCCGGCCCGCGCAAAACCCTCCCCGGCAGCGCGCCTGTCATCTTGCCGCTTTCGATTACCGCGACGCCGTTCACGAGCACGTATTCCATGCCCTCGGAGAACTGGTTCGGATTCTCGAACGTGGCCTTGTCCGTAATCTTTGCCGGATCGAAGACCACCACGTCGGCCCACATGCCCTCCTTGAGCACGCCGCGGTCTGTCAGTCTCATCCGCTGAGCCGGCAGCGCAGAAAACTTGCGGATGGCGTCAGGGAGCGTCAGCTCTTTTTCTTCGCGCACATATTTTCGCAGGATGCGCGGAAAGGTGCCGTAGGCGCGGGGATGCGGATGCTCTGCGCCCAGCAATCCTTCGGGCGAGGTGCCGCTGGAATCGTTGTCGATGGAGACCCACGGCTGCTTGAGCGCCAGCAGCACGTCCGGCTCGCTCATGCCGAAGACCGCAACCTGTGTGAAGGACTTGTCCTTGATGAGGATGTCAAAAAGCGTATCGATGGGGTCTTCCTTCCACAGCGCCGCCACTTCAGACAGGCGCTTGCCTTGCAGCGGCAGCAACTCGGGGTTCTGCACTACGGCGATCTGAATGGCTTCAGGGCCGGGAATCTCCTGCCACTCGTTGTCCCAGTCTTCGCCGGCGGAATCCTTTTCCGGCGAAAGCATGTCTTTGCGCATGCGAGCGCGCAGCGCCGGATCCTTGAGGCGTTCAATCAGCTTTGCCGCGCCGCCATCGTGCGCCCAGGGCGGAACGAATGCCGAGAAGTCGTTGAACCACGCGGTGTAGGCGTAGGTGTTGGCGCTGATGTCAATGCCCTCGGCGCGATATTTCTCAATGCGCTCCACAATCTGCGGCATGCGGCCCCAGTTGTTTTTTCCAGCGGCTTTTAAGTGCCAGATCTCGACCGGGATGTGGCCCTCGCGGCCAATGCGGGCGGACTCATCAATCGAATCGAGCACCGCATCCCCTTCGCTGCGCATATGGGTTGCATAGATGCCGCCGAACTTGCCTGCTTCACCGGCCAGGGCGATCAGTTCCGGTGTTTTTGCGAAGGGCGCGGGCGTGTATTGCAGCGCGGTCGAAAGGCCAACGGCGCCATCGTGCATGCCATCACGGACCAGAGCCTTCATCTTTTCCAATTGTTCAACGGTCGGTTGCACGTCTGCGTCGCCCAGCACCATGCGGCGCACCGAGGTTGCGCCCACGTAGCTGGCGAGGTTGATGCCCATGCCCTGCTTCTCAATGCGGGCAAAGTATTGGCCGAGGGTTCGCCAATCGGGAGTGATGTGATAGTGGTCGTAGGTTGCGCGGTCGGCGGCGATGGTGGCGTCGTTGATGGGCGCGGCGGAGTTGCCTTCTCCGGTGATCTCGGTGGTGATGCCCTGGTAGATTTTTGAGGGCAGCCGCGGATCGACCAGGATGGTCATCTCCGACTGGCCGAGCATGTCAATGAAGCCGGGCGCGACCACCTTGCCCGCGGCATCAATGGTCTTCTTGCGCGGCGCGTCCGCAATGTTGCCGATGGCTGCGATGCGACCGCTGCGAATGCCTACGTCGCCTGAGTACCAGGGCGAGCCGGTTCCATCGATGATGTGTCCGTGGACGATGACTAAATCGAAGGGCTGCGAGGACTGAGCCTGCACACAAACACCCGTCAACACGCAGAGGACAAGACACACCACACCGCTGATTGTGTTCCGATTCATTCAGGCGTCTCCCATTTCCGCAATTCTAGTAGTGCAAAGCTGGATATTTCGCGGATATTATTTTCGTGTGGGCCCGCGCAACGGCTAATACTGTTGTCTTTGTTGGCTCCCGGCGTTGGTTGCGATTGTTGGCATTGGTCGTTTCACGGGGTGCAGCCTTAGAATAGCGGGGACGAAGCTTTTTGGCGGACCGCGGCGGGCGAGAGCTCGATTTGCGGCCTCCTGAAGCCGCCGGAGGGCGATTGCCGGCGGTTTACGTCATTCAAATTTTTTCGGGTCCCTGGCAATGGCCCTGCCTTGGCATCCCCACGTCCTTATTTGGACAGAAAAGGAAATACCTTGAGCGCAATGTGGAAACCTACCCAAACCGGATCGATCAACCCCACTCCCACCCCCGAACCCATCCGCCCCGTGCCCTCCGCCGCGCCGGCTCCTGAGCCGGTCAGGGTTGCTGCTCCACCGGTCGCAAGCGGTGAGCAGGCCACCATCGGCAAGGGCCTGTTTATCAAGGGCGAGATTACCGGCTCCGAGTCGCTGTACATCGACGGCAAGGTCGAGGGCAGCGTCAACCTGCCCGGGAACCGCGTCACCGTTGGCCGCAACGGCCAGGTTGCGGCCAGCATCACCGCTCGCGAAATCGTGGTGCTGGGCAAGGTGCGCGGCAACATGTCGGCCACCGACCGCGTGGATATCCGCGCCGAGGGCTCGCTGAGCGGAGACGTGGCCGCGGCCCGCATCAGCATTGAAGACGGCGCGTTCTTCAAGGGCGGTATCGACATCAAGAAGCCGGAGGCCAAGCCGGCAGTTCCGGGAACGCCGGTAGCGGTTGCAGCGCCTGAAGCGCCCAAGCCGGTGCAGGCGTAAGAATCCAAGGCTGATGGCCGCAGCACACGAGCCTCTGCGCCAGCAGGGGCTCTTGTGTCTGCAGGGAATTGTGTTGAGCAAGTCTCGCCAAAACAACTTGAAAATAAAAGACAAGCAAAGCGACGTAAGATAAAGAATCAAATAGAGATAGTTGAAAAATTAATCGAAAAAGCGTCCTGAATATGACTTAGGCCAGCCGCAGCCTTTTCATCATCACCCTGGGCAGGGCCGAGCCAGCTTTCTCCAGGATGAACTTGGTCAGCAAGACCCAAAGCGCCGATCCGAGCGCCAGAAATACCAGGTCGGTCCAGCGCAGTTGAGCGGCCAGATGCGAGCCCTGTGCCGCGTGCAGCAAGCGATGCGCAAGGCTGGTGAGCCCCCAAATCGACATCCAGACGCCCGCGCCGCTTACGATGGCGGCGAGCAGGCAGCGGCCCAGTTCGACGTAGTCCAGGCTGGCCAGTGAAACCATGCGGCGCTGGTGCAGCAGGACCGCGATGGTCCCGGTCTGGAGCGCGATACCGAGGTCGGAGGCGATGGCCAGGCCCATGGCTCCATGCGCGTGGTAGAGCGCAGCGTACAGGGGCCAGGAGACCAGCGTAACTACGGTTCCGGCGGCCATGGGGACGAAGGTGTTGCCCGCGGCATAGAAGGCGCGCGCGTAGATCGCCTGTGCCGACCACAGAAACATGGAGACGGAGAAGACCGCGAAGTAGGCGGCGCACTCGCGCGAGTCGGCTGAGGAGAAGCGCCCGCCGAGGAAGAGCAGTTCGACCAGCGGCGCGGCCAGGGCCACCATGCCCGAGGCTGCAAGCAGGCCCAGCGCCGCTACGCGGGAGACTGAGTCGGCCACCTGGGTGGCGAATTCAAAGCGGCGCTCCTGCGACCAGAGGCTGGCGAAGAAGGGCATGGAAGCCGCTCCCGCGGCCTGCGCCAGTACCGCCATGGGCGCGGTAAAGAGCTGCTTGGCGTAGCTCATGAGCGAGACGGCGCCGCTGGTGGCCGAGGCAAAGTGGGCGATGATCCAGCTGTCGGCGGTGACCAGCGAGACGCCAACCATCAGCGGCAGCGACAGCCGCACCCACTCGCGCAACCCGGCGTCGTGCCAATCGAGAATGGGCTGGTAGCGCGTGCCGTTGCGGCGGGCGAAGATGTAGTTCAGCAGAAACGGGCCGAAGAACGCCCCCGCGACCGTGCCCACGGCCAGCGAAGACACGCCCATCTTGTGGACCAGCAGCACGCCGCCGACGATGGTGCCGAGCCCGTAGATGAGCGGCGCAACCGCCTGCACGCTGAACTGCTTGCGCACCAGCAGCACCGCACCAAAGACGCCTCCTGCAAAGAAGCAAAGCTGCGCGGGCAGCAGGATGCGGGTGAGATGCACGCAGAGCGTTGCCTTGTCCGCGTCAAAGCCGGGAAACCACCAGTGGATATACCAGGGCGCAACGATCTCAGCCAGCAGAATAGCAGTGCCCAGCACCAGGTACATGGTGGTGAGGATGACGGAAAGCGAGCGCTCACCTTCAGCTTCTCGGCCCGTATCGCGGTAGCGGGTGAGGATGGTGACAAAGGTGATGGAAGCCGCGCCACCGACCAGAAAATACGAGATCATGTCGGGCAGTACAAAGGCGCCGTTGAGTGCGTCGGCGGCCATGCCGCTGCCGAAGAGCCAGACAATGTACTTAACGCGCACCAGGCCGATGATGCGGGAGAGGAACGTGGACACCATCAGCAGGATGGTGGCCGAAAGAGCCGAGTGCGCATGCGATGGGCGCAGCTGGCTCAAAACGCGCGTCCACCTTGAAGATGCGCGCGAGGATGAGTGCGCCGGCTTTACCTCCTCAGCGGGCTTCAGGTCGAGGGAGGGTTGAGTTGGTTCCGTTCCAGACACTCCCTTGATTCTACCGGCGTTGTGGGTTCAAGCGTCTGCGCACTGCGCAGGAAGCGGGGCATTTCAGGCGGGAAAGCACCACGTGCGTCACTCCGCCCGGTATCCTATCCGCATGAAGCATTGCATGCAGCGGACTCTTGGAGTTGTGATTCTGGCAACCAGCGGCGGCCTGGGAGTGTGGGCCCAGGCCATTCACGGGCGGGACGGAATTACGCTGCCGCCGCCGCCGGAGGTGGAAAAGATTCCGGTCACCGACGACTACTTCGGGACCAAAATCATTGACAACTACCGCTGGCTCGAAGACGGCAAGAGCACCGAGACGCGCGCATTTATCGATGCGGAGAATGCTTACACGGCGCGCTACATGAAACAGGCGCACATCCGCGCGGACGTTGCCGACGACCTGGACCCGCTGGAGAACGTTTCGGAGGCCGAGGTGCCGATTGCACGCGGAGACAGCTATTTCTTCCGCAAGCGCCTGGCGGGCGAGCAGCAGTTCTCAATTTACTTGCGTCATGGATTGGCCGCGCCAGGCCAGGTGAATAAGGACGAGCGGCTGATCGATCCGGCCAAGCTGAGCCGCGATCCCAACACCTCCCTCCGGCTCAATGACGTTTCGCGCGATGGATCGATGGTGGCTTATGGAGTGCAGGAGGGCGGCGCGGACGAGACCACAATTCACATATTCAACGTGAAGTCGGCAAAAACGCTTGAGGATGAGCTGCCGTCGGCGCGCTACTTCAGCGTGAACTTTTCTCCGGACGGAAAGACCCTCTATTACACGCGCAACGACCAAAAGGGGACGCTGCTCTTTGAGCATGTGCTGGGGACGCGCAATTCAAGGGACACGCTGCTCTTCGGGCACGAGTTTTACGGCGAGCTGCTGACCGGCGACGATCTTTTCTCAACCGTTGTGACCGACGACGGCCATTATCTGGTGATCCAGATCGACCGTGGCGTCCCGGCTAAGCGCGTGGACATTGTGTATCGCGATTTGACCAAACCGGGTTCTCCGTTTGAAGTGCTGGTATGGGGTTTGGACGCGCGCTTCAACGCTATCTATGTCAAAAGCGCGGGGGCCAAAGGCGCGTGGTACGTGAAGACCGATTACAAGGCGCCAAAGGGCGCGATTCTGAGGGCCGATCCAGGCATTATGCCGGACGATTGGAAGACCATTGTGCCCGAAGGCCAGGACGTGATCGACGGCTGGTCGATTGTGGGCGGCAAGATCTACGTGAACCGGTTGAAGGATGTGAAGACGGAAACCACGGTCTACACGCTGCTCGGCAAACCGGCGGGGAAGATGGAGTACGACGGAATCGGCTCGGCAAGCGTGATGCAGGGCTTGACGACTGACCGCAACGGTTTCTTCCGGTTTGAATCGTTCATTGCTCCGCCAGCCATCTACCGCGTGGACACGGTGACCGGCAAGCGCGAAGTATTCTTCCAGACCAGGACTCCCTTCGACTCGAGCCAGTACGAGCTGACTCAGGTGTTTTTCAAATCGAAGGATGGAACCAGGGTGCCGATGTTCATTGCCGGAAAGAAGGGCCTGAAGCGGGATGGAACGGAGCGGCTGTTGATGACCGGATATGGCGGTTTCCAGGTGAATTACACGCCGGAGTGGGACCCGGCCTACGCCTGGTGGCTTGAACAGGGAGGGTGGTTTGCCTTGCCGAACCTGCGCGGCGGCGCTGAGTACGGCGAAAGCTGGCACCAGCAGGGAATGTTTGAGAAGAAGCAGAATGTCTTCGACGACTTTTTTGCGGCGGCCGAATATCTGATCGCCAACAAGTACACCTCGCCCGATCATTTTGCGATCGACGGAACATCGAACGGCGGCCTGCTGATGGGCGCGGCGATTACGCAGCATCCGGAGTTGTTTGCCGCGGTGCGCTGCGGTTATCCGCTGATGGACATGCTGCGCTTCCAGAAGTTCCTGGTGGGCTCGTACTGGGTCACGGAGTACGGATCTTCGGACAATGAAAAGCAGTTCCCGTACATCTTGAAGTACTCGCCTTACCAGAACGTGAAGGCGGGCACAGCGTATCCGGCGGTCATATTCTTCACCGGCGACAGCGATACGCGTGTGGCGCCGCTGCATGCGCGCAAAATGACTGCGCTGCTGCAGGCGTCGTCGTCAAGCGGGCGGCCGATCCTGTTGCACTACAGCCTGGCCGGCGGACACAGCGGCGGCATGGGCGTGGACCAGCAGGTGCAGGAAGACGCCGACTGGCTGACGTTCCTGTGGACCGAAACCCGACAGGCCCGCGCCGGGAAGTAGTCTGCGGGCGGTACCTGCCCGGTACTCAAGGACAATGCGCCTGCGTAGCCTCATGTCCCGGCGTCTCCCTTCCGATAAGAGAGATGCGAGTCTGTGAGCACAGGTGTTCGTCGCTGAAGCGCCGGACCGGAGTCGAAATGCCTGGAGTGCAGTTGGAGACCGAGAGAATCGATCAACAGTTGGAGACTGCGCGTATGGCGGCGCTGATTTCGACGGGGATTCTCGATACCGAACCGGAGCCCAGCTTCGATGCG
>JBEKDE010000131.1:0-12692 GCA_050014515.1 Occallatibacter sp.
GCCTCCCAGCTCTGCACAAACTTCACCGCCGCATCGAACGGCAATGGCTTTGAGAAGAAGTAGCCCTGGATGTACTCGCAACCCAGCGCCTTCAGCCGCGCCGCATCCTGCGCCGTCTCCACTCCCTCCGCAATCACGTTCATCCCCAGGTTCTGTGCAAGTCCGATAATCGACTTCACCAGCACCAGGCTGCCCGGATGCGTCGACAGCGAACGAATGAAGCTCTGGTCGATCTTCAGCGTATCGATCGGAAAATAGTGCAGGTAATTCAGCGAGGAATAGCCGGACCCAAAATCGTCGATCGAGATATTCAGCCCGATCGCACGGCACTTTTCCAGCTCCGCTCGCGCCAGCTCCGGCGCATCCATCAGCAGGGTTTCCGTAATCTCAAGATGAATCTGCTGCGGCTCCACTTTCTTTTCTGCAAAAGTGGCCTTTACCTGCTCAAAGAGATTTGCTCCCGCAAAATCCCTTACCGAGAAGTTCACTCCGACAAACAGCGGCGCATCGCCAATCAGATCCTTCGCGGCCGCTGCCTGCAGCCTGATCGCCCCATCGCACGCCAGGTTCAGCGCCAGCTTCGACAGGTCGGTAATCAGCCCGCTCTCCTCCGCCACTGGAATAAACACGCCTGGCGAAATCATGCCCTTTTCCGGATGAGCCCAGCGCATCAGCGCCTCAAACCCGCCTATCTTCATGTTCTGGACATCGATAATCGGCTGGTAAAACAGGAGCAGTTCCCCGCGCTCCAGCGCCAGCTTCAGTTCGCTGTGCAGACGAATCGAGGAGACCGCGGTGTCGTGGCTGACGTGGCTTTTCTCGTCCGCCTCCGCCGCGGGTGTCGAGCCCAGAACATGCATCGCGTTGGTCCGGCCAATCATGTCCCGGTAGCGCGCGGTCACCACCCGCATCACCATCTTGATCACCGGGTCCGCGCTCTCTACCCGCTGCGCAAATTCCTCGCGCGTGATCTCCAGCACGGTGCAGTCATCCAGAGCCCGCACGGTTGCGGTGCGCGGCCTGTCGTCGATCATTGCCATCTCGCCGATCAGCGAGCCGGCGCCGCGCGTCCCAATCTGAATCAGCTCACCATCGCGCAGGAGAACGATTTCGACGGTGCCGCTTTCGATAATGTAAGCGCACTCTCCGTGTTCCCCCTCGCGGATAAGTGCTTCGCCTCTGCTGAAGCGCTTTTCATTCGCGCTGGGCATGTTTTCCTCGCTGGTGGCTTCATATTACGTCATCCGTGCAAAAGTACGTCATTCGCAACTTCCTCTTTTGCTCACCGGCATCCTGCCCGCAAATCGCCGGGTGCCCCTGGTCCAGGGCCCCCACGGACGGGTATTGGTTCGTGGGGTGGGGATCCCTCGCTGTTCGGTCTCATGACCTCGTTTACACATTGTTTCGGGACATCCTTTACACTTCCCCGCGAGCGTATGCTCCATGCAATGGTGCCGGGTGCCCCCGATCCCTCGCATTTGGGGACCGGGGAAAGCACAAAGCCCCTGCGAGCCTCCCGCGAGCGTATGCTCCATGCAATGGCCTGCTCCATGCAATGGCCTGCTCCATGCAATGGTCTGCTCCATGCAATGGTCTGCTCCATGCAATGGTCTGCTCCATGCAATGGCATTTTTTCCTTTCTGTAGGTGGCTGGGGTTGTTAGATTCGCATAGATGCCCCTGACCCCAAAGCCGTCCAGCAGGAAGATGCGCATCCTTCCGCTCATCGCCGCCACCTACTTCATGGTCTCCGGTGGTCCCTACGGCATTGAGGACATCCTCGGTGGTGCCGGCTTCCTGCGCGCCATCCTGATTCTCCTGCTCCTGCCCATCCTGTGGAGCCTGCCCACCGCGCTCATGATCGGCGAACTTGCCTCTGCCATCCCCGCCGAAGGCGGCTTTTACGTCTGGGTGCGTCGCGGCCTCGGTCCCTTCTGGGGCTATCAGGAGGGTTGGCTTTCGCTCTCCGCCAGCATCTTCGACATGGCCATCTATCCCGCTATCTTCGTTCTCTACCTCGGCAAATTTTCGCCGGCGGCTACCGCAGGCTGGCGCGGCTACGCCTGGTCCCTGGCCGTCGTCGTAGTCTGTTGCATCTGGAACCTGCGCGGCGCTCCAGCCGTCGGTGAAGATTCCGTCGGCCTCTTCGCATTGCTCCTCGCACCCTTCGCAATCTTCATTGTTCTCGGCTTCTGGCGCGGACTCACGCTGCATCCCGCCGTGCAGTGGGGAGCGGCCACAACCGGCGGCATCGGCCCCGGCTCTGCCTTCTCTACCGCCGTTCTCGTTGCCATGTGGAACTACATGGGCTGGGACAACGCCTCCACCGTAGCCCAGGAAGTCGAAAACCCGCAGCGCACTTATCCCCGCGCCATGATCGCCGCAACCTTCCTCGTCGCCGTCACCTACATCCTGCCGCTCGCCGCCATGGCGCTCAGCGGCCTCTCGCCAGACAGCTTCTCCACCGGCGACTGGACCACCGCCGCCCGTTCCCTCGGAGGACCGCTGCTCGGCCTGGCCATTGTTGCCGGTGGCGCCATCTCCGGCATCGGCATGTTCAACGCCCTGGTCATGAGCTACTCCCGCCTGCCCATGGCCATGGCCGAAGAGCGCATGTTGCCCCTCATCGTCGCCCGCAAAAACCGCCGCGGCGTGCCCTGGGTGAGCGTTCTGCTCTGCGGCCTCGCCTGGGGACTGGCGCTCAAGCTGCCCTTCGAGCGCCTCATCTCCATTGACCTCATCCTCTATGGATCAAGCCTCATTCTCGAGTTCATCGCCCTCGCCGTTCTGCGCATTCGCGAGCCCGATCTGCCCCGCCCCTTCAAAGCCGGAAACCTGGCCTTCGCCATCCTGCTCGGCGTCGGACCCACCCTGCTCATCGCCTACGCCCTCTATGCCTCCCGCGATGAAAAACTCACCGGCAACACCTCGGCATTGCTCTTTTCTCTCGCCGTTGCCCTGCTCGGGCCGATCCTCTACCTGACCACCGCCCGCCCCCTGGCCAGCCGCTACAAAATCCCCGCCACCCCAATCGCTCCTCCCGCCAATTGATGGCCGCAGAAACAAAAAACCGCATCCCCGAAGGAATGCGGCTTTCTACCCTGCAAGTCCCTACTTCGCCGCAGCGGCCTTCTTCGCCTGGTGATCCTGGAACTGCTTGGCCGACTTCACCACCTGGTCGCGCGCATACGCCGCATCGTGCCAGCCCTTGATCTCCACCCGCTTGCCCTCAAGATCCTTGTAGATCGAGAAGAAGTGCGTAATCTCCTTCAGCATGTGCGGATAAATATCCGTGTAGTTCCACACGTTGTTATAGCGCGGATTGTTCTTGCCCACCGCCAGCACCTTCTCGTCCAGCACGCCCTGGTCCAGCATCTCCAGAAGCCCGATCGGCCTTACCTCCTGCACGCACCCCGGAAAGCTCGGCGCCGGCATCAGCACCAGCACGTCCAGCGGATCGCCGTCGTCGCTCAGCGTCGATGGAATGAACCCGTAATCCCCCGGATAGTGCACCGGTGAATGCAGGTTGCGGTCCAGCTTGAAGACGTGCAGCTGCTTGTCGTATTCAAATTTCTGCGTGCCGTCCTTGGGAATCTCGATCACCGCCCTGAATACCTCGGGCGCGCGATCTCCAATTGGAAGTTCCAGATAGTTAACCATATCGTCTTGCCTCTCCTTGAACGTTGGGGACGATGTATACGTCGCTAGGAATCAATTCACTATGAATGCGATAGCTGGTAATGAGTGCTCTGAGCCTGAAATCCATAACAAAAAATATTGTCATCCTGAGCGCTGTTGGCCGCGTCTTTTGCGACCAACGAAGCCGAAGGACCTGCGGTTGTTCTTCGCGATGTACGCAGTGAACTTTAGACCCACCACACTAGCCGTTCCACTATAATCACGGATTATGACAGCACATGTCTATGTCACGCTGAAGACTTCGGTTCTCGACCCCCAGGGCCAGACCATCCAAAACGCCCTGCGCAAAATCGGATTCGCCGACGTCAGCGCCGTCCGCCAGGGCAAGTATTTCGTCTTATCCCTCGCAGACACGCTCACTTCCAGCGATGCCCGCGCCCAGGTCGAGCGCATCGCCGGGGAGGTCCTCACCAACCCCGTCATCGAAGAATTCACGTACCGCATAGAGGAATAATCCCGCGCGAGGCACAGACGCTAGGCAGGGGATTTTTTCAGGCTGCGGGAATACTCCCTCCAACCTGCATTTGTGGCGCTGTCTTGAGTGGGCACGGTTCTAATCACGGTTCTAATCGTGCCGCAAACGCTCTGAAACGAGCACCGGCTTCCGCCACTGAGGGATGCCTCTCGCAGAGCGAGGGTGTATCGACATATACGGGTGCGCAGCGTTGCGTGAGAAAATTCGGCCAGACAAAGCGGAGGCCGAAGACTGTGGCGGGTCTGACCTGCCACCCACCAGTAACACCTGGCCAATTTCATTTGAGTTTCGAGCAGAAAAGAATGGCCAATGCGACGCCTCGAAGGGATCGCCGGTCTCCATTCCGCCTGTTCCGTAAGCGCCCACGCCTGCGCTTTGGCTACTGAAAAACCTGCCATTCATGTCGATGTACGAGATGTCGATGTGCGAAAGGGCATGACTTCTCTCGTGCCGCAAGCTATTCAAAATGACAGAGTTGTTGCTTTAGCCCATGCTCTGGCCCCATGCCTCTGCTTTGGGGGACTATCGACCTGTCGAACCCTCTTCGGTAGTTTGAGTGCAGGCATCCGCGCCGGTACCCTGAACATGTTTCTCCGCAATAGCCAGAACCCCTGCTCTTCCCGGATCCAACCTCAATTGCCCCCACCATTGGTGCCTGATCTCCCGCCCCAGACCCTCTGAAAAATAAATCGCTCTGACAGCCCCACAATTTGCAGATTAATTCGCCGATCCTGCTAGCGTCGAAATAGGGCCACACAGGTCATGAGGGGTGAACTATGCAAATGAGCGCAGCAGGACTGGCATTGTTGAAGAAATCGGAGGGCTTTCGCAGCCACTCCTATCTCGACGTGGTGGGGATTCCAACCATCGGCTATGGGCACCGGATTCAGCCCGGCGAGTCCTTCCCCGATGGGATAGCCGAATCGCAGGCCGCGGCAATACTCGCCCGCGACGTGAGCCAGGCGGAACTCGCCGTCAGGCGGCTGGTGAAAGTAGAACTGATCCAGTGCCAGTTCGACGCGCTGGTCGACTTCGTCTACAACCTGGGTCCGCGCCGCCTTGAAGCCTCCACCCTCCTGCGCGAGCTGAATATGGGCCGCTACGGCGCGGCTGCCGACCAGTTGCTGCGCTGGGACCACACCGGCGCCACTGAAAATGCCGGCCTCAAGGCCCGCCGCGAAGCCGAGTTTCTCCTCTGGCACAGCGAGGATTCCGGTCAGCAAACGGCTGCATAAGGCGCAGTGAAACTCGTCACTGAATCCGGGTCAAAAAAAAATGCCCCAGATTCATCTTTGCTGATTCTTCGCCTTTATCGATCGTAAATTCATGAAATATAAGAAGATGAGTGCATCAACGCGTGTTCTCCTTTTCTTCTCCGGCCCGGCGAAATGCGAAGAGGGCAGGACGAGGTTCAGCGTTTGAAGCTCTCAAGTTCCACCACCTCAAGCCGCTCTTCGCGCTTGAGGTACCCTTTGCGGCGAAACCAGTCTTCCATCGCCGGCTGCAGTCGACCGAGGGGCACCCGTGTTCCAGCTTCCAACAACCCATCGGCCACCGGAAGCGTGTCGTCAAAAACCGCGTCATTGGTAAAGTTGCGCATGGCAAAGTTGTCGATCCAGCGGATCGGGCAGGCATACCGTTCGCCCGCCAAATCAACACGCTGGATAGAAAACCGCCGCACAAACATGCCTTCACTCTAGACCATTTTCAACCCGAGTGTTCGCAGAGCCCGCCGTGACCCATTCATTGTGCGTCCTTTGCACAATGGGTGGGAAAGCACAGATGTCTTTGTGGCAGCAAACTGCCAGACCCAAAAAGCCCTGGTCGACGGCCAAATCGTAGCTCTAGCGTCAACGTAGCCTTTCAAAGCGCGTCTAGCTGTGTGAGCACGTTCGCCGGCAAAGTGCTCACAGGCGCAGCATCGTTTGCGGTTGCCCTCGGGCGGCTGCCAAATTATTTCAGATCGTCCCCAACGGGGAGGAGCATCGCATGAGGAAGAAGTTTAACCAGGGAATCTTAGCTTCACGCCGGACACTGCTGCTGGGCACAATTCTGGCCGCAGGTTCTTGCGGACTTTGGGCGCAGGCCGCGCCGCCGGAGGGTGCCCCTCCGCAAGACCAGATGCGGCATCGCGGACCCAACCCGGAGCGGGAGCTCGCGCAAATGACCGACGCGCTGACCCTCACGCCGGATCAGCAAACGCAAATCAAGCCGCTGCTCGCCGAACGGCGTCAGAAGATGGAAGCTCTGCGCGCCAGTGGCGAACGGCCAACCCGCCAGCAGATGGAGGCGGTTCGCCAGGACACCGACGCCAAGATCAACGCGCTCCTGACCGACGAGCAGAAAACAAAATACGCAGCCTGGGAAAAAGGACGCATGGAACGCCGCCGCGGCGGACCAGGCGAAGACGGAGCGGCGCCTCCACCGCCTCCAGGCGTGTAAGCTTTGCCCACTCCAATCGCCCACTCCAGTCGCTCACAACAAGTTGCCTCAGGTTTCAAAGCTGAAACCTGGGGCAACTTTATTTCACACCCCTGCGTTACGGTTGCTTCTCCGTCACCGGCTTGGCGTCCTTCATCTGCTCCGCGTCAACCCGGAATCGCTTGAAGTCGTAATCGCTCTCCGTGAAATGCTGCCGGTAGCCTTTCACCAGCAGCACCCGCGCCTGCAAGCTGGCTTCGGCCGCGGTCGGCAGCCAGATTTCGCCATTCACCAGCGACTGGTCGAAGCGAAAACTGGACCCCTTGTCGATGCTGGCAACCAGCCCGCCGGCCACGCGGAAATTATCAATAAACCGCACCTCAAGATGAGCCACCTCGCGGTCTGCCTCATCCACCCAGATTGTACCTTCCAGCTTCTTTGACGCGTCCTCGGCCAGCCCGTGGGTCTTCGCGTCCTTGCGGCCAATGAAATCGAACACGATTGCCGGGCGGCCGCGGTAGGTCTCGCGCCGTGGATTGTGCACGTCCATGATCTCCAGAATCCGGCTGATGCTGATGCTCTGCCCTTCGAGCGGCTGATCCGGCGGCGTCTTCTGCGCTTTTTCCACCAGCTTGGTCACCCGCTCGGTTTCCTTCTGCTGGTCGTGGTCGTTCAGCGGCTGGCCGTTTTTCTTCACCTTCCGCTCAATCACGTGGCCGTTCACAAAGAAGTCCTCACCTTCTTCGGTCTCGGTCTTTTTCACTTGCCCATTGGAGTCAATGTCCTGGGTGGTCTGCAGCGACGTGTAGGTGTAGTTCTCGCGTATCTTTTCCAGCTGCTTCTGGTGCTCCTGCACCTCGTGCATCAGTTGCGGGATCTCCGGCAGCGGCGGCCCCGCCGCTTGCTGGGCTGAGCCGAGCGGCGCCACAACAAAACCGGCAAGGCAGAGATTGAGCAAAATACGCATGAAGTGATTATCCAGGAGAAAGACCGCAGTTCGAGAGATCGGTGCGCAACGTTCCTGAAAGTCTCCAATCCTGACCTGGATGTGCGAAAGGGCACAACTTCAGTCGTTCCGCAAGCCGCCTTAAATGAGAGAGATGAGGCTTTAGCCCCATGCCAGCGTGCTAACAAACCCTGCTTTAAACGTGCTTTTAGGGTATGACTTCACAGGTTGCGGAAAAACTCCAGCTTGACGTAGATGTGCGAAGGGGCACGACTTCAGTCGTGCCATAAGTTGATCGAAATCAGAGAATGGGCTTTAGCCCCTGCCCCCTGCAGCCTTGAAGCCAAATTCAGCCCTGCAAGGAGCCTTTTTCCGCAGCCTGTTCAGTCGTACCGCAACAGCCTTTTGAATCAGAGAAGTGGGGCTTTAGCCCCATGCATTGCCCCTCTGCCTCGCTCAGATTTGGGCCTTTGCCACCAATCTCAGCCGCGCCAGGAGCGGCCGTGCAGATTCTTCAACGTTGAACCCGGCCGGCTGTGAAACGTTGTGCTCTTTTGAACATCTTGCGCACCCTCGCAGCTTCCATTATCGTCTCAGAACAGATTGCCGCGAACACCAGGGTTGCATCCAAACAGTCAGGCGGCAGGCGCCGCTCCGGCTGAGCACCCGAAAACTCGACCTGCCCATTCACCACCCATTTCCACTCACCACCCATTCCCATTTACCACCCATTCAAGGAGAACGAAGGAATGATCAAGCTTTTGATTCACTGGATTCTGAGTGCACTGACTTTGATGGTAATTTCCCACTTTCTGTCGGGCTTCCATGTCATGGGACTCAAGCCGGCACTCATCGCGGCTCTCGTCATCGGCCTGCTCAACGCCACGCTCGGCCTGGTGCTGAAGGTCATCACCTTCCCCATCACCATCATCACCCTGGGACTGTTTCTGCTGGTGATCAACGCCGCCATGATCCTGCTGGCGTCGCACATCGTAGCCGGCTTCCACGTCGTCGGCTGGATTCCCGCGTTGTGGGGAGCAGTAGCACTGGCGTTGGTAGGTATCGCAGTACACGCCGGGTCAAAGAGGATCTAGGGTTCTCTGAACTCAACCCCATGACAGCACCGGCGCCGAAGGCTTCCTACTTCGGCGCCTGCGCAGCCGCTTGCGGAGTTGCCTGATTACCAGGTTTCACCGCGTGGGCCCGGCGAACCGCCTTCTTCGCGCCCGGCTTCGCGCCCGGCCTAGCGCCTCCCTTTGCGTCCATCGCAACCACCTTAGGCTGAGCCGCGCTCGTAGCAGCAGGATTCGGAATGGTAGGTCCATTCAGCGTGTTCGGCACGTGCATGGCGCTTGCATTGGAGAACCCGCCCGGCGAAACCACCCGCGGCGGCATCACAATCACCTTCGCCGACTGCTGCGGCTGCACGTGGGTATAAACGCCCCATCCACCTCCAGCCACCACAAACACAATCGCCGCCGCGGCCGCTGTCCTCATCCACCCGCTCGCCGGACGCAGCGCAGGCCACGCCAAAATCCGCGCCCCAGGCGCCGCATCCATCTGCCGGCTCCGCAGCCCGGCCTGCACCCTATCCTCCAGCCCCTCGGGAGCAGGCAGGTGCGCAATCAGCCGCAGCGTCTGTTCCGCCTCACTCGTTCCTGCATCGGCGCCGTTCCCAAACTCGTTTTGTGTCGGATGCTTCATTTGAAACTCCCCACCGGCTGGGTCAGCTGATCCCTGACCACTGTCCCTCATCGCAGGCTCCGTGCATGATTCAGCAGCCCGGCCATCAGGTTCCGCGCCCGAAACAGCCGCGACCGCACGCTGGACTCGGTAATCCCCAGCACCGCAGCAATCTCCACGCTTGAAAGCTCCTCGAACGCCGAAAGCATCAGCACCCGCCGCTCGTTCGCCGGCAGCTTCTCCACGCAGGCCAATACGTGCGCGTGGTGCTCTGCGGCCGAAGCAATCTCCTCGGCGGAGAGTCCTGTGCTCGGCAAAACGCGGGCCAGCTCGGAAACGTCGTCAGTCTCCGGCCTGGTTTTCGCGCGCCGCTTGCGGTCGAGAACGATGTTCCACACAATGCGGATCAGCCACACCCGCTGGTCGCGCACCTCGTCCAGTGTGTCGCGGTGCCGCAGCACGCGCATAAACGCTTCCTGCACGGCGTCTTCTGCATCGGCTGCGTTGCGGAGGACGGAGAAGGCTACGCGATACAGGGTTCCGGCATACTGGCTCACCAGGGCCGCAAGCGTCGCTTCCTCGGCCCGAGTGTGTTCCGCCTGGGTGCGGGCTTCATCGCTCACAGCGCTGTTTGGAATCTCCATCCAACCTGCGAAAACTGCCTGGCTGGCACTCATAAACCACCAGACGCATGCGCAAAGGAAAATGCTCAGGTGCCAGGGCAGTCTTGCATGCCAGGCCTGTCCCGGATCTCAGGCTGGCCTTGAGCGCCACGCCGGCTTCACTGGCGCAAAAAACTCGCCGTTGTGCAACACTCCCGCGGCTTTGCAGCAGCGCACCCATGGCTTTGTAAGTGGGCGCCACTTCACCGGCTGCGGAAAAACTCACTCCAACGGCAATCTCTGAGGGCTTTGTAACAGGGCATAACTTCAGTCGTGCCGATAGATGCATTCATTCCGAGAGAAATAGGGCTTCAGACCCACACTCTTTCCCTGGTTTTCACAGAGCCGAATCTCCATCCACAGCCCGCTTTGAATGCCCCGCTCTGCCCGCCCCGCTTTGAATCCCTGACCGCCCCGCGTGCCAAACCCGCGCTCAAAACCTACTGCTTCGCGGCCAGCTTTTGCGCGGCAATGGATCCGGCAGCCCCATCCTTGTCGGCGTCCTTCACCTTGGCCCAGAGCTTGCGCGCCTCGTCCTGCTTGCCGGCTGCTGCGTACAGGTCTGCCAGGTCAAGCTGCGCCACTCCGGCGGAAACCGTCTCAGACGGCTTGGCCACCAGCGCGTTATAGATTTCGATAGCCTGCGGATCGCGGCCCGTCTGGTGATAAATGCTTGCCAGCGCCAGCTTTGCCAGGTTGGCCAGGTTGCGGTCCCACGACCCGGCAGCGGTCTTCAGTTCGTTTTCCGCTGCTGCGGTCTGGCCCAGTTCCTGGTCGGTAATCCCGGTAAAGTAGTGCGCCTTCGCGCCCTGCGGCAGCCAGCCATACTGCGCGGCCACTGCCGCAAACAGCTTGTTGGCGGCCTTTGACCGGTCAGCCGTAGTGGCATACACGCCGTTCTCCGCTGGAGCGCCGGGAATCGACAGCGGCGCGTCGTAGATATCCAGCGCAGCGCCCAGGGCACTATCGGCGGCAGAGGACTTCATATCCCAGAAGATGAGCGCGCCCACGCCGACTGCCACTACCACAATGGCTCCGATGATCCAACGCAAAACGCCGGAGCGGTGGCCGCTGACCCAGCTGACGCTGCTGGCGGTGGCTTGGGCAAATTTGTCCTTTTTCAGGGCGTGACGGGTTTGTGTGTCCATGGAGTGTTTTCTTGTCCTTCTTGAGCTGACTTGCAGGCGGGTCCGTACGGGTGGAGGCACTGCCACTGCAACCCTATCAGTCTATCAGCGCGCCAACACGAGCGTCCACCGCGCACAAAAGGCGGCAGCGTCCTGATTCAGGCAATATCCGGATACTTTCCCCAATCCAGCTACTTTCCCCACAAGATTGGCCGGATTGACAAGGAAGCATGGTAAGCGGCCGAAAAATCTCGAAGAAAGAGGCGCGTGCGGGCGCCGGGTACCTCACCAGGCCGCGAAGCGCGTGCCGGCAGCATCGCCCGCATCGGCGGCAGACCAGTTTGTGCCGACGCCCCTGCCTGCCGCACATCGCACGGAATTCTGGCGCGCTGACAGGCCTGGCGCCGGGTTGCCGCTTCCGCGCGACTTGTTGCGAAGTGCTTTGCTTCGAAGCGGTGAGAAGCAGCGTAAGACCCGGAGTCCGCCCTAATATGGTATTTTCTTAGCATCGATGACTCTCCCCCGATTCTTAGCGGTGCCAGCAGTGCGCGCCTCACAGCGCTTCTTCGGCCTTTTCGGATTTGATCTTGTCGATTACAGGCCGCCAAATCGCGACATCAGGGATGTTGAGTTTTATCGGCCCATGTATAGCCCCTGGCTTACTCACGAATGGGGAAAGACATTGCGGGCGGATGATCCCCGGTCGATGCTGACTCTTAACGCCAAATACAATCTCTACTCCCTTGCCCTTACTGCGAGCCGCAGATGCGAGGGAGACCTCGCTGAATGCGGCGTTTACAAGGGGGGAACGGCGAGAATTCTCGCTGAGCTTCTGCCGGAACGGCCGCTGCACCTATTCGACACTTTTAAAGGCATGCCCGAAACAGATCCGAAGCACGACCTGCACAAGCTCGGTGACTTTGCGGATACCAGCGAGAAGTCGGTTCGGAGCTATCTCTCTGGCTACGCAAACGTCAACGTTGTACAGGGGTTGATTCCTGACTCGCTTCAAATTGTCAGTGATCGAACTTTCTCTTTCGTACATATAGATCTGGATATCTATAGCGCGATCAAATCGGCGTGTGAGTTCTTCTATCCGAAGGTGGCTTCCGGCGGGGTTCTGCTATTCGACGATTACGGATTTCCCAGCTGCCCAGGGGCGCGCACCGCAGTGGACGAGTTCTTTGCCGATAAGCCGGAAATAACGATGGTTATGCCCACCGGTCAGTGTTGGGTTCAAAAGCTCGACCCTCATTAACCAGGGCCCTCCCGGGCAAGGTGAATGCCGAAACTTGATTCCCGCCTGATTACGACGCAAATCCCGCGCACAATGCATAAAAGTTGCATCGCCCTAGCGTCAGTGGCTCAGTAGGATGGATCGATCCGGATTTGTCTCCGTAAAGGGACCATGCCCGATGGAAGTACCCGCTTGGGAATTACAAGAAGAGCCTGGGAGAGACCATTGGACGAATTGCCTTTCTGCGAGTCTAGCCTCAGAATCGATCACATCTTAACCTTGCCGGGTGCCCTCGAACCGCGGCTTGCCGGCGGTGGGTCTCTCACCGGCGTCGCTGCTATCATCGGCACCATGCCTAACGTGTATAAAGGCGGCAAGCAGGCTGGAGATGCGCAGGGATAGCCGTAACCGGAAAGCACTGGCATCGGCGGGCGTCGGCATCA